>NZ_JBIVRG010000038.1:0-1426 GCF_044755505.1 Pseudarthrobacter sp. NPDC092202 | reverse complement strand
GGCTCTTCGCAGTTGAGGGTGTAGTCGAGGGTCGGCGGCTGGTTCGTGGATAGACGTCGAGGTCTTCCAGGATGGAAGTTCTCACACTGCCCATCTGCCGGAAGACCTCGACTTGCACCACCCTACGTTCGCGACCCCTGACCTCACCACGTTCTGCCGTCTCGATGAGCTCGGCCTCGAAGCCATCGGCCAGTTGATCGAGCCCGACCGGGCGGTACTCGAGTGCCGCGTCGTTGACGATGACCCGTGGTGTCGGAAGTGCGGCGCCGAGGGCGTGCCGCGCGACACCGTGACGCGTCCGCTCGCGCACGAGCCGTTCGGGCACCGGCCCACGACGCTGCTGGTGCGGGTGCGCCGCTACCGGTGCGGCCACTGCCGCCGCACCTGGCGGCAGGACACGACGAACGCGGCGGCGCCGCGGGCGAAGATCTCCCGCGGCGGGGTCGGGTGGGCGCTGAAGGCGATCGTGGTCGACCACCTCACCGTCTCCCGCGCCGCGGCAGGCCTGGGTGTGTCGTGGCACACCGCGAACACCGCGATCCTCGCCGAGGGCAAGCGGCGGCTGATCGACGATCCGGCCAGGTTCGACGGCGTCACCACGATCGGCGTCGACGAGCACGTCTGGCGTCACACCCGGTTCGGTGACAAGTACGTGACCGTGATCATCGACCTCACGCCCGCCCGCAACAAGACAGGTCCCGCACGGCTGCTGGACATGGTCGAGGGTCGGTCGAAGGCGGTGTTCAAGCAGTGGCTCGCCGCCCGGCCCAAGGAGTGGTCGAAGCAGATCGAAGTGGTCGCGATGGATGGGTTCAGTGGGTTCAAGACCGCCGCGTCCGAGGAACTCCCCGACGCGGTCCCGGTGATGGATCCGTTCCATGTCGTCCGGCTCGCCGGTGACGCCCTGGACCGGACCCGGCAGAGGGTTCAGCAGGACACTCTCGGGCACCGCGGTCACGCCGGGGACCCGCTCTACGGGGTCCGCCGCACCCTCCACACCGGCGTGAGCTTCCTCACCGAGAAGCAGACCGCACGGCTGGACGCGGTGTTCGCGGTCGAGGAGCACGTCGAGGTCGAAGCGACCTGGGGCATCTACCAGCGCATCGTCGCCGCCTACCGCGAACCCGACAAGAAGAAGGCGAAGGAGATGATGCGGTCGGTGATCGATTCCGTCAGCAGCGGCGTCCCCGCGATGCTGGCCGAGATTCGCCGGCTCGGTCGGACGTTGAAGCAGCGCGCCGCGGACGTCCTCGCGTTCTTCGACCTGCCCGGCACGAGCAACGGTCCGACAGAGGCGATCAACGGCCGACTCGAGCACCTCCGCGGCTCCGCGCTCGGCTTCCGCAACCTCGCGAACTACACAGCCAGGAGCCTGCTCGAGGCCGGAGGTTTCAGACCCTCGCTACACCCTTGATTCCGAAGAGCC
>NZ_JBIVRG010000037.1:0-1655 GCF_044755505.1 Pseudarthrobacter sp. NPDC092202 | reverse complement strand
ATGAGCCTTCGGCTGGCCGTCCTGGCGTGACCGGTGCGAGATGATGCGCCGCGGGCAGGGGTGTGTTCCGGGCGTCGCATCCCGGTCGTCCACTTGGTCCTTGGTCGTGCCGCGGGCGCGGCGGTGGTCAGCTGGTCGCGGCCGGTGGTGGTGCGTGCGTCGCGGTGAAGAGCTGCTCGAACGGGGCCTGCCAGGGCCAGGCCTCGGGCAGGTGCAGTGTGACCCGGCGCGCGGACCGCGCCAGCCGCGCGGGCACGGAGATGAGAGTGCGGCGGATCGTCGCGGTCGTCGCTCTGGCGAGCCGGCCGGCGTGGTCGGCGATGATCCCTGCTGCGCGGGTGAGGTTGAACGCGATCACCGCGAGGACGAGCCAGGCGCTGTTCGCGGTGAACACCCCGGAGGGCAGGTGAGCGAGCGGGCCGCTCTTCAGGTCGGCGTGGACTTGCTCGATGATCGCGTGTGCCCGGTGGGTCTTGTCCGCCACCACGGTGCCCATCACTGTCTTGTCGGTGGTTGTGAAGAACGCGTGGTGCCGGTAGATGTCGAACAGTGTCGGCTGCTCGACCTGCTTCGGGTTCAGGTCCGGGATCCGCCGCACCACCAGACGCCCTTCGATCCGTTCGGCGATCTTCCGGGACCGGAACGCGACGAAGGGCACTTCGGCGACTTCTGCTTTGGAGATCAGTCGCCCGGTGGCCTCGTCACGGATCGAGTCGGTGTACTCGATCATCTCCCACGCATCCTCGGGGATCGTCGCGATCGCCGCCTTCACCGCGGGGTCCATCCGGACGGTGACCGATACGTCCGCGCCGGCCTTGATCGCCGTGCCGATGGTGGCGTGTCCGTAGAACGCGGAGTCCGCCCGCAGCAACGGCCGGGAACTGCTTCCGGGGTTCAAGCGGCGCAGCGTCGCGAGAGCGTCGCCGACAATCCTGGCGGCACCCTTCGGGGAACCGGTCTTCCCCTGCCGCAGCCGCTGCCCCACGATCACCGGCGCCGACTGCGATGTCGACGCCGTGGCGAACAGGGCGTTCAGGCCGCGGACGCCGGAGTACCCGAACGACGCGCCCTGCTTCTGGTATCCGTGGACTTCGATGATCGTGTCGTCCAGATCCACCATCACCCGCTCACCATCCCGGACCTGCAGCAGTGGCGCGGATTGCGCGACGTTCACCAGGGTCCGGGAGGCGACGGCGTCGAGCTGGCGGACGTGCCCGAACCGGAACTCCCGCAGGAACGAGCCCAGCGTCGACGGCGCATACGTCCGATCGAACAACCTGCCCATCCCGCCATGACGCAGCACGTTCATGTCGTCGATCGAGTCCGCCCCGGCGAGCATCCCCGCCACCAGCGCCATCACCTTGCTGCCCGCGTTCGCGCCCTTATCCGACGGGACCGTCAACCGGACCTGCGCGAGCTGATCGAGCCCTGCGGTGCGGGCCAGGCGGAGCATCGGGACCAGCCCTGCGGCCGACACAAGATTCGGGTCATCGAACTTCGCTGACACCGCAGCGGGAGCATGCTTGAATTGCACCTACGAGATGCCTCTCGGATCGGTCGAACAGCGGTCTAGACAATCACTATTCTTCCTGATCAGAGGGGCATTTCTGCGTCACGGCACCCGCTTGTCACCCAAGCTCATCGGTGGATCGAGG
>NZ_JBIVRG010000036.1:0-1671 GCF_044755505.1 Pseudarthrobacter sp. NPDC092202 | reverse complement strand
AGCCTCGATCCACCGATGAGCCTTCGGCTGGCCGTCCTGGCGTGACCGGTGCGAGATGATGCGCCGCGGGCAGGGGTGTGTTCCGGGCGTCGCATCCCGGTCGTCCACTTCGTTCTCGGTCGTGCCGCTGGTGGCGGCGGTAGTCAGCTGGCCGCTGCCGGTGGTGGCGCGTGCGTCGCGGTGAAGAGCCGTTCGAACGCGGTCTGCCAGGGCCAGGCCTCGGGCAGGTGCAGGGTGATCCGGCGCGCGGACCGCGCCAGCCGTGCCGGCACCGAGATGAGGGTTCGGCGGATCGTCGCGGTCGTCGCTCGGGCGAGCCGACCCGCCCGGTCGGCGATCAGCCCGGCGGCGCGGGTGAGGTTGAACGCGATCACCGCGAGCACGAGCCAGGCGCTGTTCGCGGTGAACACCCCGGACGGCAGGTGAGCGAGCGGACCGCCCTTCAGATCGGCGTGGACCTGTTCGATGATGGCGTGACCGCGGTGGGTCTTGTCTGCCGCGACGGTGCCCATCGTCGTCTTGTCGGTCGTGGTGAAGAACGCGTGATGCCGATAGACGTCGAACAGCGTCGGCTGTTCCACCTTGTTCGGGTTCAGGTCCGGGATCCGCCGCACCACCAGCCGCCCGTCGACCCGTTCGGCCTTCTTCCGTGAACGGAACGCAGTGAAGGCCACTTCGGCGACCTCTGCTTTCGAGATCAGCTGACCGGTGGCCTCGTCACGGATCGAGTCGGTGTACTCGATCATCTCCCACGCATCCTCGGGGATCGTCGCGATCGCCGCCTTCACCGCGGGGTCCATCCGGACGGTGACCGATACGTCCGCGCCTGCTTTGATCGCCGTGCCGATGGTGGCGTGTCCGTAGAACGCGGAGTCCGCGCGCAGCAACGGGCGGGCGCCGTTTCCGGAGTGCATGCGGCGGAGGGTGGCCAGGGCGTCGCCGACGATCCGGGCGGCGCCCTTCGGGGACCCGGTCTTCCCCTGCCGCAGTCGCTGACCCAGGATCACCGGAGCCGAGGTCGAGGTGCTGGCGGTGGCGATAAGGGCGTTCAGCCCGCGGACGCCGGAGTACCCGAACGAGGCGCCCTGCTTCTGGTATCCGTGGACCTCGATGATCGTGTCGTCCAGATCGACCATCACCCGCTCGTCGTTCGCGGCCTGCAGCAGTGGCGCGGCCTGGGTGAGGTTCACCAGGGTTCGGGAGGCGATGGCGTCGAGTTGGCGGACGTGCCCGAACCGGAACTCCCGCAGGAACGAGCCCAGCGTCGACGGCGCATACGTCCGATCGAACAGCCGGCCCATCCCGCCGTGACGCAGCACGTTCATGTCGTCGATCGAGTCCGCACCGGCGAGCATCCCCGCGACCAGCGCCATCACCTTGCCGCCAGCGTTCGCACCCTTGTCTGTCGGGACGGTCAACCGCGACTGGGCGAGCTCGTCGAGACCCGCGGAACGGGCGAGACGGAGCATCGGAACCAGCCCCACGGCCGACACCAGATTCGGATCATCGAACATCGCCGACACGGCAGCGGGAGCATGCTTGAATTGCACCTACGGGATGCCTCTCGTTTCTGGGAACTAGAACCTTAGACAAGCTCTATTTTCCCTGATCCGAGGGGCATTTCCGTGTCACGGCACCCGCTCACACCCCAAACTCATCGGTGGATCGAGG
>NZ_JBIVRG010000035.1:0-4709 GCF_044755505.1 Pseudarthrobacter sp. NPDC092202 | reverse complement strand
CACCCGGGAGGGTGTGGGAGAGTAGGTCACCGCCGGACACACATTGGTCGAGGCCCCAACCACCATGGTTGGGGCCTCCCACATTTAACACACACCACACCACACCAAACCCGCCTCGAAATCGGCGGACCACCAGGCAGTTGGCTGCCCCCTAGACTTACGGTCATGACCCCGACTTCCAGCGGCCCACAGGTCCACCGCGCTACTATCCTGGACGTTGCGGCGGCTGCAGGGGTATCCCGGCAGACCGTCACCCGTGCCATGAATGACATGCCCGGTATCAGCGCTTCCACGCGGGAGCGCGTCCAGCGGTTGGCGGTAGAACTGGGCTATTCACCAAGCCGGTTCGCCAAAGCACTTGTACAGGGTGCCCGGACATCCCTGGGACTTGCTATCCCTGATCTGACCAACCCCTACTTCCCGGAGTTTGCTTCCAGTGTGGTTGAAGAAGCCACGCAGCGGGGCTGGAACGTGGTGGTTGATGATTTTGGCCACGGCAGCGGAACCGGCCTGGACGCCGTCGAGCGGCTGGGGCCCCAGGTTGATGCCCTCGTGGGCTACCTCGGTCCCAGCTCAGATGCGGCCCAATCACTGATGGGCCGCCGGCCCGTGGTGGTTCTCGACTACCCTTCAGGCCAGGCAGCCGGCGGCATCTCCTTTGACTACGCCTATGCCGCCCGGATCGCCCTGGAACGGCTGCAGTCCAGGCAGCGCCGGCGGATCGCTTATCTTGACGCTGACCAGGAGCGGCCCGCCACCACCCGTGGGCGGGCTGTTGCAGCAGCGGCAGCAGAAGCCGGCATTTCGCTCACTGTCCGGCAGGCAGGGGAGTCGGCCCAATCAGCCCGGGCGGCAGTTCGCGCCCTGATCCAGGACGAAGGCGGAATAGATGGGCTCGTGGCGTACAACGACCTTATGGCGGCAGGGGCGCTGAAGGCCTTGCGGGACGCCGGGCGGAGGGTTCCGGAGGATTGCGCCGTGATCGGGATGGACGGCATACCCCTTGGCGAGCTGGTGACACCGGAGCTGACCACCCTCTCACTTGACCTCAAGGCGGTAGGCCGGGCCGCCGTCGACCTCGTGGATGATCTCCTGTCCGGGAGGATCAGGGCGGGAAGCCCCGATAGCTCGCTAACCCTGAACCACCAGCTCGTCCTTCGCCAATCGGCCTGACCCCTACTCAACGACGGCACAAAAGGCTAGGCTTAGGGACGGCCCGTGAACGTTCACGCTTTTTAGCAGCGACTCCCTGAAGCAAGGAAGCCCATGTCAGTCGAAACACCATCCGCCCTGGCGGACAGCACCCCGCAAAGCAGCCCTGGTTCAGCAGGCATGGACCTGCAGCTTGGCTCCGCCGATATCCAGGACCTCGAATCCCTTGCCGCGGGCCGGGGCACCCTGCCCGCACGGGCCTACTTGAAGAGCGATGCCCCGCGGTTGTCCCTGAACGGGGACTGGCAGTTTCGCCTTAGCCCCGGCGTCCGGACGGCCCCCAGCGATGACTGGCAAGCGGGCAAGGACCTGTGCGGATTCACGAGCCTGCCCGTGCCCTCCAGCTGGCCGATGCACGGACACGGCGCCCCCGCCTACACCAACGTTCAGTTCCCTTTCGCAGTAGAGCCGCCGCACGTTCCGGAAGCCAACCCCATCGGGGACCATCTGGTGGTGTTTGAGGCCGGGCCGGAGTTCTTTCCACACGCCCTCCTGCGGTTCGACGGCATTGAGTCGGCCGGGACCGTATGGCTGAATGGCGTGGAACTCGGGACCACCCGTGGAAGCAGGCTCGCCCACGAATTTGATGTCTCCGGGATCCTGGAGCAGGGAGAAAACACCCTCGCTGTGCGCGTCGCCCAGTTCTCGGCCGCCAGCTACGTTGAAGACCAGGACATGTGGTGGCTCCCAGGTATCTTCCGCGATGTCACCCTGCAGGCCAGGCCCGATGCCGGCATTGACGACGTCTTCGTCCACGCAGACTACGACCACGCCACCGGCGAAGGCACGCTCAAGATCGAGGCGAGCCGTGGCGGCCAGGCGATTGACGCCGTCGTCCGCGTTCCCGAACTGAATTTGGAACTGCCCGCCGGCACCGAGGTGCGTGTTCCCGCCGTCGAGCCCTGGTCCGCGGAGGTCCCGAAGCTCTACGAGGCCACCGTTGGCACCCTTGGAGAGAACGTCGCACTCCAGATTGGCTTCCGCAGTATCACCATCGAGGATGCGCAGTTCAAAATCAATGGACGGCGGATCTTGCTGCGCGGCGTGAACCGCCACGAGCACCATCCACGGCTTGGCCGGGTGGTGCCCCGGGATGTCGTGGAGGCGGAGCTGCGGCTCATGAAGCAGCACAACATCAACGCGATCCGGACCTCGCACTACCCGCCCCATCCGGAATTCCTCGCCCTGGCGGACCAGCTGGGCTTCTACGTTGTGCTCGAGTGCGACCTGGAAACGCACGGCTTTGAGAGTGCCGGATGGGCACAGAACCCCAGCGACGACCCCCGGTGGAAAGACGCCTTGGTGGATCGCATGCGCAGCACGGTTGAGCGGGACAAGAACCACGCGTCGGTGGTCATGTGGTCCCTGGGCAATGAGGCGGGTACCGGCAGGAACCTGGCCGCCATGGCGCGCTGGGCCAAGGACCGGGATCCGTCCCGTCCCATCCACTACGAGGGAGACTGGTCCTCCGCGCACGTGGACGTCTACTCCCGGATGTACGCCAGCCAGGCGGAAACGGCACTGATCGGCCAAGGGATAGAGCCTGCCCTGGAAGATGCCGCACTGGACGCCCGACGCCGGGCCATGCCTTTTGTGCTCTGCGAATACGTGCACGCCATGGGTAACGGCCCGGGCGGCATGAGCGAGTACCAGGAGCTTTTCGAGAAGTACCCGCGCCTGATGGGCGGGTTTGTGTGGGAATGGCTGGAGCACGGCATCACAGTTGCCGCGGGCGACGGCGTTGAGCACTACGGCTACGGTGGCGACTTCGGCGAGGAAGTCCATGACGGCAACTTCGTCACTGATGGTCTTGTTGACGCGGACCGCAATCCCCGGCCCGGTCTGCTGGACTTCAAGAAGGTCATCGCGCCGCTGCGCATTGATGTCGCCTGCGACTGGTCCGGCTTCACCCTCCGCAACGGCCAGGACTTTGCGGACATTTCCGCGTTCAGCTTCCGCTACGAGGTGGCGGCCGACGGCGGCACGCTCGACGCCGGCTCCGTAGAGGTTGCGCACGTCGCACCCCAGTCCGAAACGGTTGTGGAGTTGCCCGCCAGTGTCGCCGCCTTGGCAGCAGGGCTGCCTGATGGCCAGCCGGCCGTCCTCACTATTCAGGCGGTTCTCGGTGCGGATTCCGACTGGGCGGATGCGGGGCATGAAGTTGCGTGGGGGCAGTCTGTCCGGGAGCCTGCGGCGCCTGTGGTGCCGGCGCCGGTCGAGTCCGTCCAGGTCCAGGGAAATGTGCTCACACTGGGGCCGGTTGTCTTCGACCGGGCCACCGGCATGCCTGCCTCGATTGGCGGCATTCCGGTGGAGAAGCTGGCGCTGAACTTGTGGTGGGCTCCGACCGACAATGATCTCGGCCGGGAGTGGGGCGGTGCCGACGAGCGGCCGCTGGCAACCCAGTGGCAGGACGCAAGGCTGGACCGGCTGCACACCCGGTTGCTCAGCATCTCTGCAGCTGCAGGACCCGACGGCGGCGAGGCCCTCACGGTGTGTACGCGGGTGAGTGCGGCAGACAAACAGTACGGCGTGCTTGTGGACTACACCTGGAGCACCGACGGGGAGGCTGTTGGGCTCCGGACCCGGGTCCGGCGTGACGGCTCCTGGGTCAATCGCGGCTCTGAGGTGGAGTGGGCGCGGATAGGGCTGGAACTCGTGTTGGGCGAAGATACCGGGGCGGTGAGCTGGTTCGGCCAGGGTCCCCACCAGAGCTACCCGGACACCGGGCAGGGGGCCCGGACCGGCTGGTTCTCGCTTCCCCTGGAGGATATGGATGTGGACTACGTGCGGCCGCAGGAATGCGGTGCCCGGTCCGGTACCAGGTCCGCCGCGCTGCAGCTGGGTGACAGGATGCTCGAGATCAGCGGTGACGCCTTTGCCCTGACCGTCCGGCCCTACAGCCAGCATTCCCTGGACGCGGCGGCACACCGGCCGGACTTGAAGGCGGACGGGCGGACCTACCTGTACCTCGACCATGCGCTGCGAGGGGTGGGTACTGCTGCCTGCGGTCCCGGGGTCCTGGAGCAGTACCGCCTCAAGCCGCGGGATGCAGACTTCAGCCTGACAATTAAGGTAGACAGCTGACGGTAAAGGGATATGTGAGCCAGTACATACTGGACCGCGTCCTCCTGCAAAGGGCTTGAATCGGGCTCCACGCCTCCGAAAGTCCCGGAATTCCGGGGTTTTGGGAGGCATGGGGCCTGTCCAGGGCGGATTTGCGGAGCAGCCGTCAGCCGTGTATTGTTTTCTGAGTCGCCGCCGCTGAAGCGGAAAAATAGCGACCAACCCCCTTACAAACAGCCTGAAAATGGTTCGCCTGCTGGCGCGCCGGATAAGGGTGGGGACGGTTGAGAGGAACGCAAAGCGCCGGAAACGCCGATTTGCAAAGCTCCTCGAAAGCCGGTAAGTTTGAGAAGTTGCTCCGGAGCGATCCACGGCTGAGAAGTGCTGGTGGTGGTGCCGGGTGTGTCTGTTGTTTGAGAACTCAATAGTGT
>NZ_JBIVRG010000034.1:0-4718 GCF_044755505.1 Pseudarthrobacter sp. NPDC092202 | reverse complement strand
GACGCCCGGAACACACCCCTGCCCGCGGCGCATCATCTCGCACCGGTCACGCCAGGACGGCCAGCCGAAGGCTCATCGGTGGATCGAGGCTAAGGGCATCGCGTTGGGCAGCGAGAATCGAGAGCACTGGACCCAACAGTCGCGAGAGCATGGAATGGCAACTGAACAGATGCTTGTCTTGAGGGAACAGCCCGACGTGGCTCTACGGGTGGCCGCTTTCATGCGCAAGGCGTTGGGTCGAGTGATAGAGCTCCGCGAAACTGCCGGATATCTAGACCCTTACGTACGCGTAGGCAGCATCGAGTACTCACTTTTCAGAGATGAAGGTCACGGACTCCGGGAGCTAGTCGTTCTCCTTACAGCTCTATACAGAAGCGACTGGAGTCTAATAGTCGTCGACGAGCCTGAGTTACATCTCCACCCGTCCATGGCGCGACTTTGGGTGTCCGAACTTGTAAGCGAGTGTACGAAAACCGGCCGAAACGCCGTGGTTGTGACCCATGAACCATCAGTGCTTCGGCCTGCATCTGCCGATGAATTACGTTCGATCTGGTTTTTCAGAACTAATCAGAAGCCTTCGAATATCGCTTCTCACTTTGGTGGGTCGCAGGCTGGTCGAGTGACTGCCAGTTTGGCTACAAACATGAACCTAATAAATCAGCTTGTTTTTGCGCCTCGTCCTGTTCTTGTCGAAGGGCCTCACGATGTGATGGCGCTCAGAACAGCCTTGTCGAGGACCAAAGATCCTGCGGTTGTAGCCCAGACGGAATTTGTCCCCTGCGGATCCAGCAATGCCGTTGCCCTTTGGTTCTCTATTGCAAAGAGCTTGCAGATTGACGTGCGCGCCGTCGCCGATTTGGACGCGATCTTCACGGCAGATGTTCAGCGGACTATCGATCAAAGCCCCCTCCTGCAGAAAAGATATCGGGAAGAACTCTTCGCGGAGCCTCCTGCAACCCACGTCGCCTTAAGGCCACTGATCGAGGCTGCTAATCAAGCAGCAGTCGGCAAAGACGAACGAAGCCGGGCGCGTTGGCTTGCCGATCTCGATGTTGGAGAGAGCGGATTACTTAGTCGACGAAACAAGTTACTGGAAGTATGGCGCAACGAAGGTCTATGGCTTCATCCGCAAGGGACGCTTGAAGACGTTTTGAAGATAGTGAAGGGCAAAGCGCAACCAGACACTGCGGCCGCCATGCCTGGCGATATTGACTATGTGAGCGACTGGTGCGGGTTTGAACTTGACCCTCGTGGTGACCTTTCGCATCTACTGCGCGCCGCCGTGGAACGTATCGCTAACGCAATAAATCATGCCCAAGGAATCGATCCACTAGCAATATTCGACCGTCCTGTAGGCACGACTGCAACCATCGACGGACAACTTGTTGATATAGCACCTTTGCCTAACGGAAGGTACCGCCTTACGGTGAAGCGTCCGATTGAGTTCGCCGGCTTCTGGATGGACTTCGATCGAAGCACACCCTCTGATGCCATGATCTTGTCGAGTACTAACCTCGTGTCATAGCCACATGTTTGATGCGCGGCGCGTGTGGAGGACGGTCGACGGTGAAAGGGTAGTGTAGGGGTGTGCTTACTCGCCTGGAAGTAAATGGATTTAAGAATTTATTTGACGTTGCGGTCGACTTTGGTGTCTACACTTGCATAGCCGGACCTAACGCCGTTGGTAAGTCAAATCTGTTTGACGCCATCGAGTTCATATCATTGCTGTCTAATACAACCTTTCTCGACGCCGCCCAAAATCTTCGCGCGGCGGGCGACCGAGTTGGAGATCCAAGAACGCTTTTTTGGCTGGATGGCAGCGGCCGGTATGAGAACATGCAACTGGCAGTCGAAATGATCGTAAGCCCAAATGTCGAAGATGACTTTGGCCAACCGGCAGCGGCCACCAGCACCTTCTTACGTTACGAGCTCGAACTGGCCTACGAGGCACCTACGGCAAAAATCAGTGGCCGGTTCGGTAACATCCGACTTGTTCGGGAGAGTCTGACCTACATAGGTAAAAGCGAAGCCAAAAACCACCTGAGATGGGTTCGCGACAGAGCTTTTATTAGTTCGTTGGTGATGAATGCGCGACGTACTCGCTACATTTCAACTGACAAGGACGCCGCAGGGACGACCATCATTCAGGTGCACCAAGACGGCGGAAGCCGGGGACAACCGCGGAAATCGTCAGCGGAGCGCACACAAAGGACAGTCGTCTCAACTACAAACACTTCGGATGACCCTACAATTTTGGCCGCGAAGCGTGAAATGCAACAGTGGCGGAAACTTGCACTGGAGCCATCCGCGATGAGATCTCCAGATTCCACAAGTGACACGAGCGTCATAGGTTCTAATGGGTCTCACCTTGCGGCTGCCCTAACAAGGCTCTCCGAGGATGACAATGACGTTTTGGCACGTGTCGCCGCTACGGCGTCAGCCCTAACCGATGTACGTGAAATTGAAATTGACTTCGACGAAAAACGGGACATTCTTACGCTTCAGGCGAAGGTGGGGTCGGGACCATTTCTTCCAGCTCAAGTCCTTTCAGAGGGAACTTTACGTTTCCTAGCTTTAAGCGTGATCGAGGCAGACAACGAGTTCGGTGGCGTCATCTGCATGGAAGAACCAGAGAACGGCATCCACCCAGCCAAGATTGCGTCGCTGGTTGACCTACTGCGCGATCTTGCCGTTGACGTGGAGGACGAGATTGGGTCGGGCAACCCTTTACGTCAGGTGCTAGTGAATACCCATTCACCTCATTTTGTTGCCGAGCAAAATCCCGAGGACCTGCTCTTGGCCTTGCCAATGAGCATCCTAAGGAACGGGCATGAAGTTAGGACTGTGCAGTTGATCCCTATGGCGGGAACCTGGCGTGATATTGGAGATGGTTACGCGGGCTCGAAAGCTCTCATCACCGATTACTTAGTGCTTCCCGAAGATGCCCCCATGCAGCTCAGTGCAACCGAAATTGATGCAGTGAGGGCGAAACGATGACAGAATTGACTTTCGCGCTAATCCGAGAAGGCACATCGGATGATGGTCTCGTCGCACACCTCAGGACTCTGATGATCAAGGCTGGGGCATCCAAAGTCGTGGGAGCATCTCGGGAGTACAAGGGCCCTACCAAGGAGAGGATTAGCCAAGTTCTTGCTGAGCAAGCCAAGGTCGATCTGATCTTTGTTCACCGAGACGCTGACAGCAGCGACCCTAAGCCACGATATGAAGAGATTCACGACGCTGCGTCCTCCTTGGGTTGCAGCGACCGGGTGGTACCTGTCGTCCCAGTTCAGGAGCTCGAAGCCTGGCTGCTAGCGGACGAAGCGCAGATTCGCTCCGTTGCAGGACGGCCGAGCGGGAAACAGGCTTTGGGGGTGCCGTCGCTGTCGAAGATTGAATCAACGAAATCGCCGAAAGAAATTTTGCAGAAGGCGTATCTAGCCGCTAGCGAAACCAAAGGCGCAAGGTATAAGAGGCAGGCTAAGCAGTTTCCTCAACACCGCGCCACCCTTCTTGAACGTCTGGACCATGATGGGCCTATCAAGAGCTTGCCGTCATGGCAGCGATTTGTAGAGGATGTAACTTTGAAGACCACGGAGCTCTGTAGCTGACTCGTCCTGCTCCAAATGGGACGCACGGCCGGTCAAACCTCCGCCACGGGAGCCGCGAACTGGGCCTCGTACAGCCGCGCGTAAGCCCCGCCCGCAGCGAGCAGCGACGCGTGCGTGCCCTGTTCAACGATCTGGCCGGCCTCCATCACCAGGATGAGGTCGGCGTCGCGGATGGTGGACAGGCGGTGCGCGATGACAAAAGAAGTCCTGTCGGACCGCAGCGCACTCATCGCCTTCTGCACCAGCACCTCGGTCCGCGTATCCACCGAGGACGTCGCCTCATCCAGTATCAGCACCGAAGGCCGGGCCAGGAACGCCCGTGCAATCGTCAGCAGCTGCTTCTCCCCCGCGGACACGTTGGACCCCTCGTCCTCCAGCAGCGTGTCATACCCGTCCGGCAGTGACCGTACGAACCGGTCCACATACGTCGCCCGGGCCGCCTCCAGGATCTCGGCCTCGGTAGCACCAGGCCGCCCGTACGCAATGTTGTCCCGGATGGACCCGGCAAACAGCCACGTATCCTGGAGCACCATGCCCATCCGCGAGCGCAGCTCGCGCCGCGGCACCGAGGTGACGTCCACGCCGTCGAGCGTTATCCGCCCCGCATCAATCTCATAGAAGCGCATCATCAGGTTCACCAGCGTGGTCTTGCCCGCCCCGGTGGGTCCCACAATCGCCACCGTCTGCCCCGGCTCCGCCACCAGAGACAAAGAAGAGATCAGCGGCTGGTCCGGCGAATACGAGAACGACACATCCGAGAACACCAGCCGCCCGCGCCCGAACACCGGCCCGGCAGAAGGAGCAGGCTCAACGGACTCCTCCTCCTCATCCAGCAACGAGAACACCCGCTCGGCCGACGCCACCCCGGACTGCAGCACATTCGCCATGGACCCCAGCTGCGCCAGCGGCATGGTGAACTGCCGCGAGTACTGGATGAACGCCTGCACATCGCCCAGCTGCATCGCCCCGAACGCCACCTGCAGCCCGCCCACCACCGCGATCCCCACATACACGGCTCTTCGGAATCAAGGGTGTAGCGAGGGTCTGAAACCTCCGGCCTCGAGCAGGCTCCTGGCTGTGTAGTTCGCGAGGTTGCGGAAGCCGAGC
>NZ_JBIVRG010000033.1:0-5690 GCF_044755505.1 Pseudarthrobacter sp. NPDC092202 | reverse complement strand
TGTGTCTGTTGTTTGAGAACTCAATAGTGTGCCAAGTTTGTTGATACCAATTGTTTTATTGATTGGTTGTTTTGGCCAGGTCCGCCACCCCGTGGTGTGGTCTGGTTTTTACAGCTGGTTTCAAATTTTGTGCAGCCTTTTGGTCCCGTTTTCCCGGGGCTTGGGGTTGTGTCTGTTTTACTTCAACGGAGAGTTTGATCCTGGCTCAGGATGAACGCTGGCGGCGTGCTTAACACATGCAAGTCGAACGATGATCCCAGCTTGCTGGGGGATTAGTGGCGAACGGGTGAGTAACACGTGAGTAACCTGCCCTTAACTCTGGGATAAGCCTGGGAAACTGGGTCTAATACCGGATATGACTCCTCATCGCATGGTGGGGGGTGGAAAGCTTTTTGTGGTTTTGGATGGACTCGCGGCCTATCAGCTTGTTGGTGAGGTAATGGCTTACCAAGGCGACGACGGGTAGCCGGCCTGAGAGGGTGACCGGCCACACTGGGACTGAGACACGGCCCAGACTCCTACGGGAGGCAGCAGTGGGGAATATTGCACAATGGGCGCAAGCCTGATGCAGCGACGCCGCGTGAGGGATGACGGCCTTCGGGTTGTAAACCTCTTTCAGTAGGGAAGAAGCGAAAGTGACGGTACCTGCAGAAGAAGCGCCGGCTAACTACGTGCCAGCAGCCGCGGTAATACGTAGGGCGCAAGCGTTATCCGGAATTATTGGGCGTAAAGAGCTCGTAGGCGGTTTGTCGCGTCTGCCGTGAAAGTCCGGGGCTCAACTCCGGATCTGCGGTGGGTACGGGCAGACTAGAGTGATGTAGGGGAGACTGGAATTCCTGGTGTAGCGGTGAAATGCGCAGATATCAGGAGGAACACCGATGGCGAAGGCAGGTCTCTGGGCATTAACTGACGCTGAGGAGCGAAAGCATGGGGAGCGAACAGGATTAGATACCCTGGTAGTCCATGCCGTAAACGTTGGGCACTAGGTGTGGGGGACATTCCACGTTTTCCGCGCCGTAGCTAACGCATTAAGTGCCCCGCCTGGGGAGTACGGCCGCAAGGCTAAAACTCAAAGGAATTGACGGGGGCCCGCACAAGCGGCGGAGCATGCGGATTAATTCGATGCAACGCGAAGAACCTTACCAAGGCTTGACATGAACCGGAAACACCTGGAGACAGGTGCCCCGCTTGCGGTCGGTTTACAGGTGGTGCATGGTTGTCGTCAGCTCGTGTCGTGAGATGTTGGGTTAAGTCCCGCAACGAGCGCAACCCTCGTTCTATGTTGCCAGCACGTGATGGTGGGGACTCATAGGAGACTGCCGGGGTCAACTCGGAGGAAGGTGGGGACGACGTCAAATCATCATGCCCCTTATGTCTTGGGCTTCACGCATGCTACAATGGCCGGTACAAAGGGTTGCGATACTGTGAGGTGGAGCTAATCCCAAAAAGCCGGTCTCAGTTCGGATTGGGGTCTGCAACTCGACCCCATGAAGTCGGAGTCGCTAGTAATCGCAGATCAGCAACGCTGCGGTGAATACGTTCCCGGGCCTTGTACACACCGCCCGTCAAGTCACGAAAGTTGGTAACACCCGAAGCCGGTGGCCTAACCCCTTGTGGGAGGGAGCTGTCGAAGGTGGGACTGGCGATTGGGACTAAGTCGTAACAAGGTAGCCGTACCGGAAGGTGCGGCTGGATCACCTCCTTTCTAAGGAGCACCTACAAATTTTCATGCCGCGTATGTGGTGGTGGGGGTTTGTCAGGAGTATATGCCCGTTGCGCAGACGTTTGTTCTGCGGCGGGTGCTCAAGGGTGGAATATCAACGAATAGGTGCCTGGTGGCACGGACCGGTTGTTAGTACGGATGTTCTCTTTTCCTTTGGGAAGGGCGGGTGTTCAGGAACGCGGCTGGTGCGGGTTGTTGGGTAGTGTTTGGCACACTGTTGGGTCCTGAGGCAACAGGGCCGTGGGTTCTGCCCCCTTTTTGTGGGGTGGGGTTGCGGGTTTGTGTGTTTCTGGTTTCCTGGCTGCACCGATCATGCGTGTGATCCTTTCGGGGGTTGTGTGTGGGGTGTGTGGTTTGGGGTTGTTGTTTGAGAACTACATAGTGGACGCGAGCATCTTTTATAAGAAGCAATTTCCAAGAATATGAACCTGGATCTGTTGTTCTGTCTTTCGGGATGGAGCGGTGGTTTTCATGGTTCTCTCGAAAATTACTGATTGATCTTTTGTGGTCAAGTTTTTAAGAGCACACGGTGGATGCCTTGGCATTAGGAGCCGAAGAAGGACGTAGGAATCTGCGATAAGCCTGGGGGAGTCGATAACCGGACTGTGATCCCAGGGTGTCCGAATGGGGAAACCCCGCCAGGGGCGCGAGTTGCCTGGTGACCCGCATCTGAACACATAGGGTGCGTGGAGGGAACGCGGGGAAGTGAAACATCTCAGTACCCGCAGGAAGAGAAAACAATAGTGATTCCGTTAGTAGTGGCGAGCGAACGCGGATCAGGCTAAACCGTTCCATGTGTGATAGCCGGCGGGCGTTGCATGGTCGGGGTTGTGGGACTTTCCATACCAGTTCTGCCGGGCTGGTGGGGTGTGATGTGCAGGCATAGGTGAACGGTTTTGAAAGGCCGGCCAGAGAGGGTGTTAGCCCCGTAACCGTAATGTTGTGTACCGCCCGGATGAGTATCCCAAGTAGTACGGGGCCCGAGAAATCCCGTGCGAATCTGTCAGGACCACCTGATAAGCCTAAATACTCCCTAATGACCGATAGCGGACCAGTACCGTGAGGGAAAGGTGAAAAGTACCCCGGGAGGGGAGTGAAACAGTACCTGAAACCGTGTGCTTACAATCCGTCGGAGCCAGTCTGATTCTGGTGACGGCGTGCCTTTTGAAGAATGAGCCTGCGAGTTAGTGTTACGTCGCGAGGTTAACCCGTGTGGGGCAGCCGTAGCGAAAGCGAGTCTGAATAGGGCGTTGCAGTGGCGTGATCTAGACCCGAAGCGAAGTGATCTACCCATGGCCAGGTTGAAGCGACGGTAAGACGTCGTGGAGGACCGAACCCACTTCAGTTGAAAATGGAGGGGATGAGCTGTGGGTAGGGGTGAAAGGCCAATCAAACTTCGTGATAGCTGGTTCTCCCCGAAATGCATTTAGGTGCAGCGTTGCGTGTTTCTTGCTGGAGGTAGAGCTACTGGATGGCTAATGGGCCCTACAAGGTTACTGACGTCAGCCAAACTCCGAATGCCGGTAAGTGAGAGCGCAGCAGTGAGACTGTGGGGGATAAGCTTCATAGTCGAGAGGGAAACAGCCCAGACCACCAACTAAGGCCCCTAAGCGTGTGCTAAGTGGGAAAGGATGTGGAGTTGCGAAGACAACCAGGAGGTTGGCTTAGAAGCAGCCATCCTTAAAAGAGTGCGTAATAGCTCACTGGTCAAGTGATTCCGCGCCGACAATGTAGCGGGGCTCAAGTACACCGCCGAAGTTGTGGCATTCAGATATTAGCTAAGCCCTTGTGGTTCAGGCGTCTGGATGGGTAGGGGAGCGTCGTGTGGGCGGTGAAGTCGCGGTGTAAACCAGCGGTGGAGCCTACACGAGTGAGAATGCAGGCATGAGTAGCGAAAGACGGGTGAGAAACCCGTCCGCCGAATGATCAAGGGTTCCAGGGTCAAGCTAATCTGCCCTGGGTAAGTCGGGACCTAAGGCGAGGCCGACAGGCGTAGTCGATGGACAACGGGTTGATATTCCCGTACCGGCGAAAAACCGCCCATGCTGAACAGGGGATACTAACTGCCCGAGACCTGCCCGATCGCCCTTGTGGTGTGAGGGTTTTGGTGGAGCGCAGGACCTGATCCTGGGAGGCAAGCGTATTAACAGGTGTGACGCAGGAAGGTAGCCAAGCCGGGCGATGGTTGTCCCGGTCTAAGGATGTAGGGCGAACGGTAGGCAAATCCGCTGTTCATGATGCCTGAGATCTGATGGGACCCCGTTTGGGGGGATTTGGTGATCCTATGCTGCCGAGAAAAGCATCGACGCGAGGTTTTAGCCGCCCGTACCCCAAACCGACACAGGTGATCAGGTAGAGAATACTAAGGCGATCGAGAGAATTATGGTTAAGGAACTCGGCAAAATGCCCCCGTAACTTCGGGAGAAGGGGGGCCCCAACCTTGATACACCCTTGCGGTGTGGAGGGGATCGGGGCCGCAGAGACCAGGGGGAAGCGACTGTTTACTAAAAACACAGGTCCGTGCGAAGTCGCAAGACGATGTATACGGACTGACTCCTGCCCGGTGCTGGAAGGTTAAGAGGACCGGTTAGCCGCAAGGCGAAGCTGAGAATTTAAGCCCCAGTAAACGGCGGTGGTAACTATAACCATCCTAAGGTAGCGAAATTCCTTGTCGGGTAAGTTCCGACCTGCACGAATGGAGTAACGACTTCCCCGCTGTCTCAACCATAAACTCGGCGAAATTGCAGTACGAGTAAAGATGCTCGTTACGCGCAGCAGGACGGAAAGACCCCGAGACCTTTACTATAGTTTGGTATTGGTGTTCGGAGTGGCTTGTGTAGGATAGGTGGGAGACGTTGAAGCCCGGACGCCAGTTCGGGTGGAGTCATCGTTGAAATACCACTCTGGTCACTTTGGACATCTAACTTCGGCCCGTAATCCGGGTCAGGGACAGTGCCTGATGGGTAGTTTAACTGGGGCGGTTGCCTCCTAAAAAGTAACGGAGGCGCCCAAAGGTTCCCTCAGCCTGGTTGGCAATCAGGTGTCGAGTGTAAGTGCACAAGGGAGCTTGACTGTGAGAGAGACATCTCGAGCAGGGACGAAAGTCGGGACTAGTGATCCGGCGGTACATTGTGGAATGGCCGTCGCTCAACGGATAAAAGGTACCTCGGGGATAACAGGCTGATCTTGCCCAAGAGTCCATATCGACGGCATGGTTTGGCACCTCGATGTCGGCTCGTCGCATCCTGGGGCTGGAGTAGGTCCCAAGGGTTGGGCTGTTCGCCCATTAAAGCGGTACGCGAGCTGGGTTTAGAACGTCGTGAGACAGTTCGGTCCCTATCCGCTGCGCGCGCAGGAAATTTGAGAAGGGCTGTCCTTAGTACGAGAGGACCGGGACGGACGAACCTCTGGTGTGTCAGTTGTACTGCCAAGTGCACCGCTGATTAGCTACGTTCGGATGGGATAACCGCTGAAAGCATCTAAGCGGGAAGCTCGCTTCAAGATGAGATTTCCATACACCTTGTGTGTGAGAGGCCCCCAGCCAGACCACTGGGTTGATAGGCCGGATGTGGAAGCGAGGACTAACGACTCGTGAAGCTGACCGGTACTAATAGGCCGATAACTTACACCACACACCCTCTTCCGTGAACGGATTCAAAAGACGTTCACACCAGGAAAGG
Source organism: Pseudarthrobacter sp. NPDC092202 (assembly GCF_044755505.1). Taxonomy (NCBI): domain Bacteria; kingdom Bacillati; phylum Actinomycetota; class Actinomycetes; order Micrococcales; family Micrococcaceae; genus Pseudarthrobacter; species Pseudarthrobacter sp. NPDC092202. The sequence continues at coordinate 287 of NZ_JBIVRG010000033.1, read as the reverse complement.
GTAAAAAGATAACAAGACTGCTTGCGTCCACTATGTGGTTCCCAACCAACAAACCCACCCGTTTGCTGGCACAGGAACATAAACTGAATATCAACACCACAATGTTGTAACCACACAAGACTTCCCACACCACCCCCACGGGGTTGGTGGCGGGTAACAGGGTTACGGCGGTCATAGCGTGGGGGAAACGCCCGGTCCCATTCCGAACCCGGAAGCTAAGACCCACAGCGCCGATGGTACTGCACCCGGGAGGGTGTGGGAGAGTAGGTCACCGCCGGACACACATT
>NZ_JBIVRG010000032.1:0-5997 GCF_044755505.1 Pseudarthrobacter sp. NPDC092202 | reverse complement strand
ATGGGCAGTGTGAGAACTTCCATCCTGGAAGACCTCGACGTCTATCCACGAACCAGCCGCCGACCCTCGACTACACCCTCAACTGCGAAGAGCCGTTTTTGCGCCGGCCACGCTATCGGCAAGCCAGTGTCCTTTGTTTTAAGCTTTGCCGCGCTGGCGTCTCTTAAAGGAGTGCGACGGCGGCACGCGGCCGCCGTCGCACAGGTCACCCTTCGGGAACGCGCGCATGCTCGCCTCCGACACGCGAAGAGGATGGCGCGGCCCATATCCGGGTGGAGCCATCCTCTTTGCGTGTCGGTAAATCTTATTCGCGTCGAAAAGGACCTCTAGAGGGATCCAGGGAAACCCCACATCGAGTGATAGAGGGTTTCCGAAAAACCAACATCAAGTGCGAGAGGGCTCCAGGAAAACCGACATCAGGTGATAGAGGGTTTCCGGTAGGCCGACATCGAGTGATAGAGGGTTTGGGAATTACCGACGTTAAGTGAGAGAGGGTTGGGTTTTAGAGGTCGGCTAGGAGGGACTTTGGGTTTTCTATGGCGTCGGCTACGAAGCGGAGGAAGCCTGCCGCCGTGCCGCCGTCGCAGACCCGGTGGTCGAAGGTCAGGGTGAGCTCGGTGACCTTGCGGACGGCCAGCTCGCCGTTGACCACCCAGGGCTTGTCGATGATCCGGCCCACCCCCAGGATGGCTACCTCGGGGTGGTTGATGATCGCCGCGGAGCCGTCCACGCCGAACACGCCGTAGTTGTTGAGCGTGAACGTGCCGCTGCCGAGTTCCGTGGGGGTCGCCTTGCCCTGGCGTGCGACGTCGGTGAGCCGGCGGATCTCCGCGTCCAGTTCGCGGGCGGTCAGCTTTTCGGCGGCCCGGACGGACGGGACCACCAGGCCGCGGTCGGTCTGCGCGGCGATGCCGAGGTTGATGCCGCTGAACGAGACGATCTCCTGCGACCCGTCCTCCGCGGTTTCGATGCGGGTGTTCAGCTCCGGGTGCTTTTTTAGCCCGGCCGTGACAAATCGGGCAAGGAACGCGAGCAGGCCGGGCACCTGGGCGCTGCCGGACTTGAGTTCCTCGCGGAGATCCATGAGCGCGGTGGCGTCCACGTCCACCCAGACGGTCGCCTCGGGGATCTCGGAGCGGCTGCGCGCCATGTTGATGGCCACGGCCTTGCGGACGCCCTTGACCGGCGTCCGGGCGGCGATCGGCAGGCCGGTCCGGGCGTCGGTAGTTGCGGTGCCTGTGGCCGGGGTTTCTGCCGGCTCAACCGAGCGGGTCTCGACGGGCCTGGTCTCTGCGGGCTTGGTTTCCGCAGGCTCAACTACCGGAGCATGAATAGCCTTTTCCACATCGCGGCGCATGATCAGGCCGCCTTCGCCGGAGCCGGGGAGTTCGCCGAGGTCCACGCCGTGCTCCCGGGCCATGCGCCGGACCAGCGGCGAGATCACCGCGCCGAGCTTGCCGGGGACCCTGGTGCGCAGGAGCGAAAGGTCAAGGTCGGCACTTTCTACCGCGCCGCCGTCGGCCGCTCCATCCTCCAAGGGAAGGGTGCTGACCGAACCGGAGCCGGAGGCCGCAGGAGCCTTCCGCGCGCGGGTGCGCCGGGCAACGCCGTGGCCGCCCGGGGTTCCGTAACCAATGAGCACGTTGCCGGACCCGGCTTTTTCTTCTTCCCGGTACGCCTCGGCCTCGGCCTGGGCCGGGGTGTCCGCCGGCTCGTCCAAAGCTTCACCCAGCTCGGTCTCGGAAGGCCCGACGAGCGGCTCAGCAGGGGCGGCAGCATCCGCAGCAGGCCCACCAACAGACACAGGCGTCACCGAGATCAGCGGCTTCCCCACGTCCAGGGTCTCCCCCGGCTGCCCGTGCAGCTCGGCAACAATCCCGGCGTACGGGGACGGCACCTCCACAGTGGACTTGGCGGTCTCCACCTCGGCGATGGGCTGGTCCACGGAGATCGTGTCGCCCACGGCAACGTGCCAGGACACCAGTTCGGCTTCGGTGAGGCCTTCGCCCAGGTCCGGCAGCAAAAACACGCGTGTTTCACTCATGGTCAGTTCTCCCACTGAAGGTCGTCAACGGCGTCGAGGATGCGGTCCACGCCGGGCAGGTAGTACTTCTCAAGCTTGGGCGCCGGGTAAGGGATGTCGAACCCGGTGACGCGGCGGATGGGGGCGGCCAGGTGGTGGAAGCAGCGCTCCTGCACCCGGGCCACGATCTCGGAGGACACGGACGCGAAGCCGTGGGCCTCGGCGATCACCACGGCCCGGCCGGTCTTCCGCACGGACTCGCACACCGTCTCGTCGTCAAACGGCACAATGGTGCGCACGTCGATGACTTCCAGCGAGCGCCCTTCCAGCGCGGCGGCCTCGGCGGCGGCGAGCGCGGTGGGGACGGACGGGCCGTAGGCGATCAGGGTGGCGTCGGTTCCGGGACGAACGACGGCGGCACGGCCTTCCGAGGACTGGCCCGCCGAAGCAGCGGCGGAGTGGGCGGCCCGCAGCTCCGGAAGGTCCACGAAGTCCTTGGACCAGTAGAGCTTCTTGGGCTCCATGAACACCACGGGATCGTCCGAGTCGATGGCCTCGCGGAGCATCCGGTACCCGTCCGCCACGGTGGCGGGGGTGAACACCTTCAGGCCGGCGGTGTGGGCGTAGTAGGACTCGGAGGAGTCGCAGTGGTGCTCCACTCCCCCGATGCCGCCGCCGTAGGGAACCCGGATCACCATGGGCAGCTTCACGGCACCCTTGGTGCGGTTGTGCATCTTGGCCACGTGGCTGACGATCTGCTCGAACGCCGGGTAGGCGAACGCGTCGAACTGCATCTCGATCACGGGGCGCATCCCGTTGATGGCCATGCCCACGGCCATGCCCACAATGCCGGACTCGGCCAGCGGGGTGTCGAAGCAGCGCTGCTCGCCGAACGTGGCGGTGAGCCCGTCCGTGATGCGGAAGACCCCGCCGAGGAGCCCCACGTCCTCACCGAACACCAGGACGGAGGGGTCAGCGTGCATCGCGTCGGCCAAAGCAGTGTTCAGCGCCTTGGCCATGGTGACCGGCTGGGGGCCGGACGCTTCCGACAAAGCGGCGGCGGAGGCGGCGGCCCGGGCGGTGGCAGCAGAAACGTTGCCGTTGGCCTGGGAGGATGTGGTGATGGTGGGGCTCACTTGCCGACCTCCTGTGATGTTGATGATGCGTCGCGCGCGAGTTCGTCGGCGAGCAGGGCGGATTGTTCCTTCAGCTGCGGCGTGGTCTTTTCGAAGACGTGGCGGAATAGTTCCTGCGGGTCCCCGGGCACGTCCTCGCTGAGCTCGTCACGAAGCTGCGTGGCAACCGCTTCCGCCTTCTCGCGGATCCGTGCCTCGCCGTCGTCGTCCAATAAACCGCGGTCCGTCAGGTAGGTGCGCATCCGGTTCACCGGGTCCTTGGCCCGCCACTCCGCCACCTCAGAGCTTTCCCGGTAGCGGGTGTCGTCGTCGGCATTGGTGTGGGCCTGCATGCGGTAGGTGTTGGCTTCCACCAGCAGGGGGCCGGAGCCGCCCCGGCACAGCGCAACGGCGCGGTCCAGGACGGCGAGGAGCGCCACCACGTCGTTGCCGTCCACGCGTTCGCCGGCCATGCCGTAGCCCACGGCCTTGTGCGCGAGCGACGGCGCCACGGACTGGTGTGCCAGCGGCACCGAGATGGCGTACTTGTTGTTCTGAACGAAGAAGATGACGGGCAGGTGGAAGACGGCCGCGAAGTTCAGGGCCTCATGGAAGTCGCCTTCGGATGTGGCGCCGTCGCCGCACATGGCCAGCACCACAGTGTCCTCGCCGCGGAGCTTGGCGGCGTGGGCCACACCCACGGCGTGCAGCAGCTGGGTGGTGAGCGGGGTGCACTGGATGCCCACCTTGTGCTGGAGGGGATCGAACCCGCCGTGCCAGTCGCCGCGGAAGATGGTCATCACCTGCACGGGGTCTACGCCGCGGGTCATCACGGCGACGGCGTCGCGGTAGGTGGGGAACATCCAGTCGCCCTTGGAAAGGCACAGGGCGGCGGCCACCTGGCAGGCTTCCTGGCCGTGGCTGGAGGGGTAGACGGCCATGCGGCCCTGCCGGACCAGGGCGGAGTTCTGGTCATTGACGCGGCGTCCGACGACGAGCTGCTCGTAAGCTGCCAGCAGTTCCTCATCGCCTGGCAGGGGGTATTCGTGGCCGGGTTCGGTGCCCTGCTCACCTTGGGGCTTGAGCCGGCCGTCCGGGTCCACCATCTCGATCTGGTGCCGGGCGGGAAGCATGTAGTCCTCAGCCGTGATGCCGAACTTCTTGGCGGCCTCGGCGAGGGTGTCCTCGGCCGGTGCCTGGCTGGTTGTGTCCGGGTGCGCGGTGTGGTCTGCGGAGATCGTCATTGTTCCGTCCTTCTGTTGCCACTATTCCTTCCCAGTATCGTCCTGCGGCCGGTTTCGTATCCAGCGCCTGAAGGAATCGTGGAGAAGCTGCTCAATAACGCCGTTTCTGGAAGACGATTTGGCAGTGTGAGCCAGGTTACGGATATGTGCGGTGGACAAATTGGCTGGTCGGAACGTTGACGTACCCGCCCTGCGTCAGCACCTACGGGGTCATGCGGTAGCCGAGGCCGTGTACCGTTTCCACCCATCGGGGTCTTTTGGAGTGGTCCCCGAGCCGCTTGCGGAGGTTGCTAAGGTGCACCTCCACTGCACGCTCGTCGCCTGCGCTGACAAAGGAACCACTGCTGTAGGGCTCATTGCGTAGCCGTCGCACCAGATCGGCTTTGGTCTGGACCGTCCGGCCGTTCTCCATGAGCACCAACAGGATGTTGAACTGACTGCGGGTCAGGGCGACGGGGGCACCATCAATCACTACCTGGCGGGTACCCTCATGCAGGGCAAGTCCCTTGTGGACGAAGTCGAACCGGCCTACCGGCACCACAGGCAGGGTCTTGCCGCCTGTCCCGGGACGGGCGGAACTGGGATAGTGGTCGCCGCTGTAGTGATTCATGCTTCTCGGACGGCGGAACACCGCTTTTACGCGCGCCCTCAGTTCCCTGGGGCGAAAGGGTTTGGTGAGGTAATCATCAGCTCCCGCCTCAAACCCCATGAGCGCATCCGCTTCATCTGACCGGCCGCTGACGATGATGATGTAGGCGTCGCTGAAGGTCCTGATGCGCCGGGACGCTTCAAAGCCATCAAAGTCCGGCAGCCCGATGTCAATCATCACGATGTCAGGGTTGTGTTCCCGCACGCTCCCAAGACCTTCGGATCCTGACGAGGCTGCGTGCACGGCGAAGCCGGACCGCCGGAGAGTCTCAGCCAGCGCCGCCCGCATATCGCCATCGTCCTCGATCACCACCGCCACGCGGCCCTCCCCCATCACTTCTCCCTCCGTCGAGGAGCCCTGGGTTATTGCGCTGAAGGGGAGTTGCTGCCGCCGGCGGCCCGGGCCACTCGAGCATCAAGGCCAGCAATAATCCGGGCCGCACTTTTAACTCTGTCCTCAAGCATTCGATGCAGTGCCCAAGGTGGCTGGGTATGGGCCGCGTCAGCCGTTGACGAAGCCCTTCATCCAGGTTTTCAGGTCCTCGCCGAACTCCACCCGCTCGGACGCCAGGGTGATGACGGCTTTGAGGTAGCTGAGCTTGTCCCCGGTGTCGAAGCGGCGGCCCTTGAACACCACCCCGTACACCCCGGAGCCTTCGCCCTCGCCGGCAGCCAGGGTCTGCAGCGCATCCGTCAGCTGGATCTCATTGCCGCGGCCCGGCCCGGTCTCCTCCAGGATCCCGAACACGGCCGGGTGCAGGACATACCGGCCGATCACGGCCAGGTTGGACGGAGCATCCCCCACAGCCGGCTTCTCCACCAGGCTGTTCACGCGGACGTAATCCTCGCCGTCCACAGCGGTGATGTCCGCGCAGCCGTAGGCGCTGATCTGGGCCGGATCCACCTCGATCAGGGCGATCACCGAACCGCCGGTCTTCTGCTGCACCTCCATCATGGTGGTCAGCAG
>NZ_JBIVRG010000031.1:0-10212 GCF_044755505.1 Pseudarthrobacter sp. NPDC092202 | reverse complement strand
ACGCCCGGAACACACCCCTGCCCGCGGCGCATCATCTCGCACCGGTCACGCCAGGACGGCCAGCCGAAGGCTCATCGGTGGATCGAGGCTAAGGTGTCCGCCACGGTCCTTGCGACGTGTTCGGCCTTGTCAGCATCTGATATCAGCCATTTGTCGCTACCGCTGCTGAAGAATTCTGAATGCTCGGCGTCGTAGGCTGACACGACGTGGAGGGTCGCACCTAGTGCCGTGGCCAGGTCCCTTGCGGCCTCTGCGGCTTTTCTGGCTGTTGCGCTGCCGTCGACCCCTACAACAATGGTCCCGCTCATGTGCATGCTCCTTTGCCTGCTTTGAAACACTAAGAATTGGGGCGCTTGTTAGTCACTGCCAGGGCGACGCCGGACGGATGTCCGACGTCGCCCTGGTGTGGATGGACGCTGCGGTCAGAGCTCGCTGGGTGCGCCCGGCTCGCCGACGCTGGCATCGACCCCGTACTTCTCAAGGAGTTCCTTGATGGTGCCGTCTTCGCGGAGCTTTTGGATGTCTTCGTCCAGCGCCTTGCCGAGGGTGTCGTTCTCAAGGCTGGACGGCAGCATGACCTGGCCTACGGCGGCGAACTGGGGGACGTTCGGGTTGGGCTTGACGTCGATCACCTGGACGCCCTCGATGGGGGCTTCTTTGAACCGGTAGTTGGCGGATGCGGCGGATGCCACGAGGGCATCGATGCGGCCTGCTTTGAGGTCTCCGTAGATGGATTCGTCGTCCTGGTAGATCTTGAAGTTATCTCCCAGCCACTTCTGCATGCTGTCATTCCAGAGGTTGCCGGCGACCGAGCCGACGATTTTGCCTTCGAGGTTGTCGCTGGTCAGGCCGGTCGTGGAGACGATGGCCTGCGGATCGCTCCAGAGTGGGGTGCTCATGTAGACGATCTTTGTGCGTTCCTTGGTGCGCAGCCAGTTTCCGGAGCCGATGTCGGCGCGTCCTGACTGCACGGACGGGATGACTGCGCCGGCGCCGCCGGAGGTGGTGACCGTGACCTTGAGACATTCGAGTTTGGCGATTTCGTTGATCAGGTCGCCTTCCATGCCGGTGACGTTTTCGCCGTCCAGGATGGTAGCGGGTGCGTAGTCGTAGCTTGCGACGGTGAGTTCGCCTTCGGTGATGGTTGTCAGGCCCTCATGTGCCGGGGTGCAGTCGGATGCGCTGCCGGCGGTGTCACTGCCGCCGCAGGCGGTGAGGGAGATGGCGAGCAGGCCGGCGGCGGTGCCGGCCGAAAGTGCGCGCACGAGAGTACGACGTGTTTGCGTCATGGTGTGTCCTTTGTTGTGGGGTGGGCGGGTTGCCCTGGAGGGTAGAGGGGATTCAGTTGCGTTGGAGGTGGCGTCCGAGGCGCTGTTCGAGCACCCGGACGAGGCCGAGGAAGACGAGGGTGAGGGATCCGTAGATCACTGCGGTGAGTGTGTAGACGCTGAGGTATTCGAAGGTGATGGATCCGATTTCGAAGGCTTTGGACATCAGTTCCGGTACCGCGATCACGAATGCGAGTGCGCTGCCTTGGAAGACAAGGACGGCTAGTCCGGCCAGGGGCGGGGTGGAGATCCGCAGTGCCTGCGGCAGGATGATCATGCGGAACCCGGTCCAGCCGCGGAGTCCGGAGGTGAGTGCGGCTTCTATTTGTCCCAGTGGTACCGCGGCCAGTCCGGCGCGGAAGTACTCCGAGGCGTAGGCGCCGGTGTTCCAGGTCAGGGCGATGATTGCTGTGGTCAGCGATGTCAGGGTGATGCCGGCATCGGGAAGGCTGAAATACAGCAGGTACAACAGGACCAGGGCCGGCAGCCCCCGCCCGACCTCGACGAACAGGAACGAAATCCACTGCAGGGGTGCAAGTTTGGACGCTGCCATCACGGCGAACAGCAAGCCGAGCGGGAAGCCGAAGAGCAGCGAGAGTCCGGTCAACTGGAGGCTGACGAGCAGTCCGGGGGTGAGGTTAGGCAGCCATCCGAGCCACTGCGTGAGGATGTCCATCATGCCACTCCGATCTTCTTGCGCAGCACGAGGTCGGTCCGCCGGGCGACGAGGGCAACGACGAGGCTGATCACGATGTACAGCGCACCGGCGACGATGAACGACAAAAGACCTTCATGTGTTTGTTTCGCGGCCTGCTGGGCGTAGTAGGTGATTTCCCGGACGCCGATGGTGGATGCCAGGGCCGAGTCCTTCAGCAGCCCGATGCCGTAGGTGGCGATCGCGGGCAGTGCGACACGGAACGCCTGGGGGGTGATGATGTGCCGGACGGTGGTTACTGTGCTCAGCCCGAGCGCGTGGGCGGCTTCGCGCTGGCCATCGGGGATGCTGAGCAGTCCCGAGCGGTAGATCTCGGCCATGAATGCCGAGGCAATCACGGAAAATCCGATGATTGCTGCCTGGATCGTTGTCAGCTTCAGCGCGAACTGGGGCAGGCCAAAGTAGATCAGGAACAGCCAGGTAATCGGCGGGATGACCCGGACCACATTGATGTACAGGGTGGCGATGCCCCGGACGATCGCAAGAGGTGAGCGGGCGGCCCCTACGAGGACCAAACCGATGATGCCGCCGATCACCAGTGAGGCGCCGGTGACGTAGAGCGTGAGTCCGACGCCCCGGGCGATGGCGGGCAGGAGTTCTGCAATCATCGTCGTCTCACCGGTCCAGCACGGCTTTGAGGAACTGCCGGGTGCGTTCGTTCTGCGGCTCCGACATCACCTGCTGGCTCGGACCGATTTCCAGTACGCCGCCGTCGCCCATCACCATGATGCGATTGGAGACGTCGCGGGCGAAGTGCATTTCGTGGGTGACCACGAGCATGGTCATGCCTTCGTCAGCGAGGTCGCGCATGACTGCCAGGACCTCGAGGCCGATCTCGGGATCGAGGGCGGAGGTGGGCTCGTCGAAGAGCATGACCTTTGGCGACAGAGCGAGGGCCCGCGCGATGGCGATGCGCTGCTGCTGCCCTCCGGAGAGGCGGGCCGGATAGGCCTTGGCCTTTTCGGGAAGGCCAACGCGTTTGAGCAGCCTGTTGGCGACTTCCTCCGCTTGTTCCTTGCTGGCACCGAGCACTTTCCGCTGTGGCAGGGTGATGTTCTCCATGACTGTCAGGTGTGGGAACAGGTTGAAGCTTTGGAAGACCATTCCGGTGACGCGCCGGAGGTGGTCGAGACTGGATTTGTCGGGCAGTTTCCCGCCGGCGACTACGCGGGCGCCACCGATTTCGATCGTGCCCTCCGTTGGTGTCTCAAGGTAGTTAAGGCACCGCAGGAAGGTGCTCTTGCCTGCCCCTGACGGCCCGATGACCGAGACCACCTCGCCCTCGTTCATGACCAGGTTCACATCGGACAACACTCGGCTGGTGCCGTAGCTCTTGCCGAGCCCGGAAACCACAACCTCGCCCGAGAGCGCGATCGGGGGAGTCTTAGTGCCAAAACTGAAGCTCATTTTTGGTTCCTTTGGATAAATGACGCATATCGCCCTGCGGCTGGTCCGTGACATGCCTTGCTGTGGGCCGGGTAGTCAGGGGCCGGGACAGATTGTGGCTTACGTCACTGCATGTGCTGCATGTCACCTTAGCCAGCGCAACTCCCCCTTGTCTAGATCTGTGATCACAGATCACTAAAATACCTTTCGACCGCAAAGGAAGGGGGAGACGGAGAGCAGCGGCTTCAAAGGGGCTGCGCTGGTGGAATCGGCAGCGATGAAGTGGGGATGGCCGGCGAAAGAGATTTCAGTCCGACCGCGGGGCATCAACCGCTAGGAAGCGACCTGCTCGGCGAGCCTGCTCTTTATCCGTTCGCGGGCATTGAGGAGGGATGCCTCGTTCACTGCTGCGGCGGCTGCCGGCTCGCCGTTGCGGGCCGCGGTCACCAGATCCTGCTGGTACCTCCACAACGAGTCGTCCTTTTCGGCATCAAGGGAACCCTGGGCACCAACAATCTTGTAGGCCCGGCACTGCTGCCACAACGCCCTGATCATCTGGAGGAGGACCGGGTTGCCGGCAGCCTCGTAGAGGATGGCCAGCATCGCCTCGTCGTGATCAAGCAAGGCGATGACCTGGCGCTCATCGATCGCCTTGCGCATCAGTTCGTACTCTGACTGCATCCTGTCGCAGTCCTCAGGCGTGACGTTTTCACTGCCCAACCGTGCAGCTTCGGTTTCCAGCAGTCGCCGAACGTCATAGACGTGGATGAGCTCTTCGAAGCTCAGGCTCTTGACCACTGCCCCCTTATGGGGTTCGCGCTCTGCAAGGCCGGTCTCCTCAAGCCGCCGGATCGCCTCCCGGACTGGCATCACGCTGGTTCCCACCTGCTCGGCCAGATCGCGGACCTTCAGCCGTGAGCCCGCGGGGAGGTCCCCACTCAGGATCGCGGCGTGGATCACCGCATAAACCTGATCGGTCAGCAGGGTAGGTTCGGCGCGCTTGGATATGACCACGAGTCCAATATACGGCCGGCCAGCCCAAGCCCTTTGGCGTCCCGTCCTCGCGTTTCCGCAGAGGGCAGGAACTTTCAGAAAAAGGTTGTGTGATCTGTGATCACATCGTATGGTGGTTTGTGTCACACCGGCGCAAGCGCGATCTTGCTGGGGAAGGGGCGGCAAGCGCCCGGGACCCCAGCCCTGCAGGAAACGCGCAGTCGGCTAAGCCCGAAAACTTCCGGAGAAGCCGCCGCCGCGGCGGCCCCTCCGGCACCCCAAAGACAAGTAGCAACAGCAAGGAATGGGAATCATGAAAGACGCAGTCATCGTCGGCGGCGGACTCGCCGGACTCTCGGCAGCCTGGCGGTTGCGGCACTGGGACACGGTCGTTCTGGAGTCCGGCGACCGTGTAGGTGGGCGGATCCGATCCGAACGCCGGGGAAATTACTGGCTGAACTGGGGCGGGCACGTCTTCGCAGGCGCGGGATCCTCTACCGATGCCCTCCTCAATGAGGTGGGTGTTATGGCGGTTCAGATCCCCGGTTCCCTGCAGGGGCTGTCGATGAACGGAAAGTTCATTAAGAAGGGGCACATCGCAACGTACCCGTTCCGGATCCCGATGTCCCTGGCATCCCGGGTGGACACGCTTCGTGCGGGCATGAAAGTCGTGAGCGGCGTGGCCAAGTACACCGGCGTTGTCCGGAAGCGGACGGGGGAGTCCGGCGCCATGCGACAGCAGCGCATTTATGACTTCGAGAATGACAGCTCATTCCAGGACTTCATCGGGAACCTGTCCGAAGACGCCGCAGCCCTCTTCAAGACGACTGTCACCCGCTCCGCAGGTGACATGGACGAAATTTCCGCCGGGGCCGGCATCGGCTACTTCAGTTTGGTCCTTGGGTTTGGGCAGGGGCTCAGCCAGGGCATCGTCGGGGGGCCGTCCACCCTGACCGAATCCATCGCAGTGGCGCTGGGTGAGCGCGTCCAGCTCGGGGCCGCCGTTTATGAAGTAGTCCACAAGAAGGACTCCGTCGTGGTCCGGTACCGGCAGGACGGCGTCGACCGCGAAGTGGAGGCCCGCACGGTGGTCCTGGCCACCACCGCCGATGTCTCGCACAAGATCGGTGTGGACCTTCCGGAGGAGCTGCGTGGTGCACTGGGCCAGATCAAGTACGGCCCGCACGTCAGCACGGCATTCCTGACCAACGAAACCACCGCGAAGCCGTGGGATGACATCTACGCCATTGCGGCGCCCAAGCGCTCGTTCGCCATCGCGCTGAACCAAGCGAGCATCGTCCGTGGGACCGAGTCCATGCGCAAGCCCGGCGGCAGCTTCATGACGTTCTCCCCGGCCAGCCTGGGCCGTGCCCTGCTGGAAAAGCCCGAGGAGGAAGTCATCAAGACCCACCTCACCGACCTCGACCAGGTCCTCGGCCACGGCTTCTCCGACAGCGTCGTCGAGGCCAAGGTCGACCGCTGGAAGAACGCTTCCCCTTACTGCTTCCCAGGCCGTGCCAAGATCCAGTCCACCCTGATGCGCGGAACCGACCGGGTCTTCCTCGCGGGCGACTACCTCGGAACCCTGTACACCGAAAGTTCCATCACCACCGGGTTCTCCGCAGCCCAGGAAGCCGCAAGCGTGCTGGCCACCCACCGCCAGGCACCGTCGAACACCGGGCTGTCGATCGTGGCCTAGCAAGACCTGCCTGAACAAGCTGCACTACCCACCGAACTTAAGAAGGAACGACTCATGTCCAACAACCTCAGCGGTGTCCTCACCGCACTCTCCACGCCTTTCAACAAAGACGAGACGATCGACGTCGAAACCCTGCGGAAGATCGTTGACCGCTCCATCGAGGCCGGCGTCGACGGCGTTGTGGCCGCAGGCTCAACCGGTGAGGTGGGTGCCCTGTCCTCTGAGGAGCGGCTGCTCCTGATCGAGACCGTCATCAAGCAGGCCAACGGGCGGGTGCCGGTCATTGCCAACACAGGGGCCACCTCCACCGCCGAGGCCATCCGGCTGTCCCAAGCAGCCGAGAAGCTGGGCGCCGACGTGCTGATGCTGATCACGCCGTACTACGAACCGCTGTCCCTGGAAGAGACGGTCACGTACATCAAGGACGTTGCCACCTCCGTCAACATCCCCGTGATGCTCTACAACATCCCGGCCGTGACCGGCGTGAACCTGGACCCGGCCACCGTCCGTGCGCTGGCTGAGGAAGTGGACAACATCCGCTACATCAAGGACTCCAGCGCGAACTGGGAACAGGCGCTGCAGCTGATCCACCACCACAGCGACGTCATCGGCACCTTCATCGGCTGGGACGTCTACCTCTACAGCGCCCTGGTCGAAGGCGCAGCGGGCGTCATGGCAGGCACCGCCAACGTTGTCCCCAACGAAATCGTTGCCGTCAGCCGCCGTATTGCCGAAGGCGACCTTTCCGGCGCACTGGATCTCTGGAAGAACGTCTACCCGGTCATCGACGCGCTCCTCTCCGTCCCGTTCATTCCCGCCGTCAAAGCTGGCCTCACGCAGCAGGGACTCCCCGCCGGCTCCCCGCGCCGCCCCACCGCCGACCTGAACGCCGACGACCTGGCCCGCGTCCAGCAGGCCGTGTCCGCCCTGTACCAGAACGTGGGATAACACCATGACGACAGAAACTGCACTGTTCACCGTCCACCGGGCTGAATCGTCACTGGCCCCTTCCTTTCCTCCTTTTGGGCAGTTCATCGGCGGGGCATTCGCGCCCTCCAGTTCCTCTGAAACCGTGGATATCGTCAACCCGGCCACAGAGGAGGTGCTGACGCAGGTCCCTGCCGGCACAGTTGAGGACGTGGACGCCGCCGTCGCCGCTGCCGTGGCAGCCAAGGACGCGTGGGCGGCGAAGACGCCCCGGGACCGTTCCGCTGTCCTGCTGAAGATCGCTGACATCATCGAGGCGAACCGTGAGCTGTTCGAAACCCTCGAAGCTGCCAACACCGGCAAGCCTGCGGCTGTGGCAGAAGACGACATCTCCAGCGCCATCGATACCTTCCGGTTCTCCGCCGGCGCCGCCCGTGCCTACAGCACGCTCGGCGCCGACGATTACGCCCAGAACCACACCTCGGTGGTTCACCGCGAGCCGGTCGGCGTCGTCGGGGTGATCACGCCGTGGAACTACCCGCTGCTGATGGCCGCGTGGAAGATCGCCCCGGTCCTGGGAGCAGGCAACACCCTCGTGCTCAAGCCCTCCGAGCAGACCCCGCTGACCACCCTGAAGCTGGCCGAACTCATCGCGGCCGAGGTTCCCGCCGGTGTCATCAACATCGTCACCGGCCCCGGCCGCATCGTGGGCAACCGCCTCTCGGAGCACCCCGACGTGGATCTGGTGGCCATCACCGGCAGCGTGGGCAGCGGCCAGAAGGTCGCCTCTGCCGCCGCCGGTTCCGTCAAGCGCGTGCACCTTGAGCTGGGCGGCAAGGCACCCGTCGTCGTCTTTGCCGACGCCGACCTCGAAGCCGCCGCCAAAGGCGTCCGCAACGCCGGATTCTGGAACGGCGGGCAGGAGTGCGGCGCCGCGACCCGGGTCCTGGTCCACGAATCAGTCGCCGAGAAGTTCACCGAAATACTGGTCCGGGAGATCAGCGAGATCACAATCGGCGCCCCCGGCACCGACGACGCCGAAATCGGCTCCATGATCTCCAAAGCCCACTACGAACGCGTCCTCGCCGCACTCGACGACGTCCGCAAGGACGGCCTGACCATCGCCGTCGGCGGCCACGCCATCGAAGGTCCCGGCTACTTCATCGAACCCACCGTGGTCACCAACGTCCCGGCCGGCGCCGCCATCACCAGCAACGAGATCTTCGGCCCCGTGGTGTCGGTGGAAACGTTCAGCACCGACGAGGAAGCCATCACCCGCGCCAACGAAACCATCTACGGACTGGCGGCCTCGGTGTGGACCAGGGATTCCGCACGCTCGCTAACGGTTCCCCGGAAGCTGGACTTCGGCACCGTCTGGGTCAACTCCCACCTGGTCATCGCCACCGAAATGCCATGGGGCGGCTTCAAGGGCTCCGGCTACGGCCGCGACCTCTCCAGCTACGCCCTGGACGACTTCTCCCGCACCAAACACGTCATGTACAACCGAGGCTAACCAGGAGTGACAATGTCATCCATGAAGAACCCAACCGCCCATACGGGCGGTGCCTCAGCAGCCAGCAAACGACGGTTCCTGACCAGGATGGTCACCGTCCTGATCGGCGGCATGGTGTTGGACGGTTACGTCCTGGGCATTATCGGACCGGTGTCCGGGACGATGGCCGAGGACCTGCAACTGACTGCCTTTTGGCAGGGACTGATCGCCGCGGCAGCCCTGGTCGGCATCCTGATCGGCTCGCCAATTGGTGGGTGGGCCGCTGACAAGTTTGGCCGCAAGCCGATTTTTATGTTCGACATCGGATTGTTCGCCATCGCTTCGGGAATGCAGTTCTTCATCGATTCTCCGGTATTGCTGGTCGTGGTGCGGCTGCTGATGGGCATCGCAATCGGCACCGAGTACGCGGTTGGATGGCCCCTGATGGCTGAGTTCTCACCCTCGCACCTGCGGGGGCGGTTGATGGCCGCGATGGGGATCGCCTGGTACGGCGGCTTTATGCTCGCGTTCCTGACCGGCCACCTGCTCAATGAATACACCGATCTGAGCTGGAACTTCATCCTTGGAACGAGCACATTTATTGCAGTGGCCATCTTCCTCGCCCGGCTCGGAATGCCCGAGTCACCACGTTGGCTGTGGAGCGTGGGCCGTAAGGACGAGGCGCGCATCCTTGCTGCGAAGTACATGCCTGATGATGCGCTCGACGATCTTCAGCACGAGGATGTCCGTAAAGGCAGCTTCGGGATGTTGTTCTCTAAGGAGTACTGGCGTTCAACCCTCTTTATCTCCGGCTTCTGGTTCTGCGCGGTGACACCCTATTTCGCAATCGCTACGTTCGCGGACAGCGTTTTGAACCAGTACGGGCTGGCGGGCGGGCTTGCCGGGGGAGTCGGGCTTTCCGCCGTCGCCTTGGCCGGAGTCGTGGTTACCTTCCTGCTGATTGAAAAGATCGGACGGCGTGCCCTGACGGTGCCGCCGCAGTGGCTTTGCGCCGTGGTCCTGGCAGTCATCGGGCTGTGGGCCGGTGCGCCAGCCTTCATTGTGCTGATCCTGTTCCTGGTCTTCTCGTTCTTCAACGCCGGCTACAACACGTTGACGAACGTCTACCCCGGTGAGGTCCTCCCCACAGAGATCCGCGGGGTCGGAACAGGGTTTGCGGCGGCCGTCAGTCGGGTTGGAGCAGGCATCGGCACCTTCCTGCTGCCAATGTCCATGGAAAATCTCGGAGCAGGTCCCACGATGCTGATGGCCGCTGGTGTCGCCTTTGCCGGGGCCGCGCTCTCTCAGTGGCTCGCCCCGGAGACCAAGGGCAAAACACTCACGGAAGCCGCGGCCGGCTACGCGCACTGACAAAGCGTGCCAGCTAGGGGAACCTATCCCTGAGGAGTAAGCCTGCCCCGGATCCTCCGGGGCAGGCTTACTGCGACTTGTAGACATCGAGAATGAACAGGACGACTGAATTTTGGACATGAGACGCATCAAGGACTGGACGCTTCTGCCGGGGGCCAGTATCGAAATCCGGCAGCAAGGCAACTACGTCTGCAGCGGCTACGTGGACTTAGCCTCGATCCACCGATGAGCCTTCGGCTGGCCGTCCTGGCGTGACCGGTGCGAGATGATGCGCCGCGGGCAGGGGTGTGTTCCGGGCGTC
>NZ_JBIVRG010000030.1:0-12748 GCF_044755505.1 Pseudarthrobacter sp. NPDC092202 | reverse complement strand
GGTCTAGACAATCACTATTCTTCCTGATCAGAGGGGCATTTCTGCGTCACGGCACCCGCTTGTCACCCAAGCTCATCGGTGGATCGAGGCTAAGGCGCAGCCGAACTCCCCTCCGATGCCGTGTCCGCCCGCGGCCGCTGCCTGCGGCTGAGCAGGATGAAAGGCGCCGCGATCAGCTGCAGCGTGCCACCCACGGCCAGGGAAGCCGGATAGCCGTAGAGGTCGGCGGCCCTGCCCAGCGCTGGCTGCACCACGACTCCCCCTGCCGAACCCATCAGGGAATCGAAGCTCAGCACCGTTGCCCGCTGCTTCGACGCAATCATGTCGTTGAGGTACGCCTGCCGCACGGGGGTGCCTGCTGAGGCCACCACGGCCCACAGCGCCAGGAGCGCCAGGGCAACCCAAAAGACGGTGGTGAACATCAGTACCACCAGGATGAGGGCACTGAAAATGTTGGTGGCAATCAGCACGCTGGTCCTCCGTTTGACCAGTTTGCGGATGCGCGGCGCCATCCAGCCGCCCACGATGTCCGCTCCTGCCACCAGAGCCGCTGCCAGGCCCGCGATTGCATAGGCCCGGGGATCTCCAAACAGCTGCAGCAGGTAGGGCTGCAGGGCGTAGAACACGTAGATGCCCACGCCTTCGGTGAACGGCGCGGCCAGCATGATGTACCGCACGGGCGGATGCCTCAGGCCGCCGTCCACTGAAGCTTTGAGGACCGCCCGTGTGGCCTGCAGTGGGCGGGCCGAGCGTTCAGGTGTGAAGCCGACGTCGTGCATGAGCAGGAAGGCCACCGCAAACATTGCCACCAGCACACCCACGCGCAGCAGGAACGGAACCCCCAGGTTCGTGGCCTGGGCGATCACCCCGCCTGCCACGGAGCCGCTGAGCATGGCCACCCCGGAGACCATCTGTCCGCGCCCGAGCACCACCTCCAGCCCGCCCTCGTACCCGGAGAAGCGCAGGGCATCCACCAGCCAGGCCTCCACCGCACCCGAAAAGAAGGTGAAGCCCAGGCCCAACAGGACTGAGACGGCGGCCCACCACCAGAAGGGGGCCGAAAACTGCCACAACAGGAAGTACAGGAACGTGGATCCGGCCAGCGTTACTGTCCCGAGGAGGAAGGACATCCGCCGCCCCCAGCCGTCCGCCACCACTCCGGTGGGCACTTCGAAAAGCACCATGCCCACCGTGAAGAAGGCATTTGCGGCAAAGGCTTCAAGGTTGGTCAGCCCGGCATCCAGCAGGAAGAGCGTATTGATCCCCCAGATGAACGAGGCCGCGAGGGTGTTTCCCAGAGTCAGTGTGAGGTACACGCGCTGGATTTTCCGGGCAGCCGCGTTCATGGCAGGTGCTGCTATGAGGGGCTGAAGCTGGCAGGCACAGGGTCGTGCCGCAGGTACCGGCGGCGGAAGCGCCCGGTACCTGCGGTGAGTGCCCGCAGGTCAACGGCGTACCTCAGGAGTTCCTGGTCCGGGACCTCAGCGCCGATCTCAGTGAGCCCTTCGCCCGAGGATGTGGTTCCGGTGAGCCGTCCGCGACGGGCTGAAAGGTCGCTCATTACCGACCCCACGTGCTCATCCGCCACCATGATGGTCACGGAGGACACCGGTTCAAGCAGCTGGATCCGCCCGGCCGCTGCTGCCTCCCGCAGCGCCAGCGCACCCGCCGCCTGGAATGCTGCGTCCGAGGAATCCACGCTGTGCGCCTTGCCTCCCGTGAGCGTGACCCGCAGGTCCACCACGGGGAACCCCGCGCCCACGCCCTTCTCCATCTGGGCGCGGACGCCTTTTTCCACGGACGGGATGAAAGTCCCGGGAATGACGCCACCCACCGTTTTGTCCACGAATTCGAAACCCCCGCCGCGGGGAAGCGGCTCCACGTCGATGTCGCAGACGGCGTATTGCCCGTGTCCTCCGGACTGTTTGACGTGCCGGCCGTGTCCGGCCGCGGGCGCTGCGAAGGTTTCACGCAACGGCGTCACCACGTCAACGGTGTGCAGTTTCACGCCCTGGTCGCGGAGCCTGTCCAGGACCACCTCAACGTGGGCCTCACCCATGCACCAGAGGACCAGCTGGTGCGTTTCGGCATTCCGCTCCACGCGGAGGGTGGGATCGCCGGCCGCGATCTTCCCCAGGCTGCGCGCCAACGCGTCCTCGTCGCTGCGTGAATCGGGTTCCACCGCCACCGGCAGCAGCGGCTCCGGCATCTCCCACGTGGCCAGCAGCAGTGGCCGGTCCCGCCCGGAGATGGTGTCGCCGGTTTCGGCGCTTCCCAGTTTTGCCACCGCGCACAGGTCTCCGGCCACGCAGTACGGAACGGGCCGCAGGGAGGCCCCCAGCGGTGAGTAGAGGTGCGTGACGCGTTCATCCGAATCATGGTCCTGGTGGCCGCGGTCCGCCAGCCCGTGGCCTCCGACGTGCACCGGGGCATCCTCACGCAGCGTCCCGGAGAAGACCCGGACCAGGCACACCCGTCCCAGGAACGGATCCACGGAGGTCCGGACCACTTCAGCCGCCAGCGGCCCCGCGGGATCGCACCGCAGGGCTTCCACCGGTGACCCCGCCAGGTCAGCGGCCCCGGGCAGGCGGCCGTCCGGCGGAGACGGAAAGGCCCGGACCAACACTTCCAGCAGTTCCGCAGTGCCCAGCCCGCTCACGGCGGATGTGGACAGGACCGGGAAGAAGGTGCCGCGTTCGACGGCGGTTTCCAGGTCGGCGACCAGGACGTCAGTATCGATGTCCTCGCCTTCGAGATAGCGGTCCATCAGGCTCTCGTCCTCGCTCTCGGCGATGATCCCCTCAATGAGCTCGCCCCTGGCGGAAGTGGACGCTGCAAGCTCCGCCGCATCCGCTGCCCGGACGGCAGCGGCCGGCTCCCCGGACGAATAGTCCGTGACCGTCCCGGACAGCAGTCCCAGCAGGCCGGTGACCTCACCGCCTGCCCGCACCGGGACGTACAGCGGCAGGACGCCCTCGCCGAAGGCCTTCCGGCAGGCGGCCAGGACGCCGTCGTAATCCGCCCGGGGGTGGTCCATGCGGGTGATGGCGACCGCGCGGGGCAGCTGCATGAGCTCGCATTCACCCCACAGCGCAGTGGTGGTGGCATCGATGCCGTCCACGGCGGACACCACGAACAAGGCCGCGTCCGCCGCACGCAGTCCCGCCCGGAGCTCGCCGATGAAATCGGGGTAGCCAGGGGTGTCCAGGAGGTTCACTTTGATGCCGTCGATCAACAGCGGCACCAGGGACAGGGTCACAGAGCGTTGCTGGTGCACGGCCGCGGGGTCGGAATCGCTGACTGTGGTCCCGTCCGGGATGGATCCTTTGCGCGTGATCATGCCGTGGGCAGCGAGCAGCGCTTCTATCAGCATGGTTTTTCCGGCACCGGAATGTCCTACCAGCGCCACATTCCGGATTTTGGCCGGATCCTCCGCGGCAAAACCGGCAGAGGCGTCCGCGCGGCGGGACTCAGCTCCGTTGCGGCCAGCTGCCGTCCTGGCTGAGTCCTTGGTGCCCTTGACCGACATGGGAAACCTCCTGGCATCTTTGCCATCCGACCGGACTGAAACGTGTCCTCTGATTCGACACCCTGGAGGGTGGATCGGCAAGAGCCGTTGGGCCTGCGGTCAGCTGCCGCGCGCCTTTCGCGTGGCGGCGTCGTTGGCCTTCTGGATGGCCTTGACCAGCTCATCCTTGTCCATGGTGGAACGGCCGTCGATGTCCAGCTCCTGGGCAAGCTTATAGAGGTGCTCCTTGGAGGCGTTGGCATTCACCCCGCCGGCGGTGGGTTCGGAGGACGTTCCGCCCTCCTCCGCCCGCTTGTCCGAGGGGCCGCGCCTTTCCTTCGGCTCCCAATGGTCCCCCACCTTCTCATAGCTGTGCTTGAGGGAGGCGTAGGCCGCGCGCGCAGCCCGGCCCTCGTCATTGTCATAGCTTTCAAGGGCTGAATCGTAGGTCTTGGCGAAGGTGTCCTGGGCCTTTTGTTCAGAACGCTGCAGGGTGGAGGGCAGCTCTTCCTTGCGGGCGTGGTCGTTCTTGCCGGTCTTGGGCACGGCACCCACACTCCTTTCATCAGCAGGCTGATCATGCGGATGACTCCAGCTTAGCTGCGGGGAGCACCAGGCGGCGGGCCGCCCGGAGGGAATGTTTAGCGGTGGAGCCCCCTGTCGGATTCGAACCGACGACCCCCGCTTTACAAGAGCGGTGCTCTGGCCAACTGAGCTAAGGAGGCGTGCCCCTGCGGGCGGGCGCCTGAACGGCGCTAGATAAGGTTAGCCCAACTGGTGCCGGTGGTAAAAACGCCAGCGGCTCCAAGGGAACCCGGCTTAACGCGGACGGCCCGCTCCCGGAAGAATCCGGAAGCGGGCCGCTGGCTGGGAAGGTTGCGGGAAAGGCTTTAGGCCTTGGCGTCGATTGCCGCCTGGATCTCCGCGTTCAGGTCGGTGCCGCCGTCCCACTGCTTGCCGTCAATGAAGACCGTGGGCGTGCCGGTGATCCCGGTGTTTGCGGCCAGCTCCGTGGAGTACTTCACGTACGGGCGGAAGGTCTTGTCGTCCACGCAGCTGTTGATGTCCGCGCCAATGTCGCTGGCCAGGGACTTCAGCTTGTCGTCGGACAGGCCCGCACCGCCTTCTGCGGGCTGGTTCTCGAAGAGGACGTTGACGTATTCCGCGTACTTGTCGGGGGCCGTGTCGGCAACGCATGCAGCCGCGTTGGCGGAACGGGAGGAGTAGTTGGTGCTGGACTGGCGGTCCAGGAAGCCCAGCGGCCGGTACTCCATGGTGATCTTGCCTTCGTTCCGCAGGCTTGTCAGGGCCTCGTTGTAGGTCTCTTCGAAGCGCAGGCACACCGGGCAGATGAAGTCGATGTACGCAATGACCTTGACGGGCTGGCCCTCCTCGGCTTCTGCCCCGGGCGCCACCACGGGGCTGGGCGGGGTCTCAGGCTTGGTCAACGTGGTCACGTCAACGTTGGCAGGATCCGTCTGCTTGACGTCGGTGTTGGCCAGGAGGGTCACGCCGCCATTGACGTTGGCGTTCGCAGGCACGGGCCCCTGGTCGGCGATGGGAGTGTTCTGCCTGATGCTGGTGGTGACCACCAATGCCACAACAGCCAGGATGGCCACGACAGCCGCCACGATGCCCCAGCCGATGAGCAGTTTGTTGCGCTTGTCCTTTTTCAGCTGCGCTTCGCGGATCAGGCGCGCCTTTTCCCGCGCCTCCGCGGTTCGCTCAGCCTTGGACTTACGGACTTCGTTTGCAGGGCTCATGTGTTCCTTGGGTCGGTTGACGTGGGGGGACCACTTCGTGGCAACTCCATACATTTTAGGGGAGAAAGCTGGGAGCTTGCTCCTTCAAGTATCGGCGGGGTTGACGAACAGCCGAATAGCACGGAAGATTCCGTCCCGTTAGGGTGGGCACAGAGGCACAAGCAACCCCAGGGGGCCGCAATGCAAACACCCGTCCAGGAAAAATCGACCGCCCCGGCGACGTCCGGCGCCGCCGGGCCCGGCCACGGCGGAGAAACAAAGTACGACTTCATGGTGGTGTCCAACAGGCTGCCTGTGGACCGCTGCGCCCCGGGCGAGAGCGGGGACGACGGCTCCGGCTGGCGCCGCTCCCCCGGCGGGCTGGTGACGGCACTGGCACCCATGATGACCAAGACAGACGGCGCCTGGGTGGGGTGGCACGGCGCGCCCGACGAGACGCTCAAGCCCTTCAGCCATGGCGGCATGGACCTCGTACCGGTACAGCTCAGCACCGACGATGTGGAGCTGTACTACGAGGGGTTCTCCAACGCCACCCTCTGGCCGCTCTACCACGACGTCATCGCCCCTCCGGAGTTCCACCGGACCTGGTGGGACGCCTACCGCAAGGTCAACAAAAGGTTCGCCGACGCCGTCATCCGCCATGCCGACGAGGGCGCCACTGTATGGGTGCAGGACTACCAGCTCCAGCTGGTGCCGCGAATGCTGCGTGAAGCCCGGCCGGACCTCCGGATCGGGTTCTTCAACCACATTCCGTTCCCTCCGCCGGAAATCTTCGCCCAGCTGCCCTGGCGCCAGGCAATCATCGACGGGCTCCTCGGCGCCGACCTGGTGGGCTTCCAGAGGACCAGCGACGCCGGCAATTTCATGCGCTCAGCTCGCCGCTTCCTGGGCGCCAGCGTTAAGCAGCAGCAGGTCCACGTGAAGGGCCACGACGGCGAAGTCACGCATATCGCACGCGCCCAGGCCTTCCCCATCTCCATCGATGTCCGGCAGATCAGCGAACTGGCCGCCAAACCGGAAATCGTTGAGCGGGCCCGCCAGATCCGCCAGGACCTTGGCAACCCCAAGACCATCCTGCTCGGCGTCGACCGGCTGGATTACACCAAGGGAATCCGGCACCGCCTCAAGGCCTTCGAGGAACTCCTGGCGGACGGCAAGCTGTCTGTCGGCGAGGCCACCCTGATCCAGGTGGCCAGCCCCAGCCGCGAGCGCGTTGAGCAGTACCGCCTCCTGCGCGAGGAGGTGGAGGGCACTGTAGGCCATATCAACGGCACCTACGACACCATCGAGAACACCGCCGTCCGCTACCTGCACCACAGCTATCCCGTCGAGGAGATGGTGGCGCTGTACCTCGCCGCCGACGTCATGCTGGTCACGGCACTCCGGGACGGCATGAACCTCGTAGCCAAGGAATACGTCACGGCACGCACCAACAACGACGGCGCCCTGGTCCTGAGTGAGTTCGCCGGTGCAGCCGACCAGCTCAAGCAGGCCCTGCTGATGAACCCCCACGACATTGACGGGCTCAAGGGCGCCATCATGCGGGCCGTGGAGATGCAGCCGAGGGAAGCCGGCCGCCGGATGCGGGCCATGCGCAAGCAGATCCTCGAGCACGATGTGGACCACTGGTCCGCGGACTTCCTGCACGCGCTCAACGAAAAGGTGGTCCGCGATGACTCCTGATGCCCGCCACGCCAAGGACAAGCTCGCACTGACCCCTGAACTCCGGGCGGCCATCCGGGAGATCGCCGCCACCGAGCACCTGCTGGTGGCCATGGATTTTGACGGGACCATGGCACCCATCGTTGGCCACGCGGATGACGCCCGGCCCCTGCCACGCTCCGCAACGGCCTTCGCCGGGCTCGCCGTGCTTCCCCGGACGACGACGGCCCTGATCTCCGGGCGCGCCCTCGCCAGCCTGCGCGCCGTCGCGTCCCCGCCCGTGAACACCCTCCTCATCGGCAGCCACGGGGCGGAGGCCTGGCTGGGCCCCGGATCCACCGGGCTGACACTCGATCCGGAGCAAAAAGCACTCCTTGCCGAGGTGCGCGCCATCCTGGCGGACATCGTCAAGGAAGCGCCGGGCACCATGCTCGAGGACAAACCGGCGGGGGTGGTCCTGCACACCCGCCTCGCCCCCGATGACGTAGCCGACGACGCCGTGGCCGCGGCGCGTTCCGTGTTGCAGGACCGGCATGGGGTGTTCCTCAAGGACGGCAAGCGGGTCCTTGAAACCTCGGTGGTCAATGCGTCCAAGGGCGAAGGCGTCACATTCCTACGGCAGATCACTGGTGCCACGGGCGTCCTTTTCGCCGGCGACGACACCACGGACGAGGACGCCCTGGCTCGGCTGGAACCGGGGGACGTCGGCGTTAAAGTGGGCCTGGATTTCACCCAGGCCCAGTACAGGGTAGAGGCGCCGGTGCATGTGGCGGAATTGCTGGAGGTACTGCTTCAGGAACGCAGCATGGCCGTCGCGGAGGAAGATCCGGGCACGTCCGCGCCGTGATACGGCGCACCCGGGTTGTGCAAGCTCACGTGTGACCTCCGTAACATTTGCAACCAATTACGGAACATCTGACATACTCTTGCTTGTGATGTGGCGCACAAGAACCGTGCGGCGTCACTCAATGCTCTCCTGCTTTGGCAAGAATGCGTCTGCAGTACAAAACTGAACAAACATGAACCATTCACAACGGATCGTCCGGCACGTACCTGCCGGTGAAGGGATTGATAACTGTGGCTACAGTTACTTTTGATAACGCTACGCGTCTGTACCCGGGCACAGAAAAGCCCGCCGTCGATAAGCTCAACATCGACATCGCCGATGGCGAATTCCTGGTCCTCGTTGGACCCTCCGGTTGCGGTAAGTCCACCTCCCTGCGCATGCTCGCAGGCCTCGAGGACGTCAACGCCGGCCGCATCCTGATCGGCGACCGCGACGTCACCGACGTTCCCCCGAAGGACCGCGACATCGCGATGGTTTTCCAGAACTACGCGCTGTACCCGCACATGACTGTGGCCGACAACATGGGCTTCGCCCTGAAGATCGCAGGCGTCTCCAAGGAAGAGCGCGCCGAGCGCGTCCGCGAAGCCGCCAAGCTTCTTGACCTTGAGCAGTACCTGGACCGCAAGCCGAAGGCACTTTCCGGCGGTCAGCGCCAGCGTGTCGCCATGGGCCGCGCAATCGTGCGTAACCCGCAGGTCTTCCTCATGGATGAGCCGCTCTCCAACCTTGATGCCAAGCTCCGCGTCCAGACCCGTACCCAGATCGCCTCGCTGACCCGCCGCCTGGGCGTTACCACCGTCTACGTGACCCACGACCAGGTCGAGGCCATGACGATGGGTGACCGCGTTGCTGTGCTGAAGGACGGCCTGCTGATGCAGGTCGACACCCCGCGCAACCTGTACGACAAGCCCAAGAACGTCTTCGTTGCAGGCTTCATTGGCTCCCCCGCCATGAACCTCCTCGAGCTCCCCGTTGTCGACGGCGGCGTCCAGTTCGGCGGAACGGTGTACCCCGTGCCGCGCAACGTCCTGGAAGAGGCACACGGCTCCACGGTTACCCTCGGAAGCCGTCCGGAAGACCTCGAAACCGCTCCGCAGGGCGAAGGCCTGAAGGTTGAGGTCGACGTCGTCGAAGAGCTCGGTGCCGACGCCTACGTCTACGGCCACACCACCCTTGACGGCAAGGACCACGACATCGTGGCACGCGTCGACGGCCGCCGCCCCCCGATGAAGGGCGAGGTCATCTATGTCCGGCCGCAGTCGGGCCACGTGCACCTGTTCGACACCAAGACCGGCCTGCGCCTGGGCGACTAGTCCCCACCGCACAACTGACGGCGGCTCCTCCTCACGGATGGGCCGCCGTCGGCTGTTAACCGTGCCTGCAAAAGAAATTAGCTGGACGCCCCGACGTACGGAAGAATTGGACCATGACCGAGGAATACAGCGCCCAGTGGCACGACGAACCCACCGACTATGCGCAGATCGGCAAACTGCCGCGGTTTGTTGCCGCCAGTGCCGATGACGGCAAGGCTGCCTCGGTTTCCAGCTCCCTGAACATCACGGCGGCAGCGGCCGATCCCGAGCTGCTGGACCTGCCGTGGCACATCGCCCTGGAAGACTGGCCGGCGGAAAACCTGGCGGCCCTCCCCCGGGGCATCTCCCGCCACATCGTGCGCTTCGCCCACCTTGGCGGCTCCGTGATCGCCATCAAGGAAACCTCCGAGCACGTGGCGCGCCACGAGTATCACATGCTCCGGAAGCTGGCCCGGCTGGACGTCCCTTGCGTGGAACCGGTGGCCGTCATCACCGGACGCACCACCCTGGATGGACGTCCGCTGAACCCGGTGCTCGTCACCAGGCACCTGAAATTTTCCATGCCGTACCGCGCCCTGTTCTCCCAGATGCTCCGCAAGGACACCCTGACGCGCCTCATCGATGCCCAGGCGCTGCTCCTGGTGCGGCTGCACCTCATCGGCTTCTACTGGGGCGATGTGTCGCTCTCCAATACGCTGTTCCGGCGCGACGCCGGCGCGTTCGCTGCCTACCTCGTGGACGCGGAAACGGGCGAGCTCTATCCGGACCTCTCCACAGGGCAGCGCGAGTACGACCTCGAGATCGCTCGGGTGAACATTGCGGGCGAGCTTATGGACCTCCTGGACGGCGGCCTGATCGAGGAAAAGGTGGACCCGGTGGCCACCAGCGAGCTCATCATGGACAGTTACCGCCGGCTCTGGGCGGAGCTCACTGAGAAGGAATCCTTCGAACTTGGTGAGCGCTGGCGCGTGAGTGCCAGGATCCGGCGGCTTAACGAACTCGGTTTCGACGTCGAGGAATACGCCATCAAGACCACCCAGAACGGCTCCACCATCCAGCTGCAGCCCAAAGTGGTGGACGCCGGGCACCACCAGCGGCGGCTGCTGCGGCTCACGGGCATCGATGCGCAGGAGAACCAGGCGCGCCGGCTCCTGAACGACATGGATTCGTTCCGGGCGGACAACAACCCGGACATGGACGAGGAATACAGCGCGCATCTCTGGGTCAGCCAGATCTTCGAGCCGATCGTCAGGTCCATTCCGCGGGACCTTTCGGGGAAGCTGGAGCCGGCTGAAGTGGTGCACGAGGTTCTGGAGCACCGTTGGTACATGTCCGAAAAGCAGGAGCGCCACATCCCGCTGGCTGAAGCCGTTCAGTCCTACATCGACTCCATCCTGCGCCACCGGCGTGATGAAGCCGCGATCATGCTGAACCCGGACACGGGGATGCTGAAGATCCTCGAGGTGGAGACGGAAGAGTCCCGCTACGGGGACGATGAGTCGATTGACGAATATCCGGACTCCGACGACTAAGGGCTAGATTGCCTTTCCGGGGTTGAGGATGCCCGCAGGATCAAACAGTGCCTTGATCCTGCGCTGGAGTTCACGGACCGGCTCCGGCTGCTCCTGGCCCAGCCAGCGCAGCTTGTACTGCCCCACCCCGTGCTCACCGGTGATTGTGCCGCCCATTGCCAGTGCGGCGGTGATGGACTCGTCCAAGACCCGCTGGAGCCGCTCCATGGCGCCCGCGTCCACACCATTCCCCGTCCGGTCGATCCAAAAGGTGGGGTGCAGGTTGCCATCGCCGGCGTGGGCCACCACCTTGAGGTGCACCCCGTGGTTCAAGGCCATGCCTTCCAGCGCTGCCACGTAGTCCACAAGCCGGGAACGGGGAACGGCCACGTCCTCGCCCACCCGGTATTCGTCGTCGACCTCCACACCCCTGCTGTGGCGGCGGAGATCGACCAGCCGTTCGGCCTCTGCACTCGCTTCCGTACTGACGGCGGCCCCGCCCGCCAGCAGGACATCCCGGACCACCTGTGCCTCGGCAGCAGCGCCAAATCCGTCGGTCTGGATCAGGAGCAGGGAGCGGCCCCTGGCGGTGAGGTCCGATCCGTGGATGTCATCGAGCTGGGCCAGGGTGCCGCCGTCGAGCAGTTCCATGATGGCTGGCTGGACCCGGGCCCTTCCCACTGCCAAAACCCCTGCGGCGGCCAGCCTGAAGTCAGGGTAGAACGCCGCGATGGTATGTACGTCCCGGGGCAGGTACTTCAGGCGGACGGTGACGCCGACGACGATGCCGAGCGTCCCTTCGGACCCTACGAACAAGCCGGTGAGATCGTAGCCTGCCACGCCTTTGAAGGTTTGATGGCCGGTGTGGATGAGTGAGCCGTCGGCAAGCACCACATCCAGAGCCAGGACGGAGTCCCGTGTGACCCCGTATTTGGCGCAGCGTAACCCGCCTGCGTTGGTGGCTACGTTCCCGCCGATGGTTGAACTCCGGAAGCTGGCGGGATCGGGCGCGTACATCAGCCCGTGCTGCGCGGCTGCGTCGTTCAGGACGGCATTGACGACGCCCGGCTCAACCCTGGCCGTCTCATCGTCCGGGTTCAGCGCGAGGATGCGGTCCATGCGCTCAAGGGAAAGGATGATGCAGTTCTCCGTGGCGTGGGCTCCGCCGGAGACACCCGTGCCCGCGCCTCTCGGCACGACGGCGGTACCGCTGTCTCTACAAGCGCGCACTACGGCCTGGACCTCTTCCACGGATTCCGGGAAGACAACAGCCAGCGGCAGCTGGAAGTCGATAACTGGGGCCTGGTCCACGGCGTACCGGCGTAGGGAAACCTCTTCCGCGTCTACCTGCCCGGGTGCCAGGATCCTCTCCAGCTCGTCTACTACGTTTGCCAACCGGGCCTCCATACGTCGTGTCACGGGTCTTCCCCAGTCTAGGGGGATACCCTAACGGCGAACCTGCTGGGACCTGCACTCGTCCGCAGCGTAAGCCACGGCTCAGGCAGCGCCCATAAACCGGGCGTACCTGGCAAGGATCAGCGGCCAGGCTTCGGCATAGGTGGCCCTGGTGGCAACAGGGTCTTCAGCCCCCTCCCAGCCGTCGTGGAATATCCGCAGTTCGGCTCCCTCCGGGACTGGCCGGAAGGCGACCAGCAGCTCCGTGGACCACAGCGCCGTGGTGCCGGGATGCCAGGTTGCATGGAAGGACAGCGGAGGCTGCCAGTCATCCAGCGTTCCCCAGATGCTGGTGCGTCCGTCGTCCGACGTTTCGAGGATGAGGTTCTCCTCAAACTCAACATAGGAGCCGGCCCCATAAACGCCGTGCGATTCCAAAGGCCACCAGAGATGGGTGTGGTCCGTAAAGCCGGCGAATGCATGCGCTACGCTTCCCGGTACTAGCACCGTGTGAACCAGGGGCTCCAGGAGCTCGAAAGCAGGGTGGGCATCGTCTCTGGAGGGTTCTTGCTGATGGCTGAAGAGGCTATCCATGCTGTCCAACTTTACCGCCCCCTCCCCCTGCGACGCTCTCGAAGTCAAGGTGGGGTTTCGCGGGACGCTCTCGCTCACGGTGTGGGTGGTGGGGGCCGGCAGGAGGTGGAATTGCATGCCCCGGGGGAACCGGCGTTCAGTGGGAGAGGATCACC
>NZ_JBIVRG010000029.1:0-12856 GCF_044755505.1 Pseudarthrobacter sp. NPDC092202 | reverse complement strand
ATGGGCAGTGTGAGAACTTCCATCCTGGAAGACCTCGACGTCTATCCACGAACCAGCCGCCGACCCTCGACTACACCCTCAACTGCGAAGAGCCGGTTGTGCTCCATCGCGATCTCCGCCGCGTTCTCCACCTGTTGGGGTGTCCCGCCCATCACCTCAGCCAGGCCCGCAGCGGCCATCGACGACGCCGACCCTACCTCGCCCTGGCAGCCCACCTCAGCACCCGAAATCGACGCCTGCTCCTTATAGAGCACCCCCACAGCACCGGCGGCGAGCAGGAAACGCACCACAACGTCGTCGCGGTCCTGCTGCGTGGCGTTCTCCATCCCCGGCGCGAAATGCAGCGCGTAATACAGCACCGCCGGGATGATCCCGGCCGCCCCGTTCGTCGGCGCCGTGACCACCCGGCCGCCGGAGGCGTTCTCCTCATTCACCGCCAGGGCGATCAAGTTAACCCACTCCTGCCAATACTTCGGGTCATGGAACTCGGTGTCCGCGCCCTCACCGTCCTGGTCTTCGCCGGCGGGCCGGGCGCTTTCCTTCCGCAACCGGTCATACCAGTCAGGCGCCCGCCGCCGGACCTTCAACCCGCCCGGCAGCACCCCCTCACGCTTCAGGGACGCGGCCACACACCCCTCCATCACCGAGTAAATATGCAGGAGGCCTTCGCGGATCTGCTCCGGGGTGCGGCTGTCTTCCTCGTTGACCCGCATCACATCGCTGATACTGAGGCCGGTCTCCCGGCAGTGCGCCAGCAGCTCCGCAGCGGTCCGGAACGGCAGCGGCAGTTCCTTCTTGGACTCCTCCAACTCCTGCAGGGCCGCGTCCTCCTCGCCCTCACGGACAATGAACCCGCCACCCACCGAGAAAAACGTCGCCGTGTGCAGGACCTGGCCGCCGGCGTCGGAGACCGTAAAAGTCATGCCGTTCGTGTGCCGGGGCAGGACCGTCAACGGCCGCAACACCATGTCCTTCACCCCATACGGCAACGCCACCGCACCGGCCAGCTGCAGCATCCCGGTCTCCGCAATCGCCGCCAGCCGCTCCTCCACCTCATCGGGCAGGATCAGCTCCGGATGAAACCCCTCCAACCCCAACAAAATGGCCGTCATCGTCCCGTGCCCATGACCCGTCGCCGCCAACGACCCATAAAGATCCACCCGCAACGCCGCCACCCCCGCCAGCAAGCCGGAAGTCTTCAGCTCCTCCGCAAACACAGCAGCAGCCCGCATCGGCCCCACAGTATGAGAAGACGAAGGCCCAATCCCGATCGAAAAAAGATCAAAGACTCCAACAGCCATGCGATTAGTTCCTAACTAAAGAGTTCGTGGTGGGTTGGGTGCGGCCGGCCGAATTCCTCCGCGGGCTCGGTCGCGTGGACGCCCGCTGGGCGGACGTGACGCTCCCTTAGACGCCCGCCTCCGGAGTCCGCCCAGCCGCCGGGGCCCGTCGCCTAAGGTGATGAACGCACGAGGGGCTGGCGGAGCCGGACTTTTCGAAAGCGTGGGCGGGTGAAACAAAAAAACACGCACGTAGTTCGCGTCCACCCACTTCCTGAACGACCTGACCATGTCCGCGCACAACCGCAACGCCCGCACGAGGGGCCGGCGGAGCCGGACTTTTCGAAAGCGTGCGTCAAAGGCGAGGAACGAGCCAGCACGCGTGAAAATGTCCGGTCCGGCGGCCCCGAAGGTGACCGCGCCAAAACAAGGCTACTTGGGGCGTTTATAGAACGGCAGGTCGACGACTCCGAACGGCTCTGCCTTACCTCGCAAATCAACGTCCAGTGCTGTGCCAGCCTCGGTGAATTCAACGTCGACGTAGGCCATGGCGATCGGGTATCCGAGGGTGGGCGAAGGCTGGCCCGAGGTCACTTCGCCAACTGTCGTGCCGTCCTTGAGCACGGGGTAGCGTGCCCGGCCGGCGCGGCGGCCCAGTCCCTTGAGTCCCACGAGCCGGCGGCCGGCAGTGACGCCTGCGCCGGTTTCCTTTTTCGCGGCAAGCGCTGCCTTGCCCACGAAGTC
This sequence comes from Pseudarthrobacter sp. NPDC092202, assembly GCF_044755505.1. Lineage (NCBI taxonomy): Bacteria > Bacillati > Actinomycetota > Actinomycetes > Micrococcales > Micrococcaceae > Pseudarthrobacter > Pseudarthrobacter sp. NPDC092202. The sequence continues at coordinate 10,832 of NZ_JBIVRG010000029.1, read as the reverse complement.
GCCTTCCTTTGAAAGCGCGACGACGGGGCCCAGGCCGGCGGCGAAGGGGTCCCCCTGCAGCGAGAGCTCGTTCCCGTACAGCGGCATGCCCGCCTCAAGGCGGAGCGAGTCGCGGCAGGCCAGCCCGGCGGGCGTCAGCTCCCCATCCTCCGCGATGGCGACGAGTGCCTGCCAAAGGCCCGGGGCGTCGTCGTTCGCCACAAAAATCTCGAAACCGTCCTCACCGGTGTAACCGGTGCGGGCGAGCAGGAGGTCCTGCCCGGCACCGCCCACCAGGAACGGGACTTCCACGGCGGCGTAGTACTTTAGCTCCGTCACCAGGCTGTGCTGGGCCGCGGGCACAAGTCGCAGCAGCAGCTCCTGCGCCTTGGGGCCCTGGACGGCGATCAGCGAGGTGGCCGCGGAGGCGTCGTCCACCTGGACGTCGAAGCCGGCTGCACGTTCAGTCAGGGCCGCGGCCACCACGCCGGCGTTGCCTGCGTTGGGAACCACCAGGAAACGATCCGTACTGCCTGGCGCGGTACCCGCGGTTGCCGGACGGCGGTAGGTGATGAGGTCGTCAATGATGCCGCCGTCCTCATTGCAGATCAGTGAGTACTTCGCCTTGCCCACCGCCATGGCCGAGATCTTCCCCACCAGCGCATAATCCAGGAACGCGGCGGCATCCGGCCCGGTGACCCAGACCTCGCCCATGTGAGAAAGGTCAAAGAGCCCGGCAGCGTTTCGGACGGCGTGGTGCTCGGCCAGCTCCGAGCTGTACTTCAGGGGCATCTGCCAGCCGCCGAAATCGGTGAAGGAGGCCCCCAGCTTCTTGTGCTCGTCGTAGAGGGCGGTGCGCTTCTCAGTCATGGCAGGCGTCCTCAGTTTTCGAATTCGGACAGCGGCGGGCAGGAGCAGATCAGGTTGCGGTCCCCCGCCGCGCCGTCGATGCGGCCAACGGGCGGGAAGTACTTGTCCTGCTTAAGGGATTTCACCGGGAACACGGCCTGCTCGCGCGGGTAGGCACGGTTCCAGGCGCTGCTGATGGCGGCGGCGGCCGTGTGCGGGGCGTTCCGGAGCGGGCTGTCCGTCACCGTGAAGTCGCCGTTGGCCACCTGGTCGATTTCCTTGCGGATGGCGATCATGGCTTCGATGAAGCGGTCGATCTCGCCGAGGTCCTCGGATTCCGTGGGCTCCACCATCAGGGTGCCCGCCACGGGGAAGGCGAGTGTGGGGGCGTGGAAACCGTAGTCGATGAGGCGCTTGGCCACGTCCTCGGCAGTGACGCCGGTGCGGGCCGTGAGTTCGCGCAGGTCCAGGATGCATTCATGCGCCACCAGCCCGGCTTCGCCGGTGTACAGGACCGGGAAGTGCTCGTCCAGCCGTGCCGCGACGTAGTTGGCTGCCAGCAGCGCTGATTTGGTGGCCTCGGTGAGGCCCTGGCCGCCCATCAGCTTCACGTAAGCCCAGGAAATGGGCAGCACACCGGCGGAACCGAACTTGGAGGCGGAGATGGGGACGTCGTTGCCTTCCGTCCAGGTGGCGGCGTTGCCGGGCATGAACGGTGCCAGGTGCGCCTTCGCCGCGACGGGCCCGACGCCGGGTCCCCCACCGCCGTGCGGGATGCAGAAGGTCTTGTGCAGGTTCAGGTGGGACACGTCCCCGCCGAACTTGCCCGGCTGGGCCAGCCCCACAAGGGCGTTGAGGTTTGCGCCGTCGATGTACACCTGGCCGCCGGCGGCGTGGACGGCGTCGCAGACCTCACGGACGTCGGCGTCGTACACACCGTGGGTTGAGGGGTAGGTGATCATGATGCAGGACAATGCGTCCTTGTTCGCCTCGATCTTGGCGTAAAGGTCGGTGTGGTCGATGGTGCCGTCTGCGGCGGTGGCCACCACAACCACCTTCATGCCCGCGAGGACAGCCGAAGCGGCGTTCGTGCCGTGCGCAGAAGCGGGGATCAGGCAGACGTTGCGCTGCTGGTCGCCGCGGGAGTGGTGGTAGCCGCGGATCGCCAGCAGGCCGGCGAGCTCGCCCTGGGATCCGGCGTTGGGCTGGATGGACACCTGGTCGTACCCGGTGATCTCGGTCAGCTGGGCTTCCAGGTCTGCGATGAGCTCACGCCAGCCCTCTGTCTGGGAGTCCGGGGCGAACGGGTGGATGGAGGCGAACTCCGGCCAGGAGATGGCTTCCATCTCGGCCGTGGCGTTCAGCTTCATGGTGCAGGAGCCCAGCGGAATCATGGTGCGGTCCAGCGCCAGGTCCCGGTCAGAGAGGCGGCGGATGTAGCGGAGGAGCTGGGTCTCGGAACGGTGCGTGTTGAACACCGGGTGCTGCAGGAAGTCGGAGGAACGTCCGACGGCGGCGTCCAAGCCGAAGGCAGGGTCACCTTCGGCGTCAACAACTGAGACGCCGAAGGCTCCAACGCCAAAAGCGTCAAGGACGCCGCCGACAATTTCCGTTGTGGTCGTTTCGTCAGTGGAGAAGCCCACCGTGTCAGCGTCGATGCTGCGCAGGTTGATGCCCTGCGCCTCCGCTGCGGCGATGATGCCCGCAGCCCTTCCCGGGACGGAAACGGTGACGGTGTCGAAGAAGCTGGTGTGCAGCACGTCGAGGCCTGCTGCCTTGAGGGACGCAGCCAGGCTCCTGGCGTGGGCGTGCGCCGACTGGGCAATCGCCTTCAGGCCCTCCGGGCCGTGGTAGACGGCGTACATGGAGGCCACGATGGCCAGCAGCGCCTGGGCCGTGCAGATGTTGGACGTGGCCTTCTCGCGGCGGATGTGCTGCTCGCGGGTCTGCAGGGCCAGGCGGTAGGCGGGAACACCGGCGGAGTCCTTGGAGACGCCCACCAGGCGGCCCGGCATGGAGCGCTCGAGGCCCTTCTGCACAGCCATGTACGCGGCGTGCGGGCCGCCGTAAAACAGCGGCACGCCGAAGCGCTGGGCGGAGCCGACGGCGATGTCGGCCCCCTGCTCACCGGGAGGCGTGATGAGCGTCAGCGCCAGGAGGTCGGCCGCCACCGTCACCAGGGCGCCGCGTTCCTTGGCATCGGCGATCACTGGGCTGTGGTCGAACACCCTGCCGGACGCGCCGGGCTGCTGCAGCACCACACCGTTGATGGCGCCGTCGGGCAGCCCCTTGGCGAGGTCCGCGACTTCAACCTCGAAGCCGAGCGCCTCGGCGCGGCCCTTGACGATGGCGATGGTCTGCGGCAGGCAGTCTGCGTCCAGCACTGTCTTGCCGTCCCGGGCGTCCTTATTTTTGTTGGCCCGGCGCATCATCAGCACGGCCTCTGCAACGGCCGTGGCTTCGTCCAGCAGGGAGGCGTTGGCGATGGGCAGGCCTACCAGGTCCTGGACCATGGTCTGGAAGTTGAGCAGCGCCTCGAGCCGGCCCTGCGAGATTTCGGGCTGGTACGGGGTGTACGCGGTGTACCAGGCCGGGCCCTCGAGGATGTTGCGCCGAATCACCGGCGGGGTCACGGTGTCGTAGTAGCCCTGGCCGATCATCTGCACGGCGGTCTTGTTTTTGCCGGCCAGCCTGCGGAGCTCGGCGAGCGCCTCCACCTCGCTGAGCGCGCCTGCCAGTTCGAGCGGCGAGTCCTGCCTGATGTCCTTGGGGACGGCGGTGTCAACCAGGGCGTCCACGGTGTCGTAGCCCACGGCTTTGAGCATGGTGTCGACGTCGGACTGGCGCCGTGCGCCGATGTGCCGGTCAACGAAGGTGGCGGCAGGAGCATGGACGGCGGAGGCCGGAGATACAGTCACGAGGAACTCCATAACTAAGGCGGCGCAGGGTACGCCGCATCGATTCGTGTCCCTCCCCGCTCTGTATTGGACCTGAGAGTTTCCGCGCGGCCTGCCTGGGCTGGCCCCGCTTGCACCGTCGGTGAGCACAGCTGCCTGGAGTTCCGGAACCGGATCTCCGCGCGAACAGCCTGCTGCTTTCCAGAGTTGCCTCGCCGCGGCGGTACATGGGCCTGTGAGATTCCTGGGGAGGTATTGCTCCTACGGCGCCTGCTTGTACCTTCTGGCAGAACTCTCCCGCCGCAGATCAAAGGCTATTAATTTGGGTTGTTGTCTGTGCTTGCCGGTGACGGCCCACACATGCTGCAATTCTCCTACGCTGCGGGCCGCCGGGCAAATGCCGGTTAACCCCTCAGGCGCTCCACCGCCGCAAGGAGTTCTTGCACTTCCTCCTGCCGGTTCCCGGGACTGCCGGACGGACCGCTCTCCCACATGGCATTGAAATAGAGCCCATCACCCATGTACAGCACCGCCTTGGCCATTCCCGCACCCACATCTTTCCCGATCAGGTCCAGCCATTGCTGCTGGATCGCGGCAAAACGGCGCCGTGCGCCCTCGTGCGCCACCTCCGCCAGGCGGGTGGCAGCAACAAAGGAGCGGTCCATCGGGGTGTCGGACCAGAGCGAGGACCGGATGAAGTACGCGGCCGCGCCTTCCTGCGCGGCGGCCATCGCCGCGAGGTCCTCCCCTGCCAGCCGGTCCAGCCGCTCCAGGGTGGCCGTGATCAGCGCTTCCTTGTTGGGGAAGTGGTACAGCAGGCCGCCTTTTGAGACGCCGGCGCGTTTGGCTACCGCATCCAAGGTGGCGGCCCTCTCCCCCACATCGATGAGGAGCTCTTCAAAGGCATCGAGGACGGCATCTCGCGCTATGGGTTTTCTGGCCATGGTTCCCATCATGCACGGTGGGGATTTGATTTCTTAACTATACCGTCCAGACGGTACAGTTAAGCTCATGACCCCATCCGCCGCTTCCCAGCCCAGGACCTGCCAGCCCACTTCAGCCGCCCTGCCCGCTGGCAACCCATCCCGTGGCACCCGGAGGGACTGGCTGGCCCTGGCATTGCTGATGTTCCCCGTCCTCCTGGTGGCCGTGGACAACACGGCGCTCACCTTTGCGCTGCCGGCCATCGCGGGCGCCTTGAACACCTCTGGGGTTGAGCTCCTTTGGGTCGTGGACGCCTACCCGCTGGTACTGGCCGGCCTGCTGGTTGCCATGGGCAGCCTGGGTGACAGGATCGGGCGCCGGCGGCTGCTGATCATCGGCAGCATCGGCTTCGCGGCAGTATCAGCAGCCACCGCCTTTGCGCCCAGTGCCGGCTGGCTCATCGCCGGCAGGGCGGCGCTGGGATTCTTTGGCGCCATGTTGATGCCCTCCACGCTGTCACTGATCCGGAACATCTTCCCGGACCCCAACCGGCGGCGGCTGGCCATTGCCATCTGGGCTGCGGGGTTCTCCGGCGGCGCCGCGCTCGGGCCGATCTTTGGCGGCTGGCTGGTGGAACAGTTCTGGTGGGGCGCCGTGCTTCTGGTGGCGGTACCCATCATGCTCCCGCTCCTGGTCCTCGGCCCCGCCTTCATCCCTGAATCCCGGGATCCATCACCGGGAAAGGTGGACGTGCCCAGCATCCTGCTCTCGCTGTTCACCATGGCCCCTATGGTTTATGGGATCAAGGAGTTCGCCACCGAAGGGCCAGGCGCAGCAGCCCTAGGCACCATAGCGTTCGGCGTGTTAATGGGTACTGTTTTTGTCCACCGCCAGCAACGCCTGCGCAGCCCGCTGCTGGATCTTTCCCTGTTCCGCAACAGGGTTTTCAGCATGGCCATCACCGCCAACATCCTCGCCCTGTTCTCCTTCAACGGGTTCATCCTCTTCCTGGCCCAGCACCTCCAGCTCATCGAGGGGATGTCACCTTCGGCCGCCGGGATGGCAATGATCCCGGCCCTGGTGGCCACCATCGTCGCGGGCCTTGCCGCAGTGCCGGCCGTCAGGAAGATCCGCCCGGGCTTCGTGGTGGCGGCCGGGCTTGCGATGAGTGCCGCCGGCTACAGCCTGGTGACTTTTGGCAGCCATGCGGGCGGACCTTCGCTGCTGCTGGCCGCACTGCTGGTCCTCGCGCTGGGCGTGGGGACTGCCGAGACAATCTCCAATGACCTCATCCTGGGAAGCGCTCCGGTGGAAAAATCAGGCGCGGCAGCAGCAATCTCCGAGACGGGCTACGAGGTGGGCGCCCTGCTGGGAACCGCCATCCTGGGTTCCATCCTTACCGCCTCCTACCAGCACAACCTGCGGCTCCCGGCGGGCATCACCGAAGCCGCCCCCGCCTCAGGAACTGTGCATGCCGGCGAGACCCTTGCCGGCGCCATGGAGCTCGCGGCCCGGCTGCCGCAGCCCCTGGCGGACGCCGTACGCCAGGCCGCGGCAGCGGCGTTCGATTCAGGAGTGCACGTCACCGCAGCGATTGGGCTGGTACTGATGGCGACGGCGGCAGTCCTCGCCGCCGTCGTACTACGAAAAGTGCCCAAGGCGGACGACTGAAAGCTGCCCTGCGCACCTGGCCATGGGACAGAAAAGGCGCCCGCAGCCGGAGGATAACCTCCAGCCGCGGGCGCCCCGCACTCCGCGACCCTGCGGGCGCTGCCTACTTTGCGTCCGGCGCCGTGACGCTGGCGGTGGGCTTCATGTTTTCCGCGTTCACCATCCAGGCGTACTGCTCAAGCTTGGCGATGAACTCGTGCAGCAGGTCCGCGGTGGTGGGATCCTCTTCATCCACTTCATCGTGAACCTTGCGCATGGTGCCCACGGCAGCCTCAAGGGCAGCAACGATGCGTTCGATCGCGTCCTTAGTGCTGATCAGGCCTTCAGGGAACTGGGCCAGGGACGTGGACTCGGCCACGGTGGAGCTGCGGCCGTCCGGCAAAGCGTGCAGTGCCCGCATCCGCTCGGCGGTGTCATCAGCGAACTGGCGGGCAGCGTCCACAATCTCATCCAGCTGCAGGTGCAGATCGCGGAAGTTGGTTCCCACAATGTTCCAGTGCGCCTGCTTGCCCTGGATATGCAGTTCAATCAGGTCGGCGAGCACGGCCTGCAGGTTATTGGTCAGTGTCGGTGAAGCTTTCATGCATCCTCCTCAATTGGTCCAGTAATTCCGACGCTATCAGCACCACAGGGCGCTATGGCTGGTCCGCAGGAAATTTCTCAGTGAGCTTACTAATTTCGCAAACGCGGACATAAACGAACGTCCTTCATATTCCCTCTTGCGTCCCGCGTCACACGCCCCCATACTAAATGAACGCCATTCATATAGTGATCGTAGTCTCAACTTCTTCCAGAAAGTGGTGCCATGACCGAGACCATCCGCACCAGGACAGCCCCTGCCGGTTCCGGGCCGCACTCCCCGGGGACGTCCGGCATCAGCCCCAAAGGACTGAAGGGCGGGCAGCTGGGATTGCTGGCCGTCGTCGTCCTGGGCATTTCCACCATCGCCCCCGCCTATACCCTGACCAGTGCCCTGGGTCCCACGGTCAATGAAGCCGGACTCCAGCTGCCTGTCATTTTCCTGATCGGTTTCATCCCCATGATCCTGGTCTCGCTCGCCTACCGGGAACTCAACGCCGATTCCCCGGACAGCGGCACCACCTTCACCTGGGTTACCAAGGCCTTCGGCCCCTGGGTGGGCTGGATGGGAGGCTGGGGCCTGCTGGCCGCAAACATTATTGTGCTTTCCAACCTGGCGGGAGTCGCCGTCGACTTCTTCTACCTCTTCCTTTCGCAGCTGACCGGTTCCCCGGAGCTCGCCGAGCTGTCCGCAAACAAGGCCCTGAACGTGCTGACCTGCTTTGTGTTCGTGGCCCTGGCGGTCTGGGTCAGCTATCGCGGACTCCACACCACCAAGCTGGTCCAGTACAGCCTGGTGGGATTCCAGCTGCTGGTCCTGGGCCTGTTTGTGGGCATGGCCTTCGCCAACTGGTCTTCCTCAGAAACCGCCATCCCCTTCAGCTGGGAATGGTTCGACGTCACCAAAATCGAGACCTTCGGGCAGATCACCGCAGGCATCTCACTCTCCATCTTTGTCTACTGGGGCTGGGACGTCTGCCTGACGGTCAATGAGGAAACGTCCAACGGCAGGAAGACTTCCGGGCTCGCCGGCACCCTCACTGCCCTGATCGTCCTGGCGATCTACCTGCTGGTGAGCATCGCCACCATGATGTTCGCCGGCGTCGGGGATACCGGCAACGGCCTGAACAACACCGAGATCCACGAAAACATCTTCACCGCCCTGGCTTCGCCCATCATGGGTCCCTTCGCCATCCTGATGTCCCTGGCCGTGCTGTCCAGCTCGGCCGCTTCCCTGCAGTCCACGTTCATGTCACCCTCCCGGAGCATGCTGGCCATGGGGTTCTACGGTGCGCTTCCCGAACCGTTCAGCCGCGTCAGCCGCAAGTTTGCGACGCCGGGCTTCGCCACCGTTGCTGCCGGCGTCATGTCTGCGGGCTTCTACGCGGTGATGCATGTGGTCAGCGAGAACGTCCTCAATGACACCATCCTGGCGCTCGGACTGATGATCTGCTTCTACTACGGGCTGACGGCGCTGGCGTGCGCCTGGTACTTCCGCCACAGCGTTTTCGACAGCCTGCGGCACTTCGTTCTCCGCTTGGTGTGCCCGGTGCTGGGCGGGGTGGGCCTGTTCGTGGTGTTCCTGCAGACTGCAGTGGACAGCTGGGCCCCGGAGTTCGGCAGCGGGTCGGAGATCTTTGGAGTGGGCCTGGTGTTTGTCCTCGGAGTCGGCATCCTGGCCTCAGGCGCCGCCGTCATGCTCATCATGGCCAAGGTCCGCCCCGGCTTCTTCCGCGGCGAAACCCTCAAGCGGGATACCCCCGCGCTGGTGGTGCCGGAGTAGCCGCCGTGAGCTAGTCCAATCGCCCGGCCGCAGGAAAGGTGCCGTTCCCCGCACACAGGGGGAACGGCACCTTTGGCGTCTACGGCCGAATGTCACCAGTAGTGTGCCACGTCCACCACCAGGCGGGACCCGGAGCCCGGCCCATCCAGGGTGAAGACCCGGAAGGGAAGGCGGGCCCGGACGCCCAGGCCGATGCTGGTGTAGCCCTCGTAGCTTCCGGCCCAGACCACTTGGCGGAACGTCTGGTAGCCGGCGGCGTTGGACAGCTCGTTCGGGTCAGCCGGGGTATAGGTGGAGTTGCCGTTGCCGTCGTAGGCGGGAGCGTTGACTGTCACCTGCAGGCGCCCGTTTCCCCGGACGGGGATGGTGAAGCCGGATCCGTCCTGCACTATCTGGGGAACGTACCGCACGGTGTAGCCGGCGGCTGTGCCGTTGAGGTCCACCACCATCCGGTCGAAGCAGTAGTGCTGCCCCGTGCGGACGTTGGTGACATTGGCGGTGCCCATGTCCGGGTCGGCTTTCGCCAGGGAACCCCACACAAGCCCGCAGTAGGAAGTGGTTGCCGAGGCGGGCCCCGGTGCCACGATTCCAAGCCCGGCAGCCATGAGGATGGCGGCGAGCCAGGTGGAAAACTTTTTCATTGTGGAGCCACCCATATGTTGAGCGATTGGATAGCTCAAGGGTAGGAGCGTTTACGGCGCAGATCGAGGGCTGTGGCCTGTTCGCCGCGGAACCGTTAGGGTGTGGCGCCGCGCATCACGCGCACATAAATACGGCGCGGAAAACCGGGCGTTCCTTGGCCTTTTGCGCCGGTTCTGCCCTGTTGTTGCCTTGGACCGGCACCTTGCCGTAACCGGCATAACGACGACGGCGGGAGGCGAAGAAGCGCCAGCCGCCCCTTTGGGGGGGTGGCCGGAGCAGGGAAGTTCGGCAGCGTCAGCCTTCGCAGTCCCGGCAGTACTTCAAGCCGTTCTTTTCGCGGGCAACCTGGGAGCGGTGGCGGACCAGGAAGCAGGATGAGCAGGTGAACTCATCGGACTGTTCAGGAACAACAATGACCGTCAGTTCCTCGTTGGAAAGATCAGCGCCGGGCAGGTCGATGCCTTCGGCGGTGTCGTTCTCATCGACGTCAATGACTGCGGTCTGCGCGTTGCCGCCGCGGGACGCCTGGAGGGCCTCCAGCGAGTCGGCTGGAGATTCTTCTTCCTGCTTGCGTGGGGCATCGTAATCGGTAGCCATAGCGTGTTCACTTTCGTTGCTGCGCAGCACCATTTCAGGCACCTCAGTGAAGCAGTTTAGGGCATGATCCCGCTACCGGTGCAATAGTGTGCTCAACCAGACATTCCGCTCGGCTGCGCCACGGATTCCGTGTGGCTCTGCCGGGCGTGCTCTGCCCCTACCGCCACCCCGCTCAGGGCAGGCAGCCATCCCCAGCGGGTTGCGTCAGCCATGGCATCGGCAGCCTGCTCGCCTGATTCGTAGGCAAACGTGTCACTGAGCCACGCGCGGAACCGGTCGAGGATGTTTGCGCTCATGCCTGAAACCTACGCAGCGATTGTTGTGGGCGCGTTTCGTCGCGGTCTCCCCGGCGTTAATCCGTAGCGGATTCCCTGCCGCGGTTCTACGCTGGAAGCCCTCCGGCTGACCCCGCGCCGGAACCGGCCAGGAAGGATACGGGATGGCAGTACGGCTGAACCGGAAGGCACTCGCCAACGCCCGCAAGCTCATTGCGGCAGGAAAGGTGGAACGCGATGTCCGGGATGACTGGAGTGAACACGCGCCGTCCACGGAGCAGGAGAACACCTATATCGACAAGCACGGGTTCGGCGACTACGCGGAGTGGCACCTTGGCCGGGACGACGACAAGTCGGAGGGGACCAAGGGAAGTGTCAGCTTCCCGTTTGGGGATTTCAGCAAAGTCCACCGCTGCGCCGTCATTTCGCTGGAAAGCAGGGCGGGGCAGTACGGGCACGATGACATCAGGGACGCAGCCAGGAAACTGCTCGACCTGATGGACTCCGACTGAGCAGCACGTCCGGCGCGGCACGCGCGGTTCCTAAGCCTCGATCCACCGATGAGCCTTCGGCTGGCCGTCCTGGCGTGACCGGTGCGAGATGATGCGCCGCGGGCAGGGGTGTGTTCCGGGCGTC
>NZ_JBIVRG010000028.1:0-15156 GCF_044755505.1 Pseudarthrobacter sp. NPDC092202 | reverse complement strand
GCGACGCCCGGAACACACCCCTGCCCGCGGCGCATCATCTCGCACCGGTCACGCCAGGACGGCCAGCCGAAGGCTCATCGGTGGATCGAGGCTTATTCACCACGGCCCAAACCCGCACATCCAAGCGCACATCGCCTCGTTACCGTCAGCAGAGCACGCCCGGCTCAAGGAACTGAGCAACACCGAACCCGAGGGCCTGCTCCAGGTGAGCGCCGACGTTGACCCTGACTACACGGAGGGGAGCGAGCTAACCTACCTCCATGGCGTCGCCGTCACCGAAAGGACGCCGGTGCACGGGGGCCTCGACGCGATCGAGGTCCCCGCAGGCACTTGGGCGGTATTCCGCGCCGAAGGGGCGTACCCGGAGGTTCTGCAGTCCACCTGGGCGTCCACCGCCACCGATTGGTTCCCGTCGAATCCGTGGCGGCTGCGCCCGGGCCCATCAATTGTGGCAGTCCTGGATCGCAGTGCCGACTTCAGCACAGCGAGCTGCGAATTGTGGCTCCCGGTAGAACGAGCCTGACAGGCCAGTCCGCGGACAGGACAAGGTCACGCCAGCGGCGCCCCGACCAAGGATCCTTATCCGGCGATGAGCTCCTTTACCGGCCCTTCATGCAGAGCCAGGTAGACATCGTCGCGGATCTGGTTGGCCTGTAAATCTGTCATCGTCCTGGTCAAAGGGCGAAGGACTAGCCGTATCAGCGCGTTGGCTTGTCCGTCACGAATCTGTAGCCGTTCCTGCGCTGACACCGGAAGTTCAGTACGGGGAGTGAGGGCCAGCAGTTCGACGCTTTCCAGGTCGTCTGCCTGCCCGTTCAGGGCTGTTCGGACTCGATCTCCCAGTACTTCGGCGTCCATGTCCGCGGGAACGACAATTGATATGTCGCGTCGGATTGGTGGCAGCTGGGAGACCGGCCGCCACGGTGCCAGATAAATCATCTGCTGTTCGATGCGCCTGTCCGTGGACCGGAGCAACCTGATGTCTGGGATGCCTTTACGCAGCATCAGGGCGCGGTCCAAGCCCATGCCAAGGGCTAGCCCGGACCACTTGGTGGGATCCAGGTCAGCTTGTGAGAACAGGTGCGCGGCCATGAGGCCGCATTCGGCGAGTTCGAGCCATTCCCCGTCCATGAGGACATCGATCTGCAGGCCATGCTCGGTGTAGGGGTGGACGGCAGGGACTGCGCGCCACTGGGCGCCGGGAAGCACGGCCTGGACCAGGGACGCGACCATGTCTTGAAGGTCACCGACGTCGAGGTTTGCCTGCGAGCTCACGCGCCACAGGTCTACCTGGTGCGGCGTTCCCACATGCGTGCGGTCAATGGAATCGCGTCGGTAGACAAGGCCCGGGACGGTCCACAGCTCGTCCGAGAATTCCCGAGGGTTTAGGGCTCGGAGCAGCGACGGGATAGACGCTGAGGTGTGACTGCGCAGCATGACCGTTGGGCTGATATAGCGGGAGTATCTTTGATCCCGCGTCACGTCTGATCCCTTGAATCCGAGGTGGTCGTAGTTGTCGACCACGCTGACCAGCGGGCTGTTGCGGATAACCCGTTCCGGCACATCCCATCGGTTGCGGAGCGCATCAGTGACGCTTTGCAGGAGCTCCTGCATTGCATGGGGACCGCTGAGGGGATCCGAGAGGTCCCGGATGTTCAGGGCGTCATGGAGTTCATTGGGGCTGAGGTAATTGGGCATGGTGGTCCTTGGGTTTGGATATGAGTGGTGGTTTCCGCCCCCGACTCAGATCCGGCGCCAGGACCTAGGCGCGCGCCAGTAAGCCCTCGCGACCGGAAACCGGTCGGGGGCAAGTAAATCGGCGCGTAGAAAGCATGAGGCCGAGTTTACCTCCGCCAACCGCTGGCCTGTACAACGGATACCGGCTCACGGGAAACTGGCGCCATGCGCAAACTGGCCTTCGGCATGAACGTGAGCCTCGACGGCTACATCGCCGCGCCCGGAGACGACCTCGGCTGGAGCGTCCCGAGCGACGAGCTGTTTCAGTGGTGGTCCGACCGGGTGGGGGCGACGGGCCTGGCCCTGTACGGGCGCAAACTGTGGGAGGCGATGAGCTCCCACTGGCCCACCGCCGACCAGCAGCCTGGTGCCACGCCGGCGCAGATCGAATACGCCCGCCGCTGGAGAGACATGCCGAAGGTCGTGTTCTCCTCGACGACCAGCACGGTTGACTGGAACACCCGCCTGATCACGGGCGACGCCGTCACCGAGATCGCCCGCCTCAAGGCCGACGACGGCGGCTCCATGGACATCGCCGGTGCCACACTCGCCGCAGCGGCCATGCGCGCCGGGCTGGTCGACGAGTACGCGCTTGTCACCCATCCGGTCCTGGTGGGCGGCGGAACTCCGTTCTTCACGGCCGTGGACAAGTGGGTGAACCTGTATCTGGTGGAGACCCGGACGTTCCCCGGCGGCGTGCTCCTGACCAGGTACGAGACCAGGAGCTGAGTGCCCGACGCCGGACCCGCACAGGCTCCGGGCCGACCAAGGATCTCGTGGCGCCCGAGCAGACTGGGCTGAACTTGATTGGCTGCGCAGAAGTTTCGATCCCGTGGTCCGGTCCCGGTTCAGCCCTGCCGGGTGATCCGCACCGGCGTCAGCATTTCGCGCTCGAAACCCACCACGCGGCGCTCGCCGTGAAGGATGACCTCGTGGGTGTGGACGTCCTGGGTGCTGGAGGTGGCCACGTGCAGTTTCAGCAGGCCGGGCGTGACGACGCGCTTCAGGTCCACGCCGGTGAAGGACGTGCGGTCCGCGTGCACGGTGAACTCGACCGATGCCGAGGACCCGGCCGCGAGTTCCACCCGGGCAAATCCGATCAGCTCCCGGACCGGCCGGACCACCTCGCCTACCGGGTCCGCCAGGTAAAGCTGCACTACCTCGGCACCGTCAACGGCCCCGGTGTTGGTGACCGTGCAGCTCACGGTGACCGCTTCCGCCGTCGACATCGCAGGGGCGCCGGCCACGTGGTCCGAGAACCCGAAGTCCGTGTAGGACAGCCCGTGGCCGAAGCCGAACAGCGGCGACGGGTCCAGTGCGCTGACACCGGACGGGCCGGCCAGCCGGCTGCGGAGGTAGGTGCCGGGCTGCCCGCCGGGGGTCCGCGGCACGGACACCGGCAGCTTGCCCGAGGGATTGACGACGCCGGTCAGCACGTCCCAGAGCGCCTCGCCGCCCTCCTCGCCGGGGAAGAAGCCCTGGATGATGGCCCCGGCGCGGTCCACGAAGTCACCGAGCGCGTACGGCCGGCCGCTGAGCACCACCACGATGGTGCGCGTCCCCGCAGTTTCGGCAGCAGCCAGCACCCGGTCAAGCATGCGGTGCTGGTCACCCGGGAGCCGGAGGTCGGCGGCATCGTTTCCCTCCCCGGACGTGCCGCGGCCAAAGAGGCCGGCGTTGTCGCCGACGGCGATCACGCACGTGTCCACCTCTGAGGCAATGGTGCACGCCTCCTCGATCTGTTCCACCGTGATGGCCTCGCACGTGCCGGTGGCGGCGCTGCGGACGGAGCCGAAGCGGGACGCGGCAGCGTCCGCGACGGTGGGGATCCGGATGCCCATCGGTACGTCAGGATGCGAAGCTCCCACGTGCGCGTCGAAGGAGTAGCAGCCCAGCATCGCGAAGGGGTCCTGTGCCAGCGGCCCCACCACGCCGAGTGCACCGCCCAAGGTGCCGGGCAGCGGCAGTGCGGGGCCGCCGTTGTGCGTCCTGTTGCTCAGCAGCACCAGCGACTGTGCTGCGATCTCCCGTGCCAGGGCGCGGTTCACCGCGGGGTCAAGGTTGATGGACCCGGCGGCAAGTACCGGGGGAGCGGGGTTGAAATTGGGGGACAGCAGCCCGGCCTCCTGCTTCTGGGTCAGCACGCGCCGCAGCGCGGTGTCCACCAGCTCCTCGGCAACTGCGCCCCCGCGGATCCGTTCCTCCAGGGGCTTGCCGTAGCAGTTCACCGTGGGCAGTTCCACGTCCACGCCGGCGGTGAGGGCAAGGGCAGCGGCTTCGCCCGAATCGGCGGCCACGCCGTGGGTGACGTGGAGGAAGGCAACGCCGAAGTAGTCCGCTACCACCGTCCCCGCGAAGCCCCACTCGTCCCGGAGCAGGGACGTGAGGAGTGCACGGTTGGCGGCTGCCGGCACGCCGTCTGTATCCGTGTAGGCGTGCATGACGGACCGGGCTCCGCCGTGCTTGATGGCCAGTTCGAACGGCGGCAGCATCACATCAGCCAGTTCCCGGGGGCCCATGGACACCGGTGCGTGGTTGCGGCCGGCGCGGGACGCGGAGTAGCCAACAAAGTGCTTGAGGGTTGCTACGATCCCCGCCCCCTCCAGCCCTTCAACGTAGGAGCTGGCCAGGACGCCCACAAGGTACGGGTCCTCGCCGATGGTCTCCTCCACCCGGCCCCAGCGCAGGTCCCGCACCACGTCCAGCACAGGGGCCAGGCCCTGGTGGACGCCTAGCTGCCGCATCTGGCCCCCGATCAGCCCGGCCATGCGGCGGACAAGGGCGGGGTTGAAGGTGGCACCCCAGGCCAGGGGCACCGGGAACGCAGTGGCTTTCCAGGCTGCCAGGCCTGCGAGGCATTCCTCGTGGACCTGCGCGGGGATGCCGAAGCGGGAGGCAGCCATGATCTCTTCCTGCGCGGCGGCCAGCCGGCGCGCGCCTTCCAGCGGTTCCACGGGGACGGTGCCGTACATGCGGGTGATCTGGCCCAGGCCGTTGGAGATCACTTCATCCCAGGAACGGCCGTCGCCGGCCATCTCGTTCTGCAGGGGAGCCACGGAGTCGCCCTCCGTCGAGGCATTCACCCAGACGCCGGCCAGCTGTGCCAGCTTCTCTTCCAGCGTCATCTCACGGATGAGGCGTTCGACGGCGTTGCTGCCGCCGGCCCGAGCGTTTTCCTGGCTTAGTGCTTGCTTCTCGGCGGCACCGCTCGTCACGGGCTTCTCCTATGGGATCGTGATTGTTTCTCTGAAACTATCAGAAACTTATTACAAGTTTCTAGGCTTCAAATCCTTGACGGCGGATCAAGATGCTCCATACGGTTGAGTGAAGGCGCGGAACCAAGCTCAATCCTGTGTTCGAAACTTCGGCGATGTCCTAGAAAGTTTCGAACTGTTTACGCCAACAACATTTACTGCAACGACGGAGAGATCATGCGGACGTACAGAGTGGCCATCGTGGGAACCGGCGGGATCGCCGCGGTGCACGCGGACAACCTTGCCCGGACAGGCGGGCGGGCGGAGCTCGTGGCCGCATGCGATGTGGACCAGGGCCGGCTGGACGCCTTCGCCGGCCAGCACGGCATTGAGGGCAGGTACCTCACCCTGGCCGACCTGTTGGCCGGCGCCAAACCGGACATTGTGCATCTCTGCACCCCGCCGATGTTCCACATCGACCAGGCCATCGAATGCCTGGAGGCGGGCGTCCACGTCCTGTCCGAGAAGCCGCCGGCGCTGAGCCTGGCCGACTTCGACCGCCTGGACAAAGCGCAGGCAAAGGGCGGCGCCCAGTTCTCCTGCGTCTTCCAGCACCGCTTTGGCGATGCTTCGGCGGCTGCCAGGGAACTGATCGGGGCCACAGAATTCGGCCGTCCCCTGGTGGCCCGCTGTGACACGCTCTGGTACAGGCCGGACAGCTACTGGGACCTGCCCTGGCGCGGCACCTGGAACGCCGAGGGCGGCGGACCCACCATGGGCCACGGCATCCACCAGTTCGATCTGCTCCTCCACCTGCTGGGCCCATGGGAGGAAGTCACCGCCATCGCCGCCCGGCAGGACCGCGCCACGTCCACCGAGGACCTGTCCGCGGCACTGGTCCGCTTCAGGAACGGCGCGGTGGCCACCATCGTCAACTCGCTGCTGTCTCCCCGCGAGACCTCGGACATCCGGATCGACTGCGAGTTCGCCACCGTGGAACTGAACCACCTCTACGGCTACAGCACCGAGAACTGGACCATCACTGCCGCCCCCGGCCACGAAGAACAGGTCAACAACGCGTGGGCAGGGCAGCCGCTGGAACGGGGGAGCGGACACTCGGCGCAGTTCCTGGCCATGTATGACGCGCTCGACGCCGGGCGCCCCCTTCCAGCCGGCGCGGACTCCGCACGGCAGACACTTGAGCTCGCGGCCGCCATCTACGCCTCGGCTTTCACCGGCACCCCGGTCCGGCGCGGCGACATCGTCCCCGGCCACCCCTTCTACGCCGGCATGGACGGCGAGGGACTGGGCGCCGAAGTGCTGGACGCCACCGCCCTGCGCGCCGTCCGCGCCTGACAACCCGCAACTTTCAAGGAGACTTTTCCATGACCACCCCCGCAGCCACCACAACCCGCCAGCTGAGCGTCCTGGACGACGGCGCCGCCCTCAGCTTCACCGCCAACGGCCGGACCATCGCCACCTATACCTACAAGCCCACCGACGCCCAGTACGAAAGCCCCCGGCCGTTCTTCCACCCGCTGGCAACCCTGGAAGGCGACGAAGTCACCATTTCGCGTCCGTGGGACCACGTCTGGCACAAAGGCCTGTCCTGGGCCCTGCCCAACGTGGGAAAGCACAACTTCTGGGGCGGCGCCACCTACACGCGCGCCACCGAGTACGCCAACCTGGACAACAACGGCGCCATGACCCACCAGGCATTCGCTTCGGTCAAGGAGACCGAAGCCGGGATCACGGCGTCGGAATCCCTTACCTGGACGTCCCAGGAGGGGGAACCTGTCATCGCGGAGAACCGCCGTTTCAGCATCCAGCTCCTGGACGCCGAAGGTACGGAGGGCGCCTACGCCATCCTGTTCGAGTCCGAAATGAGCAACATTTCCGGGGAAACCATCACCATCGGAAGCCCCACCACCGAGGGCCGGGACAATGCCGGCTACGGCGGACTGTTCTGGCGCGGCCCGCGGTCCTTCACCGGAGGGGAGTTCCGCAGCCCGGAGGGGGCCGGCGGTGACGAGTTCATGGGAACCCGTTCACCGTGGATCGCCTTCACGGGAAAGCATGACGACACCTGCCGGTCCTCCAGCATCCTCTTCACGGAGGACAGCGCCAACCCCGGCGCTCCCACCCAGTGGTTCGCCAGATCATCGATGTTCGCGTGCCTGGGCTCGGCGCCTTTCTTCAGCCACGAGGTGCCGCTGGAGGAAGGCTCACCCCTGACCTACCGCTACGCCGTGGTGATTGCCGACGGCGCGGTGGACGGGACGCGCGCCGCCGCACTGGCCGGAGCGGCGCAGCAGGCACTGGAAAGCTGGGCATAACCGTGGGATCCACTTTCCCCGGTGCCACCGGGCTTTCCGAGGTCACCATCTATGACTGGCCGGGCGCGGACGGCTGCGCCGGCGGTTCGCCGCACATGCACACCGCCTCCACCGAGGCGTACGTGGTGCTGGAAGGGGCGGGCCGGCTGGAGACCCTGAACTCTGACGGCTTCACCTCATCGCCGCTGGAGCCGGGAGTGGTGCTGTGGTTCACCCCCGGAACGGTGCACCGTGCCATCAACGACTCCGGCACCCTCAAGGTCCTGGTGGTGATGCAGAATGCCGGGCTGCCGGAAAACGGGGACGCCGTCATGACGTTCCCGCCGGAGCACCTCGCGGACGCCGAAGCGTACGGTAGGGCCGCGGCCCTGGAGATTAAGGATGCCGACGCCGGCCTGGCCGAGGGGGAGGAGGCAGCCCGCCGTCGTCGTGACCTGGCGCTGGAAGGCTACCTTGCCCTGAAGGCTGCCATGATTGAGTCCGGGCCCGCGGCACTGGCGGACTTCCATGCCGCGGCCGCCCGGCTGGTGGCTCCCAGGACCGCAGCGTGGGCCGACGTCCTGGCCGGCGGCGCAGCGGAGCAGGCCGAGACCACGCGGCAGCAACTGGCTTCTCTGGACGCGGCGGAAAGTTTCTACCTGGGCAAGGCCCGGACTACCATGGGGCAACGGAAGAACCGCAGGTTTTACGGCATGTGCGGCCGGATCCAGACGTGGGAACTTTCCGATAGCTGACCCGGGCGCTGTCCCGGATGAAAGGACGGCTTGGTGAGCAAGCAGGAAACGGGACGTGCCACGATTAGTGAGATTGCGCGCGAGGCCGGGGTCTCCGTTCCGACTGTTTCGAAAGTGCTGAACGGGCACGCCCACGTGGCGGCGGACACCCGGGCCCGGGTGGAGGAAATCATTGCCCGGCGGGACTACGCCCGCCGCCCGGCCAAGCGCCGGCAGAAGGCCGGACTGGTGGACCTGGTGTTCCCGGGAATGGGCTCGGAATGGGCGCTGGAAATCATCGAGGGCGTTGAGCGCGTGGCGCAGCTCGCCGGCTACGGCACGGTGGTGAGCAGCCTCAGCCTGGACGGCTCGCGCATCCGGCCCTGGCTGGCGAACGTTGCGGAGCGGAAATCGGACGGCCTGCTGATGGCGGTCTACCAGCTGGACGCCAAGCAGATCCAGCGGATCAAATCGCTGGGCATCCCGGTGGTGCTGATCGATCCCGTGGGCCAGCCAGGCCCGGACCTGATGACGGTGGGCGCGGCCAACTGGGACGGCGGATACTCGGCCACGCAGCACCTGCTGCAGCTGGGGCACAAGCGGATCGGCATGATCGGCGGCCGCGAGGACCTGCAGTGCAGCAGCGCGCGCGAGGACGGCTACAGCTCTGCCCTGCGAAGGGCGGGGATTCCGGTTGATCCCGCCCTGATGGTTCCCGGCGACTTCTCCATCGAGTCCGGTGAGGCCGCCACCCGCAAGCTGCTGCAGCTGGAGGACAGGCCCACCGCGATCTTCACCGGCAACGACGACCAGGCCCTGGGTGCCTACCGGGCCGCGCGCGCCGCCGGACTGAGCATCCCCGAAGACCTGTCCATCGTGGGTTTTGACGACATCCCTGCAGCCGAGTGGGTGGAACCGGGGCTGACCACCGTCCGCCAGCCCGTGGTGCAGATGGCCGAGACAGCCATGCGCGCCCTGCTCCGCCACCTGGACGGCGACGAGGAGCTGCCCCAGCGGATCGAGCTGGGGACCGAGCTTGTGGTGCGCGGCTCCACGGCTCCTCCGCGCAAGGGCTAGCCGGCCCCGGCGGGCATGCCTGCGAGGGAGCCGAGCTCGGCTGTTGTGGGCGGGTTGGCGCCCGGCCGGGAACACGTGATGGCGGCCGCCCTGTTCGCGTAGGCCGCCAGGGCCTGCAGTTCCCCGGGGGAGAGGCGGTGCAGGCGTGTCCTGCGGTCACCGCCCAGCGCGCCCAGCTGCCCCAGGCCGGAGACCAGTGCCGCTATAAAGGAATCGCCGGCACCCACAGTGTCCGCCACGGTAACGGGTTCCGCCGGCATCTCAACACGCCCTTGCCGGGTCAGGATGACGGGCCCGTCGGCGCCGCGCGTCAGTGCAACCAGTGCCGGTCCCAGGTCCAGCCAAGCGGCCAGCGACTCATCCGGCGTCCTGCCCGGATACAGCCAGCGCAGGTCTTCGTCGCTGGCTTTGACGGCCCATCGCATTTGAGGGTGTAGCAGTGGTCGGAAACCTCCGGTTTCGAGGAGCGATCGGGCGATGTAGGTGGTGAGGTTGCGGAAGCCGAGGGCGGAGCCGTGGAGGTGCTCGAGGCGGCCGTTGATCGCCTCGGTCGGGCCGTTCGAAGTGCCGGTCCGGTCGAAGCAGGCGAGCCCCTCGTAGTCACACTAGGGCCCGGTGCGGGCGACGCCAGCGGGACCATGGTTGCAGCTGGCACGCCCGAGCACGTCGCGGACAAGGGCGTCGGCGCTTCCGCGAGATACCTCGCCGCGGCATTGGAGGAAGCCACAGGCGTGACCCCATCGTGACGGCAGAACCATCGCACGGGTACTCGCCGCACCGTCGCCGGTACCTCACCCGTGGACTATGCCAACAAGGGTGAGGTACCGGCGACGCTCGACGAGATCATGGTCTCAGGCGGGGATTTTGGAGCCCCGGACGTCCAACTTTTCGATCGTGGGCTCGCTGAACAGTTTGCCGGCCAGAATCGCGGGTCACCCCCCCCGATTGGGAGACACGCCCTAGCTCTGGGCCTCGCCGAGGCGCGCCTCGGGCGTGAGCTCGGCGCGGAGACCGCCGCCGGTCGCAGCCCGGGCAAGAGCGCGACCCAGCGCAGGTGCCTGCTTGAACAAATTGTGACCGGCCACAAAAAGGACAGAGCCGGCCTCCCACACGGCCACGCCGTCCTCACTCCACGGGAGGTCGGTCACCCAGCAGTGAAGGAAGTCGCGCGGCTCTGGTACCCTCATCACATTTGGTGCCCGGGACGACGGCGTCCGAGCACACCAGCTCGACGAGGAGCTCTATGAACGTCTCTGCCACGCGACAATCTGCACCGCAGACCCATCTGGCGATGCCCGACCATGTCCAGTTGCGCCGCATCGTCGGCGAGTTCGCGAGAGATCTGGCTGGTCAATTCGACCTCGACCAGCTCCTCGAGCGAATCCTCCGGCGCGCCGTGTCCCTACTGGAGTCCTCGAGCGGATCCATTGCTCTCGTCGACGAACGCTCAGGGACCTACACGAAGATGGTCGACCTCAGCGTCGGCTGCCAGGCCGGCGAGACCTTCCCGATCGGCGAAGGAGTGACCGGGGAGGTGGTGCGCGCGCGATCAGGCGTGATCTTTGACGAGTACGCAGCGGTCTACCGAGGGCACATCGACCCGACGACCACTCGCTATCGCTCGGCGGTGATTGCCGTCCCGATGCTGCATGGGGAGAACGTGATCGGAGTCTTCGTCGTCTTCGGCGCGGGGGCTGACACAGTCTTCACCACACGTGATCTCGCCTTGCTGGAGCTGTTCGCCGACCATGCGGCGCTGGCTCTCGTGAATGCGGAAGCCCATCGTCAGACGGTCGAGCGCATGCGCACCGCAGTGATCGCCGGTGAGCGCGAGCGCACCGTACGCGACCTGCATGAGACCCTCAGCACTAACCTCACCCGGCTGGTCGCCCACCTCGGTGCCGCCCAAGCTCTCGACGCCGTAATCGATGCCAACAGAGTGGGCGAGCACATCCATCTGGCCCTTGAATCCGCCGAGGCTGCGCTCGAGGATACCCGGCGGACCACGATCGACTCCGTGGCCGACAGCCTCGGCGGCCGCACCCTCCACGACGCCGTGCGCGCCGAACTGGACTGGATAAAGTCCACGAGCGGAGCACACACTTCGCTCGTGCTCGTGGGCGACGAGCGACCGATCGCGAACGACACGGTGCACCAGACCTTCCGGATCGTCCAAGAACTGCTAAACAACGTGGTCCGCCATGCCCAGGCGACAAAGGTGCGTGTGGGTCTGCTGTATGAGCCCTTGGCCTTCACGGTGATGGTCGAGGACGATGGTGTCGGCTTCGAGGTCGCGACGGCGCTCGCCACCGAGGATCCGCCGCTCCGCCAGGGCCTGCGCCAGGTCCGTTCCCGGACGCAGCAGATCGGTGGGGATCTCTCCGTGACCTCCACACCGGGATGGGGAACCCAAGTACGCGTCCAGCTTCCGGATACGCCGAGCCGCAGCGAGGATTCGCAGGCCCATCGGATCCGGGTCCTGATCGCCTGTCGCTGGCCGGTGGATCGTTCTGGGATCGCGCGCCTAGTGAACCTTGCCGAGCCGAGCCTGCACGTGGTCGGGGAACTCGATGATCCCTCGACTCTCGTCTCGACCTGTGATCTGCTCGCGCCCGACATCGTGGTCGCGGACATCGAGGTTCTATCGGGGGTGGATCGAGATGCGGAGGGAAACCTGCATCTGCCGGGAGATCCTTCAGTCGTGGTCTCGAACGCGGCTCCCAACGCTGGAACGTATCGCGCGGGCACGCGGTTCCGAGCCAAGGGGTATCTCAGCCATCACGCGACGGGAGAGCAGATCGTCCGCACCCTGATCGCTGCCGGTCGCGGGGAGATCCTTCTGGATGCCGAGAACGCCGCGTGGCTGACCCAGAGCGCCGACCCCTCTGCGGAAGCGCTCACGGCCCGCGAACACGAGGTGCGAGACCTCGTGAGCCAGGGGATGCCGGACAAGGAGATCGCTACCGCCCTTCATATTTCGGTCAAGACCGTGGAGAAGCATGTCGGTTCGCTGCTGCGAAAGACCGGGGTGCGCAATCGGACCATGCTCGCCCAGCTCGATCTTGCACAGGTCAAACAGATGTAGGAGAGATGTGGGGTGTCATGGGTGACTCCTGAACTATCCGACCATCAGCAAGGCTGCAACCAGCAGGGGCGAGAGGAGAGCGACCACCGGCGCCGTGATCGCCATCGCAAGAGCTGAATATGCTGCTGCCCGAGGTTCGGACTGGAGCATCGCCGAGGTGCCGATCCCATGGGACACAACACCCATCGCTAGCCCACGCACACGCGGGTCGTGCACCCGCGCCGCCGTTAGTACCGGACCCAGGGCCATCGCCCCTAGGATCCCCGCAAGGATCGTGAGCACCGCGGAGAGCGCCGGCTCCCCGCCGATCTTCTCAGAGACTGCGATCGAGACCGGCGTGGTGGCGGTCTTCGGAGCCATAGACAAGGCCGCCGCCGCGCTCCCTCCGAGCACGTGCACCACGAGATACCCGGTGACCACAGCAGCAGTTGCGCCCGCCACGACAGAGGCGAGAACAGCGATCAAGGAGCCTCGCATGCGCTGTGCCTCCCGATGCAGCGGCACCGCAAGGGCCACGGTTGCCGGTGCGAGCAGGAATCCGATCATCTCTCCCCCCGTCATGTACGTCTGATAGTCCACGCCCGTCAGGGCGAGGCCGAGGCAGGTCAGAAGGATCGAGAGGAAGACCGGATTGGCGAGCGGGTGCCCATGCACCCAGGTCGCGATCCGATTCGCCAGGAGGAAGGCTCCCAGGGTGAGGCCGACCCCGAAGACCGGGGAATCGGTGAGCACACGCCAGAGTTCGTGCAGCATCGACATCACGATGCTCTCCTCGAACGGAACCCGTTCTGGGCCTTGAGGGCGAACCGGGAGACCACCGCGGTGACGGCCAATCCTGCGGCCCAGGACAGGACGAGACCGGCCAGCAGCGGCAGGGCATCGAGCCGGATCCTCGCCACGAGCGCGATCACCCCGGTGCCCGCGGGGACGAAGAGCAACGGGAGCAGGGCCAGCAGACGGTCGGAGACGCGGATGGCCGCGAGCCCCTCTCCGTGGCCCTGCCCGTCTCCCTTCACGTGTCCCTTCATGGACAGCACGATCAGCAGGAGCATCATCCCGAGGATCGCCCCGGGGACGGGAACCCCGGCCAGGGCGACCACCAGATCTCCGAGAGCGAGGCAGGCGAGGATCTGCACAAATCCGAAGATCAGCGTGAGAAGGCTGCTATACAGCGAATCGCCTTGCGCTGCGTCGGGGCCTTCCTCCCGCTCCGTTCGGGTACGGGGTGCGTCCTCCGGTGTCATCGGGGCCTCCTCATCGAAACCTTCAGCGTGCCTGAAGGGCTCCGCGATTACCCTTCCGTTCGCGGCGGGAGCGGACAAGGCGGATTTTCCCTACCTCCGGCGTAGGGCTCTTCCCGATGTGCACACCCCGCGGGCTTCCCTAGCGTGGAGCACAACCGCGGCGCATCACCCGCAGCGGCGACTCGAAGAATTCAGTCGGAAGAATCCAGTCGAAGGAGACTGCAGCTATGGCTCAGAGCACTGTTCAGACACTCGTCAGCCCTGGTCGGTACGTCCAGGGGCGCGGCGCGCTCGCACAGTTCGGCGAAAACCTCGCCCGCGTCGGCAAGAAGCCCCTCATTATCTCGGATGCCTTCGTCCGCGAGCTCGTCGGCGACCGTGTCGTCGCGAGCCTCGAGGCAGCCGGGCTGCCTGTCATCTGGGAGGAGTTCAGAGGCATTCCCCATCCCGGGGAGATCGCCCGGTTCGTGGAGTTCATCAAGCAGCACGACGCCGATGTGGTTGTCGGCGTGGGTGGCGGAAGCGCCATCGATGTCGCGAAGTCCTCGGGGCACGAGACTGGCATCCGGTGGGTCACGGTACCGACGGCGGCATCCACGGACGCGCCCACCTCCGCGCTCGGCGTGATCTACACCGCCGAGCACAACTTCCTGGAGTACCGGATCTTCCCCCACAACCCCGACCTCGTCCTTGTGGACGTCGATGTCATCGCGGCGGCACCACCCGTCTTCCTCGCGGCAGGTGTCGGGGATGCGCTCGCGACCTGGCTCGAGGCCAAAGCCGTGGCGGAGTCCTTCTCCGACACCATCGCGGGTGACCTCGCGACAGTCACCGGGACGGCTCTCGCGAAGCTCTCCTGGGAGATCATTTGGGAGAATGCGCTTCCTGCGATGGACGCAGTGCGCCATGGGCTGATCACTCCCGCGGTCGAAAAGCTCACGGAGGCGAACATCCTGCTTTCGGGTCTTGGCTTTGAGTCGGGTGGCCTTGCTGCAGCGCATGCGATCCACAACGGCCTCACGCAGGTGCCCCAGACCCACGGGCTCATGCACGGTTTCAAGGTGAACATTGGTAGCCTCACCCAGCTCGTCCTGGAAGGTGCCCCGTACCAGGACATCGTTGACTTCATCGAGTTCACGACTCGCGTGGGGCTGCCCACGACCCTCACCGAGGTCGGCATCGATGTGGACGACATCGACACGATCACCAAGGTCGCCGAGGGTGCGACGGCGGAGGGCGAGACCATCCACTGCATGCCCTTCGAGGTCACCGTGCCTGCGCTCGTTGATGCCCTGCGTTCGATCGAGCACCTTTCGCGGCGGATCCGCGAGGAGGCGGGGCTCCCCGCCCCTGTGCTGTACACCCCGAAGAAGCACTGATCCGGGGCGAAGTAGGTCGACGGGTCGCGGAACCATTCAACCTCGCCCCGTTTGAATCCGCCAAGGATCGACCTCCGCCGAGCCGAAGCGCGTGCCGCTACAGCTCGGCGGAGGTCGGTCAGCTTCGTCATCGCATAAGTCGCGCCCGGAGAGCGGAAAACTCCTCGAACCTTAAATGGCCTCCCCTGCAATGGCGAATCACCCTTTTCGGCCGGCAGATGCAGGAGGGCTCCTCGGCCCTTGCTCGCCGCTGCGCCGTGACTTGCGGTGCTCCCGAACAACTGCACGGCACTAATAGGGCTCTTCGCAGTTGAGGGTGTAGTCGAGGGTCGGCGGCTGGTTCGTGGATAGACGTCGAGGTCTTCCAGGATGGAAGTTCTCACACTGCCCA
>NZ_JBIVRG010000027.1:0-16681 GCF_044755505.1 Pseudarthrobacter sp. NPDC092202 | reverse complement strand
GGCAGTGTGAGAACTTCCATCCTGGAAGACCTCGACGTCTATCCACGAACCAGCCGCCGACCCTCGACTACACCCTCAACTGCGAAGAGCCACATTTGCGCCACGCAAGCTTGCCGACCGCCCGGTGGCGCAGCTCACAAGCGCTTGAACTGCGGTGATGCACCACACAGGGCTCAACGCATCAATGCTGAGGAAATCTTGAGAATTAGGCCTAATTTGACCGGGCCTTGCGTAATACGAAAGAAAATTCTGAGAACCCACCTGTTCAATTGGTTGTAGCAGGAAGGGCAGGTAATGCTGCTGCGAGAAATAGAGTACCCGCTACTCGTGCACTGATCACGATTTCCTGTTTCTAATTATGTTGTTAGATTTCGGCCCCCTCGCGGGGGCCGGCACCAGCCGGAGTCGACGGCGGAAGCTAGCCTCCTGAGACCGGGCTGGTCCCCCAGTCCGCCGTCGACTCCTCTTACCCGTCCGCCCACCGAGCTCCGCCCTAAATAGCACCGTCACTGCCTGCCGCGTCCTCATCATCGAAGAGGGACCGGCGGGCTTCTTCATGCCCGGATGCAAGCCGCCCAGCGGCCTGGCCAGGCGTTTTTCAACCCGGCTCAACCGAGCGCACCAGCTTGTCCTAGAGGAAAGAACACACCTTTTGAAGTCCTTGTTGCACGATTCGTACACCCGTCAGATGTCCATGGTCATTGTCGTAGGACTAGCGTTGTCGGCTCTTGTACCCTCCGTCGTTCAACTCTTTCCGAACGGCGCAGACCTTCCCGTCTTCGCCGCAGCGGCGCTGCCGTTCGTGCTGGCTCTCGCCCTGATCATCAGGCCCGGCATAGCGGGGCCGAGCCGGGGCGGGGATGCTCAGGCACCTGAGCGGCTGGGGGCCGCCCTTCTCCTGTACCTCTCCCCCGTACTCCTGCTGAACATCGTGTACCCATTGGTAAGCCCTTCCATGGCTGCCGTGGACGTCGACGGGGTGCCGCTGACATTGGTGGTGCTGGCCTCCTCCATCACCGTGCCCTGGATGGCCCAGGCAGCATGCCTGCCGATCTACCGGGTGCTCGGAGACCTCATGGCCGAGCGGAACCTCGAGGACATCACGCGGAGGTTCTGCCAGTTCTGGCCCATGATCTTCGTGCAGTCCCTGCCCCTGATCGCGGTGTTCGCCGTGCCCATGTGGCTGGCGTCGGGATGGTCCGCCACGGTGATGCTCGATTATGCAGTCCTCTGCGTCCTGCACCTGCTGTTTGTCCAGTCACTGGTACTGGCCAACGTGGCCAACCGACGTGGACTGTGGGCCATCGCCTGGTCCGGCTATGCAGCTGCGCTCTTCATCGCTCCCACCGTGTGGTGGCTTCCGCCCCTGGTCGGGACCGTCACGCAGCTCGTGGCCATGCGTTCGGGCCTTCGCCACCTGGGTTTCGCCCAACGCCTGGGCATGCGCGTCTTCGGCCTCGACCTGGTCCGCGGGCTCCTCATGGGCGCAGTCCTTTGGGCTGACAAGTTCGCCCTGTTCCTGGTGACCAAAGGCGACTTCCAGGTGGTTGCAGTGTTCGCTGCCATGCTGCCGGCGGTCATTGCCTACAACTTCTACTTCGTCCACCTGGCACCGGGGGTGGACCGGGCTCTTCACGGCCTGCACCGGGACATCGCCGATGCGCCCATCAGCTCGCTCAAGGGCAGTTCCCGGCGGCTGACCCGTGTTGTCGACCGGTCCGTAGTGCTCACCGGCGCTATCGCGGCCCTGCTGACACTGTCCGTATCCCTGCTCATGGCAGGGATTGATCCCGTGCACACGCTGCTGGCTGTGGCAGCTGCCGCGGCATCGTGGGGATTCATGGTCCTGACCCTGCTGAGCTACGAACTGGATTTCATCGGCGAAAAGGCCACACCCCAGATCCTCGGAGCAGTCCACCTGACGGTCTGTGTACTCGCTTTCGCGGCCGGCGGACTGTTCGGTCCCCTCACGGGTGCCGCCGGAAGTTATCTGTTGCTGGGGGCTGTGGACGCCGTCCTCATCGGCGTCGCCTGGATGCTTTACAAGCATCACTGGAGCCAGCCGGAATACACGCTCTTCTGGCGCCACGCCACCACCTGGTGAGCCGCCGCACGCACGTCACCGGCGAAGACGCTTCGCCCCGTCATACCACTACGTCTGAACTGTCCAGAATGCCTAAGGGGAAAACTTTGTACTCGATTGCCAGAAGCCGGAAAACGCAGCCTAAGGCTTTGCCTCCAGCAGCCACCGCCGCCACGGGGCCGGCTCCCAAGCCTGTGTACGACGACGTCGATGTCGCCATCGTGATGGAGTCCACCTACCCGTACCTCAAGGGAGGCGTCTCCGCAGTGGTGCACGACATCGTGACCCACAATCCTGACCTGAGCTACGGCATCATCCACATCACGTGGGATTCGGATGCGCCGCTGACCGACCTGTACGGAATGCCCTCCAATGTGCGCTGGGTCCGCACGGTATTCCTCAGCATGGAAGAACACCGGCAGGACTTCCTGGCCGTATCGGTCAAAGACCTGGGTATGACGGCACCGCAGCGGGAGGAACTCTCCCACCGCCTCTTTGACGCCCTGTACGCATTGTCCGAACACGGCGAAGTTGACGGACTGTGGGAACTGATCGACGAAGGCCTGAACGAGCGCACCCGCCAATACCCCCTTTGGGCCCTGCTCGGGTCCAGGGAATTCATGCAGACCCTGCAGGACCGCATGCCCCAGCTGGACCTCTCCCTGGCGAACTCGTTCTGGACATTGCGGAACTTTTTCTCCCTCGCCTTCGCCGTGCTCGGTGAGACGATGCCCCGCGCCAGCGTCTACCACGCCCACACCACCGGCTATGCTTCGCTGCTTGGAGCAGCAGCAGCACGGGACCATGACACCTCCTTCCTGCTGACGGAGCACAACCTCTACGTCCGCGACACCGTGAACACCCTGCTGGACCGCAACATGGCCCTGTCCATCACCGCAGACGACTACCGGACATTCGACGTGACCGCTGACCAGCGCGCCTGGATGGCCTGGTGGACGGAAATGGGCCGGTTCTGCTATCCCAGCGCACGGCTCATCACTTATCTCTACCCGAGTGCCATCACCGAGGCAGCCCGCTTGGGGACCGACATCGACAAATCAGTGGTGGTGCCCAACGGCATGGTCATTGAAGAGTTCGACGACAAATACCGCGCCCGCCAGCAGGCGCTGGCCACAATGGAGCAGGAAGGCGCGGACTACGTCTGGCACCTTGTGTACATCGCCCGGGTAGTCCCCATCAAGGGTCTCCTGGATCTGCTGTCCAGTATGGACATCCTGCGGGACCGCGGGTACCCCAACCTGCACCTGGACGTCCTGGGCCCCACCGAGCATGTACCCGAATACTTCGAAGCCTGCCTCGCGAAGATTGACGCGCTGGGCCTCCACGACCACGTCACCATCCACGGGACAGTCCACGTCCGGGAGATGCTTGACCAGTTCGACCTCCTAGTCCTTCCCAGCTACAACGAGGGCCAGCCGATCGTCATCCTCGAGGCCATGGCCGCCGGCATACCCACTGTTGGCTCCGATGTGGGAGGCGTGGCGCAGCAGATCGCCGATGACCTCATCACTGCGGACGGGCGCACCATAGGTCCCTGCGGTGAAACCGTCACGCCGGGCGACGTGCAACAGATGGCTGACGGCATCCAGGCGGTCATCGGCAACCTTGATTCCTACGCCGCCTACGCGGCCAACGCCCGCCTGCGGGTCCAGGAGCTTTTCCAGATGCACGAGGTCATGTCCTCGTACAACCAGATCTACCGTGCCCTGGGCGATCTTCCGGTTGTCGGTGCCATGGTTCAGCAGCCGGACGATGAACTGGCTTCGGCAGAACTGTGAGCGGTGTTGGCGCGTGGATCCGCTACGGCGATCCGATCACCCCGGAGCAGACGGCGTTCGCGGCCGAGCACTACCGCGCCGCCATCCTGCAGCCCTGGGAACTGGACGCGGCAGCTGAGCTCAAGCGGCGCCGCCCGGACATGACAGTCCTTTGCTACAAATGCCTGTCCTCTACCCGGGCTTACGAGCCCGGGCCGGTCTACACCTCAGGTGTGTCGTACAAGGAAGCGGAGGACCAGGGAGGGAGCTGGTTCGCCACCCGGCTGGACGGTTCCCGCATCGAGTGGAACGGCTACGGCGGGCACTGGCAGATGAACGTGCAGGATCCCGGGTACCGTGCGCGCTGGGTCCACAATGTCACTGCGGAACTGGCTGACTCGCCCTTCGACGGCGTGATGGCTGATAACGACGTGTTCGAGGACTACTACCAGCTGAACCTGCCCATCCGGGAAGCCGCGTCGATGGCTGACCTGCGGGACGGGCTTGACCTCCTGGTGCACGCCGCCGGCCAGTCCCTGAACCGAGTTCAAAAGATCCTGGTGCCCAACATCGCCGAATCACGGCGGCTCCCTGGCCGGTGGGCCTCCCACGCAGCCTACGGGGGCGGGTTCGAAGAAGTATGGCTGGGCTACGGGCCGGAGAACCTTTTTGATCCGCACACTGCCGAGGCACAGCTCCCCCAGGCGGAAGGCCCGGGCCTGTCCATCCTGCGCGTGCCAACCGATGGGGATGACAACCATCCCAACTTCACGTACGGCCTGGCGGCTTTCTGGATCTTCAGCGGCGGCCGGGGTTCCTTCTCGGCCACCGCGCATGACGACTACAGCCGCACGCAGCACATTCCCGAACTCGACTGGGCGCTGGGCAAGCCCAAGGAACAGCCGAAGGGCCGCCATCACGTCTGGTCCAGGGACTTCAGCGACGGATGGGCTGCCGTGAACTTCAACAACGACGGCCGCCGCAGGCGCCGGATCAGCGTGCCGTCCGGCCTGGTAGACGCAGCCGGAAACCCGGCCCCTTCATCCATGGTCCTGCCTGCACAACGGGGCGTCATCTATCAGCGAGGGCAGAAAAATTAAGATACTCATCACCGGCGGCTGCGGGTACATCGGCTCGCACACAATCCTCGGTTTGCTCGAGGCCGGGCACGACATCACGGTGATCGACAACCTCAGCAACTCCCTCTCTGAGTCACTGCTGCGGGTGCAGAAACTCACGGGACGGGACGTTTCCTTCGTGGAAGGGGACATCGCCGATCCCTCCTGCCTGCAGAAGATCTTCAGCCAGGGCGATATTGAGGCAGTGATCCACTTTGCCGGCTACAAGGCCGTCGGAGAATCCGTCAGCCAGCCCCTGCGCTACTACCGCAACAACGTCAGCGGAACACTGAACCTCCTGGAAGCCATGGACGCCCATGGCGTCAGGAACCTGGTGTTCAGCTCATCGGCCACTGTCTATGGCTCGAACCCCGACATGCCGTTGAGGGAGGACCTACCGCTTCGCGCAACCAACCCCTACGGCCGCACCAAACAGCACATCGAAGAGATCCTGACGGACCTCCAGGCCGCTGACGAGCGGTGGCGGATAGCACTCCTGCGCTACTTCAACCCTGTAGGCGCGCACCCCTCCGGGCTCATCGGGGAAGACCCGCAGGGTCCGCCCAACAATCTCTTCCCGTTTGTCGCCCAGGTGGCCGTGGGCCGCAGGGACAAGGTCAGTGTTTTCGGCAACGACTACCCCACACCTGATGGAACCGGAGTCCGCGACTACATCCATGTCATGGACCTCGCCTCAGGCCACGCCGCGGCGCTGGACTTCTTGGCCGAACACCAGGGGCTGCACACGTGGAACCTCGGAACCGGCCAGGGCTACTCAGTCCTGGAAATCATCCATGCCTTTGAAACTGCATCGGGCGCCACCGTCCCCTACGAGCTGGTGGACCGGCGCCCGGGTGATGCCCCCGTCAGCCTGGCCGACCCGTCCAGGGCCCTCCACGACCTGGGCTGGAAGGCAACAGAAACGCTGGAGAGCATGTGCGCAGACTCCTGGCGCTGGCAGCAAAACAACCCCCACGGCTACAGGACCAGCACACTACCCTCCTAACCCAAGCGCCGCCGTCGTCCTTCCAAATCACGGAGCCGGCAGATACTTGCGGCCGAGCGTCAGCCACCCTGTCTTGGTCTGGTCCTGGGAAGCATTTGCGAAGCGCAGGGGCACTCCGTTTGCCAGGGGGTTGACCGGCCTCACCAGGAGGGTGTAGTACCCCGGGGCCAGTCCGCTGCTGCTGACAGATGCTTTCCACTGGACAGTGGTCCCCGGTTTCACCGCCGAAAGCTTCCACGGCGTGGTCCATGTCCGCGCGATTTTCCCCGTGCTGTTGACGGCGGCGACCTGCACGGGCCAGTCGTAATAGAAAGGTGCCACTCCCACATTGCGGACCATCACACTGAGATCACTCTGTCCCTGCGCAGACCCCCGGGTCAGGGCGAAGGCTGTCGCTTGGAACCGGTAGCCCAGGGACTGGGACGCTGCCGTGGCGTTACTGAGCGCCTGTCCCGTGTATCCCGGACTGAATGCGTGGTGGTTCAGCAGCCAGGAGGCGTGCGTCGCTTTGACGCTTCCTGCGAAGTCGTTATCGGCCCCGTCTTCAATTACCGGACAGTTCATTGGCGCGTTGAAAATGCAGTGCTGGATCTCAGGTCGCAGTTCTCCTCCCACGGGCTGGGAGAGCCACTTCTCCGTCGCGCCGGCCTGCATGAGTTTGTCCATGAAGTGCCAACCTATTCCCGGCAAAGTTCCCACAGCGAAGGAGTCGTCGTGGTAGCCGACGTTCAGGCTGCTGTTGGCCGCATCCGGGTACCTCACCTGAAGCTTCGTTTTCTTAAAAGCGCCGGTGTAGGCCAGGAGCACCCGCTGCTGGGTCGCCGGGGATGCAAGCCAATTCTCGGGGCTCGCCCACCCGTCATGGGGGTAGGTGTGCCATTCACCCCAAAAACCCAGGAGGCCCAGTTGGATAAAACCGATGCGCGGATCTCCGTCGTAGCGGGACCCCAGGGCTGTGATGAAACCATCCAGGGCTTCCAGCAGGCGTGGGTCCTCGTAATCCGGGGAGACACTCACGCCGCCGTTGTCGTGGTCCGTATAGGTGCGGGTGGCAAGCCCCGAGGTCAAAAGGTATCCGGGAATGCCAGAGGCCTTTCCGGGGTAATCGAGGTAGAACCTGAACACTGCCTGGTGGCCGCGTGCGGAGATCGCGTTCAACTGCGAGTCAAAACTGGACCAGTTGTACGTTCCGGGCCCTACCACAACCGAGTTGACCGGGACGTAGAACCACTCCATGGAGTGCGGCAAACCGTTGTAACTGCCTGCGTACGGAACGAAACCCGCCAATGGATTACTGGCGGGAACAGGACCAGCCGCCAGGGATACCCACTCCCCGGAGGGGTCCGCCGCTTCCGCTGCAGGAATGGTGGACGCGGACGGGACTATCAGCAACAGCACGGCTGCAAAGCACGAGACAAAGGCGGCAGCAAAAAGCCGTCCGCGCTGCTTGCTCCCCAGCAGGCAATACCTCAATGTATTCAATTTGCACTTCCCCCTGAGACACGGTGACAAGCACCAATGAGACCAAGCAGTGACAAACACCGGTGAGACCACGACGCACCACGCCACCACCCCTGGCGGCACTGCAAATTCAGCACATCGGACTTGATCATAAGGCTCGAAACAGGATTGTCCGCAGGAAAGCTTCAAATCTTTTTTCAGAATTTCGGGGAAGGGATCAGCCCCGGCCCAAGGAAGGAAACATGAGTCATCACCAAACCCGGCAGGATGAGCGGGGAACGCCGCTGCAAGGGGCCGTCGCGGCCGGCGCTGCGGACGCCGCCTGGCCGCTCGTGGACCGGTCAGTCCTCGACCGTCTGGGAAGAGAATTGGATGACGACGGCGAGGGGTACACGAAAATTTTTGTTGCCAACTTCATCGCATGTCTCCCAGGCAGGATCGAACGGTTGCGGCTGGCGCTGACCACCGGAGATCTGGAAGCAGCCGTCGATGCAGTGTTAAGCCTGAAAACGTCCAGCCAGATGGTGGGTGCAGAGCGGCTGGCCGCCCTGGCCACGGATCTGGAAACGGAAGTGCGCGGCGGGGCGTCGCGCTCAGACACGATGACGATGCCCAAGCTGGCCGGCACATTCCTTGGGCCCATTGACCGGTGTGGCAGCCAGACGGTGCACATTCTCGATCAATGGACCCGGGCAGGATCCGTGGATCGCACCCGGTAAATGCGATTGGAGAAGCTGAACACTGACGCCGTTTCTGGAAGACGATTTGGCAGTGCGAGCCAGGTTACGGATATCTGAGGTGGACAAATTGGCTGACCGGATAGGGACGGAAGGCCCTTGACCCCAATCCGCATGGGGAACACACTCATGGGGACGCGATTGACGGAAAGGTCTCTCCGTTGCATCACAAGGGATCTTTTCCACGCCTCAGGCAGGGAGAAGCTCCGTACCAGGTGGCAGGGTTTTCCCGTGTTGGGGGCGCATGGTGCGGCGATGGATGCGGAGGGGACAGTGCGGTTCCCTCCGCCCCTGAACGATTTTGCACCGGCCAGCCTTTCCTGCGGCTGTCGCGGACCGGAGAACCATGCGCCGCCCGTACCTCGGGGGCGCCGAATCATGCATGCGGAAATTACAAAGGGCGGGGCAGCTGTAATGGGCATTGAGAAGTTGTGGGACCGGCTGGAGCCAGAGACGCGGCAGTGGCTGGTGGAGAACCCCGGCTGCAGGATCCTTCCCCGCACGGTGGTGGCATCAATTGCCAAGGCCACCGGCACCGAGCTAGAGCAGGACAGGCACGGTGAAATCAGCCTGTCCTCCAGCGACTGCGACTTCATCCGCAGGGCGGCCGAGCTGCAGGAGGCGGAGAGCCGCACGTCCTCGTAGCTGCGGCCCCTTGCTGAGTTTCGTACCCCACAGCGGCCCGAGCCGCTCAAAGCTGTGCCATTCGCCCTACACTGGGAGACGAATTGCAAATGTGAGCCAGCTTACTGAAGGGGCCTTGGGCAACGTGGCAGCAAGGGATGCCGGGACCGAACCTGTCCCGTTGGACGACATCGACCGCAGGATCATTGCGGAGCTGACCCGGGACGGCCGGATGTCCGTGACGCAGGTGGCGGAGAACGTCCATATCTCCCGGGCCCACGCGTACACGCGCATCGCCCGGCTCACGGGTGAGGGGGTGCTGTCCAAGTTCACGGCGCTGGTGGATCCCATCAAGGCAGGGCTGCGGTCGTCCGCCTACGTGACCCTGAAACTGAAGCAGGACGCGTGGCGGGAACTGCGTGACCAGCTGGGAGCCATCCCCGAGGTGCACCACGTGGCCCTGGTGGGCGGCGACTTCGACGTGATCCTGCTGGTCCGCGCCGTGGACAACATCGACCTGCGGAGGGTCATCTTCGACCAGCTGCAGTCCATGCCGGGCGTGCTGGATACCCAGACGTTTCTGGTGTTTGAGGATCTGGATACGCGGTAGGCCAAGAGCGGGCCTTCGCCCTTCCCGTCGTTGGGTAGAGCTCTGAATGGCCCAAGTTCGACGTGCTACCTCATTGCAATCCAAGCATTAGCGCAGGATTACCTTTTTCGTGCCACCTGTGTCCATGCCCCTCGGAGGGCGCGGGTCAGCTCGCCGTGGGCGCCACCGACCGGGTTTCACCGAGTTCGAAACGGAGACCGCTAACTGGGGCGGCGTCTCCCAGTTCCGCACTCGCGCTATCGCCAAAAATGCTGCTTTCGCAGGGTCCGCACCACTGGCCCGCGGCTACGTTCAGAGCGAACAAGGGGGTGTGGGTTACGCCTAAATTCGTGATCCCAGCAGGCTCAACAGTGACCGAGCCACGACTCGTGCTCGTCGGTACCGGCACCGCCCTATGGGCCGTTCGGTCATCAGGAAAGCGCAGCGACTACATGCGGCAACGACGTTTACTGATCAGCTTTCCGAGTTCGACGCAGCGTCATCGGCTCGGCTCGCCTGTCTCACCGAACCAGCTACTCAGGGCTTCACGTTCACTGCCCGGGTGGTTGGCTCGCGTCTCCCACGATATTCGGGCAATAACGATGAGTACGCAAGCGATTACTACAGCGATTTCAACGGACCCCGTCGGGCCATCCTCCCCAATGCGGGCAACGTACCCGCGCTCCATCCGCAGGTATGTGTCGGCTAGCTTAGCCGGCAGTCGCGGCGTTGATTGCTTCCGCGATCTTCTCCGCAAGGTAGGCGTGGCCCGCCGCGTTCAGATGAGCACCATCTGGCGCGGCGAGGCCTGCAGAGTTGGCTTCTGTGAACCACGCAAGTCTCGCCGGATTGATAAATACCGCGCTGTCACCGACCGCAGCCTCAATCACGGAGGTAGCCTCCGTCAGCCCCGCCCCTAACGGCTGGGGCGCGGAAGGGCCGAGGACCACAATCTGCGCGGCGGGCCACTTCTGCTTAGCTTCGGAAACAACATTCTTCACGGCGGTGTTCAGAGCGTCCGCGTCGGCGCGGCGGTCGTTCTGCCCGCCCTGGATAACAACGAGATCGTAGTCCCCTCCGGGAACCTGCTTCACCCGGTCAGAGTAGGCGGAGCCAGGCTGTCCGTTGTCATTGGTATATCCCGTACCCGGGACGGCTTCCACGTCCGCGCTCCAGCCCTGGCCTGCAGCAAGAACGGCAGGGAACGCCTCCACTTGGGCGTTAGCGGCACCAACCCCCGCGGCGTAGGAGTCCCCAAGGAACAGCACCCGCGCACCTGACGGTACAGCAGACAGCTTCACGGCCGACGTCGGAAGCGGCGAGCTGGTTGGCGTCACCACCCTGGGCGACTCCGCCGGTGCCGGTATGTCGCGAGCGGCCTTGAGGGCGTCCGTCAGCTTTGTCGCCAGATAAACGTGACCCTCAACGGTTGGGTGCGTGTTCTCGGCGTTCATGTAAACCGGGTAGTTACCCTCGTCCAACCACTGGTTCGCGTACGGCGAGATGTAGTGGAAGCCGAATTGCGCGGCTTTCCCCGCGAGAATACTGTCAACGTTGAAGACGACCTGTGGGACGGGGAGCTTGCTGGGCGCTGGCCCGAGGATGACGATCTGGGCGTTCGGGTAAGCAGTACGTGCGGCCGCAACAGTGTTGTCGAACGCCTGCCCCAACTCCGCGATGGTCTTGTTAGTGTCGTTCACGCTGCCCTGCAAGATCAGCAACTCCAAGTCCGGTCCGGACTGCGCCTTTAGCCTCGTCTCGTACGTCCCCAGCCCATCGTTCCCGGGGCTGAGGTAGCCTGTGCCGCTGCCGCCAAGTACCTGTGCGTTCAGTTCCAGCTGGGACGCAGCCACGTGCGCGAAACCCAAGGTCTTCGGGTGCATAAACAGCCCCTCGGTCCATGAATCCCCAAAGATCACAGTCTTAGTGCCGACGCCGAACCTGAGCGGTTGCAGAGCGGGGTCCTTGGTCTGCTCAGGCAAGGCTGTATTCGACGCATAGTACGACGCAACCTGGTCCGACACTGGCGGTGCCGCTTGAGCGCACCCAGTAAGGGCGAGAACGACAGCAGCGGAGAGCAGGGCAAAGCGTTTCAAAGGAATCCCCCAAGAGATGTGACTGCTCCAATGATAAGGGGCTAGCAGGTCCTCAACGGTTCAGGGTCTCGTTGGATCCTGCTGCTCTCGCTGGCATCATGGCAGCCGCCGCAACGGCCGACGAATTGGTGCGGACAATCCAGAGGATCGAGGCCTTCCCCCGGAGGCATAGTGATTCGCATGAACTCATGTATAGCACCAGCACCGAAGGTCAGCGCAAGCCCGGCTATTCGACCCTAAGGCATGACGGAGCGCAGGTTGCATGACCTGGCGCCGTGTTGATTACCGGTAGCCGTCCACTATAGCCGCGGCAATCTCCTTGTACGCTCGCCGAGTCTCCGGCTTGAGCACGTCCAAGGTGACGAGGTCACCGTCAGCAACACCGCGATCATGTGGAACAGCAATCAGATCGCGGCAAATGCCGGCTAGGTGTTCCTCGATGGCGTCCTTGTCGACGCGCGACGAAACCTCGTCTTTGTCGGTTATCACCACGATCGCGTTCCGTGCCAAGTCCTCGTAGCCATGGCCGGCCAGCCACTGAAGGGTGCTGCGGGCACGCTTAGCCCCGCTCACCGCGTAGCCAGCGGCGATCACCAAGTTGTCCGCTGACTGCAGGATCCCGCTCATGGCGTTGTGGGTAACGCCGGTACCGCAATCGGTTAGCGCCACGGAGTAATACGCGGATATGAGCTTGCGGATCCGCAGATACTCCTCGGCGGTCAACGAGTCGGAGACCTCGGGGTCCTGTTCCCCGGCGATGAGGTGCAGCCGCCCGGCGTGGTGCAGGTAGCGGGACAGCGCTGTAAGGGAGTCGATGGATTCGATGTTCCGTAACAGGTCCGTGATGGTGCGAGGGCTGGACTGCTGATAGATACCCTCCCCCAGCGCGCGTTCAACCAGGTCCCCGGAGTCGGGGTTTGCGTCGATGGCGCAGGGCGCATCGCCGCGATACTCGGCGAGTGTCAGACCTACGCCCACTGTCGTGGACGTTTTTCCGATGCCGCCCTTGAGGCTTAGCACAGCAGTGCTGTAACTGCCCTGGAGTTGCCTGGAAATGCGGCGGCCCAGATCTTCTTCCTGGCGTTGCTTCGGGCCGGGACCCAGATTCCAGGCACCACCGGTCATACTGTAGATCGCACCGCGGACGCCGCCCTTGGGGCGTGGCTTTTGTTCCTTCACAAACAAGCCCGGAGAACTGGTGAAGTCCGGCATGGGACTCTCAGCGATCGTGTCTGCTACCGTGGGCCGCGTCCGACGGAAGGCGGGAGCCTCAGCAGAGGCATCTGACAGCACCGGCGGCACTTGCGAAGCTGCATCCGGCACAGAGTCGGTGGCGTCCGCTTGACTCTGCTGCGCTGACGCCGGGAGCCGGGTGGGAGCAGGCACCTGAGTGGCCGGCTTTGCTGCGTCAGCAGCTGCAGCTGCCTCCGCCCAGGACGTCCGTCGCGTCTGTGGTGCGTCTGGCTCAGCCCGGCCGAAGGGGTTGGGTGTGACTACTGGCATGGTTCCTGTCCGGGCATCCGTCAGCACACCGTTTTCGCGACGAAGGTCACGGCGTCGGCGCCGCTGCGGCTGCCCTGCATCCTCTGCGTGGGCGCGTGCGTTCTGATCCGCCGGATCGGGCATTTTGTCCCCCAGGACGTTCGGCAATCTAATGTGCACTGGTTCAAACAGTAAGTCTAGACGTTGTGGCCCAGTCGCCGAGTCAGATGCGGGTGAGCGCTGTCGCTACCACCGCTGTAGTAAGGAGCAGAAGAACGGTAAGGACGACGGCGCCCAGCCATTTGGGTCGGATTCTGTGTGGATTGATGTCGACGTACGGCATGGCTATCAGCGGTTACCTCGGGACGTACTGGGCATGGTGAGCCGGACGGCGCGGCGCTTGTGCCTGAGTATCTGGTAGAGGACAAAGACGGGAACCAACAGGGTGCCCAGCAGCACACAGAAGGCAAACGCGTACTCGGGTATATCCACAACAGGCCTCCGTTGGTTGGCAGC
This sequence comes from Pseudarthrobacter sp. NPDC092202, assembly GCF_044755505.1. NCBI lineage: Bacteria > Bacillati > Actinomycetota > Actinomycetes > Micrococcales > Micrococcaceae > Pseudarthrobacter > Pseudarthrobacter sp. NPDC092202. The sequence goes on along the minus strand of NZ_JBIVRG010000027.1, from coordinate 3,191 downwards.
GATCCCCCAATAGAATCCATCGGGACGTTACCGGCCCGTCACGCATTTGACAAGTCAAGTCAAGCTTATACGACGCGCTCTTCCGCCACTCTTGTCGCTTTTCCGTAGTCGCCGAGCGATATATGTGATGCCACTATTGACACTGCATAGATTGACCTCTTCCTCGTACACATCAGCTACGACTAAGTATCGATGCCCACTCCATGTACTTGGATAAGGAGATTTATCGTGACACCTCGGTCCCTGCATATCCAGCAGGATTACTCGCTTGCCAACGCCAATGGTCCTCACACATTTTCTCAAGGGTGCGCTCCGCCGACCATCCCAACTCCCCCAGCGCCAGTGAAGGATCTGCATAACTAATCGCGGCATCCCCTGGGCGCCTAGGGGCCAACTCATACGGAATAGAAATGCCAGCAGCCGCACCGAACGCCTCGATTACCTCAAGCACGGATGATCCGCGCCCGGTACCGAGGTTCCACCTGTGGATTCCCACCGATTGACTGAGGTAAGCCAGAGCGGCCAGGTGACCGTCTGCCAAATCCATAACATGTATGTAGTCCCGGACGCCGGTGCCATCTGAGGTCGGATAGTCACTTCCGAATATTTTCACTACAGGTCTACGGCCTACCGCAACTTGGGCAACAAATGGAAGTAGATTGTTTGGCACACCTCGAGGATCTTCTCCAATGAGCCCAGAATCGTGAGCTCCAGCAGGATTGAAATACCGAAGAAGACCTATCCTCCATCTGGGGTCCGATGCTCCGAGGTCGGACAGAATATCTTCGATTTGCTCTTTTGTTCGTCCATACGGATTGGTTGCGTCAAGCTCACATTCCTCGCTTAGAGGAACATTCTCATTCGCACCGTAGACCGTCGCTGAGGAGCTGAAAACGAGAGTCCTAACATCGTTTTTCTGCATTGCACTGAGCAAATTCAGCGTGCCAACAACATTATTCCTGTAATATTGAAGAGGGATTTCAACAGACTCGCCCACCGCCTTCAAACCAGCAAAATGGATTACAGCTTCAAACCCACCTTCGGCGAGAATAGCGTCAACCGTCGCCTCGTCCAATAGGTCGGCTATTCTGAGTTCGACTTCGTGTCCGGTCAGCGTTCCAACCCGCACAAGGGATTCCCGATCGGAGTTCATCAAGTTATCGACTACTACGACCTGATGACCTTCTTCAAGAAGTCTCAGCGTTGTGTGTGACCCAATGTAACCGGCCCCGCCGGTGACTAATACCTTCATATGCATCAGTCTAAGCGGCTAGTGGAAAGAACTAGACAACGCGTGATTGTTACGGGCATGAAACTGCCCAGAGTGGTTTTATCGTAGTACTGCTCATAACCGCTACAAGATCGAAATAAAGGCTTGCCACTCACACTGTTTGTGTCGCGTCTTACTCGACGGTGACGCTCTTGGCGAGGTTGCGGGGCTGGTCCACGTCGTAGCCCTTGGCCTGGGCCAGTTCCGCGGCGAAGATCTGCAGCGGGACGGTGGTCAGCAGGGGCATGAGCAGCGTGGGGGTTTCGGGGACGTAGAAGACGTACTCGGCGTAGGCCTTCACGGCCTCGTCGCCTTCCTCGGCGATGACCAGGGTGCGGGCGCCGCGGGCGCGGACTTCCTGGATGTTGGAGACCACCTTGGCGTGCAGGGAATCGCGGCCGCGCGGGGACGGGACCACCACGAACACCGGCTGGCCCTCATCGATCAGGGCGATGGGGCCGTGCTTGAGCTCGCCGGCGGCGAAGCCCTCGGCGTGGATGTAGGCGATTTCCTTCAGCTTCAGCGCACCTTCAAGCGCCACCGGGTAGCCGACGTGGCGGCCCAGGAACAGCACCGACTTCTCGTTCGCCATGGACCGGGCCAGTTCACGCAAGGGCCCGGCGTTGTCCAGGATCTTCTGGATCTTCGCCGGGATCTTGTTCAGGTCAGCGAGGACGTCCTTGATCTGGCCGGAGAAGATGTTTCCGCGCAGCTGTGCCAAATACAGGCCCAGCAGGTAGGCGGCGGTGATCTGCGCCAGGAACGCCTTGGTGGAGGCCACCGCGATCTCCGGGCCCGCGTGCGTGTAGAGCACGGCGTCGGATTCACGCGGGATGGTGGAGCCGTTGGTGTTGCAGATGGAGATGGTCTTCGCGCCCTGTTCCCGGGCGTAACGGACGGCCATCAGGGTGTCCATGGTCTCCCCGGACTGGCTGATGGACACCACCAGGGTGTTCGCGTCCAGGATCGGGTCCCGGTAGCGGAACTCGTGCGCGAGCTCCACCTCGGTGGGGATCCGGCACCAGTTCTCGATCGCGTACTTCGCCACCATGCCCGCGTACGCGGCGGTGCCGCAGGCCAGCACAATGATCTTGTTGACCTGCAACAGCTGCGCCGGGTCGATCCGGAGCTCATCAAGGGTCAGTTTGCCGTTGATGTCCGAGCGGCCCAGCAGGGTCTGCGCCACGGCGTCGGGCTGGTCATGGATTTCCTTCTCCATGAACGAGCTGAACCCGCCCTTTTCGGCAGAGGCCGGGTCCCAGTCCACGTGGTATTCCTTGCCCGCGGCCGGGTTGCCGAAGAAGTCGGTGATCTCCACGGTGTCCGCGGTGATGGTGACGATCTGGTCCTGGCCCAGCTCCACGGCACGTCGGGTGTAGTCGATGAACCCGGACACGTCCGAGCCCAGGAAGTTCTCGCCCTCGCCAAGGCCCACCACCAGGGGTGAGTTGCGGCGGGCGGCCACCACGACGTCGGGCTGGTCGGCATGGACGGCCAGGAGCGTGAAGGCGCCCTCCAGGCGCTGGCAGGCCAGTTCCATGGCGCGGGTCAGGCGCCCCTCGGCGGTGTCCCCGGCGAGCTTGTTCCGGTAAATGTCAGCCAGCAGGGCCGCGGCAACCTCGGTGTCCGTCTCGGACAGGAAGGTCACGCCCTTATCCAGCAGCTCGAGCTTGAGCTCGGCGAAGTTTTCGATGATGCCGTTGTGGATCACGGCGAGCTTGCCGCCGTCGGCCAGGTGCGGGTGCGCGTTACGGTCCGTCGGCCCGCCGTGTGTGGCCCACCGGGTATGACCGATTCCCGTCACCGTCTCCGGCAGCGGGTGCGCTTCCAGCTCGGCGATCAGGTTGCTCAGCTTCCCCGACTTTTTCCGCGACTCGATGGCGCCCTTGGACACCACGGCGACCCCGGCGGAGTCGTAGCC
>NZ_JBIVRG010000026.1:0-19330 GCF_044755505.1 Pseudarthrobacter sp. NPDC092202 | reverse complement strand
AAGGTCAACACCTGGTTCAACTCGTACCCGAAGCGGACCTTTTCCAGTGAGGCAACGAAGTAGTCTTCCCGGACCTATTGACGTGAGGCAACAGGGGGGGGGCGGCCGACGGCGGGACCACCTTTTGTGCGCCGGCCCCACCGCCGCCCATGGTTATCAGAACCCACGGCGGATTCTGCGGTTCCCCTGCGCCTCCGGCCAGCAGCAGTTGCCGGCTGCCGGCCGGAGGCCTCCGCCCAGTGCCAAACGCAGAAGCTCCGCCGCTATACGGCGGCAGCGGCCGCCCGCACAGCCTCAGCCAGCGAGGTGGCAGGCCGTCCAAGCAGCCTGCGCAGGTCTCCGCTGCTTACCAGCAGGTCCCCGCGGGCGATGCCCAGGTCCGAGTCGGCCAGGATCTCCGCGAAGGCCTCCGGGACCCCCACCCCGGCCAGCAGGTTTGCGTAGTCATCTGCAGGCAGGTCGTTGTAGGTGATGGTTTTTCCGGTGGCCGCGCTGATTTGGGCTGCGAGGTCCGCCATGCTGAAGGGTTCGTCACCGCCCAGTTCATACACCTTGCCCGCCTGGCCCCCAGCCACGAGCACGGCAGCGGCGGCGTGGGCGTAGTCCGCACGCGCGGCGCCGCTGACCTTGCCGTCGCCGGCGCTCCCGGCCAGGGCACCCTGCGCCAGGGTTCCCGGCAGCTGGTCGGTGTAGTTCTCCAGGTACCAGCCGTTCCGCAGCAGAACGAAGGGAACCCCTGAGTCCCGCAGGATGGCCTCCGTGGCCTGGTGCTCGGCCGCCAGCTTCATCCCCGTGCTGTCGGCGTTGGCAATGCTGGTGTAGGCCAACAGCTCCACGCCTTCGGCCTTCGCGGCTTCGATCACGGTGCGGTGCTGCTCCACGCGCTGGCCAACCTCGCTGCCCGAGATGAGCAGCACTTTCCGGGCGCCTTTCAGTACCGCGGCCACGGAGGACGCATCCGTATAGTCCATTGCCTTGACCTGAACGCCGCGCGCGGCAAAGCCGGCCAGCTTTTCCGCTGAACGCCCCGCGGCCACAATCTCCCCGGCCGGGACGCTGCGCTCCAGCAGGGCCTCGACGACGTGGCGGCCCAGCTGGCCGGTTGCTCCGGTGATGACCATGCTCATGAAAATTCCTTCCGTAGGGTGTCTGTCATGGAGCACAACCACCAGGCTTTTCCATTACTTCCCCAAAGAGAGTACGCACTTTCAGGTAAGGTACTGACATGAAAGTTAGTACCAATCCCGGCGCGCCCCAGGCAGCACCGCTTCCCGTTGACCTTGCCGACGGCGTCTTCCCGGCCGGGTGCCCCAGCCGGACCGTGCTGGACCACGTCACCAGCAAATGGGGAGTATTGATCCTGCTTGCACTTTCCGAGGGCGAGCAGCGGTGGAGCGACCTGCGGCGGCGGGCCGAGGGCATCAGCGAAAAAATGCTGGCACAGACCCTCAAGACCCTGGAGCGGGACGGCCTGGTCCGCCGGGACGCGCAGCCGGTGATTCCGCCCCGGGTGGATTACAGCCTCACCGAACGCGGGTACGAGCTGAGCGCCCTCCTGGTGCCGCTGGTTGCCTGGGCCTTCGAGAACGCGGAAGACATCGTCAACGGCCGGCGCTGAGCGTCGCGGCTACGGGCAAGTAGCCGGCCTGCCAAAAGCGAGTACCTGTTACTGGTGTGACTGGTGTGAATAGCGCCTAGCTTTGACGTAAGGTGCCAGCCGGAATGGGAGGGCCGCCCTCTGCTGGGAACGTTCCGGTTAACCTGCACCGTAAGTGGGCGGCGTGTGCCGCTTCCGAGGAGTTGGTACCTATGGCCAAAGCCGTTGTCCGGGACCCGTCGAGCATGGGCCGGCCCATCAGCTTGACCAGCGTTGCAGCCCAAACATGGAACCGTATGCTGAAGCCCTTCGCCCCGCGTTCACCGTACAAAATTGGTGACGCCGTGATGGCGGATGATCCGTTCAAGGGCCGCCGCGAGGGGGTGGTGGTTTTCCAGCAAGGGACGTCCGTGGGCGTGGATACCGCCCAAGGCGTGTTCTTCTATGACCACCGGCAAATCAAGCAGCTGGATTGAGTTCTTGTCTTCAAGTTTTTGTCCAGATATGCAGGGCTGACGCCCGCGGAAGCCTGCATATCTGGACAAAAACTGCGGTGCCGTGCGGCTAGCGTGCCGACCAGCCGCCATCCATCGTGTAGCTGGCGCCTGTCACCATGCCCGCGTGGTCCGACGCGAGCCAGGCAACCAGTGAGGCCACTTCTTCCGGCTCCACCAACCTCTTGACGGCAGACTCGGTCAGCATGATTTTGGCCAGGACCTCGGACTCCGGGATCCCGTGCACCTTGGCCTGGTCCGCGATCTGCGACTCCACCAGCGGCGTGCGCACATATCCGGGGTTGATGCAGTTGGAGGTAACGCCGTGCTCCCCGCCCTCCAGCGCCGTCACCTTGCTCAGCCCCTCCAGGCCGTGCTTGGCGGAAACGTAGGCGCTCTTGAAGGGAGAAGCCCGGATCCCGTGCACCGAGGAGAGGTTGATGATCCTGCCGAAATTGTTCGCATACATGTGCGGCAACGCAGCCCGGATCAACAGGAACGGCGCCTCCAGCATCAGGGTGACCAGCCGGCGGAAATCGGCCGGCTCGAAGTCCTGGATGGGACTGATGCGCTGGATCCCGGCGTTGTTCACCAGGATGTCGCAGTCGAGGCTCAGGGTTGCGAGCGAGTCCACGTCCAGCAGGTCAACGGCCCAGGTGGTGCCTCCCACTTCGTCCGCAAGTGCTTCCGCCGCGGCAGCGTCGACGTCCGCGATCACCACCTTGGCACCCCTGGCGGCGAGGGCCCGCGCGCTGGCAGCGCCGATCCCGCCCGCTCCCCCGGTAATCAGTGCCTTGCGGCCGTTCAAAGTGTTTTCCATGGCAGTCCCCTCGGGCTTTCTAACAGAATTACCGGTCGCTCACGCAGCGCAGCGTCGACCGGGGCAGGTCCGGCAGTGCTATCTGCCGGGCGCTGGTCAGCGCTCATGGGTTTCTCCTCCGTGTCCACGGCGACACGTGCTGTGGCCTCCAGCACTAGTGGCTCCACTGAGTCTTACTGCACGGACATGCGCCTTCAATAGCCAATGCAGCACGTGCTGTGTGCAGAATTGCAGATATGAACGTCAATCCGGATGACCTGCTGGTACTCCTGGCGGTGTCCCGCACCGCCAAATTTACGGCCGCGGCGCAGGCGCTGGGCCTTAACCACACCACCGTCTCACGCCGGATCGCCTCCCTGGAGAAGGCACTCGGTGGAAGGGTCCTGGCACGCGCTCCCGGCGGATGGGAGCTGACCGACCTCGGAGCGCAGGCGGTCCAGGCCGCTGAACAGGTCGAGGCGGTGGTGGGCGCCCTGGGGCCCGCCGGACGGGCACCCGACCCGATTACCGGCGTCGTACGCATGACTGCAACTGACGGCTTCAGCGCCTACATCGCCGCACCCGCGGTGGCGCGGCTGCGGCGGGACCACCCCGGGCTGAGCGTTGAGGTGGTGACCATGACGCGGCGTGCTCTGCAGCAGAGGTCCGGGCTGGACATCGAGGTGGTGGTGGGCGAACCGCAGGTGCACCGGGCCGAGGCCATGCGGCTGGGTGAATACATGCTGGGAATGTACGCCTCGCGCGCCTACCTGGCCGAACACGGTACGCCGGCCACGGTGGCGGAGCTCAATGACCATCCGCTGGTCTATTTCGTGGATTCGATGCTGCAGGTGGATGACCTGGACGCGCCCCGCAGGCTGGTGCCGGCCATGCGGGACGGCCTCACCTCCACCAATGTCTTTGTCCACGTGGAGGCAACGCGCGCCGGCGCGGGGATCGGTTTCCTGCCCTGCTTCATGGGCGACCTCCACCCTGACCTGGTCCGCCTGCTGCCGGCCGAGATCGCGGAACTGCTGCCCTACTGGATGGTGCTCCGGCCGGATTCGCTGCGGCGCCCGGCCGTGGCGGCGGTGGTGCAGGCACTGCGGGAACAGATGGCCGAGCACCGGGAGTGGCTGCTGGGCCGTGGAAAGACCCCGCCGGCTGCTCCGTGATGGTCGTTTCCCTGGTTGGGAACGGCAGTTACGGAGCAACCGATGGGGTTGCGGGCGGATCGTGCCGCACAGGTGCCCCCGCCGCGAATGCCCGGACCTGGGCGTCGTCCCACAGGTGTGCAGGGACAGCCCCGCCCAGGAGCCGCCGGTGGAGCTTGGGGTCGTCGCCGAACGGAGTATCGCTGCCGGCCATCACCATGTTGCCGTAGCGGCGGCCCTTCAGCATGGCGGGGTCGGCGATGATCACGGTGTGCTTGAAGGACGCCGCAATGGTCGCGGCGTCCTCCCGGGCGTTCTTGAGGTCCGGCGCGTCACCCGAGTTCACCACGTAGATTCCGCCGGGCGCCAGGACGCGCTTGGCGTGCCGGGTGAATTCCTCTGTGGTCAGGGGACGGGGGGTGACAGCCCCGGCAAACACGTCCCTGATGATGAAGTCCCGGGTGTCCGCCGTCAGGGTCTCGGTCACGTCGCGGGCCTCCCCCACGCGGAGCCGCAGCAGGGGCGCCTTGGGGAGGTCGAACCAGCCGCGGACGTATTCGGCCAGCTTGCCGTCCAGCTCCACCACCACTTGCCGCGCGTCCGGGTAGGCGGCGTGGAAGTACCGCGCCAGCGAGCAGGCTCCGCCGCCCAGGTGCAGGCCGCGAAGCTTCGGTCCGGATGACGCCCCCGACGGCGGCCAGCGCGACTCGATGAGGGCTGCCATCCACCGCATGTATTCAAAGTCCAGGAAGAGCGGGTCGGCGAGGTCGATATGGGAGCTCATGACGCCGTTGATTTTCAGGAGCCAGCCGGTGGAGTTGTCCTGGTCCGCAATCAGTTCGCAGTCTCCGGTGTCGATGTAGTAGACGCCCTCAACCGGGCCGTCCGGCCGGGTTCCCCGGGGAACCTCCACCACACCCGCCGTGGGACGGCTGCCGCGGCCTCCCGGCTTCCCGCGTTTCGCCATTACCCATGCCCCGCTTCACTCAAACCAACCAGTCCAGCTCTCAACCCTAGTTGGTCTGCACAGCCCCCTCGCCGTCGCGGATCTTGTTGACCACGGCGGTGGTGGAACGGTCCGCCACGTAATCCAGGATGGCAACGCGGCCGCCGTATTCCTCCACGGCCGGGGTTTCGGCCAGCATCTCGGGGGTGTAGTCCCCGCCCTTGGCGTAGACCTCCGGCCGCAACTGGCGGATCAGCGGCGCCGCGGTGGGCGTATCAAAGACCGTCACGTAGTCCACGCAGCTCAGCGCCGCCACCACGGCGGCCCGGTCCGCCACCGCATTGATGGGGCGGCCTGCGCCCTTGAGCCGCCGCACGGATTCGTCACTGTTGAGCGCCACCACCAGGATGTCCCCCAGCTGCTTGGCCTGGTTCAGGTAGCGGGTGTGGCCACTGTGCAGGACGTCGAAGCAGCCGTTGGTCAGGACGATGCGCTGGTCCTGCGCGCGGTGCAGCTCCAGCTGCCGTTCGAGCTCGCTGGCCTCCAGCGCCGTGTCCGCGAACGCTTTCAGGTAGCGGCTGAGCTGCGCCGTGCTGCAGACCGATGTGCCCGGCTGGTGCACCACGACGTCGGCGGCTGACTGTGCCAGGTCCAGGCTTGCCGTAAGGGGCAGGCCAGCCGCCCGGGCCAGGGTCAGTGCGGCCACGAAGGTGTCACCGGCTCCCGAGGCCTGTTTCTCGGCAGCCGGGCGTGCCCACGTCCGGTGCGTCACGCCGTCGGGCCTCAGCAGCACGGTACCGTCACGGTCCAGGGTGACCACCACAGCCCCCGCACCCGTTGCCTCCAGCAGCGCGTCCGCGTGCCGGCTTACCTCCGCCACCCTCTCCTGTCCTTCCGGGAGCCGGAGGTCCAGCATCCGCGCCGTTTCCTGCGCATTAGGGGTTACCAGGTCCGGGCGGAGCGGCGCCCACGGGCGGGGATCGTGGGAGTCCACCACCAGCAGCGGCCGCACGCCGGGCTCCCCGCGGTCCCTGCCCGCGAGGGCGTCCACCAGGCCCCGGCGGACAGGGTCAGCCAGCACGCCGGTGCCGTAGTCGCACACCATCACCGCCTGCTGGTGTTCGACGGCGGAACGCACCGACGCCGCAAGCTCGGCCAGCGCTTCGGCGGGCACGGACTTGGCTGAGTCATCGATGCGAAGCATTACCTGGCCGCCGCTGCTGATGCGGATCTTGGTGGTGGTGACCATGTCCGGGTGGTCCAGCAGGTAGGTGACGTCGATCCCGGCCGCCACCAGCTGGTTGCGGAGGTCCACGCCGGCGTCGTCGGTTCCAATGATGCCCGCAACGGAGACCCGGGCCCCCAGGGCGGCCAGGTTCATGGCGGTGTTCGCGGCCCCGCCCGGCACAGACTCGCGGTTCTGCACGTCCACCACCGGTGCGGGGGCCTCTCGGCACAGCCGCTCAATGCTGCCGCTCCACCAGCCGTCCAGCATGACGTCGCCCAGCACCAGGATGGCCGGCTGTTCGGCGGCCAGACGCCCCGGCAGCCACTCCGCGAGGGCGCGCTGCTGCGAGAGGTCCGCTGTCTCTGGCGTGGTGCTCATGGCCGGTCCTTCTGGGCCGCTTCGGGCGGCGCCGCAATGTGCACCACTTTGACCCGGCTGAACTCATCCAGCAGTTCGGGGCCGTACCCGAAGCCGGCGCCGCTGATGCCACGCGGCTGGGCAGCACCGCCGGGGGCACCGCCGAACACCTCGTTGATTTTCACGGTGCCCACCGGGAGGGCGGCCACCGCCTGCTGGATGTGGGCGATGTTGCCGGACAGCACCGTGGCGGCGAGGCCGTACTTGCCGCTGCATGCCAGCCGCAGGCCGTCGTCGAACGTTTTCACCACCTGGACCGGGGCCACCGGCCCGAAAGTCTCCTCCGTCATGACTTCCATGCTGTCCGTGCATCCGGTCAGGACCGTTGCGGGGTAGAACGCGCCCGGCCCGTCCGGGAGTGAGCCGCCCTCGAGCGCGTGTGCTCCCTTTTCCAGCGCGTCGGTGACGTGGGCGTGGACGGCATCCCGCATGCGCTCGTCCACCAGCGGGGCCACCGTGCCGTTGCCGTTCCGGAGTGCCGCCTCCGCCTCAAGCGCAGCGCAAAACTCCCCGGCGATGGCTTCATGGACATAGATCCGTTCAACCGCCACGCAGATCTGGCCGCTGTTGCTGAAGGCGCCCATGGCGGCCTGCCCCGCTGCCCAGACGGGATCGACGTCCCGGTCCACCAGCAGGGGATCATTGCCACCGTTCTCCCGGATGACATGCGCTCCGGTCATGGCGCCGGCCCGCGCAATATTGGCGCCGGCCGCACTGGATCCGACGTGGGCGATGACGTCCGCCCCGGATTGGGCAAGGAGTGCACCCACGCCCGCCCCGCCGGTGACCGTCTGGAACACGCCGGCCGGGAAGGCCGCGGACAGCACCTCCCCCAACGCCTCACCCAGGCGCGGGCAGCGCTCGCTGGGCTTGTGGACCACCGTGTTGCCGGTAACCAGTGCCGCGCCGATCAGCCCGCAGGCCACCGCCACGGGATCGTTCCACGGGGTAAGAAGCGCAGCGACTCCGCGCGGTTCCACCACCGTGTAGTCCGAGGCCAGCTGATTGCCGCGCAGGCTGAGGCCGCGATGGACAGGGCCAAGCTCGGCATACTGTTCCAAGGTGGAAACCCCGGCCGCGATCCCCGCGAGCGACTCTTCCACCGGCCGTCCCGTTTCGCTGGCGTTCAATCCGGCCAGTTCCCGGGCGGCCGCGTCGAGCGCCCGTGCGGCGTTACGGAGTGCGGCTCCCCGCTCTGCCGGGGCCGTGGAAGCCCAGTCCGCCGCGGCGCTCCGGGCAACCTCAACGGCGCGGGTCACTGCATCGGGCTGGGCTTCGGGCACGGTCCAGAGGACCTCACCGTTACGAGGGTTGCGGATGGTGATCCCGGCGCGGTCTGCTGTTTCGGTGTCTGTGGGTGTTTCAGTGGCAGTGGTGGGCATGGTGTTCCTCCCGTCGGTTTTCCGGTCTGGTGGCCTGTGGCGTTTAGGGCCAGGAGCCCTCTTCCTCGTGGCAGATCAGCATTTCGCGGACCTCGCATCCGGTGGGCTGTGACAGGGCAAAGAGGATTGCCTGGGCCGTGTTGGCGGGATCGTTCAGGCGGGAATCGTCCTGCGGCTTGTACTGCTCCGTGCGGTCGTCGAAGAACCGGGTCTTCATGCCGCCGGGGATCATGGTGGTCACGCCGATTTCACCGCCGGTTTCCGCTGCGAGCGCGTGGCTGAATCCCACCACGCCGAACTTGGAGGCGCAGTAGGCGGTGGCATCGGCTACGGCCCGCTTGCCCAGGGTGGAAGCGACAGTCACTACCCGGCCGTGGCTGGCCTTGAGGTAGGGCAGGGCTGCCCGGACCACCGAGACGGTGCCCATGAGGTTTACCCCGATCACCTTTTCCCATTCAGTGGCTTCGACGTCCGCCAGTTTCCCGCAGCGGTCAATGCCCGCGGCGGTGACCACGGCCTCCAGGCCACCCAGTGATTCGGCAGCTTCCTTGACGGCAGCCTCCACTGCCGCGCGGTCCGCGACGTCCACTTCGAAGGCCTTCACGGCGGAGACATTGCTGATGTCGCGGTCCAGCACCACCGGGGTGCCGCCTGCCTTAAGGACGGCGTCGACGACGGCGGCCCCCAGTCCGGAGGCACCTCCGGTGACGAGCACGCGGCCGGGGGTGGTGGTTCCAGGCGCATTAACTTCTGCAGTCATGGTGTTCCTTTCGGTGGGAATACAAATCAGTGGGAATACAAAGACGTGCGGCAGGGCCGCGGTCAGCTCACCTTGGCAAGGGCATCGGCCAGGCCGGTGGTGGAACGGGCAGGATGGTAGGGGACGGTAAGGCAGCGGCCTCCCCATTTCTCCACAAGGTCCGCCTCCGGCAGGCGGGCACCCTTGTAGTCCCCGCCCTTGATCCAGATGTCCGGGCGAAGGCGTTCCAGGGCGGCTTCCGGGGTGTCCTCATCAAAAACCATCACCGCGTCCACGCACTCCATGGCCAGCAGCAGTTCTGCCCTGTCCTGTTGGCTAATAATGGGACGCTCCGGCCCCTTGAGCCGGCGGACAGAGTCATCCGAGTTGAGGCAGACGATCAGGCAGTCGCCCAGTTCGCGTGCCGCGGCGAGGGACCGGACGTGGCCGGCGTGCAGCAGGTCGAAGCAGCCACCTGTGGCCACGACTGTGCCCCCGTTGTCCCGCACCGCGCGGGCCAACAGCAGCGGTTCGCTGGTACGGAACCTGCCGGCTGCCTGGTTCGGCGGCTTCGGGGCGGCTGCAGTGGAGCCCGCCGGGTCCGGCAGCGCGGACACTCCCCCGCTGGCCAGGAAGTCCGCGGCGTCATGGACTGCCAGCCTGGCTGCCTCCCCAAGCTCGCGGCCTGCCAGGAGGTGCACTGCCAGGCTGGCCGCAAGCCTGTCACCCGCACCGCAGGGATCGCCCGCTTCCACCCGTGGCGCCGGCACTGCCTGCGCCGAGCCGCTGCCCTGTTGCAGCAGGACTGCCCCCTGCTCCCCCTTGGTGACCAGCACGGCGCGGCTCTGCCACTGCTCCATCAGGATCCGGCCAGCCTGGACTGCCGGGTCCTGTGTCCTTGGGTCCTGCGTCGCTGGGTCCCGGAGGTTGGCGTAGGCCCCCGCCGCCTTGCTGGCCTCGGCAAGGTTGGGCGTCACCACGGCCACGCCCGGGACCGGCTGTGGTCCCGAAGGATGCGGATCCCAGATGATGGGTACGCTGCCGGCGAGCCGGGCCAGGAGGTCCCTGAGCTGCGGATTCTCCGCCAGGCCCCTGCCGTAGTCGGCCACGATGATCACGCCTGCCTGCTCAACCGCACGGAGCATGGCCGGGCTGGCTTCCGGAACAGGCGCCTTGCCGCAGCCTTGGTCAAAGCGCACCACCGGGTGCGATCCCGCCCTGACCCGGGTCTTGACCGGAGAGGGATGGCCGCTGGGGCCGGACACAAGCCGTACCCCGGCGAGGTGCGCTTCAAGCTGCCGGCCGGCGTCGTCATCGCCCAGGACCGTCACCAGGGTGACGGGCCAGCCGTCCTCCGCCAGCATCCGCGCCACCAGGCCGGCACCGCCTGCGCGCCGTTTGACCCCGGAGACGTCCACCACGGGAACAGGCGCGTCGGGGCTGAGCCGGGTGGCTTCCCCGGACAGGTCCACGTCCAGCATCACGTCGCCCACCACGACGATCCTCATGCCCGGCCTCCCCGCCCCGGCAGGCCGGCGTCGGGAACGCCGCGGCGTCCCACCTCCAGGTCAAACGCGCGGCACATGGCATGCAGGGCGATCAGGTGCCCCTCCTGCGCATTGGCGTTAAGGGCATCGATCATCACTGCCTCGTCACAGGCCTCGGACAAGGGGTTGGGGCCGGCGCCGGTGAGCGCCCAGGTGGTGATGTTGAGTCGGGCGGCCACCTCCGCTGCCCGCAGCAGGTTGGGGCTCTTCCCGCTGGTGGAAAGCAGCATCAGCACGTCACCGGAGCGGCCGTGCGCACGCACCTGGCGCGCAAATACGTCGTCGTACCCATAGTCGTTGGCGATAGCTGTGACGGCCGAGGACTCGGCGTGCAGCGAGATGGCAGAGAACGGGACGCGCTCGCCGTCGAACCTGCCCACCAGCTCGGCGGTGAGATGCTGTGCCTCCGCAGCTGAACCGCCGTTCCCTGCGGCCAGGAGGCGCTGCCCGCGCAGCAGGCGCTGCGCAAGCTCCACTCCCCAGGCGGCCAGGCGGCCGGACTGGCGCCGCAGCGAATCCAGCGCCGGCACTACGTTGTCCAGGTGGGTCTGGACGATATCTGCGGTTGCCGGGTCCACAAACCCGGAACCGGGCAGGACGGGCGGCAGGGCCGCAGGGGCGGCCAGGGTACGCAGCCCGGCGTCACGAAGGGACCATTCCGGAGTCACAGCGCCGCTCCTTCCATCGGGGAAACGCCGGCAGGAGCTCCTGCCACAGCGAGCTGGTAGGCCTTTTCGGTTTCGGCGGCCACCCGGTCCCAGGAGTACCGGGTGCGGGCGCGCACCTTGCCCGCGTTGCCAAGCTCCGTCCGCAGTGCAGGATTATCGAGCAGCATGGCCAGGGCGGAGGCGATGGCTTCCGGGTCGCGGGGCGGCACGTGCAGCCCGGTTCCGTGGTCCACCACTGTGTCGCGGAGACCACCGACGGCGGCAGCCACCACTGGGACGCCGCAGGCCATGGCTTCCAGCGGGACAATGCCAAAGGGCTCGTACCAAGGGGCGCACACCACGGCGTCGGCGCTGCGGAAGATTCCGGGCATCTCGCTGCGGGAGACCTGTCCTTGCAGCCGCACCTGGTCCGCCACCCCGAGTTCGGCGGCAAGGCCCAGCAGGCGGCGCACCTCCGGATCCGCGTCAAGAACCCCGGAATCCCCGCCGCCGCCCACGATCAGCAGCTCGACGCCGTCGAACCCTGCCTCGCGCAGGTAAGGCAGTGCCCGGATCACCAGGTCCACTCCCTTGCGCGGCACCAGGCGGCCCACCGAGAGGATCCGGTGCCTCGCCGTCCTTGCCGCCACGGGACCGTCAGCCGAGAAGAAATCCAGGTCCACGCCGCAGGGGGCAATGGAAATCTTGCCGGTGTCGATGCCCATGGCCTTGAGCTCGAAAACCTCGTCCGAGCAGGTGGCGATAATCCTGTCCGCGGACCTGCCCACACCCGGTTCGAGCCAGCGGCGTTCGCCCGGGCTGGTGTCCTCGGCGCCCTGGTGCCTGCGCTTGACGGTCCCCAGCGCGTGGAAGGTCTGGATGACAGGCACCCGGTACCCGGACTCGGGGCGCCGGGCCGCGTCCAGGGCGGCCAGGCCTGACATCCAGAAGTGGCCGTGCACCACGTCCGGCGGCCGCTGGCTCCAATCCCTGGCTACGCCGTCGGCGAGCTCACCCATGAAGGGCAGGAGCTCGTCCTTCGGAACATGGCGGGCCGGCCCTGCATCCACATGGACCACGTCCAGGCGCCGTCCCACCCGCACCCTGGCCGGAAGCTCCGTTGCGTCCCTGCGGGTGTAGACGGTGACGTGGTGGCCGCGTTTGGCCAGGGCCTCCGACAATGCCGCAACGTGCACGTTTTGTCCGCCGGCGTCCACCCCGCCCAAGGCCGCCAAAGGGCTGGCGTGTTCTGAAATCATCGAGATTCTCATGGGGTCTTCCTCTCTCGCGCCGGAACAAGGATCCGCTCGTCCAGGCCGGTGTTGCCGGCGGTCTGTATGCGCCTGGGCCGGCCGGCCAGGTCCCCCAGCAGCTCATCCCAGCGGTCCTGGAACTTCCCCAGCCCGTACCGTTCCAGTGCCGCTTCACGCGCGGCGGCTCCCCGTCGTCGTGCTTCCTCCGGATTGTCCACCAGCCGCCGCGCACAGCGGACCAGCTCGTCGATGTCAGCGGACACGGCACCCGCTTCCGGCGGCACGGCCCGCGGTGCTTCGGTGCTTGCCAGGGCAACCACCGGCATCCCCAGGTGCATGGCTTCCAGGAGGGACAGGCCCAGTGAGGTCCAGCGCATCGGGTGCACGTAGACGCGGCACCGTGCCAGTTCGCGGTGCAGTTCCTGGGTCTTGAGGTCGCCTCGGGACGTCACCCGGGAGGAGTCAATGCCTGTGGCGGCAGCCAGGCCGTCCGTCTTCATGCCGAAGACCTGCAGCGGCGCCACGGAGGCGAAGGCCGGCAACAGGTCAGTTCCCGTCACACGCCCGCGGCGGACAGGTTCATTGATGACCACGCCCAGCTCCGCCCGTTCGCCCGTATAGAGCTGCCCGGGATCCGGTATTCCATGCTCGATCACCACCGAAACCGCAGACCCGTTGTCCCAGGCGAGCCGGTTGAAGTGGGTGACGTGCACCAGGGGGATGGCTGACTGGTCCGCGAGCGGGTGCCGTGTGAAGGGGAAATCGCCCTTCGGGGTGTTGTGCTCCACGTACACCGCCGGCAGGTCAATCCCGGGCCGGCGGCCCAGCACGCGCTCGACTTCAGCAACTTCTTCCGGGCGTTGCAGCACGACGGCGTCGACGGCGTCCGCGTCCAGCGCCGCCAGGTCCACCTCCCGCACCGATGCGGGCCAGTCCCTGCCGGCACGGCCAAGGCCCCAGGGCCCACCGGCGGGCAGGAGAGGGAGCAGGTATTCATGACGTCCGCGCACGAAGGCGTCCGTCCAGGAACCGTGGACATGCCAGAGCAGGATTCTCATCTGTTGCGGGCCTTTCTACGGGTGCTGACGTGGGTACTGAAGGAGCTCACTCCGCCCATCAGGCGTTCCACTGCCGCCACCACTTCCTCAGGCGAAACGGAGTCCAGGCAGGGGTGTCCCGGAACCGGGCAGCCGCGGGCGCGGGTCATCCGGCAGGGAGCGTTCTGGTCCCCGAGGAGTTCCAGCGGAACCCCGTAGGGTGCCCAGCGGATGGCCGGGACCACGGGGGAAAACAGGCAGGCAACGGGAGTGCCGACAGCGGCCGCGAGGTGCGCGGGACCGGTGTTGCCGGTGATGACTGCACCGGCTCCTGCCATGACGCCGGCCATCGTGTGCAGGTCAGTGCGCCCGCCAAGGTCCAGTGCCGAGGGTCCGGCAACGGTTGCGGTGAGGGAGGTTTCATTCGGTCCGCCGGTGACCACCACCCGGTGCCCCGCACCCTGGAGGAGTTCGACGGCGGCCGCGTGGTGCAGCGGGGGCCAGGCCCTTGCGGGCACGGCCGCGCCGGGGTGCACCACCACGTAGGGTTCCTGCCCCACCAGGTCGCGGACGTCGGGGATGGATGCCACCCGGAGCTTGCCGTCGTCGCCCGCGGGCAGCCGGAACCCTGCCGCCTCCGCGATGCCCAGCGCCCGTTCCGCCTCGGGCTGGTCTTCCGGGAAGTCTTCCCCCGGCTTGAGCCGGACATCCAGCAGGGACCCGGCGTAATCAGTGGACGCCCCGGTGATCCGTTCGACGCCGGCCAACCGGAGCAGCAGTGCCAGCGGCAGCGGGGACTGGTGGAATGAGGTCAGGATGACGGCTTCGGTAATCCTGGAGTTCCGGACGTATTCGATGAGCCTGTCAGCGTGCGGGCCGGTCATTTTCGGTGCGGGATTCATGATCCAGGGGCTGTCCCAGCTGTAGACCTCCGCTACCCCGGGCAGCAGGCCCGCGGCAGCCTCGCCTTGCCTGCCGCACAGCATCACCACGTGGTTGGCACCGCTGCCGTCCGGCGTCCGGCCGTTCGCCACGGCCCGGACAGCGGGCCCGGCCAGGAGGACATCGCCCATGCTGTCCAGGCGCGCCACCAGGACGCGGCCCATTACCGCCGCTCCTGCAGCAGGCGCACGGCGCCGGCCAGGTCCTGCGCCACCAGCGGGGCGTCAGCCACTTCCGCCGCAAGCGTGACAGGGGTGGGGACCAGGACGCCGGTAGCGCCCGCTGCCTCCGCAGCCCTGACATCGGCGCCGATGTCGCCGATCAGTGCCGCCTCGGACTCCGTGACACCGAGCTTCCGGCAGGCGCTGTGGACCATCCCCGGTGCGGGCTTTCGGCACAGGCAGCCGTCCTGCTCCGCATGGGGACAGACTTCCCACACGTCAAAGGGGCCAAGCAGTTCCTCAACCCTGGCATTTACCCTGGCGACGTCGTCGGCAGTGATCATGCCCCGGGCGATGCCCGACTGGTTGCTGACCACGCCGGTGGCGATTCCATCAGAGCGCAGGGCATCGAGGACCGCTTTGGCGCCGGGCATCGGCCGGACAAGGTCCGGGTCCCCGTTGTACGGCACATCGACCACCAGGGTCCCGTCCCGGTCGAACAGGACAGCCCTGAGCCTGGATGTTTCGGTGCTTCCCATGTGTTCCCTGTTCCCCTCTGCTGCTGCTCCTAAACAGGGCTAAATGATTTTCCCGGCTTTCAGTGGGTTGTTCGTCCACGGCGCTGAACAGGCAAGATAGGCCTATCCCTGCCTGTTGGCGGTCTTCCTGCGGTCTTGTGGAGGTGTCGGTTCGCCCGGTTCAGGAGCGGCGGATTTCCCGTGCCATGGGTGCGGGCTGCGGGATGCACGCGCACTGGATCCGGGAGCGGCGACCCAGGATTCCAGCGAGCCTGGCGGCTACCTTGTCCCCGCCCGTGCAGTGCCCCTGCGGGCAGCGCTCCTGCCGGACGTGGCAGGATTGCCCAGTCCATGGGCGGTATGCAAGGACGCGCCGGGCATCGGTGCCATGCGGGCCCCATGGCCTGCATTTCCCCGGGCAGTGTTCGCTTGCGTCTCGTCCCCCGCTCCCGGGATGGCACTGTCTTCCAGCCTGCGCTGGAGAGCCACCAGCACGCGGGCAAGCCGGCGCGAGACCTGCATTTGGGACATGCCCAGCCGCTTTCCCAGCTGCACTTGGGTTTCCTCGCAGAAGTAGCGGCGGTACAGGAGTTCCCGGTCTGCAGGGTCCAGGTCCTGGATGGCATCACGCAGGCAGGCCAGCTCTTCCAAGCGTTCAAGCGGCGTCTCGGGGCATGCCAGCACCTCGCCAATGGACGGCGCGTCGGAGTGCGGGCTGACAGCATCCAGGGAGTCGGGGTGCATGCTGCTCGAGGCCGAGATGGCCTCCTGCACGGCGGCAGGATCTTCACCGAGGGCCCCGGCCAGCTCGGCAACGCTGGGACTCCTGCCCAGCGACTGGGTGAGCTCCGGTTCCGTCCGGAGCATCCGGGTGCGCAGGTCCTGGATGTGCCGTGGGGGGCGGACCACCCACGTGCGGTCACGAAGATACCGCTTCAGCTCCCCTGTGATGGTGGGGGCTGCGTAGGCGGGAAAGCTCTCGCCCTTGGACTGGTCGAAGCCGCGGGCGGCCTTCACCAGTCCAAGGTAGGCAACCTGGTTCAGGTCCGCACGTTCGCGTCCGCGGGCTTCAAACCGGGCGGCAAGGGCCTCAGCCAGGTCCAGGTAGCCCAGGACCAGATCGTTTTCGAAGGTTTGGCGCAGCCGTCCCGCTTTGGTACCGGAAGGGCTGTTTCCCGGTATTTCTGGCGGGGTCTGGCGGACGGGCATTGTATCCACGGCAAGCGCGGGAAAGTTTTCGGGCATTGTCGTTGGTTCCCTCGGGTAGGGGTCCGAAAGCCTGCGGCAAGACTTAGAAGTAGGAAATCATAAGGTTGCTTATAAAACAATGCTGCCCGGATATAGGCTCGGTGTGTCAGCCGTACCGGGAAGCCCAGCCAAGGAGTCCTTGCCATGCACATCGCCATCACCGGTGCCAGCGGAAATGCCGGAACAGCACTCCTCCGCAGGTTGCAGGCCGAGCTGGCCGCAAAGCCCGGAAGCTTCAAGCTGACGGGGATCAGCAGGCGCCGCCCTGACACGGGCCGGGAACCCTATTCCGGCGTTGAGTGGCACACCCTGGACGTGGGCCTGGAGAGCGACCGGCCCCTGCTTGACGCCGCCTTGGAAGGCGTGGATTCCGTGGTTCACCTGGCCTGGCAGATCCAACCCAACCGGGACCTGGAACAGCTGTACCGCACCAATGTGACCGGCACCAGGAACGTGCTGGCGGCAGCGGCCAGGGCAGGAGTGAAACAGGTGGTCTGCGCCTCGTCGGTCGGCGCCTACAGCAAGGCATCCAAAGATCAAAGACGTGACGAATCATGGCCGGTCCACGGCATGCCGGGCTCCCACTACAGCCGGCACAAGGCGGAGCAGGAAGAAGCCCTGGACGCGTTCATGGCGGCGGAACCAGGGATCTCGGTGGCAAGGCTCCGGCCAGGCCTGATTTTCCAGTCCGATGCTGGAAGCGAGATTGGACGGTATTTCCTGGGGCGGGCCATTCCACGGCTGCTGCCGGGGAAGCTCCGGATTCCGCTGCTTCCCGCCCCGGACGGCTTGGTTTTCCAGGCGGTGCACGCCGATGATGTGGCGGATGCCTACTGGCGCGTTATCGACCAGCGGGCTTCGGGGGCCTTCAATATTGCGGCAGAGCCGGTCCTGACGCCGCAGGAAATCGCCCGCATTGTGGGCGCCAGGAGGATCCTGCCCATTCCCATGGGGCTGCTTCACAGGATCGTCGGCCTGACGTGGCGGCTGCGGCTCCAGCCCACCGACTCCGGATGGGTGGACATGGCAGCCGGCGCTCCCATCATGGACACCGGCCGGGCCCGCCGAATCCTCTGCTGGGAGCCGGCGATACCATCTACCGACGCCGTCCGGGCCGTCCTCCAGGGCATGGGAACGGGGGAAGGAGTAACCCCCTCCCCCGTGCTCAAGCCAAGGAAACCGGCACCGCCTGTGGACTAGATGCCCGAGTGCGGATCCTTCCGGTCACGGCGGCTGCCGTCGGCAGGATTGATCCCCTCATCGGCGATGTCCCCACGCGCCGTACGGTCCCTCCGCGCCGCATCGTCCCGGACGCCGTCGTGCGCAGGATCTCCCGGGGCGCCATTGTGCGCCGCATCGTCGTGAAGGCCAGTGTGCCCGGCATCGTCGCGAACGCCGTCGTGGCGGGCAACGCCGCGGTCTCCAGCCTGGGCGACACCTCCACGGTCGCGGGTATCATCACGGCCAACAGTGCCGCGGCCTGCCTCAGCAGCGCCGCCTCCCACACCTTCGTGGCCAGCGCGCTCGCGGTTGCCGCGGTCGCGGCGGTCCGGGTGGACCTCGCCGCGGCGGTCGGGGTGGACCTCGCCGCGGCGGTCGGGGTGGACCTCGCCGCTGCGGTCGCCGTTGACGTCAGGGTCCAGCTCGTCCGCCTTGCGTGCCCGCTCGTTCACATCGTCACGGAGCGCCTTGGCCTCCATGGCCTGCTGGTCTGCCTGCTGGCGCAACCTGGCCGCATCCACCTGGGCCTGTTCCGCATCAGCCCTGGCACGCGTAGCTTTCGCTTCGCGCTCCCGGGCGTCAAGATCCTTCATCTCGGCCTCGCGGCGGATTTCCGCTGCCTTAGCCCGGTGCTCGTCGTCGCGCTTCTGCTGGACAGCCTTCCTGCGCCGTCCCCCCGCCAGCAACAGCAGCACAACCAGCACCACCACAATGACGCCGACTACCACCCAAACCCATGGAGCTGTTTCCAAATTACCCACCACTTTCCACTTGATGTGACCGGACCGGCCTGCGCCTTTCCGGCTGACTCTGCTGGAACCGTTTATAACTCGCTTAGCAAGGGTACTTACCTTTTATTAGTAATCATGCTTATTATTTTACGGCCAGTACTGCTGGTTCTTGATCAACAACCGGCCTTCTTGGAAAGAGAGAGCGAAGATGACAGAGAACCAATGGCCCGAGGATCCCGCCACGACGGCTCCGCCGGCCTCTACAGGAATTCCGGGTGAGCGGTCCGCTGCCACATTCCCGTCAGCCGCCACTCCCCAATACGGGGCGGTCCAGCCCGGCGACAGCACCGGGACGTCCCGCAAGGATGCGGCAAAGGAAGAAGCAGCAGACGTTGCCCGCACGGCAAAGGGCTCTGCCCAGAACGTTGCACAGACCGCCAAGGAAGAAGCCGCGCATGTGGCGTCCGAGGCGAAGTCCAGCGCGCAGGATCTCCTGCACCAGGCGAAGTCGGGCCTGACCAGCCAGGCCGGAACGCAGCAGCAGAAGGCCGCGGAGGGCATGCGCAATATCTCCAGCCAGCTGCACAGCATGGCCACCGCCCCGGACCAGCAGGGCATGGCCAGCGACCTGGTCCGGCAGGCTGCAGAGCGCACCTCTTCAATGGCGTCCTGGCTGGAGAACAGGCAGCCTGGCGACCTTCTCGGCGAAGTACAGCGGTATGCCCGCAACAATCCCGGCACCTTCCTGCTGCTTGCAGCGGGTGCAGGCGTCCTGGCGGGCAGGCTTACCCGCGGCCTCACGGCCGGGGCACCGGAATCTTCATCCCCCAGCGGCACCACAAGCACCGCGGGCCTGTACTCCGGAACGCCGTACGGCGACCGGTACACAGAGTCCTATGTGCCGGCAGGCGGCACGGTTCCTCCGCCCCCGGTGCAGCTTCCCGGGCCGGCCACCACAACGGCAGGGTACGACGGCGGCGCGCCAGGGAGCAGCTACGCCGACCCCACGCGTCCCGCCAGTCCCCTGGACAGCCCGCAGCTGGTGGAAGAACCGTGGTCCGGTAACCGGATCGCCAGTGATCCGCTGGGCGACCGCGACCTGGCCGACGATCCCATGGCAGGCGATCCCCTCACCCGGGACCGTTCCAGGGATGGCCAGTCTGGCGGGCTGTGATGAGTAGTTCTATTCCGGAACCCGCTCCGAGTGAGGCGCACCAGAGGGCTGATAGTGCCTCGCTGGGTGAGCTGCTTGGGGATGTGACCCGTGAC
>NZ_JBIVRG010000025.1:0-30311 GCF_044755505.1 Pseudarthrobacter sp. NPDC092202 | reverse complement strand
ATGGGCAGTGTGAGAACTTCCATCCTGGAAGACCTCGACGTCTATCCACGAACCAGCCGCCGACCCTCGACTACACCCTCAACTGCGAAGAGCCCTTAACGGTGCAAATTTCCGCACGCTCTCCCACTTGATGCGGGAAAAACGGAAACGCTCTATCACCCTCCCGAGGAAGGTGAACTGCTCCCCGGAAGTTGGACTGAGAAATTCAGTTCCGACTTCCGGGGAGCAGTTCAAGGTGATAGAGCGTTCGGGGTAAAGCGACATTAGGTGATAGAGCGTCGGGGGTAAAGCGACTTTGAGTGAGAGAGCGTCCGGGGGTCAGACCAGGGGGCGGTGCATCTCCACGATCTCGTCATGCCGGGGGCTGTTGGGATTCATCAGCGAGTGCTTCTTTCCGTAAAAGAAGTAGATGGCCAGGCCAACAAGGAGCCAGACGCCGAACCGGGCCCAGGTTTCCCAGTGCAGCTGGAACATCAGGAATGCCGACGCCAGCACGCCGAACGCCGGGATGAACGGCATGAACGGCAGGCGGAAGGTCCGGGGTGCGTCCGGCTTCTTGTAGCGGAACACGATCACCGAGAAGCAGACGACGACAAACGCGGCCAGGATGCCAATGTTGGTCAGGTCGGCAACAGCCTTGATGGGGAACACCCCGGCAAGCAGGGCGGAGGCGACGCCGGCGATCCACGTGACGCGCTGCGGGGTGCCGTGGCGGTCTGTCTTGGAGAACCAGCCGGGCAGCAGGCCATCGCGGCTCATGGAGAACCAGACGCGGGTGACACCCAGGAGGAAGGTCAGCATCACGGTAAGGATGGACAGAACGGCGAACACCGAGATGATGGTGGCGATCACCGGCAGGCCGACACCCGTGAAGGCCGAGGCAAAGCCCGCCGTGGGGTCAATGTCCTTATAGTTCTGCATGCCGGTGAGCACCAGGGTGGCCGCCACGTAGAGCAGCATCGCAATGATCAGCGACAGGATGATGGCCTTGGGCATGTGCTTCTTGCCGTCCTTTGCCTCTTCCGCCGCGGTGCTCATGGCGTCATAGCCGAAGACGGCGAAGAAGACAGTGGCTGCGCCGGCCAGGACCGGACCGAAGCCGCTGGGCATGAACGGGTTGTAGTTGTTGGTGTCGATGTAGAAGACGCCCAGCCCGATGATGAAGAGGATCAGGACGACCTTGATGGCAACGGCTACGAGTTCGAACCGCCCGAAGGCCTTGGTGCCGCGGGACAGGATCCAGGTCACGATCAGGCAGACCGCGATGGCCGGGATGTTGACGACGCCGCCCCTGCCCTCGTCCGCGGTGGAGGTCATCCAGATAGGCATGTTGATGCCGATTCCCGAGAGGAAGGCATCGAAGTAGCCGGAGATGCCGATGGCAACCACCGCCACGATGGCGATGTACTCCAGCAGGAGGTCCCAGCCGATGAACCAGCCGATGATCTCGCCGAGTGCTACGTATCCGTAGGTGTACGCGGACCCGGCGCGGGGAATCATGCCCGCGAATTCCGCATAGGACAAAGCAGCGGCGGCGGACGCAAGGCCAGCCACCAGGAAGGAGATCAGTACCGCGGGCCCCACCCCGGGCGTGCTCTCGCTGCCGGCGGCCACCAGTCCCGCGAGGGAAAAGATGCCGACGCCGATGATGCCGCCTACGCCGATCGCCGTAAGCTGCCAAAGCCCGAGTGACTTAAAGAGGCCACTATGTTTGTTCTCTTCCTCAATGTCGTCAATGGGCTTGCGCCGCATGATCGACTGGGTCATATCTCTAGTGCTCATCAGGAACTCCTGCTTGGGGTGCGACCCCGTCACGGCGCGCGAAGAATCGCTTGTGACGGGGGTAACTCGGTCCCAACAGTATGCAAGCGTGCTTGCGTTAGATAAAGTGACTACTTCTAACCTATATTCGTTAGTTTCGGTAAGGATTTCCTCATGCTTGATGTCCGCCGGCTCCGTCTCCTGCGTGAACTCAGCATCCGGGGCACGCTCGCGGAGGTGGCAGAGGCACTGCAGTACAGCCCGTCGTCGGTATCCCAGCAGCTTGCCCTGCTGGAAAAGGAAGTGGGCGTCGAGCTGCTCCGCAAGACCGGGCGCCGGGTTCAGCTCACACCGCAGGCCGAGGTCCTGGTGGCGCACACTGCGAGCCTGCTGGAGACCATGGAGCAGGCTGAGGCGGACCTGGCCGCATCGTTGACAACGGTCACGGGCACCGTCCGGATCGCCGTCTTCCAGTCTGCAGCCCTTGCCCTCATGCCTGAAACGCTCACGCGCATGTCCCGCACCTATCCTGAAGTCCGCATCGAGATGATCCAGCGCGAGCCTGAGACCGCCCTGCACGAAACCTGGGCCCGCGATTTTGACCTCGTCATTGCCGAGCAGTATCCGGGCCATGCCGCCCCCCGCTATCCCGAACTGGACAGGGTCAAGCTGACCACCGACGCCATCCGGCTGGCCATTCCGCCGGCGTCCGACGGCGGCCCTGCCATCGCTTCGATCGAGGACACGGCGGAACTCGCGTGGGTGATGGAGCCGCGGGGTGCCGCATCAAGGCACTGGGCTGAGCAGGCGTGCCGGAGCGCCGGGTTCGAACCCGACGTGCGCTTTGAGACCGCCGACCTTCAGGCCCAGATCCGGCTGATCGAGTCGGGCAACGCCGTGGCGCTGATGCCGGACCTGGTGTGGACCGGCCGCGGCACCAATGCGCGGCTCCTGGACCTGCCGGGGAAGCCGCGGCGGACAGTCTTCACCTCGGTCCGCCGCTCCGGTGCCACGCGGCCGGCCATCCTGGCTGCCCGGGAAACCCTGGCGGCCACGGCAGAAGCCGTGGCGGAGAATGTCGCCGGGTGAGCAGCCGGCTCGGACATGGCTTCCAACCTGGGTGCCTGCGCTCTTCCCTGCACCATGACGCGGGGGGCATCACCGCGCCGCTACCGCTCCCGCGCAACTGTTTCCTGCGTCACTGCGCCGCAGGGCCCCCGCCGCTAGACTGAACCCGTTATGAATCGAACAATGTTCAAGTCCAAAATCCACCGGGCCACCGTCACGCACGCTGACCTGCACTACGTAGGTTCAGTCACCGTTGACCTGGACCTGCTCGAGGCGGCCGACATCCTGCCGGGTGAGCTGGTGTCCATCGTGGACGTGACCAACGGCTCGCGCCTGGAGACGTACACGATCGCCGGCGAGCGCGGCTCCGGCGTGATCGGCATCAACGGGGCAGCGGCCCACCTGATGCAGGAAAACGACATTGTCATCCTGATAACCTACGCGCAGATGACCACCGAGGAAGCCAAGAGCTACGAGCCCAAGGTGGTCCACGTGGACGAAAAAAACCGCGTGATCCAACTGGGCAACGACCCCGCCGAGGGCCTTACCCCGGGTTTGCTGCGCCCCCCTTTCGCGCTTAACAACGCCGCCCTGTAACCGGAGCGTGAGCCCCGGTCCCCTGCCCTGCCGCGCCTTGCGGGCCGTCCCATGCTAGGCGTGCTGGCCGGCTTCTTCGTCGTGTGGTGCATCATCCTGGTGGGCTGGTTCGTGGGCCGGCAGAAAATTTTGGGTGACAACGCCCGGCAGGTGCTGAGCTCCCTCACGTTTTTCGTGGCCAGCCCGGCCCTGCTCTTTGAGACCCTCAGCAAAGCGCGCCTCGCCGAAGTCTTCGCAGCACCCCTGCTGGTGGCGGCTGTCTCAGCCGTCGCCACCGCCCTCCTCTTTTTTGTCATTGCCAAGTTCTGGCTCAGGCGTTCGCTTCCGGAATCGCTGATGTCCTCCATGGCGGCGTCGCTGGTCAACTCGGCGAACCTGGGCATTCCCATCGCCGTCTACGTCCTGGGCGATGCCAGTTACGTGGCACCGCTGCTGATCTTCCAGCTCGCCTTCTTCACGCCGCTGTTCCTGATGCTCCTGGACTCGAGCACCAGCAAACACCGCACCACGCCGCTGAACTTCGCTGTGATGATCCTGCGGAATCCCATGATCGTCGGCTCCGCGCTGGGCCTCCTGGTGGCGGGCACCGGATGGAAGGTGCCCGACCTTGTCATGGAGCCGATCCACCTGATCGGCGGCGCGGCGATCCCCGCCATGCTGATTGCGTTCGGCATGAGCCTGAACGGTACCCGCCCGCTCCAGGCCGCCGCTGCCCGACGCGTGGATACGCTGTTGGCCAGCGCGTTCAAACTCGCGGTCCAGCCGGCGCTTGCCTATCTCTTTGCCCGCTTCCTGCTGGGGCTGGACGGCCATGTCCTGTTCGCCGTCGTCGTGACCGCTGCGCTGCCAACCGCGCAGAATGTCTTTGTGGCCGCCAGCCGCTACAACACCGGCCTCACCGTGGCCAAGGACACCGTCCTGATTACCACCGTGGTGGCTGTGCCGGCCATGATCGGCGTGGCACTGCTGCTGACCTGAGCCTGGAGGGCTGCATGAATACTGTTCTGGACACCGTGGTGATCGGCGGCGGAGCGATGGGCTCGGCCGCCGCGTGGGCTTTGTCGCGCCGCGGCCGGCAGGTGACGCTGGTGGAGCAGTTCGGGCCCGGGCACCGGATCGGGGCCTCGCACGGCACCACCCGCAACCTCAACCCGGGGTACCACCGGCCCGAGTACGTGGCCATGCTGGCGGAGGGACTGGCCCTGTGGGATGAGCTGGAGCAGGAAAGCGGCGAACAGCTGCTGGCGCGCACGGGGGTGGTCAACCACGGGCCGGAGCCGCTGTTTGCCGATGTTGCCGCCGCCCTGGAGCAGGCCGGGATCCGCGCTGGATTCCTTCACCCCGCAGAGGCGGCCGAGCGCTGGCGCGGCATCCGCTTCGACCAGCAGGTGCTCCACCTGCCCGACGGCGGCCAGCTCAACCCTGACGCGGCCCTCCCTGCCATGCAGCGGCTGGCCGTAGCCCGCGGCGCCGAGATGCGGCACCACACCAAAGTGGTGGACTTCCAGGTGATGGACGACGGCGTCCGGCTGGTTTTGGAGTCCGCTGCCGGCACGGAGGTGGTCACCGCTGCACAGGCTGTTGTCACGGCCGGCGGCTGGACGGAGAAGCTCCTCGGCGGACTGCCTGGCAACAGCACCGGTTCAGGGCTGCGGATTCCACAGCTGCGCGTCACCCAGGAGCAGCCGGTGCACTTCAGGGTCACGGATCCGGGGGCAGAATGGCCCGGCTTCAACCACTACCCGGGGGCGGGCGCTGCGTACCGGGGCTGGTATTCCCCTGCGTACGGGATGCAGACACCGGGCGAGGGAATTAAGGCCGGCTGGCATGGAGTGGGTCCGGTTGTGGATCCGGACCGGCGGTCCTTCCTGCCGGAGCCGGTGCAGCTCGCCGCCCTGCAGGAGTACGCCCGGACCTGGCTGCCCGGGGTGGACGCTGACTCTTTCGAGGCGGTCAGCTGCACCTACACCACCACGCCGGACGAGGACTTCGTCCTGGACCGGATCGGCCCCGTGGTGATCGGTGCCGGATTCTCGGGGCACGGGTTCAAGTTCACGCCGGTCATCGGGCGGATGCTTGCGGACCTGGCCACCGGCGCCAGGCCTGCCCCGGAAATCTTCCGCGCCGGCCGCTGATTGCCTGCCGTCATGCAGGGGACAGTTAGCGGGAGCTGTCCTCGGCATCGGTAAGGACCGGTTCCCCGCCGTCCCCGCCCGCGGCGTCCGCGTTGGCCGCCCGCACGGCAGGCATGGCCAGGACCGCCGCCACCGTGAGGACCCCCGCGGCAAGGGCGGCCACGAAGACTGCGCCGGAAGCCGCCACTACTGCGGGTCCGTTGCCGCCTCCTCCGGCGGCTCCCCCATAAATGGCGTTGGCCACCGCACCGAAAACGGCCACGCCCAGTGCGCTCCCGATGGACCGGGCGAACATGTTGGTGCTGGTGACCACACCCCGCTCATTCCAGGAAACGCTGGACTGGGCGGCGATCAGCGTGGGGGTGGCAACCAGCCCCAGGCCGAGTCCGACGACGAAGCAGCTGACGGCGACCAGCGTTACGCTGGGAGCAGCTGAGGTAAGTGCAAGGACCGCGAGGCCGGCCACGGTGATGGAGATGCCGATGAGCGCTGTGGCCTTGAACCCGATCCGCAGGTAGAAGCGCCCGGCCTGGGAGGCGCTGATCGGCCAGCCCACGGTGAGTGCCGCCAGGGCCAGCCCTGCGACCAGCGGTGAGCTGGCCAGCGCGCCCTCCAGGAACGTGGGCACATAGGACGTCAGCCCGATCAGGACGGCACCAACGCCGAAGGACACAAGGGCTGTGGTTCCGAGGAGCCGGCGCGACACCACCCAGGAGGGCAGCACGGGCTCTGCCGCGCGCCTTTCCACCACGAGGAACACGGCCAGCAGAACCCCGCCCACGGCAAAGATGCCAATACTGACGGGTGAATTCCAGGCCCAGCCCTGGCCGCCTTCGAGGGCGCCAAGGATCAGCAGGCCAAGCGAAGCCGCCAGGAGGGCTGCCCCGGCGTAATCCACCTGGTGCTTGGCCCGGTCCACGTTCTCGTGCAGCGTCCGGACCAGCATCCATCCCGCCAGCAGGCACAGGGGGATGTTAACCAGGAAGATCCCCCGCCAAAACCCCAGGGCTGCGAAAATGCCGCCGAGGCTTGGTCCCACCACGGAGGAGACCGCCCACACGCTCGCGAGGTAGCCCTGGACCTTCGCGCGTTCCTCCAGTGAGTAGATGTCACCTGCGATGGTGATGGAGACAGGCAGCACTGCGCCGGCGCCGAGGCCCTGCAGGGCACGGAAGGCGATCAGGGCGGGCATGCTCCACGCAATGCCGCAGAGCACGGACCCGAGGAGGAACAGCCCGATGCCGGCAAGGATGATGGGTTTCCGGCCCACCATGTCGGAGAGTTTGCCATAGATGGGGACGGAGACGGCCTGCGCCAGCAGATACGCCGAAAACAGCCACGGGAACGATTCGAACCCGCCGATGTCGCGGACAATCGACGGGACGGCCGTGGCCACGATGGTGGAATCGATCGCCACCAGCCCGGTGGCGAGCATCAGGGAAATAAGGATGGGGCCCCGTTCAGAACGGAAGCCCACTCCCTGGGCGCGGGCGGTTGGCATGGGCCTCGTTTCGGTTTCCGGGTGGTGTCACCTCCACTCTAGGTACCCACTAGGAATGCCGACTACCGTTTGCCCTGGTGTTCGTCCAGGATCCGGGCGCAGCGGATGAAGCCAAGGTGGGAGTAAGCCTGCGGGTGGTTCCCCAGGTGGGTTTCCGTGCCGGGGTCGTACTCCTCCGGCAGCAGCCCGGTGGGCCCGAAGAGGTTCACCAGCTGGTCGAAGAGGTCCCAGGCCTCCTCGATCCGGCCCGTGGCAACGTACGCTTCGATCAGCCAGGTGGTGCAGATGTGGAAGCCACCCTCCAGCCCCGGCAGGCCGTCGTCGTACCGGTACCTGAATACGGTGGGACCCACCCGGAGTTCCCGCTCCACGGCGGTGACGGTATCCAGGAACCGCTGGTCCGTGACGTCCAGCAGCCCGGACAGCCCGATATGCAGGACGGCGGCGTCCAGGTCCGGGCTGTCATAAGCCACCGTGTAAGACTTTGCGGACTCGTCCCAGCCCTCCTGGAGGACTTCGGCCCGGATGGTCGCGGCCACCGGCGCCCAGGCTGCATCGGGAGTCCGGCCGTGGCGGGACGCCGTGCGGAGTGCCCGGTCAAGGGTGACCCAGCACATCACTTTCGTGTAGATGTGGTGCCGCGGGGCCCGCCGGGCTTCCCAGATGCCATGGTCGGGTTCGTGCCAGCGGGCCAGGACGGCTGAGGCCATTTGGCCCATCAGTTCCCAATGGTCCTCGGCCAGTGCCCCTTCCCGTTCGCTCAGGCTATGGATCAGCTCGGCAATGGGGCCAAAGACGTCCAGCTGGACCTGGTGGTCAGCGGCGTTTCCGATCCTCACCGGGCGGGAGCCGGCATACCCGGGCAGGCTGTCGATGACGGCCTCAGTGGAGAGCGGCGCACCCGTCACCGAATACAGGGGATGCAGCCATTCGGGGCCGGGTGCATGTTCAAGGATCCGTCCCAGCCATGCCAGGAAGCCGGTTGCCTCGCCGGTGGAGCCCAGGTCCACCAGCGCATTGACGGTCATGGAGCCGTCCCGCAGCCAGCAGTACCGGTAATCCCAGTTCCTCGTCCCGCCGATCCCCTCGGGCAGGGATGTGGTGGGCGCCGCCAGGACCGCGCCGGTTGGTTCGTGCACCAGGGCGCGCAGCACCAGGGCAGACCGCCGCACCAGGGAAGGCTTAACGCCCGGCAGAGCAAGGCCCTGCACCCATTGCCGTGAGTGCAGCGCCACCGCGGAGCGCCTCTCCGCCTCATCTTCGGGGACCGCGGGCCGGTGTTCCGTGTCGCCGCAGCGCAGGTTGAGCACCACCGGGCCGTCCTGCAGGTTGACGGCGGCGGTGGCCGTGGCATGGCGCCCGTCCGAAGTGATGCTGAAGGTGACGCCGCTGGCAAGCAGGATGAAGGGCTCCGAGGTTCCCATGATGTGCAGTTCATCGCCGCGGGCCTCCATGCTGAACGGGGCGTTGGCGTAGTCCGGCCGCGGGGCAAAGGTGATCCGGGCCGCCCCGTTGCCGGAGAGCACCCGGACCAGGCTGGTGATGCCGTCCGGGGCGGGTTCCAGGTAGTCCGTTACCGTAACGTCCGCCCACCGGGTTTCGACAATCATGGTGCTGTCCACGTAGCGCTGCCCCAGCACCTGCGAGGCCTTGACCGGCTCCACCGAGAAGTGGCCCGCGGCGTCACCGCCCAGGATGTGCGCGAACAGTGAGCCGGAATCCGGCAGTGGATGACTCATCCAGCAGATCTTCGCGTCCGGCGTCACAAGGGCAGTGGAGGTTCCATTGCCGATCAGGCTGTGCCGTTCCAGGCCCACGGCGTCCTCGCCGAACAGCCAGGCACGGCGCAGCTCGAACAGGATTGCCAGCACCCGGGCGAACGATTCCGGGTCGCGGAGCCGGTAGGAGGCAGAGCTCTCCCCCGGGCCCACCCGCAGCCCCATGTCCGGGCCGCGCAACGTGGCCATGGCGAGTTCATCGCTGTCAGCGTCGCCCGCATACATCGCTGCACTGGCTCCCAGCCGGGACCGCAGGCTTTCCAGGGCATCCGCCTTTGACGGTTCCACGACGGACAGGTCCAGCACGGAGCCGTCCAGAATGAAGTGCAGCCCGTAGGTGCGCGCCACGTCCCGTGCGGTGTCCGTCACTGCCGCCACGATGTCCGGCGCCGCGGGCCGGGTGTGCACCGAAACGGCTACGGGTTTGCGTTCTATCCAGATGCCCTTCTGGAACCCGACGGCCTCGTTGAGCGCGGCATGGACTTTTTGCAGGACGGACTCGGTGGCAAGGGTCTGCTGGTGCGCGAACCCCATGTCGAACTCGGCGCCGTGCGAACCCACCAGGTGCACTTCCGCCGGCAGGCGCGATACTGCGGCAAGGTCACGCAGGGACCGGCCGGAGATGACAGCCGCGTGGGTATTGGGCAGCGCCGCCAGGGCACGCAGCGCGATGGCGGCACTGCCCAGCGGGAGCGTCTCCGTGGAAATCCCCTCGGCGTCGCACAGGGTTCCGCCGTAATTGCAGGCCACCAGCAGCCCCGGCACCCGGGCCAGCACCTTCAGTTCCGCAAGGAGCGCAGGCGTGAGCCCTTCGTCGGCGGCGTCGGACTGGACGAATGCCCGGAGCATGCCCAGGGGAAGGGACCTGGTGAGCAGTGCGGAATCCGCGACGCTTTGGTTCAACGGCGTTGGCATCCATGTACCCCTTTGAGGCAGGACCGGGCCGGGACTACAGCCGCTGGATCTCCTGCGGGCTACCGGATGGTGCCCCTCCCCGGGGTTCACGGAACTCCGGAGGGGGCACTCCCATGGTGAGCCTCCGGAGTTTCCCCCGAAAGTCCCCTGTATTGCGTATGTGTAAAAGTCCGGCAGCACGGTTTCGGCTGTGTCAGGGCCCGTGGCACGCACGGCAGCGTTTTGGACCACGACGGCGGCGCCCGCCTCATGAAACCGGGGAACCCGCCGTCGTGCTTTCCGAAAAGGGTGCCAGGCGTGGGGCCCGGACCGCGGCACCTAGACCCGAGCGAGCCCCGCGGCTTCAGCCAGGAGCTCCACAGACCGCAGCCGGGCGTCCGTGCCGGTGCTCTGGTGCGCCACAATCAGTTCGTCGGCGTCAGCGTGCCGGCCGAAACTGTCCAGGTAATCCATCACCACGTCAGGCGTGCCCACCGCGGAGTAGGTCATCATCTGCGAGACGTGCTGGCCCTGCGGCGAATCGAGGATCATGTCCGCCTCGTCGTCGGTGAACTCGCGGCCGCCGCCGAAGAACAGCGACACCCGCGCACGCTTGGTGGCCTGCATCATGGCTTGCGCTTCGGAGGCCGAATCCGCGGCAATGACGTTCACGCCGGCAATGACGTGCGGGGCATCCAGCTGCGCCGAGGGCTTGAACTCCCGGCGGTAGAGGGCCACGGCGTCCTGCAGGGCGTTGGGGGCGAAATGGGAGGCAAACGCGTACGGCAGCCCCAGCTGGGCGGCCAGGCGTGCGCCGAACAGGGACGAGCCCAGGATGTAGAGCGGCACGTTCGTGCCCTTGCCCGGGGTGGCTTCCACGCCCTGGATGCGGGTGGGCCCGGTGAGGTAGCCCTGCAGCTCCAGGACGTCCTGCGGGAAACTGTCCGCGGACATCGGGTCCCGCCGCAAGGCACGCATGGTGTTCTGGTCGCTGCCCGGCGCGCGGCCCAGGCCAAGATCGATGCGGCCCGGGTGAAGGGTCTCCAGGGTGCCGAACTGCTCGGCGATGGTCAGCGGTGAATGGTTGGGCAGCATCACGCCGCCGGCGCCGAGCCGGATGCTTTCGGTATGGGCGGCAACATGGGCGATGAGCACACTGGTTGCTGAGGACGCGATGGAGGACATGTTGTGGTGCTCGGCGTACCAAACGCGGCGGTATCCCAGCTTTTCCGCGCTCTGGGCCATGGCCACGCTGCCCGCGAAGCTCTCCGCCGCCGTCTGGCCCTTGCCGATGGTTGCCAGGTCAAGGATGGAGAGGGGGAGAGTCACGTCGGGTGCCGGCCTTTCAAAGCTGTTCATAGGATTCCGCCCGCCGGATCACGGCAGGCACTTGAGGCATAACGACGGCGGGGGCCGGCTTATTTCAGCCCGGCCAGGAATACTCAGCAAACTTATGATGTTGCCGCCCCTATGAGCCTGAATACGTCGAAACAGTTGGAATTGTCCGCAACGATTGACCTGAAGGACCTGGGAACCGTGCACCGGCTTGGTTTTGGTGCCATGCGCATCGTGGGTGACGGTGTGTGGGGTGAGCCTGCCGACCGGCAGGCCGCAGTCCGGGTGGTGCGCCGCGCCGTCGAACTCGGGGTGGACTTCATCGATACGGCGGACTCCTACGGCCCCAACGTCAGCGAGGAAATCCTGGCCGAGGCCCTGCACCCGTACAAGGACGGGCTGAAGATCGCCACGAAGGTGGGCTTCACCCGCACCGGGCCCAACCAGTGGATTCCCGTGGGCCGCCCCGAGTACCTGCGCCAGCAGACCGAGCTGAGCCTGCGCAAGCTCAAGGTGGACTCCCTGGACCTGCTGCAGCTCCACCGGATTGACCCCAAGGTGGACGCCGAGGAGCAGT
The DNA here is from genome assembly GCF_044755505.1 of Pseudarthrobacter sp. NPDC092202. Taxonomy (NCBI): domain Bacteria; kingdom Bacillati; phylum Actinomycetota; class Actinomycetes; order Micrococcales; family Micrococcaceae; genus Pseudarthrobacter; species Pseudarthrobacter sp. NPDC092202. The sequence goes on along the minus strand of NZ_JBIVRG010000025.1, from coordinate 18,665 downwards.
TCGGCGTGCTGCGCGAGCTCCAGGACGAGGGCAAGGTCAAGGCCTTGGGGCTCTCGCAGGTCAGCGTGGAAGAGCTGGAGGCCGCCGGAAAGCACTTCACCGTGTCCACGGTCCAGAACCGGTACAACCTGACGGACCGCAGCTCCGAAGACGTCCTGCGCTACTCCGAGGAAAACGGCATCGGATTCATTCCGTGGGCCCCCATTTCCGCCGGCGAACTGGCCCGGCCGGGCGGGCCGCTGGACGAAGCCGCCAAGCGCCTGGGCGCCACCACCTCCCAGGTGGCGCTGGCGTGGCTGCTGCGCCGGTCCCCCGTGATGATGCCCATTCCCGGCACCGGTTCAGTGCAGCACCTGGAAGAAAACCTGGCCACGGCCGGCGTCAGCCTGGACGAGGACACCTACGCTGAACTTGAAGCCGCGGCCGGATAACCGGCCCCTCAAGAAGCAGCCCGGAAGACAGACAACAACGACAGGAGCAACACCCATGGCAAACATTCTGATGGTTGTATCAGCAGCCGATTCCCTCACCATGAAGGACGGCAGCGAACACCCCACCGGCTTCTGGGCCGAGGAGCTGGTGGTGGCGCACCAGACCGTGCTCGGCGCCGGCCACACGGTCCACCTCGCCACCCCAGGCGGGGCGAAACCCACAGTGGACCAGGTCAGCCTCGCGCCCGAGTCCGCGGGCGGCGAGGACCGCGCAAATGGCTTCCGGGACTACCTTGCATCCATCGACGGCGAGCTCTCGAACCCGCTGGTGCTTGCCGACGTCGACCCTTCCGGCTATGACGCCGTGGTGATGCCGGGCGGGCACGGACCGATGGCCGACCTGTACAGGGACGCCGACCTGGGCCGGCTGCTGGCGGCGGCGGACAAGGCGGGCAAGGTCATTGCCCCCTTCTGCCACGGTCCCGCCGGGCTGCTCAGCGCAACAGACGACGACGGCACGTTCGTTTTCGCCGGACGCCGCATCACCGTGTTCACCAACGAGGAAGAGCTGGGCGGCGGCACGGGCGAGAACACCCCGTGGCTGGTGGAGGACGCGCTGAAGGAGAAGGGCGCTGTGATCGAGAACGGGGCTGCCTGGACCTCCAACGTGGTCCGGGACGGCAACCTCATCACGGGCCAGAACCCGCAGTCCAGCGAGGACGTGGCCAAGGAAGTCATCAAGGCACTGGGCTGATTCCGGCCACACGGTACTGATACCCGGAGGGGCCAGGTCATGATGACCTGGCCCCTCCGCCGTCCTATCAGACGGCGCAGCCTCCGAGCGCGATCGTTCCGTCGATGGCATTAATCTTTACCTGAACCGCACCAAGCTGGGCCTGGAGACCGGTGACCACAACCTTTTGCGCGGTGATCGTGTCCTTGTTCTGCTTCTTTTGGGCCTCGAGCGTCAGCAATGTTCCCTGGGCCGCGGTCAACTGTCCATCCAGGGTTGTCAGTTGGGACTGCAGGTCCTTGAGGGCTGCTTCGGTAGTGCTGATTTCATCATTCAGCTGGTTGAGCTGATCCAAGAGCGGCGCCACCCTGGTTTGGAGGGAAACGATCTCAGCCTCCTTTGCCTTGATGTCCTCGTTCAGCCCGCCCAGCCGTGCGACCAAACCATCCATGATCAAGTTGAGGGCGCCGATTTCGCTGCTCTTGCCCGCAACTGCCTGATTGGCGGTGTCGACGCCAGCCTGGAGGGCGGGAAGCTGGCCCTGTAGTGTGGCGACCTCCGCTTTCTTATCCTCCACCGCAGCGGCGGCCAATGCCTCCGCTTCCTGCGCGCTTTCCAGGATTGACCGTTTCTGCTCCAGGTCTGCCTTCTGGTCCGCTATGGCTTGCTGCGCAGATTCCACGTTCTCGGTAAGCGCCTGCAACGCCTCTTCCAGGCCTGCCACAACTTCCTCCTGCGCAGTGACATCCGCCGCGGCCGCGGCGGCGGCCTCCTGGGCTGCCGTCAGTTCCTGCTGGAGCCCGTCCAAGACCACCTGCTGGCCGGCCACAGCACTGTTGGCCTTGGTAAGGGCGTCCCCAAGTGCCGGGAGTTCGGCCTTCAGAGCGGCAATCTCAGCCTCTTTCAAGGCAACCGCTGCATTCGCCGCGGTAAGCGTTGCTTGCAGGGGTGCCGCCTGCTGCTGCAGCGAGCTGCTTTCCTGTTGCTTCGCCAGCAGCTGGGTGTTCAAAGCCGAAACCTGGTTGTTCAGGGTCGCCAGGTCGCCCTGGAGCGCCGAGATCACTGCATTTTGGTCGGTAATCTGCTTGTTGACGGCGGCGAGCTGCGTCTGTTTGGCAGTGCGCTGGCTTATGAGGCCGTTTGCGCTGCCATTCGTTTTTTCAATTTTCGCTGTCAGGTCCGCAATATCTGCTTCCAGTGTGCTCCTCGTGAGCTGGAGCTCACCCAGCTCATTCTGTGCCGTGGTCAGCTCGCCCTGCTTGGCAAGGACTTCAGCGTTGGCGGCATCGATCTGCCTTACGAGCATCGTGATGTCCGCGGCGACGCCAGTCAGGCTGTAGGCGTTGGCCTCTATTGCCTCTGCGGCCGCAGCCGCGGCGGCCTGGAGGTTTTCAAGCTCTTCTTCCGCAGATGTGATCTGGACGTTCTTGGCGGTAAGGGCAGCGGCAGCCGTGCGCGCTTCCGCCTGGAGCACCTCAAGCTGGTCCTGGGCTGCCGCCACCTCAGTTGCCTTGGCCGTTACAGCGTTGTCGGCCTCCGCAGCCACATTCTCAAGTTCGGTCAGGGCAAGCCTTGCAGCATCCACGAGGTCCTGCTGCGCCTGCAAAGCCTCCCCGGCCGTCACTCCTGCCGCTTCGAGACGGTCGAGCTCAACCTCCGCCGCCTCAACTGCTTCCCGGGCGGAAACCACGTCGTCCGCCGCTTTTGCGGCCGCAGTTTCGAGGGCGCTGAGGTGGTCTTGACCAACCGCAATCTCAGCCTCTTTGTCCGCGAGCGCGCGGGTGGCCTCGGCTGCCGACAGCTCCAGCGCGAGGAGCTCGGCATTCGCTGTGTCAATGCTGTCCTGGGTGCCAGCGATGTCTTTTGCAACGGCGGCGGCCTGGACCCTGAGGTCCTCGGCTGCCGCCTCAGCGGCAGCTTTCTCTTCCTGCAGCGGTGTGAGTTGGGCGACGAGGTTTACCTTGTCTTCCTGCAGCTTGGCGAGGGTTGCTTTCGTCTCGTCTATGGTCGCCTGCGTAGCATCCATATCACCGGTGAGCTGGGCGATATCCGCCTCCGTCACCTTCAGGGCGCCCTCCAGCACAGCCGCCTCCTCCGCCAACCTGGCAGATTCCCCGTCCAGTGCGGCGATCTCCGCATCCAGCCTGTCCTTTTCCTCCTGGAGCGGTGCCCGCTCCGCCTGGAGCCTTGCGATGACGTCAGCATTCTTCTTCGCGGCTGCCTTCAGAAGGTTCTCCTGGACGCCGCCCCGGTGCGCGAACTGGTTCACCACGCCGTTGCATATTGAGGTGTTGGACGTTGTTCCTGCTGCGGCAGCAGGCTGGATCAGCACAAGGCTACTGGTAAGCAGGCCGGGCAGGACGACGGCGGCCGCGAGCCGGCGCGAAAGGACAGACTTGGACGGGGAAGTGCGCATGAAAGCTCCTGTTGAGACCATCGGGCGGCCCACTCTGGCCGCTGCCTGGACTAACGGTAGGTGGCGGCAGGGACGGAGCACACGCGTAATCCCCCACCCGTCTTTCCGTCTGAGTACTCGTTTTCCCAGGCCGGCGAACATTGGCACTACTTGGTGTACCTGGCCAGGCGGATCCCCTGCATAAAGTGCGCTCATGGCCGGTTTGGCAATAGTCTGGCCAGATGGGGACCAGTGCCGTGAACTCCGGCGAACAGATTGACCGGCAGTCGCGCATTCTCGAGGCGGCGCTCGACCTGCTGTCGCGCCATGGGATCTCGGGCGTCAGCATGCGGGCTGTTGCGCGCGAGGCCGGCGTCGCGCTGGGCCTCGTCAACTACTACTACGACGACAAGATGAGCCTGATCCGGGCGGCACTGCACCGAGTGGATGAGCACGACCTGATGCTGGTGGCGCCCGACCCGTCCGCGGCCCCGGACGAGCAGCTGCGCAAAGCCCTGCGGCGGGTTGCGGGCGCAGACCTGCTGACCACCCGGTACCTGTCCCTGCGCCTTCACCTTTGGGCCCTCGCGCAGGCCCATGAGGATTTTGCCCATATCAATGCCGCAGCCTTCGACCGGTACCTCGGCGGGCTCGCAGCACTGGTCTCCAACGCCAACCCAGCGCTGCCTCCGGAAGAATGCAAGGAACGTGCGGCCGACATCGTCGTTGTACAGAACGGCATGTGGCTGACGGCGCTCCTGGGGGTGGACAACGCAGCGATCCAAAGGGGGATCGCCCGCACCGAGCAGATTGCGTTTGCCCCGCCGCGGAACACGTAGCTCCCCGGCACCCGCCAGGCAATAAGCGTGAACTTTCACGATGAGCACCACTCAGCTTCACATTGAACATCTGTTCAAGAAATCTATTGAACGCCCGTTCAACCTCGGCTACTGTCCTCCGTATGACTTACGCCACACCGCCCCAGGACGGGACAGCATCCACCCTTTTCATCAACGGTTCATGGGAGCCGGCAGCTTCCGGCGCTGTCCGCGAGATCCGCAACCCCGCCGACGGCGAGCTGGCTGCCACCGTGTCCGAGGCCGGCCGGGAGGACGCGGTACGGGCCATCGCCGCTGCGCGTGCAGCCTTCGACTCGGGCGCCTGGTCCTCCGTCCCGGCACCTGAGCGGGGCAGCTTCCTGCTCAAGGTCGCCGCCGGACTGCGCGAACGCCGGGAAAAGTTCGCCCGCGCCGAGTCGCTGGATACCGGAAAGCGGATCGCCGAAAGCCGGATCGACATGGACGACATTGCCGCCTGCTTCGAGTACTTCGGCAGGCTCGCCGGGCAGCAGGCAGGCCGCATGGTCGACGCCGGGAACCCTGCCGTCGTCAGCAAAATCGTCTACGAACCCGTGGGCGTGTGCGGCCTGATCACCCCGTGGAACTACCCCCTGCTCCAGGCGGCATGGAAGATCGCGCCCGCCCTGGCCGCCGGCTGCACCTTCGTCCTCAAGCCCTCCGAGCTGACCCCGTCCACAGCCATCCTGGCCATGCAGCTGCTGCAGGACCTCGGCCTGCCGGACGGCGTCGCAAACCTCGTGACCGGAGCCGGCGCGGAGGCGGGCGCACCGCTCTCGGAACATCCCGACGTCGACCTGGTCTCCTTCACGGGCGGGCTGGAAACCGGCAAGCGCATCGCGGCCGCCGCCGCCGGAACCGTCAAGAAGGTGGCGCTGGAGCTTGGCGGGAAGAACCCCAACGTCGTGTTCGCGGACGCGGACTTCGACGCCGCCGTCGACAATGCCCTGAACGGCGCGTTCGTCCACTCCGGGCAGGTCTGCTCCGCCGGTGCGCGGCTGGTGGTGGAGGAATCGATCGCCGAACGCTTCGTGGACGAACTGGTCCGCCGTGCCCGGGACATCCGGCTGGGCGGCCCCTTTGACGACGACGCCGAAACGGGCCCGCTGATTTCCGCGGCCCACCGCGACAAAGTCCATGCCTATGTCCAGCGGGGAATCCAGGAAGGTGCGCGGCTGCGGACCGGCGGTGCTGCGCCGCAAGGAGAAAAGTACGACGGCGGCTTCTACTACCAGCCCACCGTCCTGGACCGCGTCCAAAGGGGAATGTCCGTGGTCATCGACGAGGCGTTCGGCCCGGTGGTCACCGTGGAAACGTTCCGTACCGAGGACGAAGCGGTGGCCACCGCCAACGACACCGTCTACGGCCTGGCCGGCGCGGTCTGGACCCAGGACGCCGGCAAGGCGCAGCGCGTGGCATCCCGGCTGCGGCACGGCACCATCTGGATCAACGACTACCACCCCTACCTCCCCCAGGCCGAGTGGGGCGGCTTCGGCCAGTCCGGCGTCGGCCGCGAGCTGGGCCCCACGGGCCTGGCCGAATACCAGGAAGCCAAGCACATCTACCAGAACACCAGCCCGCAGGTAACCGGCTGGTTTGCTGACCACAGCAAGGAGAACTAGATGCACTTCGACAACATCGAGGACCTCAGCGAGCGCTCGTTCGATTACATCGTCGTGGGGGGCGGATCCGCGGGGGCCGCCGTGGCCGCGAGGCTGAGCGAGGATCCGGACGTGACCGTGGCCCTGGTGGAAGCCGGGCCCGATGACCGGAACCTTCCCGAGATCCTGCAGCTGGACCGCTGGATGGAACTGCTCGAATCCGGCTACGACTGGGACTACCCGGTGGAACCGCAGGAGAATGGCAACTCCTTTATGCGGCACGCCCGGGCCAGGGTGATGGGCGGCTGCTCCAGCCACAACTCGTGCATCGCCTTCTGGGCACCGCGCGAGGACCTGGATGAGTGGGAGTCCAAGTACGGCGCCACCGGCTGGAACGCAGACGCCGCCTGGCCGCTGTACAAGCGGCTGGAAACCAACGAGGACGCCGGCCCGGACGCGCCGCACCACGGCGACTCGGGCCCCGTGCACCTGATGAACGTGCCCCCGGCGGATCCTGCCGGCGTTGCGCTCCTGGACGCCTGCGAACAGGCCGGCATCTCCCGCGCCAAGTTCAACTCCGGCACCACCGTGATCAACGGCGCCAACTTCTTCCAGATCAACCGCCGCGCGGACGGTACCCGGTCCTCCAGCTCGGTCTCCTACATCCACCCGATCATCAGCCGCCCCAACTTCACCCTGCTGACCGGCCTCCGCGCCCGCCAGCTGGTGTTCGACGCGGACAAGCGCTGCACCGGCGTGGACGTGGTGGACTCCGCGTTCGGCCGGACCCACCGGCTTTCCGCGAACCGCGAGGTCATCCTGTCAACCGGCGCCATCGACTCCCCCAAGCTGCTCATGCTCTCCGGCATCGGCCCGGCAGCGCACCTCGCCCAGCACGGGATCGATGTGCTGGTGGACTCCCCCGGCGTGGGCGAAAACCTGCAGGACCACCCCGAAGGCGTGGTCCAGTTCGAAGCCAGGCAGCCCATGGTCCAGACGTCGACGCAGTGGTGGGAAATCGGCATCTTCACCCCCACGGAGGAGGGCCTGGACCGCCCGGACCTGATGATGCACTACGGCTCGGTCCCGTTCGACATGAACACCCTGCGGCACGGCTACCCCACCACGGAGAACGGCTTCAGCCTCACGCCGAACGTCACCCACGCCCGCTCGCGCGGCACCGTGCGCCTGCGCAGCCGCGACTTCCGCGACAAGCCCATGGTGGACCCGCGCTACTTCACCGATCCGGACGGCCACGACATGCGCGTCATGGTGGCCGGGATCCGCAAAGCCCGCGAAATCGCCGCCCAGCCGGCCATGGCGGAATGGACCGGCCGGGAGCTTTCACCCGGCGTCGAGGCGCAGACGGACGAGGAACTGCGGGACTACATCCGCAAGACCCACAACACGGTGTACCACCCTGTGGGCACCGTCCGGATGGGACCGTCCGACGACGACATGTCGCCGCTGGATCCCGAGCTGCGGGTCAAGGGCGTCACCGGCCTGCGCGTCGCCGATGCGTCCGTCATGCCGGAGCACGTCACCGTCAACCCCAACATCACCGTGATGATGATCGGCGAGCGCTGCGCGGACTTGATCCGTGCCGGCCTCACCCTCGCCGGCAGGAACGGCGACACCACGTCGGAGCGGGAACTCGCCGCCACCCCCGCCTGAGTTTCAGGCCACCGGCCGTCCGTGCGCCGCAGTGCGGACGGCCACCACTATCGTGCTTTTTTGATTGAGGAGTCCACATGGCGGAACCCAGCAAGAGTATTGATTCAAGCGGCATGGACGAGTTTGGCTACGCGCAGACCCTGGACCGGAGCATCGGCAAGTTTGCCAGCTTCGCAGCCGGCGTCAGCTACATCTCCATCCTCACCGGCGTGTTCCAACTGTTCTACTTTGGCTTTTCCATGGCCGGACCCGCTTACGCGTGGTCCTGGCCGCTTGTCTTCGCCGGCCAGCTGATGGTGGCCCTGTGTTTTGCCGAACTGGCCGGCCGCTACCCAGTGGCGGGATCGGTGTACAACTGGGCCAAACGGCTCGCCTCCGGCACCTCGGCCTGGCTGGCCGGCTGGCTGCTGATGCTCTCGTCCATCGTGGCGCTGGGCTCCGTGGCACTGGCCCTGCAGCTCACCCTGCCCCAGCTCTGGTCCGGCTTCCAGTTCGTCGGTGACGGCACCGGCCCCTACGACTTCGCCATGAACGGCGTGGTGCTGGCCAGCATCATGATCACCATCTCCACCCTCATCAACGCCTTCGGCGTAAAGCTCATGACGCGGATCAACAGCATCGGCGTGTTCGTGGAGCTGAGCGCAGCCGTGCTCCTGATCCTCGCACTGGGCTGGCACGTGGTGCGCGGCCCCGAGGTCTTCTTCGACACCGCCGGCTTCGGCGAAGGCCACGACCTCGGCTTCTTCGGCGTTTTCCTGATCGGCGCCATGGCTTCGGGCTACGTTATGTACGGCTTTGACACCGCTAGCTCGCTTGGGGAGGAGACCAAGGACCCCAAGCGCACGGCACCCAAGGCCATCCTGCGGGCCATCACGGCCTCGTTCGTGCTGGGCGGCCTGATCCTGCTGTTCGGCATCCTGGCCGCGCCGGACCTGGCGGACCCCAAGGTGGGATCGGCCGACGGCGGCCTGCAGTACATCGTGCTGTCCGTCCTGGGCGGCCCGTTCGGCAAGGCCTTCCTGGCGTGCATCGTCGTGGCCGTGGTGGTCTGCACCCTGGCCGTCCATGCCGCCGCCATCCGCATGATGTTCGCCATGGCCCGGGACAACAACCTGCCCTTCAGCCGGCAGCTCAGCAAAGTTGATCCAGTCCGCAGAACCCCGACCGTTGCCGCCATCGTCATCGGCATCCTGGCCGTGATGCCACTGCTCATCAACGTCACGCAGCCTGCGATTTTCACCATCATGTCCAGCATCAGCATCGTCCTGATTTACCTTTCCTACCTCCTGGTCACCGTGCCCATGCTGCGCAACCGGCTCCTGAAAAAGTGGCCGCTCGCCGCTGACGGTTCCGAGCCCGGTTTTTCCCTGGGCAAGTGGGGGCTGCCGGTGAACATCCTGGCGGTCCTGTGGGGCGGTGCCATGACGCTGAACCTGGTGTGGCCGCGCCCGGAGATCTACAACTCGGTGCCGCCGTTTGAGTGGTACCTGCAGTGGGGCGGGGTGATCTTCGTGGCCGTTGTCACCGCAGGCGGGGCCCTGCTGTACCGGCTGAAGATCCGCCACCAGACGGGCGTGCTGGCCGAGCATGCTGCGGCCGTCGCGGCCCATCCGTCATCGGGCGCCGCACAGCAGGCCGCTCCCGCTGCGCTGGACGTCGTGGACGCCAAGGTGCCTTAGCGCACCTGCTCCCACACATCAGCTGCGGGGCTGGCGGTCCCCAGCGGAAAGGCCGACGACGGCACCCGCCCCGGTGCCGTCGTCGGCCTTTCCCCATGGAGGGAACGAGCGGTGGTCCTGCCGCTCCTGAAGGGCGGCCGCCGCTAAGCTAGCGCCATGGCCAACAAAACCACAGCAGAGAAGCTCGCCACCCTCCAGAAGGGCTACACGCTGGAAGGCGCCACCATAGAGCTGGGGGCCGCCATTATCGACGGCGAGCTCCATAAGGATGCGCCGGTGCGGCTGCCGCTTTCCATGATGAACCGGCACGGACTGGTGGCCGGTGCCACCGGCACGGGCAAGACCGTCACGCTGCACATGATGGCCGAACAACTTTCCACCGCCGGAGTGCCGGTCTTCCTGGCGGACATCAAAGGCGACCTGTCCGGGCTGGCCACCGCGGCCACCGGCAGTGAGAAGCTCACCGCGCGCACCGAGGGCATCGGGCAGTCCTGGCAGGGCCGGACGTTCCCGGTGGAGTTCCTGGCGCTGGGCGGCGACGGCAACGGCGTGCCGGTGCGGGCAACGGTGTCCTCGTTCGGGCCCATCCTGCTCTCGCGGATCATGGAGCTGAACGACACGCAGGAATCCAGCCTGCAGCTGGTGTTCTACTTCGCGGACAAGAACGGCCTGGAGCTCATCGACCTGAAAGACCTCCGCGCGGTGATCCAGTTCCTCACCTCAGCCGAAGGCAAGGACCAGCTGGAGGAACTCGGCGGGTTGTCCAAGGCGACGGCCGGCGTCATTTTGCGGGAGCTGGTGAGCCTCGAGGCGCAGGGACTGGAGAAGTTCTTCGGCGAGCCGGAATTCGACACCGCGGAGCTGCTGCGGACCGCCCCGGACGGACGCGGGGTGATCACCTGCCTGGAGCTGCCCACCCTGCAGACAAAGCCCATGCTGTTCTCCACCTTCCTCATGTGGCTGCTGGCCGACCTTTTCGAGGACCTGCCCGAGGCCGGCGACCTGGACAAGCCCAAGCTGGTGTTCTTCCTGGACGAAGCCCACCTCCTCTTCAACGACGCTTCCAAAGCCTTCCTGGAGGCCATCACCACCACGGTCCGGCTCATCCGGTCCAAGGGCGTGGGGATCTTCTTCGTCACCCAGACTCCCAAGGACGTCCCGGCGGAGGTCCTCGGCCAGCTGGCCAACCGGGTGCAGCATGCCCTCCGCGCGTTCACCCCCGAGGACGCCAAGGCCCTCAAGGCCACAGTGTCCACGTTCCCCATGAGTGATTACGACCTCGAGGAGACGCTCACCTCTGCAGGCATTGGCGAGGCCGTCATCACGGTGATGAACGAGAAGGGTGCCCCTACGCCTGTGGCGCTCACCAGGCTCCGCGCCCCCGAGTCCGTCATGGGCCCCAGCGACGAAGCCCTGGTCCGCAGCACCGTTGCGGGGTCGGCCCTGCTGGCAAAGTACGGGACGGCCGTGGACAACCCCTCGGCTTTCGAAAAACTGTCCGGGAAAGCGGCCGCGCCCGCCGGATCGGTTGCCGGCGGGGCCGTTCCGGGCGGGACGGGGCAGGACGCCGCAAGCCAGGACGATGTCGACGCCGAGGCGCGCCGGATCGAAGAGGAAATCCTTGGGCGGCCCAGCAGCAGGCCCGCCCCGTCCCCCACGGCGGGGCGGCGCACGCCCGCTGACAACGCACCCGCCCCGCGCCCGGGTGCGGCAGGCTCGGTGGCGGGCGACATCGGCGGGATGCTCGGCGGCGCCCTGGGCGGTGGGCTCAAGAGCATGGCCAGGTCCATCGGCACCCAGCTCGGACGGGAGCTGCTGCGCGGCGTGTTCGGCACCTCGTCCCGGCGCCGCCGCCGCTGACAGGTACCGCTTCCTGCTGACTCAACTGCCGCCGTCGGACGCATGGCAGGTAACGTATGGAACGTGCAGATGAGTCAAGCGTTGGTGAGGATCGCGGCCGGATGGTTGCTGGGACTCATGCTTGCCGTCGCCGGCGCCGTGGTTGCGGTGAACCTGGTCAACAACACAGTGGCCAGCCCGCAGCAGCCCGTGCGCGAGTATCTGGATGCGCTGCAAAGCGGTGACGGCGGCAAGGCGCTGGGGCTGCTCCGGGCCACGGTCCCGCCCAGCAACGCCGCTATGCTCGACGGGACGGCCCTGCAGACCGCGACGTCCCGGTTCACGAATGTGGAGATCGGCGAGCCGGAGGAACGCCCGGACAGCCAGGTCATGGTGCCCCTGGAGTACACCATTGACGGCAGCAGGCTCCGCACCGAATTCCTGCTGCGCAAGACCGGGACTGAGTGGATCTTCTTCAACACCTGGGCTTTCGTACCGTCCAGGCTGCCCACCATGGACATCACTGTGGTCAATTCCAGTGAGGCCACCGTCAACGGCGTGCCTGTCAACATGCCCAACAGCCGGAACTCCTTTGCAGTCTTCTACCCCGGCGAGTACGAGGCGTCCGTGAACGGGGAGTACTTCTCGGCGGCCCCCACCCGTGCCACAGTGACGGCACGGGACGCACCGGTGGCCCCCCTCAACCTCCTCACCCAGGCCACGGACAACCTGAAGAAGGACGTGTCCGCGAAAGTCCGGGAATTCCTGGACGGCTGCGCCGCCGTTGCCGCCAAGGAACAGAAACTCCAACCGGACTGCCCCTTTTACTACGCCAGCAACAACACGGTGCAGGACGGCAGCATCAAGTGGACCGTGACGGAATACCCCAACGTGTCCATCGAACCCTTTGACGGGCGCTGGGTGGTTGCTCCCCTGGACGGCAAAGCAAAGGTGGAAGCCCTCCAGCAGAACCTGTTCACCGGCGCCTGGTACCCGCTCACTGAGGAAGTGGACTTCAGCTTCACCACCCGCCTTGACGTCAGCGGGGACACGGTCAAGGTCACGCCGGTACTGAGCTTCTAGGGGCGGTTCCGTCACACTGGCCCAGTTTTGGCGGCCAAACAGTAGGTTTACCAGCCGTTGTGGCGCCAGCGGGGCGAATAACCGGGCCGGTTTGGTTGCGGCCACCGCAGCGAACCCCGGGCAAGAACCTCGCGGACCTGCGCCAGGACGGCTTCAGGTGAATGAACCACGTCGTCGTAGAAGAATCGCAGCACGGGAAGGCCCTGCAGTATCGCGGAGTTGTCCCTGCGGCGGTCCTTCTTGAACTGCCTGGCTTCAAGATGGAAGGCCAGCCCGTCAATCTCCACGATGAGGAACCCCTCCAGCAGGAAGTCAACACGGCCGATGCCATCGATCCACACTTGGGTTTCGGTAAGGATGCCTGCATCCCGGAACAGCACCCGGGCCAGGGTCTCCAGGAGGGAATCCGCGCCCCGGTCAACTTTGGACACCACATTCCGCGCTTTGCCGCACCGGGGTCCGTCCAAGTGGCGGAGCAGGTACGGCGGATCGATGTCCCCGCGGTTGTACGCACACTCCACCATCACCAGGGACTCGAGTTCCGGCAGGCACAGCAGGGCATGAAGCAGGACATCAGGCAGGGCTGCAAGCGTCCGGTGGCGGGGCGGCTGCGTCAAGCCGGTACGGTGGCTGATACACCGTACTGCGCTTCGGCCGTTGCTCTGCCAGTAGTGGGGCCTGACAGGAGGGTGGAGCCGCCAGAGGCTGTATGCAGGGGCTGCGGAAACGCAGGTGACCAGACCGCGGGCGCGCCCCGCAGCCACCAGTTCAGGGTCTGCGTCAGCCACGGCCAGGAGTCCCCGGTCCAGCCGAAGCACCTGGCCGCTGCGGACCGCACGGCGAAGCTCCGTATCCGTGGCACCGGCGGCCAACACATCCCGCCGCAGCAACACTCCACCGGCTGATCTAAGGATTTCCGTCGGGTCCATCAGGCCAGAATGTGTGCCATCCTGGCCCGGCGTCAGCCTCGAGCCGTGCTATGTGAACAAGACGGCCCCAAGTTGGCCCACTTTTTGGGGGAAGCAGCAACAAAGAGGCCCGGTTCCCACTCCTCATGGGGTGGAAAACCGGGCCACTTAAGCAGGCTCAGGATTACGGCGGCGCGTCAGTCCATGCCGCGCAGGTCCAGCACCAGCTCGGTATCACCATCGCCTTGGAGCACCACGGGGATGCCCCAGTCCTGCTGGTACAGGTGGCAGGCAGCGTGGTCCGGGATCTCGCCGTCCTCGGTCTCGGGCCCGTCGCAGGCGGCAGCCCGGGCGGTGATGTGCAGGATGCCCTCCGGCACGTCCGGTGAGAGCTCCAGGGTGCGGAGCAGCCCCACCGAGGTTCCCCCGCCGGACGCGAGCAGCTCCGGTGGCGTGGAGGAGATCTTCAGCTGGGTGGGATCACCCCAGCGGTCATCCAGCTTCTGCCCTGTGGGGGCAGTGAAGCGGACTGTCAGCTCCAGGGGGCCGGGTGCAACCGGACTCTTGGGCCGGTGCGTCTGGACCGCGCCTTCGTCCACCTGCTGCGCTTCCTTGGGGATGGGGACGAACACCAACTGGTGCTTGTTCGCCTCCACCACCACCAGCAGCGGCTCAGAACCGGCCGAGTGCGTGTGGTCCACAATCACGTCGGACGGCTCCAGGAGGCCGCGCGCCAGGGTGGACACTGTGCGGGTGGCGGGATCGTACCGCCGCACGGCACCGTTGTAGGTGTCGGCCACCGCCACGGAGCCGTCCGGCAGGACGGTGACGCCCAGGGGGTGCTGCAGACGTGCGTCCGCGGCCGCGCCGTCCCGGAAGCCGAAGTCGAACAGCCCCTTGCCGACGGCGGACTCCACGGTGACCGCGCCGTCGTCGCCAATTGCCAGCTTGCGGAGGGCGGAGGTTTCGGAATCAGCCACCCAGATGTTGCCCTCGGCGTCCTCGGCCAGGCCGGAAGGCTGGGCGAACCAGGCCTCGTGCGCGGGGCCGTCAAGCAGCCCTTCCAGGCCGTTGCCGGCAACGATGGCCACGGCACCGGTGACGGGATCGAAACTGAAGATCTGGTGCACGCCCGCCATGGCCACCACCACGGCGTTGAGCTTCCTGGACCATACGACGTCCCAGGGCGAGCTCAGTGCCACATCCAGCGGATGCCCGCCGAGCTGGCCCGTGAATCCGGCAGCATCCTCGTCCACGCGCGCCGGTCCCGACTCCAGCAGCCGCTGGACGCCGCTGCCGGCAAGGGTGGAGGCCTTACCGTCCGCGAGGGACAGCCCACGGAGCCGGTGGTTGACGGAGTCGGCAATCACGACGTCGTAACCCGCCTTGGCTGCGACGTCTTCCGGCAGCAGGACCAGGCCTTGGGGCTCGTTGAACTGTGCCACGGCAGAATCTCCCGCAGCTGGGCCGTCCGCATGGCCCCTCACGCCCGAGCCGAAGGTGCCCAAGACAGTATGGAAGTCCGTGCCGAGTTCCACCAGGCGGTGGTGGCCGGTGTCGGTGACCAGCCAGGAACCCTTGCCGGCATCACCGCCTGCTGCGGCCCCTGCCGCTGTTCCGCCGTCGGACGTTCCATTCACGGCGGTGGATCCGCGGCCCGGCGGCAGGAAGAGCGCCTTGCCGGGGAAGCGCAGGGTGCCGGAGGTCGGCTCGGGAGCAACGTACGGGCCGGAACCGCGGTGCAGCGTGCCCTTGGCCTCATGTTCGGCGATGAGCTCGGGAATCAGCACGGCCAGGCCGTCCGCGTGGCCTTCGCCGGAAAGGTGCGCCACGATGTAGCCCTCGGGATCGATGACCACAAGGGTGGGCCAGGCGCGGGCGGTGTACGCCTTCCAGGTCTCCAGCTCAGGATCGTCCAGGACCGGGTGGTGGATCTCGTAGCGCTCAACGGCAGCAGCCAGCGCCACCGGATCTGCCTCGTGCTCGAACTTGGGCGAGTGGACGCCCACCGTGACCAAAACGTCGGAGTACTGTTCCTCCAGCGGCCGGAGTTCGTCCAGCACATGCAGGCAATTGATGCAGCAGAAGGTCCAGAAATCCAGCAGCACGATCTTGCCGCGCAGGGCTTCCAGGTCCAGCGTCTTGCCGCCTGTGTTCAACCAGTTGCGGCCCACCAGTTCGGAGGCCCGGACCCGGGCATGCGTGCGTACGGTTTCGCTCATCAGCGTCCTTCCAGCTTGTTGCGTTCAGCCAGCCTGGCGTCGCGTTCGGCCAATTTGGCAAACATATCGTTGTAAGCGGTGAGATCGGCGTCGTTATTCCTGTCCGCCGCCCTGTCCACGCGTTTGGTCTCCCGCTGGTCCGAGCGGGACCACATGATGGCCACACCGATGGCCACCAGCAGGGTGGGCACCTCGCCGATGCCCCAGGCCACCGCGCCGCCCATCTGCTGGTCCAGGAGGGCCGAGGGGCCCCACTCCCTGCCCAGGTTGCCGAAGTAGTCCGCGGCGAGGAGATTGGTCCCGCCCATGATGGCAACACCGAAGAAGGCGTGGAAGCCCATGGTGGCCAGGAGCAGCAGGAGCCGCATGGGGTACGGCGCCCGGCGCGGAAGCGGGTCGGTGCCGATCATGGTCAGCACAAAGATGTACCCCGTGAGCAGGAAGTGCACAATCATCAGCTCGTGGCCCACGTGTTCCCGCATGGCGAAGCCGAACAGGTCCGAGTAGTAGAAGAGCACAATGGATCCGGCAAAGTTGGCTGCCGCGAAAAGCGGGTGGGTGACCAGCTGCGAGAACTTGGAGTGGATGAACACCAGCAGCCACTCCCGGGTTCCACGGGAGCCGTCACCCCGGGCGGGCAGGGCCCGCAGGGCGAGCGTCACCGGCGCCCCGAGCACCAGGAAGATCGGGGCCACCATGGTCAGTGCCATGTGGTCCACCATGTGCGCCGAGAACAGTATGCGGCCATAGACCGACGGCGGTCCCGACGTGATGTAGGTCAGCACCAGGAGTCCTATGACCCAGTTCACGGAACGGAACCACTGCCACTTGTCACCGCGCCGGTAGACCTTGGCCACGCCCAGGAAGTAGGCGACGAGGCCGAACAGCGCTGCGGCGATCCAGAGCCAGTCCAGGCGCCACTCGGTGAGCCAGCGCTCCGGTGTGAGCTCAGGCGGAAGCTCGTAGCCTGTGAGGATGAAGGCGGGCGAGGCGTCGGGGGCGAAGGTGGTGGGCTCCGGCGGGGCGGAACGGCCCAGGGCGACGGCGACACCGGAAGTTGCGCCCATCACCAGGAATTCCGCCAGGACCAGCTGCCAGAGCACACGCCGCGAGGACAGGGTGGAGCCCTTGCGGCCCAGCTGCGGGATGACCCACTGCCGGTGCATGAATCCAATCCCGCCTAGGACCACGGTGGCCGCGGACTTGGCCAGGATCAGCTGGCCGTAGGGGGAGCCGAAGAGGTCCCCCCAGTTGGTGATCCTGATGCTCGCGTTGATGACACCGGAGGCGAACACCAGGACGAAGGCGAAGCCGGCGAGGGACGAGAACCGGCGGAGCGTGGGTTCCGTAATGTCGGCGGACGCTGCGGCTTTGGGGCCGGTCAGGATTCCGGAGAGCAGGGCCAGCATGATGATGCCACCGACCCAGGTGCTGACACCCACCAGGTGCAGGCCCAGGGAGTTGATGGCGCCTTCGTGGTCTGCGGAACTCGACGAGTGGCCGATCAGGGCGGTGGGCACCAGCCCCATCAGGGCCAGGACCAGCGTCAGAGCGAGTCCCCCGAGGGACCTCACGCCGAACAACGCCGTCGTCACTATTGCCGCGATGATGGTGACGGCCAGCCAGGCGCGCCCGGTCTCGATGTCCGTCATGAAGAAGACCAGGGCCTGGGTAAACTCAGCGTCGCCGGAGAGCGCCTGCCCTGCGACATCGGAGTAGGTAAGGACCAGGACGGCAATTGCGGACAGTGTCCACGCGGCACCTGCCACGGACGCCACGGCCAGGGCGCGGCTGAAGGCGGGATGCTCAGGTGCCTCACTGCCGGCAGCGTCTTTGGCCCGGCTGCGGGGGCCCGCACCCCGGGGAAGGATCCCGACGGCGAAGAGCAGCCCGCCGATGACGGTCGCCAACGAGACGTTGTGGATGGCCTTGCTGACGGGGAGGCCCCAGCGGACAAACGCCCCGGGGTCGGAGACCGCCCGGGCGCCAGCAGCGCCGGAGAAGATCAGCGCCGCTGCAAGGCCCATGAACAGGGCAGCCAGCCCGGCCATCTGCCACCCCCGGGGAATCCCCAGGGAACTGCTGTCCTTGCCCGGCGCACCCTTGCCCGGCGCTCCCTTGGCAGGAACGGACTGGGGGTGGGTGGAACGTGGTTTTGCGGCAGAAGACACCATTCCATTGTCCGCTACGCCTGCCCGGCCCGCGAATCGGGCTTAAAAGCAAAAGGAGCGGCAACCTTGTGGTTGCCGCTCCTTTTCCGCGCCGGCTCAGTGCCGGGGAGGAAGAAGCTTACTTCTTGTTGGAGACTGCAGCCTTCAGCTTGGAGCCGGCGGTCAGCTTGACGCTGTGGCCTGCCGCGATCTGGATGGTCTCGCCGGTCTGCGGGTTGCGGCCGGTGCGTGCTGCACGGTCGGTGCGCTCGACGGCGAGCCAGCCCGGGATGGTGATCTTCTCGCCCGCGGCGACCGAAGTCTCGAAAACCTCGAACAGTGCGTCGAGGACGGAGTTGACGGCTGCCTGGCTGGTGCCGGCCTTGCCTGCTACCTCTGCAACAAGTTCACTACGGTTCTTAGCCATTTATGTCCTCCTGGACGGTCATGATTCTGGAGCCTGAACGCGGCATGCGCACAAGCCACTGTTCGAAAACTTACCAGCTTGGGCCCCTCCGTTCCGCAAATTCCGCGTGTTTCCGCCACTTTTTGAGGTTAATCACCGGGTTCGAGGGGTTTTGAGCCCCGGATTCAGCCACCAGCGGACGCTCCTTGACGCAATTCCGGCCCACCCTGCGACGCTCTCTCACTTAAGGTCGGGTTTCCCGGGACGCTCTCTCAGTCGATGTCGGTTTTCCCGGGACGCTCTCTCAGTCGGTGTGGGTGGTGGGGGTTTGCCGGCCGGAAGTGGAAGACCGTCCCCCGGTAACCGACGATAGGTGAGTGAGGATCATCCCGGAAACCGACATCATGTGAGAGAGGATCAGCCGGGAACCGGCATCATGTGAGAGTGGATCACCCCGGAAACCAGCGTTAAGTGAGAGAGGATCCCCGGGGAGCCGGAGTTCTTTGAGAGCGTCGGAGGTGGGTCCTGGGGTGGTCGTCCGGGTCTGGTCCCTGTGGTGTGTGTGTGTGTTAAATGTGGGAGGCCCCAACCATGGTGGTTGGGGCCTCGACCAATGTGTGTCCGGCGGTGACCTACTCTCCCACACCCTCCCGGGTGCAGTACCATCGGCGCTGTGGGTCTTAGCTT
>NZ_JBIVRG010000024.1:0-33580 GCF_044755505.1 Pseudarthrobacter sp. NPDC092202 | reverse complement strand
AACCTTAGACAAGCTCTATTTTCCCTGATCCGAGGGGCATTTCCGTGTCACGGCACCCGCTCACACCCCAAACTCATCGGTGGATCGAGGCTTAGACATGATGGATCGCCTCTCACACCTGCGGAGTTAGCTGTCGGGTTCGGATGAGGGCATCCGGCCGTACGGAAAAATCACGTAGTGGCTTAACCCCAAGGGCAATTGTGTGCCCGGGACTTCTGGGTCCCCCGCCTCTGCCTATGCTCAAGCGGAATCCGGGAAGCGGCAGAGCTTGGCGTCATCCGGATATGCGGCCCGAACGGGAACCGCACCCAATCGACGGTACAGGAGTTCAGGTCTTAAGTCACATTTTGGTAACAGGGATCACGACGACGGCGCGCCGCCTTGCGCCGCTACCGCAGGCAGGGGGAGTTGCAAGGCAAACTGCGTGCGTCCCGGCTGTGATGTCACCGTGACCTTACCCCCGTGGGCCTCGACGATGGATTCGACAATTGAGAGACCCAGGCCGCTGGTTCCCTCAGCGGCAGATGCGCCCGGTCCCCCCGCGTTGCGCGCCCGGGCCGCGTCCGCGCGGGCGAACCGCGCGAAAACCTGGTCCACGAACTCGGGGGGAATGCCACCGCCGTCGTCCGTTACCGTCACCACCGCAGCGCCTTCCGATGTCTTCCCAACCCCGGTGACCACCGTGGTTCCCGGCGGCGTGTGCTTGCGGGCGTTGGACAGCAGGTTCATCAGCACCTGCCGCAGCTGGGAGGGGTCGCCGTTCACCACGACGGGTTCGCCTGGAAGCTCCAGCCGCCAGGTATGGCCGGGCGCCATGACCTTTTCGTCGCTGACGCCTTCCACCACCAGCTGGTTCAGGTCCACCTCGCTAAGCTTCAAGGGCTGGCCCTCATCAAGGCGCGCCAGCAGCAGCAGGTCCTCCACCAGCGCGGTCATCCGCTGGGACTGGCTTTGAACCCTCGCCAGCGACTTCTCCCCGTCCGGAGTGAAGTTTTCCGTCATCCGCATCAGTTCGGTGTACCCGCGGATGGCGGTCAGGGGCGTGCGGAGCTCATGGGAAGCGTCGGCCACAAACTGCCGGACCTTGGTTTCACTCTTCTGCCGCGCCTGCAGCGCGTGGGCCACGTTGTCCAGCATGAGGTTCAGGGCGTGGCCCACGCTGCCAACCTCCGTACCGGGATTGGAGTTCGACGGCGGCACGCGCACCGCAAGTGCCACCTCGCCGGCATCCAGGGGCAGCCTGGAAACACGGGTGGCAACCTCGGAAAGCTGCTCGAGGGGCTTCATGGTGCGGCGGATCAGGACACTTCCCACCAGTCCGATCAGGAGCAGGCCGCCCAGGGAGACGAAGACGAAGGTCCACACCAGGGACGCCAGCGTGCTCTCCTTCCCGGCCAGTGGAAGCCCTGTTACGAGGACGTCGCCGAAGTTGGTCTCCACAGCCACCAGCCGGTAGCCGCCGTTGGAGAGTGCCCTGTCCACGGGTTGCGCGTTTGGGGTGAGGGCCAGCAGGACCTGCTTGTCATCCGAGGACAACGGCGAGCGCGTAGTGTCCGAGGTGAGAAAGCCGCCGATGCTGACCTGCCCATTGAGGATGCGTGCATTGAGGGTTCCCACGCTTTGGCCGCGGGAGTCCAGGGGGTCCCTGCCCTTGAAACCGCCCGAGGGAGGGCGTCCTGGATCGTTCGAACGGTCCGCGGCCTGGGCCAGCTGTTCGTCCAATTGCCGGGTAAGGAACGCGTCCATCGAGGCGTAACTCGCCACGCCCACAGCCCCGCAGATGGCAATCAACAGCGTCATGGCCAGGAGGATCAGCCGGGTCCGCAGGTGCCACGTGCCGGGCTTCAGCCAGCTCCGCCGCTGCGGTGCCGCCGTCGAGTCGGGGGGCGCCATCGCGGTCCTACTCCGCCGGCTTGATGACGTACCCGGCGCCACGCACGGTATGGATCATAGGCGGGTGGACGGCATCCACTTTCTTGCGGAGGTAGGAGATGTAGAGCTCCACGATGTTGGCCTGGCCGCCGAAGTCGTAGTTCCAGACCCGGTCAAGGATCTGCGCTTTACTGATGACGCGCTTGGGGTTTTCCATGAGGTAGCGGAGCAGCTCGAACTGGGTGGCCGTCAACTGGAGCTCCTCACCCGCTCGGGTCACCTCACGGGTGTCCACGTTGAGGACCAGGTCTCCAACCACCAGCTCAGCGGTGTCCATGGCGGCCACACCGGACCGCTGGACCAGGCGGTGCAGGCGGAGCAGGACCTCTTCCATGCTGAATGGCTTGGTGACATAGTCGTCACCGCCGGCTGCGAGGCCAACGATCCTGTCCTGAACCGCATCCTTGGCGGTGAGGAACAGTGCGGGAACCTCAGGAGCATAAGCGCGGATCCGCGTCAGTACCTCGACGCCGTCGAAACCGGGGATCATGACATCCAGGACCAGCACGTCAGGGCGGAAGTCCCTGGCCACCTTCACGGCTTCCGGACCGTCGGCGGCGATCGCCACGGACCAGCCGGCCATGCGCAGGCCCATGCTCATAAGCTCGGAAAGGCTGGGCTCGTCATCCACCACCAGCGCCCTGATGGGGGAGCCGTCCGGGTGGGTGAGCTTGGGGAGGTTGTTGGTCATGGAGTGCGAGGTGGCCATGGGACAACTCTCCGATCGTTGGCTAAAGCCCCGCTTTGGCGTTCCTGTGCGCAAGCTGTGAATCCCAGCCTAGCGAGCTGGATCCGCAGAAATGCCCCTAACGTGCTACCTGTTTAGTCCCCTTCACCCCTTCCACCAGCTTTCAAGCGTCGGAGAGAACCGGATTCCCGAATGCCACTTAGCCGCTGAGCCTGCAGATTTTTCTGTCCAAAAGCAGGACCGGCTGGACACGCCGTGGACGCGAAGACCGAGATTCCACTATCGCGCGCTCCAATGAACGAAGACACATAAAATGGCGCTGCTACCGAACGATATTTCGCAGGTCATCTAAAAATGACCCGTAGACAAGATAACAACCGTTATTTTTTACACAGCCCAGAATTGTGATTTGGAGCACTTTGGCTAAATTCGTCTCATTATGCGGACGATCACGTCCATTGTTACTTGCAAGTTGCCATTGTTACGCTGCACACTTCCAATGTGAACAAGAACTCAACAGCACCTGCAGCCGCAGAATATTGGCCCAGCACATCAGCTGCTGCCGACATGCGCTGTTGTCGAATGCACGCCTGACCTTCCCACCCCCCGAAGTTCTTAGGCATTCGCCCACCAGCCCAGCGTCGGGCGCCCCTCCCCAGTTCGCATTGCGGGGATTCCCAGCATTCGGGCCGCGATGACGGCCATTCACATTGAGGTAAGCATTCCATGTCAGTTGCATCCGGATACGTCCACATTTCTGTCCGTAACGCCGCCAAAGCCGGCCAGCCCTCGGGCCTCCGCCCCGGGTTTGGTCCCCGCCCTGCCCTGGCCCCATCATCATCCGGAAGCACCTTCCCCTCCCAGGGCTACGCGCCGCAGGGGTTCAACCCCAACTCCTACGGGCAGCTCCGCGCCGTCCAGCCCGCGGAGGCGGCACCCCTGACAGCCCCCACTCCGGTAGTGGCCGGCCCCAACACCGTCCGGCCCGTAGCCAACGACACCGTTGCCCGCGGATTCGTCCTCTACATGGGCATCGATGAGGAAACAGCGGCCGCGGCCGGAACCTCCATCGCCAAACTGGCCCAGGAGATCCGCGCCTACGCACAGTCCCTGGTGTCCGGCGCCGAAAGCTATGCAGCCGTTGCCGTTGCCCCCTCCGGCACACCAGGTTCCGCGCTCGACGTCGTCCGTTCCACCTTCGGTGACCCCACCGTCAACGCCCGCCAGCGCACCGAGGCCCCGCGTCCGTCGCAGGCACAGGAGCCGCGCCCTTCCGGCGTCCTGATCGACCTGGCCCGCCGTGAAGTCCACTTGGACGGCGAGTCGCTCAACTTGACCTTCAAGGAGTTTGAGCTCCTGAACTACCTTGTTGAGAACGGCACCCGCACCGTGGGGCGCGACGAACTCCTCGAGGGGCTGTGGCGCAACGCCGAAGAGGTGCCCAACGAACGCACCATCGACGTCCACATCCGCCGGCTCCGCTCCAAACTGGGCCGCCTCGCCAACACTGTGCGCACAGTCCGCGGCCAGGGGTACCGGTTCTACGAGCACCCCGAAGTTGTTGTCTGGGCCGCTCCGGAATACTCGATCTAGCACTCACTCGAAAGCGCCTGTCCCGCTGGGACGGGCGCTTTCGCTGTCGCGGCACAATCCCTCTGCGCCTGCGCTCGTCCCTCGCGCGACAACGGCGCTTTCGGGATGTGCCGCTTCGCTACAGCGCCCTACGCGAAATGCCGCTGTCGCGCGTTCGGGCTCTCCTGGCATGTGCCTCCGCGACTGTCGGAGGTGGCGCACCTCGTTTGGTCCCCGACTAGGCTTGGGGCATGAGTGAGCACCATCTTCGACGGCTTGTGATCATGCGGCATGCCAAGGCCGACTGGCCTGGCGGGGTTGCTGACCACGAGCGTCCCCTGGAGGAAAGGGGCCACCGCGAGGCGCCCCTTGCCGGCCGGTGGCTCCTCAAACACAACATCGTCCCGGACTTCATCCTGTGCTCCAGTGCCTTGCGGACCAGGCAGACCTGCACCTGGGTGTGTTCGGAGCTGGGGGATAAGGCCCCTACGCCCAAGCTTGAGGACGGGCTGTACGCTGCGTCCGCACTCCGGATGCTGACGGTGATCAACCATGTTCCGGATACAGTGACCACGCTGATGCTGATCTCGCACTTGCCCGGCGTGCAGGACCTTGCCATGCACCTTGCCTCACGCGACTCCGACCACGACGCCTACATGGACGCCGCCACCAGGTACCCCACCAACGCCCTCACCGTCCTTGAGACCGAAAAGTCCTGGGCGGAGCTGGACGGACAGGACGCGCGCATCACCAGGTTCAAGGTCCCCCGGGCGCACTAACCACGGAACCAGGACTGCGCCTGTGACCACGCCGCCAGGGTGGCCGGGGGACTTGGCGCTTGGGTTGGCGTCGGGGGCCAAAGCGCTTGGGGTCACCGCCGGGGCGCGGCCTTGGCGCCCGTGGCCGACGACGGCTTCCCGGCTGGAGAGGCCGACGACGGCTTCCCGGCTGGAGAGGCCGACGACGGCTTCCCGGCTGGAGAGGCCGACGACGGCCGCCTCGCAGGGAGGGAAGGCACTTTCGCGGGTGCGCGGAGGCCACCTGTGCCCTGCTTGCCGGTGCCCGCACCGCCTGTGCCCTGACTGCCGGCGCCTGCACTGCCTGTGCCCTGACTGCCTGTTCCTGCGCCGCCTATGCGCGCTGCCGGCCTGCGCTGGGCCGTGCCTTTGGCAGCCGGCCTGCCCGCCGTCGTCGTGCGTCTGTTGCCCCCAGCGCCGTGGCCCGCCGCGGCCCTGCCTTTGCCTGCTTTGCCCTTGCCTGCCCTGCCCCTGCCGGCCGCTGTGCGCAGACGGCGCCCCCGGGGCCAGGCCGCACCCAGGAACAGGACAAACAGGGTGGCCAGGGCGGCCGCGGCGGCGCCGAAGAAGTAGTTGTCCGGATCGCCGGTGGGGAGCGGGGTGCCAAAGAATGAGGGCTCGCCGGCAAAGGCCAGCTCCCACGTGCTCACAAACGCCAGGGAAAAGGCAACGGTGAGGCTGGTCCCGGCACTCGCCGCCAACAGGGCAACGCGGCGTCCCCTCTTCAGGATTTCGACGATGCACGCCAGGCACGCCAGCGCCAGGACACCGAGGAAAGCCACGAACACCGGTTCGGCGAGCGTCATCCCGGTCAGCACCAGCAGTCCGGCCGCAACAACGCCGGCAATGACCGCTAACTTCCCGCTTTTCCCCATACGCTCCATCATCCCCGAGGACCGGGCCGTTGCCGCACGTAGCCGCGCATGAAGGCCATGATTGCCGCAACGCTTTGATCACGCGTGCGCTCAGGGTTGTACGTCTGCCGGTCGAGCCCCACAACGAAGCAGGCGCCGAAGATCGCGGTCTCGAGGCTGCCGCGCGAAACGGTGCTGTCCACGGGGTAGGCCTGGGCCACCTTTTCCACTGCCGCCCCAATCACTGCCAGCAGCTCGCCCCTGAGGACGGCGAACGTTCCCTGCCACTCGCTGGGCGTACGCCAGTTTTCGCTGACCCAGAGCCGGGCGAAGGACGGGTATTCGGCCATGAAGTCCAAAGCCTGCCCGATCATTGCCTCCATGGCGAGCAGGGGATCCCTGGACCCGGCGGCGGTGATGCCCCGTACCTCGTCCGCATCCTGCCCGGGAGGGCCTGGCTCTATAGAGTCCTGCAGGCGCGCCTTCAGGATGTCCACTCCGTGGCGCAGCAGCTGTGCAATAAGCTCCGATTTGCTGCCGAAGTTGTAGTAGACGGTCCCCTTGGAGACTCCCGCTGCAGCTGCAATCTCGTCAACTGTGACGCCCGCTGCTCCACGCTCGCCAATGAGCTCCATGGAGGCATCAAAGAGTTTCTGGCGGGTGGCGGCGGTCCGGGCGGGGCGAAGGGTTTTCACGGCTCCGGCTGGTTCGGCGGTCATACCGCGATCTCGGGTTTCAGCGTCTTCAATGTCCAGTACTTGTTCCTGCGCACGGCCAGCGTGGACATGGCCACGCCCAGTGCGGTGTAGCCCGCCAGGCCCAGGGCGGTGGGGGCAATCAGGGACAGGTCAGCGCCATAGATGAGGTGCCTCATGCCGGACACCACGTAACCCATGGGAAGGATTTCATGTGCTGCGTGGAGCGGCTGCGGAGTGGTCTGCCACGGAAAGGTTCCGCCCGAGGACACCAGCTGCAGGACCAGCAGGATGAGCACCACGAGTTTGCCTGGCGACCCAAGCAGCGCAACAACGCCCTGGATGATCGCACTGAACGCCATGGCCGCGGCGAGCATGAACAGCCACATCAGCACCGGATGCGCGGGATCGAGGCCCAGCGCAAGGTTCACCACCAGGGTGAGGAGGCTCGCCTGCACCACCGAAACCGCCAGGAACGGCAGCCAGCCGCCCACCGCGATCTTCCAGGACGGGGCGTTGGAGGCCAGGGCCCGCTGGGTTATGGGACGCATGGCCTGGACCAGCATGAAGATGCCGATCCATAGGGCGAGGGTGAGGAAGAACGGCGCCAGTCCGGCACCGTAGGACTCCGCCTTGGCCTGGGAGACATTGCTGACCGCAACGGGATCGGCCATGACGCGTGACAGGTTGCTCTTTTGGGCATCATCCGGGTTGGGCACCTGCCCTGCGCCCTTGCCGATCTCATCCGCCAGGGTCCGCGAGCCGTCCGCCGCGGTACCGGCACCTTCCGCCAGCTGGGCTGCCCCGTCGTCGACCTTACGGGCTCCGTCCGCCAGGCGGCCCGCGCCGTCGAGGGCCGCCTGCCCGCCGGTGGCCAACGCGGCAGCACCGGTGTGGAGCTGGTCGGCGCCGGAGGAAGCCTGGGAAACGGCTTCCCTCAGCGCCGGCGTGCCTGCAGCGAGCTGGGCAGCGCCGGTGCTGACGGCTTCGGCTCCGGAGGCCAGCTGCTGGATCTGCGCTGCATCTTCCTGGACCTTTGCCCTGGCGGCCGCTACCGGGCTCGTGCCCGCCGCGGCGTCAAGATCGGCCAGGATTCTGTCCGCCTGCTCCTGCGTCAGGATGCCTTCCGCGACGAGCCTGGTGTTCGATTCCACCACCCGTGCCCGGAGCCCCTGGTCAGCGGTATCGAGCTGGGCTGCAACGTCCTGCACCTTGGTGTTCAGCTGCGCGTTCCCGGCAGCAACCTGGGCTGCCCCGGCTGCGAGGGTCTGGGAGTCGGTGGGCAGCGTAGCCGTCTTTTCCTTTAGCGTGGAGAGGCCGGTGCTGAGCTGGCCCGCGCCGTCGGTCAGCTGGCTGGCTCCATCCCGCAGCTTGACTTGGCCCGCGTACAGCTCACCGGCTCCGCTGCTCAGGGCTGAGGTGCCCTCGTGCAGGGTGGCAGCCCCGTCGCGAAGGCCCGCAACGCCGTCGGCCAGCTGGCCGGCGCCCTCCGCTGCCTTGACCATCTGCGAATGGATGGTCCCGAAACCCGTCAGCAGCTGGTTTGCCGTTTCCTCGCCCACCTCCGTGGCCACCGTGTTGTGCACTGCGGTGGTGAGCTTGTCCACGATGGTGCTCAGCAGGTAGTTGTTGGCATCGTTGGTGGTCACGTTGAGCATGGCCTGGCTGGCGGAATCGAAGCTGCCGGGGGATACCAGGTTGGCCGAGAAGTCCTGCGGGATTTTCAGGGCGAACGCGTAGTCCCCGCTGCTGACCCCCTGGTCCGCCTCCTGGGTTGTGGCCACCGGGATCCAGTGGAAAACGTTGCCATCCACCAGGCTCTCCGCCACCTTTGCGCCGGCTTCGAGGCGTGCGCCGTCGCTGGTTGTGGCACCGGCGTCTTCCACCACCAGGGCCGCGTCGAGGTTGTCCAGGTTGCCGTAGGGGTCCCAGTTTGCGTAGAGGTACACCGCGCCATACAGCAGCGGGACCATGGTCAGCGCAAGGATTGTGAGTTTGGGCATCAGCCCTGCGGTCATGCGCTTGAGTTCAGAGCGGGCCAGCCGCAGTACCGTCACGTGGCAACCTCGGTTTCGAATTCAGTAATCTCTGCGGTATCCGGTTCCCCGCCATCCGCCTGCCCGGGGGATTCGCGGGGGACAGCATTGCCGACTGCAACGGCAGGCCCGTCCCACGACGGCGGGAGGGCACCAACAGTGGCGACGACAGCGAGCGGCCGTCCGGCGTCGGACGCCAGGCGCTGCAGTCCCGGCAGCCAGTCAGCGGGGTCTGGGCTGTGCCGGTCAGGGGAGTCGGCCACCAGCAGGTCCGTGTGCGGGTTCGCCAAGGCCAGTGCTGTCAGGAGTTCCAGCCGCCGTGAAGGGTCCAGTTGTTCCGTCCACAGGTCAGCGATGTCCTCGAAGCTGTTCACCTTGAGCCACGGGCCGCCCACCAGGGCACCCCGGTAGCGGCGGGGGATCAGCGCCAGGTCCTCGGTGACCAGGTCACGCACGCTGAGGTGCTGCTCCGGTTCGTTGACGCCGGGGGAGTCCACCAGAGCGCTCGCCAGCCGGAGCGCCTTGGGCCGCTCGCTGCCGTCCCAGCTGACATGGCCGTCGGACGGCTTCATTCTGCCGCTGAGGAGCAGGGCCAGGGCGGTCCGGTGGTCCTGCCGCCTCCCGGTCGCCAGCAGGAGCTCCCCGCGCTGTACATGGAGTGATGTTGCCGGGAGGAGGGGATCCCTGCGGCCATGGGCAGAGAGCCGTTGTGCTGAGAGCAAGATGGGCCTTTCGCGGGATGCATCTCCAGCCTAACTGAACTGACCAGTCAGTTCAAATAAGACAGGTGCCAGTCGGCCGCGAATAACTGCCGGCGGCTGTGCCTCAGAGGCCGTACTTCTCGAGGAGCCGGAGCCAGACCTCGCTGATGGTCGGATAGGAGGGCACCGCATGCCACAGCCGGCTCAATGGCACTTCGCCCACCACGGCGATGGTCGCGGCATGCAGGAGTTCGGCCACATCCGGCCCGGCGAACGTGGCTCCTAGAAGCACCTTCCGGTCCTCATCGATAACCAGTTGGGCCCAGCCCTGGTAGTTTTCCGAATGCAGCGAAGACCCGGCCACCTGGATGGGGAGCTCCACCGAAGAGGCGTTGAAGCCGTCCTGGCGGGCGGTGTCCAGCGTGCGGCCCACGGTGGCAAGTTCCGGATCGGTGAACACTATGTTCGGCACTGCGTGCTGGTTGGCCGTCTGGGAGAACCGGCTCCAATCCTCCGGTGAGCCGTTGAGTTCACCCTTGGCGCGGGCGGCAATGGCGTCTCCGGTGGCCCGCGCCTCGTACTTTCCCTGGTGCGTCAGCAGGTTCTTGCCCGCGGCGTCGCCAGCCGCATACAGCCAGGGTGCGTCGCCCGCCACACCCTGAACCATGCCGGAGGCGTCCGTAGTGATGGCGAGCCGGCCGTCATCATCGGGCTCGATGCCGATACTTTCCAGTCCCAGGCCTTCCAGTGCTGGATGCCGGCCGGTGGACACCAGTACCTTGTCGGCCGTGACCGCAGTACCGTCGCCCAGGAGCAGGCTGAACGTGTCGTCGTCGTTATGGCTGATACTTTGTGTCGCGGTGTTAAGGCGGAGCTCCACGCCGTCCGCACGCAGTCCTGCGGCCACAAGGCTGGCCGCCTCCTCCGGGAACTTGCCCAGCAGCTTGCCGCGGGCAATGAGTGTTACCGCGGAACCCAGGCGGGCGAATGCCTGCGCCAGCTCTGTGCCGGCAACGCCGCCACCCAGGACTGCCAGCCGCCCGGGTACTTCCCTGGCAGACGTAGCCTCCCGAGTACCCCATACCTGCAGGTCCTCCAGCCCTTGAATCGGCGGAGTGTTAGGCACTGATCCGGTGGACAGCACCACTGCGTGGCGGGCGCGGAGCCGGTGCGAGGTTCCGTCAAGGCCCGCAACCTCGACGCTTTTGGGGGCCGTGAGCCAGGCGTGGCCCCGGATGAGGTCGATTCCGGAGTCCTTGACCCAGGCGACCTGGCTGTCATCCTGCCAGTTGGACGTGAAGTAGTCCCTGCGCTTAAGGACGGCTGCAGCGTCGAGCGTCCGCGTGACAGCTTCCTTGGCGCCCGGGGTTGTTTGGGCCGCGTGCAGTGCAGTCCCGGGCCGAAGCAGCGCCTTGGACGGCATGCACGCCCAGTATGAGCACTCTCCGCCCACCAGTTCCGCCTCCACTAACACCACCGAGAGGCCGCCTTGCGCAGCGCGGTCCGCGACGTTTTCTCCCACCGCGCCGGCGCCGATAACAACAACGTCAAATTCCTGCTCAACAGGCTCGGGCATCATGGGGAAAGCCTACGCCCGGGGACGGGTGCCTTCGGGCGTGCATCGGGGACGGCTGGCCGCATCCGCATCAGGTCCATCCGACCGCAGTGCTGCTTAACGCAAAAGGTCCGCTCCGGCGAACCGGAGCGGACCTGATTGGTGCGCCCAAAGGGATTCGAACCCCTGACCTTCTGTTCCGTAGACAGACGCTCTATCCAGCTGAGCTATGGGCGCATCTCGTGTTCCTGGAGAAGAACCGCTCTCCCTGAACCTCGAATTACTTTACGCGAGGGGTGGCTGCGATGACAAATCGGAAAGCATGTAATCTCTGTAACTAGACCGGTATAGGTGACCTTTGTCACTTAAATTCCCACTTAGTCGGCTGAATTCCTTGATTTCGCGCGGAATTCCATTTTCGTGGCCTCGAAAGGTCAGCCTACGTCCAAAAAACGGCAGTGGTCCGGACCATAGCATTTAGCACACACCGATGTACCCCAAGGAAGGGAACCGAAATGGGCGATCTGGCGCAGAAGCCGTTGCTTGAGAAAGCACCCACCACACATGCCGGCCTGCTGGCGTGGGTCGAAGAGGTTGCAGAGCTAACGCAGCCGGACCGCATCTATTGGGTGGACGGGTCCGAAGAGGAAAACACCCGGCTGACCGACGAGCTCGTGGCGGCGGGGACGCTGACCCGGCTGAACCCGGAACTGTTCCCCAATTCCTTTGCGGCCTTCTCCGATCCTGCCGACGTAGCCCGCGTCGAAGAGCAGACCTTCATCTGCTCCGAGAACAAGCGCGACGCCGGGTTCACCAACAACTGGATGGCACCCGCCGAAATGAAGGAGAAGCTGCGCGGCCTGTTCGCCGGGTCCATGCGCGGCCGCACCATGTACGTCATCCCGTTCGTTATGGGCCACCTCGACGCGGAGGATCCCAAGTTCGGCGTCGAGATCACGGACAGCGCCTACGTTGTCGCTTCCATGCGGATCATGGCCAACATCGGCACAGCCGTGCTGGACAGGATGACCGAGACGAATGCGTTCTTCGTCCCCGCCCTGCACTCCCTGGGTGCGCCGCTCGAAGCCGGCCAGGCGGATGTTGCCTGGCCGTGCAACCCGGACAAGTGGATTGTCCACTTCCCCGAGGAGCGCTCCATCTGGTCCTTCGGCTCCGGCTACGGCGGCAACGCCCTGCTGGGCAAGAAGTGCTACGCCCTCCGCATTGCCTCTGTCATGGCGCGCGACGAAGGCTGGCTGGCCGAGCACATGCTCATCCTCAAGCTGACCTCGCCGGAGAAGAAGAACTACTACATCTCCGCGGCCTTCCCGTCCGCCTGCGGCAAGACCAACCTTGCCCTGCTGGACCCCACCATTGAGGGCTGGGAGGTGGAGACCCTTGGCGACGACATCACCTGGATGCGGATCGGCAAGGAAGGCGAACTGCGTGCCACCAACCCGGAAGCCGGCCTGTTCGGCGTCGCCCCCGGTACCGGCTGGGGCACCAACCCGAACGCCATGCGTGCCATCGCCAAGGGCCACAGCATCTTCACCAATGTGGCATTGACCGACGACGGCGGTGTCTGGTGGGAGGGCATGACGGACGAGGTGCCCGCGCACCTGACCGACTGGCAGGGCAACTCCTGGACGCCCGACTCCGACAAGCCCGCAGCCCACCCCAACTCCCGGTTCTGCACGCCGATCTCGCAGATCGACATGCTGGCCGAGGAGTACTACAGCCCCGAGGGTGTGGAGCTCTCCGCCATCCTCTTCGGCGGCCGCCGCAAGACCACTGTTCCCCTGGTGACCCAGGCCCGCAGCTGGACCAACGGCATCTTCATGGGCTCCACGCTCTCCTCGGAGACCACGGCAGCCGCTGCCGGACAGGTCGGCGTGCTGCGCCGCGACCCCATGGCCATGCTTCCCTTCATCGGGTACGACGCAGGCGACTACCTGAAGCACTGGATCAGTGTCTCGGGCAAGGCCAACCCGGAGCGGCTGCCGCACATCTTCCTGGTGAACTGGTTCCGCCGCACCGCCGACGGCGGCTTCGCGTGGCCCGGCTTCGGCGACAACGCACGTGTCCTCAAGTGGGCCATCGAACGCCTCGAGGGCAAGGCGGACGCCGTCGAGACTCCCATCGGCTTTGTGCCGACAGGCGGCTCGCTGGACCTTGCCGGCTTGGATCTCACCCACGCCCACGTGGAAGAGGCCGTCCGCGTGGACCGCGAGGAATGGGACGCCGAGCTGGCCTCCATCGAGGAATGGTACGCAAAGTTCGGTGACTCACTTCCGGACGCCCTGCGCGCCGAGCTTGAGGCTCTGAAGGAACGGATGGCTGACCACAGCTGACCGCCAGCGACAAGCAGGCATAACGACGGCGGCGCCGCACCTTTTTCTGGAAGGTGCGGCGCCGCCGTCGTCCGCCATGAGTTTTTGTCCAGATATGCAGACTTCAGGGGCCTCCAAGCCTGCACATCTGGACAAAAACTCCAAGGGGGTGGGGGTTAGCTGGCCAGCCAGATGTCCGGGCCGAAGACTTCGTAGTGGATCCGTGTGGCGGGGATGCCCGCGTTGATGGCCTCGTTGCGGATGTTCTTCATAAACGGCAGCGGCCCGCAGAGGTACAGCGATGCGTCGGCGGGAAGGTCCACCTCGCGCAGGGACATGAAGCCTTCCTTGGCTCCGGCCACCGGCTGTTCGAGCCACAGCTGCAGTTCGGCGCCATCAAGGCGTTCGACGTCGTCCGTCATCTGGCTGCGCAGCGCCCAGCTGTCCAGGGTGCTTTCCGCGTGGAGCACCAGCACCTGCCGGTCTGATCCGGCCTCTGCCAGGGAACGGAGGATGGATGCGGTGGGGGTGCAGCCAATGCCGGCGGACGCGAGGACCACCGGGCCCTCGCCGTCCTTGAGTGTGATTTCGCCGTAGGGGTTGGAGATCTCCAGGATGTCGCCCACCTGGACGCTGTTGTGGAGCACGGGGGAGACCTCGCCGCCATCGTCGAGCTTGGTGGTGAAGCTGCGGGTGGTGCCTGCTTCGCCGGACAGGGAGTACTGTCGGACCTGGCGGAGGCCTTCCGGCAGGGTCACCTTGACGCTGATGTACTGGCCGGGCAGGGCCTCGGTGACCGGGGTGTCGTCAGCCGGTTCCAGGGTGAAGGTCATGGAGCCCGCGCCGGCTGGGGTTTTGGCCGCCACCCGCCACGGCATCCACATCTTGTCATTTGCCTGCGAAGCGTAGAGGCCCTTCTCGAGCTTGATCAGGGCGTCCGCCATCAGCCAGTACACCTCGGTCCAGGCTTCGGCGATCTCCGGGGTGATGACCTCGGCCAGGTCCTCGGCGATGGCAGCGAACAGGTGCTCGTAGACCACCTGGTACTGCGGTTCCGTGATCCCCAGGGAGGCGTGCCGGTGGGCGATCCGGGACAGGACGGTCTCGGGAAGCGTGCCCGGGTTGTTCACAAGGTGGGTGGCGAAGGCGGCGATGCTGCCCGCCAGCGCCTGCTGCTGGTTTCCGGAGCGCTGGTTGGAACGGCTGAAGAGGCCGTCCAGGAGTTCGGGGTGGGCGGCGAAGAGGCGGGCATAAAAATTGGGCGTGATGGCGCCGATCCGTGAACCAACAAGGGGCAGCGTTGCTTCAATGACGGGACGGGATTTTTCCGAGAGCATGGGAACTCCTGAGGTCGTGACCGGGGCCTTCGTCCGGCCTTCGCGAATACCTGCATTTCAAATGCCGGTTTTCATACCTCAAGTTCTACAGCGTGTAGAAAATTGATGCAAATCGTGTTGTAACAGGAGTTCCTGAAGGTGTCGCGCCGCGGGAGCAGGTCCCGCAAAATGTCCCCCGAGTCAGAGGCCCGGGCGCAGCCCGATCATGTCGAAGACCGGGGCCATTTGGCGGGAACCCGGCAGGTCCGCGATGACGACTGAATCGAGTTCCCGGTAGAAGGCTTCGCGGGCGCGGGCCAGTGCAGCGCGGAGCCTGCATTCGTTGATCAGCGGGCAGTTGCCGCCAGGAGCCACGCAGTCCGCCGGATCAGTCCGGGTATCGAGCTGGCGCAGGACCTGCCCCACGGTGGCAACGCGGCCCGCATGGCTGAGCCGGGAGCCGCCTGTCCGGCCGCGGACCACCTCGATCAGTCCCAGGCTGCGCAGTTTGGTCATTGCTTTGCTGACGTGGTTGTAGGGAGTCCCTACCGAGTCGGCAATGCTCTGTGTTGTCAGCAACGCACCGCCGGGTGCCGCCGCAAGCACCATCAGCGCCCGGAGGCTCACATCGGCAAAAGCGTTGATCTTCATGGGGAGCCGCCGGTCTAGTCCACCCAGATGGCGGGTTCGCTGGCATCGGCGGCCAGGTCACCAAATTCCCACGTCTGCGTCCCGGCATTGGCCGAGTAGGGCAAAACGGCTGCGAAGACGGAGCCGTCGCGGTGCTCAGCCGCCACGTGGATGGCGTCCGAGTCCTCCTCAACCAGCAGGATGTCGCACACAACCGCGGCGGCCCGGAAGTCCTCCCGGTTCTGCCGCAGCAGGGCGGTGAGATCACTGATCATGGTTTCGGCGTCGAAGTCCCCGTCCGAACCTTCATCGGCATCCGCCGGGGAGACCGCTACCAGCCGCACCTCGCCGTCGTTTTGTACGGTCAGGGCGAACGGCAGGAAACCGCCGTTGCGCTGGAGCTGCTCCTGGGCGGCGCTGACACCCGTACCCAGGAGATTCTCCAGGTCGGTTGCGGTGGCGTCCGGCACCGAGTCACGCCAGGATTGCTGCTGGCCGGAACCCTGTTCTTCGGTGGCGGGCCCCATGCTTTCCGTCATGCTGCCCTACGCCCGGACAAGTGCCAGGACCCGGTCCCGGATGCGTTCCATGGTGGCCTGGTCGGTGGCTTCCGCGTTGAGCCGGAGGAAGGGCTCGGTGTTGGACGGCCGCAGGTTGAACCAGTAGCTGCCGTCGTTGGCCGTGAACGTGCTGCCGTCCAGGGTGTCGATGGCGACGTCTTCACCGGCAAAATCTGCACGGACTCGCTCCACGGCAGCGGGCTTGTCATCCACTTCGGAGTTGATTTCACCGGAGCTGACGTAGGGCTCGTATTCCCGGCCCAGCTCGGACAGGGGGCCGTCCTGTTCACCCAGGGCGGCCAGGACGTGCATGGCCGCCAGCATGCCTGTGTCTGCGTTCCAGAAGTCGCGGAAGTAGAAGTGTGCCGAATGTTCCCCGCCGAAGACCGCGCCCTCCTCGGCCATGACGGCCTTGATGAAGGAATGGCCCACGCGGGTACGGACAGCCCGGCCGCCGTCGTGCTCTACGAGCTCTGACACGGCCCGGGACGTGAGGAGGTTGTGGATGATCGTGGGGGTCTCTTCGCCCTGTGCCTTTGCGCGGGCGATCTCGCGGCGGGCCACCATGCCGGTGATAGCGGACGGCGATACGGCGTTGCCCTTCTCGTCCACCACGAAGCAGCGGTCGGCGTCGCCGTCGAAGGCAAGGCCGATGTCGGCGCCGTGCTCCACTACTGCCGCCTGCAGGTCGCGGAGGTTCTCCGGCTCAAGCGGGTTGGCCGGGTGGTTGGGGAAGGATCCGTCCAGCTCGAAGTACAGGGGAATAATGTCGAGGGGAAGCTTGGGGAGCAGGGTGTCGCCCAGCACTGCGGGCGTGGTGAGGCCGGCCATGCCGTTGCCCGCGTCCACCACTACCTTCAGCGGACGGGAGCCGGAAAGGTCAACCAGTTTGCGGAGGTATTCCGAGTAGTCCTTGAGCACGTCCCTGACGCCGATCTGCCCGCGCTTTTCTGCAGCGGGCATGGAGCCCGCATTCAGGTACTGCTCGGCCAGCGCCTGGATGTCCTTGAGTCCCGACTCGGAGGAGATGGGCACGGCACCGGCCTTGGACATCTTGATGCCGTTGTATCCGGCGGGGTTGTGGCTGGCGGTAAACGTGGCGCCGGCGCGGTCCAGGTAACCGCATGCAAAGTAGAGCTCGTCGGTGGAGATCAGGTCCAGCAGCTCAACGTTGGCGCCGCGGGTGGCTGCGCCGTTGGCGAAAGCCTTGCTGAAGTCGGGGGAGGAGGGGCGCATGTCGCCGCCTACCAGGATGGTCTGGCCTTGGAGTTTAAGGACGTCCACGAAAGCGGCCCCCACGGCTTCGACGATTTCGGCGGTGATGGACTCGCCTACGATGCCCCGGACGTCGTACGCCTTGAAGGATGCCGAAAGGTCAAAAGCCGTTTTCTGTTCGCTAGTCACGGGCTTTATCTTACGGTGAAGCCGGGGGTCGGCAATTGAGGGAGGGCTATGTTTGTGGATAAACACATTCGGGGAGCCAGGGGCCATGGCCGGTCCACGTCCGAAATCCACATAGCGGCGGCAGCTCGTTCCCGGGTGTCGGACGTGGCTGGGATACTGAATCAATGGTCGATAACCAGCACGCCACCGCTCTTTCTGAAACCGCATTTTCTGAACCCGCACTTTCTGAGCCAGCACTTTCTGAAACCGCCGTCTCTGACCCTGCAACCATTGAGGTGCCCCCCTCCTCGGCCACGCACGCGCAGGCCCTCGAGGTCCTTCGCGAACTGGTCGGCAACCCGGCGGCCGGCTTCCACGAGGGCCAGTTTGAAGCAATCGAGGCATTGGTCGACGGCGGCCGGCGGGCCTTGGTTGTCCAGCGCACCGGCTGGGGAAAATCGGCCGTATATTTCGTGGCTTCCCTGCTGTTACGCCGCAGGGGCGCCGGACCAACCCTGATCGTTTCGCCGCTCCTGGCCCTGATGCGGGACCAGGTGGCTGCCGCCGCCCGTGCCGGGGTGCGCGCAGTGGCCATCAACTCCGCCAACCAGCTGGAGTGGGACAGCGTCCGCGAACAGCTCGCCGCTGACCAAGTGGACGTCCTGCTGGTGTCCCCGGAACGGTTGACCAACCCTTCCTTCCGTGAAAACCAGCTGCCGGAACTCATCCGCCGGACGGGACTGCTGGTGATTGACGAGGCTCACTGCATTTCCGACTGGGGCCACGATTTCCGCCCGGACTACCGCCGGATTGCGGACCTGATCACCCAATTGCCGGACACGGTCCCGGTGCTCGCCACCACCGCCACGGCCAACTCACGGGTTGTGCACGATATCGAAGAGCAGCTGGGGGCCGGCGTCCTGACCATTCGCGGTGCACTTGGCCGGGATTCATTGAGGCTGGGCGTGCTGTCCCTTCCCGACGCCAAGCAGCGCCTGGGCTGGTTGCTGACCCACCTCGCGGACCTTCCAGGCAGCGGAATCATCTACACGCTGACGGTGTCCGCAGCGGAGGACACGGCGCGGCTGCTGGCCGAGGCCGGCCACGAAGTGCTCGCCTATACGGGCCGCACCGACCCCGCCGACAGGGAGCGGGCAGAACAGCTCCTCAAGGACAACCAGGTAAAGGCCCTGGTAGCCACCTCGGCATTGGGCATGGGGTTCGATAAGCCTGACTTGGGTTTTGTGGTCCACCTCGGGGCTCCCTCTTCCCCTGTTGCGTACTACCAGCAGGTAGGGCGGGCAGGCCGTGGCGCAGCCAACGCCGATGTCCTGCTGCTTCCCGGCCCGGAGGACCGCGACATCTGGCAGTACTTCGCCACAGCCTCCATGCCCTCTGAAGAGAAGGCCGCGGCTGTCCTTACTGCCCTGGCAGAAGCCGGCACTGCACTTTCCACAGTTGCCCTGGAAGCGCGGGTTGATCTTCGCCGCACTCCGCTGGAACTCCTGCTGAAAGTCCTTTCGGTGGACGGTGCGGTGGAACGCGTGGGCGGTGGCTGGCGGTCCACCGGCCAGCCATGGATTTATGATGCCGAGCGGTACCAGCGCATTTCCGAGGCCCGCGTGGACGAGCAGGACTCCATGGTGATCTACCAGGACACGGCCGGGTGCCGCATGGAATACATAACCTCCGTCCTGGATGACGAGACGGCGCACGCCTGTGGCCGGTGCGACAACTGCGCCGGGCAGTGGTTCAGGGCAGATATTGCTGAACAGGCCACGGCCGCGGCCAGCCAGACGCTCAGCAGGGCAGGCGGGGTGCTGGAGGCGAGGCTGCAGTGGCCCAGCGGGATGGACCGTCTGGGAGTTCCTGTGAAGGGAAAGCTCAAACCGGGCGAAGGGCTGGTCGAGGG
Source organism: Pseudarthrobacter sp. NPDC092202 (assembly GCF_044755505.1). NCBI lineage: Bacteria > Bacillati > Actinomycetota > Actinomycetes > Micrococcales > Micrococcaceae > Pseudarthrobacter > Pseudarthrobacter sp. NPDC092202. The sequence goes on along the minus strand of NZ_JBIVRG010000024.1, from coordinate 14,619 downwards.
ACGTGTCCTTGCGAGGCTGACCGATCTTGGCTGGGGCGGTGCACTGCGCGAGCTGTTCGCTGCCGGCGCGGCGGACCGGGCGGTTGATCCTGGCATGCTGCAGGCGTGCGTCCAGGTCCTGCGCGAGTGGGGCGCCGGAGACTCACGCAATCCCGGCTGGAGCGGTGTGGGGCGGCCCGCCGCCATCGTCAGCGTCCCTTCGCGCGGCAAGCCGGAGCTGGTGGGCTCCCTTGCCAGAGGCATTTCCGAGATCGGGCGCATCCCGTACCTGGGCGAGCTGCAGCTGGCCCATGGGGGGCCCACCGGAAGCCGGGGCGGCAACAGCGCCTACCGCCTGGCTGGTGTGTGGGACCGCCTGGTCGTGGGGCCCGAACTTGGGGAGGCGCTGGGTTCTTTGCAGGGCGGCAGCGTCATGCTGATAGACGACATCGTGGACAGCAGGTGGACGCTCACAGTTGCCGGCCGGGCCCTTCGCCAGGCCGGTGCGGGGGCTGTCCTTCCCCTGGTACTGGCGCAGGCCGGCTGACGGGGGCACGGCTGACGGGGCAGGCTGGAATCAGGTGGATAGCGTCGGGCCGCCAGCCCCAGGGCCGCCGCCCTAAGCCGCCCGGCCCCAAGACCTGGCATCAGGCCGCACGGCCTCAAGCCCCGGCTTCAAGCATGCGGACGCCAAAACCCAATAATCACTCCAGCCCTGGGCTGGTTCAGGCCCGCTGGGTCTTGCGCTGGCTTACCTCTGCCCCGGCATGCCGGGGCAGGAAAAGGCTGTCCGCGGTGCTCGCCAGCATGAGCACCGCCATGGCGAGGAATGCCCCGCGGAAGGGGCCGGCGGCGTCATCGGAAAAGCTGCCGAGGCCATCGAACAGCCGGATAAGCAGGGCACCCACGGCGATGCCGGCAGCAGCGGCGAGCTGGACCAGGGTTGCTGAGACCACGTTCGCCGAGGTGAGCTGCGCAGGGGCGATGTCCGCGTACTGGACCGAAGCGTAGGCGGAGAAACCGATGGAGCGGAACGCCCCGCTGCAGACCAGCAGTGCGAAGGTCAACGGCTCGGGGGTGTCCGCTGTCAGCAGGGCACAGAGGGCGAAGGTCGCTGCGGAAGCCAATGAGGCAAACACGAGCATCGCCCTGAAGCCAAAGCGCCGGATCAGGGGCGTGGTGGCCGGTTTGATGCCGATGTTGCCGATAAAGACTGCAGCCACCATGGCACCGGCATGCAGCGGGGACCAGCCGAACCCGGCCTGGAACATCAGCGGCAGCAGGAACGGGACGGAGCTGATGGTCAGCCGGTAGGCGAACCCGCCGGTGGCCATCGCCCTGAACGTGCGGGCGCTGAACACCCCAAGGTCAAAAAGCGGCGTGCGGGCCCGACGCATCCAAAGCACGGCGCAGGCCAGGGCAACCGCACCGGATCCGGCACTCAGGGCAGCCCAGGGAGTGTCCGGGTGGGTGCTGGCCAGTTCCAGGCCCACCACCAGTGCCCCCACGCCGAGAGTGGTGAGGGCCAGCCCCGGCCAATCCAGCCGCCGCCCGCCGTCGCCCGCTTCTGCAGGCACCAGCCGGAGTGCAGCCAGGAAGGCGGCCGCACCCAGGGGAAAGTTAATCAGGAAGATCCAGTGCCAGGACAGGTACGTAGTCAGCGCACCGCCAACCAGTGGAGCCAGGACGGGAGCCAGCAGCCCGGGCCAAACCAGGAAGGCGGTGGCGCGCAGTAGTTCGGCCTTGGGTGTCCCGCGAAGGACCACGAGGGTTCCGACAGGAACCATCATGGCGCCGCCGAACCCCTGGGCGATCCTGCTGAGGGTGAGCGCGGCGAGGTCCTGGCTCAGCGAGCAGGCGAGTGAAGCGACCGTGAAGATGGCGATGGCGAGGCAAAAGACCCGGCGGGCACCGAAACGTTCTGCAAGCCAGCCACTGAGCGGAATGCCCATGGCAACGGTGAGCAGGTAGGCCGTCATGGTGATGTTGACGTCCGGGGCCGGCACCCGGAAGTCGGCAGCGATATTGGGGATGGCCGTGGTCAGGATCGTGCCGTCGAGGAACTCCATGAAGAAGGTGGCGGCGACCAGGAGGGCCAGGCGCGGACTCCATGCCTGCGCGGTCCCGGGCGTCCCAGCCGCCGTGTTGCTTGCTGCCATTCGTTCATCCTGCCACCGGCAGAACATCCGGTGCGCCCGGTGTCCGTACCCCGGACGAACCGGGAGGGAACACCACGCAAGGCACATGCCCGGAACGTAAGAGTCCGGGAACCCAAAAAGTGCGGGAACGCAAAAGGCCCCGGTCCAAGACCGGGGCCAAAACGCGGAGACGGGGGGATTTGAACCCCCGGTGGAGTTGTGCCCCACACTTCATTAGCAGTGAAGCCCATTCGGCCGCTCTGGCACGTCTCCAATTGCTATTCCTAGCCCACCAAGGATACGCAGAACGGGCCATGCAGTGCAAAACGGACCACCGGCACTGCCCACAGCGCTTAGCGGTTGCCCGCTGCCGGCTTCACTGCGGGGGCAGCCCGCCCCTGACCATCCTGATTTCGCGGAGGTTTTCCCAGTCCGGGATCGTGTCCGCCGCCCCGTCGGGTTCGAAGCCGAAGTGCCGGTAGAAGCCAATGGCGCGCCCGTTGTCCGCTGCCACCCATAGGCTCGCCGCGCTGGTGCCCAGGGCGGCGTCCAGGAGGCGGCGTCCCAGCCCCAGCCCCTGGTGCGACGCCAACAGGTACAGACCCCAAAGTTCCAGGTCTCCGGCCGACGGCGGAGGGGCAGCATGCGTTGCATCACCGGCAGGCACGTGGCGGACGCCCGCAAAACCAACCAGGGTGCCGCCGTCGCACGCCACCCACACATCCGCCGGTTCGGCTGCCTCCAGCAGGTGCCGCCAGAGAGGCAGGCGGTCGGCGGGGACCCGGGAGGCGAGGAACCCGTCAGACAGCATCCCGCGGTAAGTCTCCTGCCAGCAGCGGGCATGGATCTCCGCCAGGCGTTCAACGTCAGCAGGCTCCGCCCGCCGCAGGTCCAGGCCCACCGCTACCCCAGGCCGCCAGCCAGGGCTTTCCACAGGAAGTGCTGGCTCCGTGCCTGGAGGGCGGCTGCCTGCCGGTTGTCGGACGCTCCGGCGTGCCCGCCCTCCAAAGCTTCATGGAACCAGACGTTCGGAATGCCCATGGCCAGCATCCGAGCGGCCATCTTGCGCGCCTGGACGGGACCAACCCGGTCATCGGAGGTTGCGGTCCAGATGAACGTTTCCGGGTATTCCACCCCGTCCTTGAGCAGGTGGTAGGGGGAGAAGGTCCTGATGTATTCCCACTGCTCCGGGACGTCCGGATCACCATATTCGGCAATCCAGGAGTGGCCGGCGGAAAGCCTCGTGTAGCGGCGCATGTCCAGCAGCGGCACACCGCAGGACACGGCACCGAACAGCTCCGGGTACCGGGTGAGCATGTTGCCCACCAGCAGCCCGCCGTTGGATCCGCCCACGCAGCCCAGCCGTTCGCGGGAGGTAACGCCGCGGGACATGAGGTCCCGGGCAACGGCGGCGAAGTCCTGGTAGGCCTTGTGCCGGTTCTCCTGCAGCGCCGCCCGGTGCCAGGCCGGCCCGTACTCGCCGCCGCCGCGGATGTTCGCCACCACGTAGACCCCGCCGCGGGAGTGGGGAGCGTCTCCGTCAGCGCCGGCAGGCATGGAGGTCCGGCGCTCCAGCCATGCCCTGCCCACCGTGCCGCTGTAGGCCGGCGTGCGGGACACCTCGAACCCGCCGTAACCGGAAAGCTGCGTGGGATTCTGCCCGTCCAGCGGCAGGTTCCGTGGGGCCACCTGGAAGTAGGGGACACGGGTTCCGTCATCGGAAACGGCGAAATGCTGCTGCACTTCATAGTCGCCGTCAGCAAAGAACGACGGCGATGCCTTCACCTGGGCGTGCCGGCTCACCACGCCGGACGTCGCGTCAGTGGTCCGTTCCAGGGTGCCCCGCATCAGCGTGGTGGGAGTGGTGAACCCGGTGGCAACGAGCCAGAAGTCGTCGCCCGCGCCGCCGTCGGACGCTGACTCGTCCTCATCGTCCACCGCATAGGCGTTCACGTCATGCAGCGGCGGGCAGGCGTCGAGAAGGGTGGATCCCCAGGTGCCGCCCGGACCATCCGCGGGGCCGGAAGGATCCAAAACCCGGATTTCGGACGAAACATCCTTGAGGAGGTTGAGCAGCAGGAAGTTCCGGGTCCAGCTCCAGGACTGCAGCGACGTGCGGGCGTCCGGGGTAAACAGCACCGCCAGGCCCCGTGCGCCGGCCAGATAGTCCTCGAACCCGCAGGCAAGCAGTGAGCCGGCCGGATAGGTGTTTCCGTCAACCACCCAGTCCTGCTGCGGCCGGAACAGGAGCCATTCCCGGTGCGCGCTGACGTTTACGTCGGTGGGCACGTCGATCTGCACCCACTCGCCGTCCCGCAGCACCAGGTTCTTCCGGTTGAAGAAGTCGATGTAGTCAACGGCGAAGGTCCGCTCGTATCCGGGAGTGGAGTCGTGCGCCACCACTGCCATCATGTGCTGCTCGGGAACCTCGAACAGCAGGGGTGCACCCGCCAGCCGGGCGCCGCGCTTCAGCGTGACCGCCGTCCGGGCGTAGGAAGAAGCGGTCTTCGGCAGCCCCTCCGCGGTGGAGGCTACCAGCAGCGTGTCCGCGTCCAGCCACGAAACGTTGCCCTTCGCCGTCGGCAGGTCAAAACCGCCCTGGACAGGGTCCACGAACGTCCTGCTCTCCACGTCGAACTCCCGGTACCGGTTCGCATCGCCGCCGTCGGGGGAGAGCGCCAGCAGGGCCAGCCGGTAGGGCTCGCCGGCCCCGGGCCGCAGGAAGGTTGCGCCGTGGAACACCCACTCCTGGCCCTCCGCTGCGGCCAGCTCATCGACGTCGAGCAGAACGTCCCACTCGGGGGAATCCGTGCAGTAGCTCTCCCAGGTAGTGCGCCGCCACAAGCCCTTGGGGTTGTGGCGGTCCTTCCAGAAGTTGTAGTACCAGTCCCCGCGCTTGCCCACCATGGCAATGCGGTCCGTGGAGTCCAGCACCTCCAGGATGCTTCCTTCCAGGGAGGCGTAGTCCGCATCCTCCAGCAAATCTTCGGTGCGGGAGTTTTGCTCCTTGACCCAGGCAAGCTGCTCTTCGCCGTAAATCTCCTCCAGCCAGACATTCTCGTCGACGGGCTCGGGCGCAGCGCTGGAGGTGGCCTGGCCGGAGCCGGGGACGGACGCTGAATCAGCTGCAGTGGTGGTCATTGGGCCATCCAAACAACTTAGCTGCCGGCGGGCAAGTCACGCGTTCAGCCCGTACGCTGGATGCCGTGGAAATAACGCAGAGCATCCGGACCGCCATCATCGGTGCAGGTCCCCGGGGCACCAGCGTTCTGGAACGCCTGCTCGCGCACGCAGCCGCCCTGGCCACGGACGGCACGGGTTCAGTGCGGCTCCACATCGACGTCGTCGATCCTTTCCCGGCAGGGCCCGGGCATGTGTGGCAGCCACAGCAGTCACGGCTGTACCTGATGAACACGCAGTCCTTCTATCCCACGCTGGTTCCGCAGGACCCTGCCCTGGCCGCGCCCATCGCCGGGACCACCTTTGACCAGTGGCGGGCGCTGCAGCAGGCACACCCGTCGCCGTTCCTCACCGATGACGAGCGGGCTGAACTGGCCGTCCTGGAATCCAGCGACTTCCCCAGCCGGGCCCTCTACGGCCGCTACCTCCGCTGCACACTGGACGAGCTGACGGAGAAAGCACCTGACGGCGTCACCATCGAATTCCACGAAACGTCCGCGGAGTCGGTGCGTCCGGCGGCGGACGGAATATACGACGTCGGCCTGGCAAGTGGTGCCACGCTCCGCACCAACGCCGTGGTGCTTGCTTTGGGGCACGTCCCGTCCCGCTTGAATCCGGAACAGCGGGAGCTGCAGGGCGCGGCGGTGCAACTCGGCCTGCGGTACCTGCCGCCGGCTGTGCCGGCCGACGTCGACTGGGCCGCCATTCCCGCCCGTGAGCCCGTGCTGGTCCGCGGCATGGGCCTGAACTTTTTCGATGCCATGGGACAGCTCACCGAGGGCCGCGGGGGCAAGTTCGTCAGCAACGGCGGGAAGCTGACGTACGAACCGTCCGGCCAGGAGCCGCTGATCATTGCCGCCTCACGGCGCGGGACCCCCTACCGGGCCAAAGCGGCGCTCGCCGGCTACTACCCGTCGTCGGTCACCCTGAGGTACCTCACCGAAGCCGCCCTGGAGCGCTTCCGCACCGCAGGGATCCGGCCGGGTTTCGACCACGACCTCTGGCCGCTGCTACACCGCGACACGCTCTGGGCGTACTACTCAACCCTGGTGCGCTCGCAGCCTGGCGCCGTCCCTGGTGCCGCTGCTTTCCTCACTGCGCTTGAAGAGGCGCTGCACCCGCATGCCCACAGCGCTGCCAAGTGGGAGGACAGTGTTGAGAGCGTCCTGGCCGTGCACGTGGGCCCGCGCCACCGGCTTGACCTGCCCGGGCTGGCAGCGCCGCTGGCCGGGCGCTCCTTCGCTTCCCGCGCCCAGCTGGACGCCGCCGTCGTCGAATACCTGCTGGACGATGCCCGCCGCTCAGCCCTGGGCGAGGATGATCCGGTGAAGATGGCCATCGGCGCGCTGCACCGCGGCAGGGCTGTCCTCAAAACAGCAGTGGCCGACGGCGGCATCACCGACGAATCATGGGTCGCCGGACTGCGTGGCTGGTTCGAGTCCTTTGTGGAAGGGCTGGCCAGCGGGCCGCCGGCGCTCCGCTCGGAGCAACTCGCCGCGCTCGCAACCGCCGGAATTGTCAGCTTCGTGGGGCCCGACCCCAAATTCGGCGTTGACCGCAGGAACGCCGTGTTCACTGCCACGTCCCCCTGGGTGGACGGGCCGCCCGTGACGGCAAAGACCATGGTGGAGGCGCTCGCCCCGGGCAACAGGGTGTCCGCAAATGATTCACCCGTGCTTGAACAGCTGCTCGCGGAGGGGCTCGCCAGGCCCCGGCTGATGATGACGGCGGAGGGCGCACCGGTGCAGTCCACGGGCCTGGATGTTGTGCCCCACCCCTACCGGCCGGTGGCGGCCAACGGGTCGGTGTCCGGGAACCTTTATGTGCTGGGCCTCCAGCTCTCGTCCTCGCAGTGGGGCACAGCCATCGCCGCCGAAGCCGTGCAGCCCGGCCAGCCTGCCTACCGGAGCGGCCAGCGGACGCTCCGGGACGCCGACGAGATCGCCAGGGCCATCCTCGGACTGTAGCTGCCCCGGACGCTCTCTCACTTGATGTGCTTAAAGCCCAGATGCTCTCTCACTGGTGAGAGAGCATCTGGGGAAATGGCGCCTTAAGTGAGAGAGCGTCGGAGGTTTTCCGGACTTTTCACACTTCCAGGCGGGGCCGTCAGCCGCGCAGGCAGGCCCGGTAAGCGGCCATGGCCTGGCCATAATTCAGCTGGCCGGCCAGGTCCGCAGGCCGTGAAGGCTTGACCGGTTTGGTGCAAACCGGTTCGGCAGGCCCGGTTGCTGCCACTTTGACCTCTACCGTGACCCTCGTCCCCGATTCCGCAGCGGTGAGGACCAAAGTTCCCGGCCCGGCAGCGGCACTTGAGGGGATGGCCAGGTCCACTGTTGCGGAACCGGCCGTGACGGGCACGGACCCTAGCTCGGTCACAACCCCGGCGGTGTCCGTAAACACTGCCGAGAGGGTCTTGTTGACCGGGCTGCCCAGAGAGGTCAGGTCCAGCTTGGAGACCGAGAGGCTGACCGGTTCGCCGGACTTGACCTCACTGGCGGTGGTGTTCGTGACGGCCACCGATCGCCGGGCGAAATCGGGCGAGACCGGGCTGCTGTCCTGCAGGTAGCCAATCCACGCGTCACGGTCCACCAGCCCCGAGTCCTTGGTGTTGGCACCTTCGGTGAAAACGCGGAAGTTGTCGCCCCCGGTTGCCAGGAAGCTGAATGTGCCCACCCGGTAGGACCTGGCCGGATCAAGCGCAGCCCCGTTCACGCGGACGGAGGTGATGCGGTCACCGGCCGGCCGCGCGGCGTCGTACGTGTAGTTCACGTTCTTGGACAGGCCCAGCTGGATGTAGGCGCGGCTGGGAACCGTGCCGTCCGGGTTGGTCTGCCATTGCTGCTCCAGCAGCGTCTTGAACTGTGCACCCGTCAGGGACGTGGTCCACAGGTTGTTGACGAACGGAAGCACCGCGTTGGCTTCGGCGTAGGTAATGGTGCCGTCCGGGGCGTAGTACAGCTCGTTCCGCAAGCCGCCCGCGTTGACCACACCGATTTCGGCGCCGCCCAGTTCGGCGGGCTGCAACGAGTTGAGCAGCGAGTCCGCCACCAGGTTGCCCAGCGTGGATTCGCTGCCGCGGTCATCACGTTTTGCCACTCCGGCGGCGTCCGTGGTGAAGGCCGTGGTGATGTCGGCCGTGACGGCACCAACGGGCTGGTCGCCGATGACGGCGGCGTCCGCCAGTGCCTTCTTAACGATCGCGTCGACGGCGGCCACGCGCGGATAGGCGGCGACCAGGTCTGCGGCAGGATCGGTGGTGCGCTTGACGTTTCCGGCCTTGTACGCAGTCACCTGCTTGGTGGCGGTGTCCACGGTGAGCTGGATCTGGCCCACGTTCTCGCCGTAGTTGCCCGTCTGGACAATCGGCCGGGTCTTGCCCTCCACACCGGGAACCGGTGCGTCCCAGGCGTACTCCTTGTGGGTGTGCCCGGTGAAGATGGCGTCAACGTCCGGGGACGTTTCGGTGACCAGCTTCGCGAACGGGCCGCCGGCAGCCACTTCCTCCTCCAGGGTGGAGCCTTCCACCGTTCCCGAACCGGCGCCGTCGTGGTTTTCCACGATGATGACGTCGGCCAGGTTCTCCGCGGTGATCCGTGCGGCCGCCCGGTTGATGGCGTCCACGGGATCACCAAACTCAAGGTCGGCAATCCCGGCGGGGGTCACCAGGGAAGGGACTTCCTGCGTGACCGTGCCGATGACGGCCACCTTGATGCCGTCCATCTCCAAAATGGTGAACTCTGGCAGGGCCGGCTCAGTGGTGCCCTTCTTGTACACGTTCGCACCCAGGTAGGGGAACCTGGCGTTGGTGCCGCCGGCGATGACGCGGTCCTGCAGGTCCGCCCAGCCGCCGTCGAACTCGTGGTTGCCGACGGCCGAAGCCCGAAGCTCCAAGGCGTTCAGCACATCGATGGTGGGCTGGTCCTTGGCAACCGCGGAGGCAAACAGCGACGCGCCGATGTTGTCCCCGGCGGAGAGGAAGGCGGTGGCGCCGGGTGCGGCCGCCGCACGGAGTTTCTCGATGGTTCCTGCGAACAGGACCGTGTTGGTGTCGATCCTGCCGTGGAAGTCGTTGATGCCCAGGAAGTTCAGGTCAACGGTGGCCGGAGTGGACTGCAGGTCCAGGCCGACCACCACGGGATCGTGGTCGCTGGCACGGAACTGGTCCGGTGCGTAGTAGTTGGTGACGTTGTTGTTGTAGCGGCTGTATTCCAGGGCCACCGACTCAACCGAGTTGATGTTCCAGATATCAGCACCTGTGACCACCGCATTGGCGGCGGGGGAGGCCAGGATGTGGTCCAGCGAGCCCACCAGGCCGCCGAAGAGGTAGGAGTGCTTGGCGGTGCCGTCGGCGTTGCGTGCTTTCTCGTCCTGGTTGACGTAGCCCTCTGCGGTGAAGACGTTGATGGGGTCTTCCTTGGCGTAGGCGTTGAAGTCGCCGATCAGGAACACCTTGTCCGTGCCCTTGGACTGCTGCAGGGACCTGGTGAAGTCGAGAAGGGACTTTGCCTGGGCTGTGCGTGCCAGGTTTGATGCGCCCTGCCCCTGGTCTGTGTCCTCGGGGGTGGCCGCGGAGCCTTTGGATTTGAAGTGGTTGGCGATGGCGATGAACTCTGTGCCCGTACCGCCACCCACGGGCTTGAAAACCTGGGCCAGCGGCTTGCGGGCGTTGGAGAACGCCACGGTGTCGTTGTGGATGATGGACTCACCCACAGGCTCCGCAACTGCCTTTTTGTAGATGAACGCGGTGCGGATCATGTCCTCGTCGCTCAGCGGCGGCGCGTTGGCAGGGGACCTGACGTAATCCCAGATGCCCGGCGTTTCGATGTTCAGGGCGTCCACCAGCTTGGCCAGGGCGTCGTCCCGGTCCTTGCCGAACTGTGCGGAGTTCTCTATCTCCATCAGTGAGACAACATCGGCGCCGGCCTTGGAGATGGCCGAGACAATCTTGTCCTGCTGCCGTTCGAAGTTCTCTGCGTTGGCGGCGCCGCGTGCATCGCAGCCGCCGCGGACCGTGATCGGGTTGCCTTCGCGGTCCTCATAGTAGGTGCAGCCCGTGAGCTGGTCACCGGTGGTGGGGAAGTAGTTGAGCACGTTGAAGGAGGCGATCTTGAGGTTGCCTCCTACTGCGGCAGGAGCGTCGGTGCGCGTAGCCCCGAACGACGCCGGCTGGACTGTGGCCTTGTTCGCTTCTGTGAGGTGGGTCAGCGGCTGGAGCTTCCAGGCGTTGTTGCCGTATCCGAGCACCACATTGGTGGTGAACGTGACCGGCGAGCCCACCCGTACCGGGTCAGCCGTGGTCAGGTAGGGCAGCACTTGGGCTTTGGTGGGGGCGTCCCGCAGGAAGTTGGTGCTGGAACCGTCGTCGAGCTTGATCCCGCGCGCCGCGTTGTCCGCCACCGTTGCGGTGTACTCAGCTGAGCCGTAGGGGGCGACGGCGGTGGGCTGGACCAGCGGCGTTGTTCCGCCGGCGAGGCCGATCTCGCCGTACTGGTTCAGGGTGTAGTTGTCCGTGACCGTCAGCGGGCCCTGGGGTGCCAGGAGCATGCCTTCCAGGGATTCGCGGAAGGTTTCGCTTGCGGGCAGCGTGAACGGCGTTGCCTTGACTTCGGGTGCGGCCTCAGCCAATTTGGCCAGGCCTGCGGCTGCAGTGACGTTGATCTGCGTCATGCCGTAGTACTCGGCCACGGTGCCCGTGACCTGGACGTGGTCTCCGGCCTGGACCGATGCCACCGTGGCGGGGGAGTAGATGAAGATTCCGTCCGAGGCGGCGTGGTTCGTTGCCGTCAGGTCGCCGCCGGTTCCCGCTGTCTGCAGGTAGTAGCCGTTGAGGCCGCCGGTGGGAAAGACCGCGGTGACCTTACCGATGGTGGTTACTGTTGATCCGGTGAGGGGGCTTTGCTCGCCCGTGCCCTGGATCTCGGCGATGGACCTGTTTGACGGCGTGGGGTCGGGTGTGGGATCGGGATCCGGTGCGGTGCCGCCGCCAGGGGTTGGGCTGATGGTTGCGCTGAGGCTGAAGTCCGCCGCATTGCTGTTGCTGTCCGCGCCCCCGCTGCGGTTCAGGCTCCTCGCGTCGCCGGTACCCGCAGGGCCCGCAGCCAATGCGGTTTCGAATGTGTTCGAGGAGCCGTAGCCCAGCAGGTCCGCCACGCCCGCGGGTTCCACCTGGGAGCCGGTGGACAGCGCGACGGCGGTGGGCTGCTTTGCGAGCACGATGGTGCCGGAGGTGCCGCTGAAATTCAGGCCTCCCGCCACGAGGTCCGGCGTGGGGAGGTCCGCGCCGTTGGTTCCGTTGCTGGCACCCTGGATCAGGTAATGCCCCTTTGCCGCGATGGTGCCGGAAAGGGGTGCCACTGAGGTAGGGGCTGCCGTACCGGCTGCCGAGCGGTACTGGACTGACCAGCCGTCCAGCGACACCGGGGCGTCAGAGGAGTTGTAAAGCTCCAGGAACCGGTTCTTGTAGGCGGCGCCCGTGCTGCCGCCACTGAGGTAGGCCTCGTTAATGACAACAGGGGATGTGCCTGCCGCAGGTGAGACCTCCGCGGCTGTATTGTCCGCAACTGCGGGCAATACTGCCAGGGGAGCCAGAAGCCCCGCCGACAACGCTGTACCCAGCGCTAGTTTCCAAGGTGTGTGATGCATCCGCTCGTACTTTCATAAGGGTGTCCCGGTGGGGGACCCGATGGAAGATGTCCGGGTTGTACCGACGGACAGGGGCCCGGATCCTGCTCCTGGTCAAGTGGTATCCGGCACATCACAACAGCGCTGAATGAACGCAGGGTTGATAGCGCGTGCATTCGGCGGGACGCTCCCCAGCGGAACGGGCCACCTACCGGCCGGGAGCCCCAGTAGCCCCGGTTCCGGTGATGCTGTTGGCGGTATGTGGTGGCCGGCATCTACCCCAGTGTGCCGACTATCACAAAGGATACCGGCCAGTAGCTTTGGTGGAACGGTGCGGGGCAAATTTGCCGGAACAATTTACGCGGGGGGCGCTGGTTTCCCTCGCGGCTGCCCATTCCGGTCCCGCTGCGGCCTGCCGCAGCTTAAACGAAGGACCCCTGTCCGCCAGCATGCTGGCAGACAGGGGTCCTGTTTCGCGGAAGGTAAGAGATTCGAACTCTTGGTACGGGGTTACCGCACACTAGTTTTCAAGACTAGCTCCTTCGGCCGCTCGGACAACCTTCCTCAACAAGTAGTGTTTCATAGGCACTTGCCTGCAACAAAACAGAGTCCGGAAGGTGTCCGGTGCACACTGGTTGCACGCAGTATTCAGTCAGAAACGGGAGTGTTCCATGAAAGCCGTCTACATTTCGGAGCCGGGCGGCCCGGAAGTGTTGGAGGTCCGCGAGGTCGAGGCCCCGGTACCCGGTACCGGAGAGGTGCTGATCGACGTTGTGGCGGCCGGCCTCAACCGGGCGGACGTGCAGCAGCGCAGGGGTTTCTACCCCCCGCCGCCGGGAGCCCCGGACATTCCCGGGCTTGAGGTGTCCGGCCGGATTGCGGGCTTCGGTCCCGGTGTCACGAGGGCGTTTTCCCTCGGTGACAAAGTGGTTGCGCTGCTGGCAGGGGGCGGCTATGCCCAGCAGGTGGCCGTCCCCGCCGAGCAGGTCCTCCGGGTGCCTGACGGCGTTGACCTGGTCACCGCGGCAGCGCTTCCCGAAGTTGCCGCCACCGTGTACTCCAACCTGGTCATGACCGCCCAGCTGCAGGAGGGGGAGACCGTCCTGATCCATGGGGCCACAGGCGGGATCGGCACCATGGCCATCCAACTGGCCAAGGCGCTCGGCGCCAGGGTTGCCACCACGGCCGGTTCTGATGAAAAAGTGAGCACGGCAAAGGCCTTCCTGGGTGCGGACATAGCCATCAACTACGCCGAGGAAGATTTTCCCGCGAGCCTTCGCCGCCAAAACGGAGGCAAGGGTGCGGACGTCATCCTCGACGTCGTCGGCGCCAAATACCTCAAGCAGAACGTGGACGCGCTCGCTGACTATGGACGCCTGGTGGTGATCGGACTGCAGGGCGGCACCAAGGGTGAGCTCGATTTGGGGCAGCTGCTTCAAAAGCGGGCTGCTGTGGTGGCCACAGCCCTGCGCCCGCGACCCGTGGAGGAGAAAGGCGCCATTATGTCCGCCGTCCGCGACGCCGTATGGCCGATGGTCAGCGACGGAAGGGTCCGGCCGCTGGTGGCAAAGACATTCCCGCTCGACCAGGTGCGCGCGGCCCACCGGTACTTCGACACCGGTGATCACGTCGGCAAGATCCTCTTGGTCATGTAACCGCTCCGCCCGCAGACCGTTGCCCGCCGAGCACAAGGAACAGCATGTCCATCCGCCATAGCCTCCTCGCCCTGCTGCAGGACCAGCCCCGCTACGGCTACCAGCTGCGGGCCGAGTTTGAGGCGCGCACCGGCGCTACCTGGCCGCTGAATATCGGACAGGTGTACACCACCCTGGACAGGCTGGAACGCGACGCCCTGGTGGCCCGGGACGGCGACGACGGGAACGGCCACGTGGTGTACAGCATTACGGCGGCCGGCAGGGCGGAGATCCGGGAGTGGTTCGCAGCGCCGGTGGAGCGGAGCAGCCCGCCGCGCAACGAGTTGGCCATCAAGCTGGCGCTCGCCGTCACCACGCCGGGCGTCGATATCCAAGCCATTATCCAGGGCCAGCGGATGGCCTCCGTCCGCGCCCTGCAGGACTACACCAAAGCCCGGCGGGACACGGCTTCAAACCAGCGGGCCGTTGATACGGCGTGGCTTTTGGTCCTGGACTCCCTGATTTTCCAGACTGAGGCGGAGGTCCGCTGGCTTGATCTGTGCGAGGCAAGGATGATCCAGCAGGCACAGGGGAAATAGGCAACACAATTGGGTCTTTTTGAACGCGGAGGACAGGTTTACCGTGGGGTGCAGGAGCCGCCCGGCCGGGCGGTGGAACTTGGAGGAAGCTCATGACAACCCACGTGGCCGACTGCAGCGTAACGAACTGTTCCTTTAACGATCACACCAACTGTAATGCTGCCGCCATCACGGTTGGCGGCGCGGAAAACCACGCGCACTGCGCCACCTTCATCGACACCGGTATGCACGGCGGACTGCCGAAAGTCCTTGCCGACGTCGGAGCCTGCCAGCGCTCCGAATGCGTCCACAACGACCACCTGATGTGCAAGGCGGCCGAGGTGCATGTCGGCCCCGGTGCTGACAACGCTGACTGCCTTACCTACTCGCACGCCTAAGCCTCGATCCACCGATGAGCCTTCGGCTGGCCGTCCTGGCGTGACCGGTGCGAGATGATGCGCCGCGGGCAGGGGTGTGTTCCGGGCGTCG
>NZ_JBIVRG010000023.1:0-38069 GCF_044755505.1 Pseudarthrobacter sp. NPDC092202 | reverse complement strand
CGACGCCCGGAACACACCCCTGCCCGCGGCGCATCATCTCGCACCGGTCACGCCAGGACGGCCAGCCGAAGGCTCATCGGTGGATCGAGGCTTAGTGCTATGGGCCGGATTTTGCGCCGCACTGGGCCGCTCGGCCGTGGTCCTAATCGTCAAGGTGCCCGATGAAGCGGAGCATGGCCACGACGCTGGGCCGCCGCCAGCTGCGGCGGTCTTGGAACCCTGACCAGCAGCACATCCGGATGCTGTACAGCCCCACAAAGCGGGCGGACGACGCCGGATGGCAGGATGGTGCCATGACTTCCGTTTCCGTTGACGCACCACAGTCCGCTGCTGCTCCGGCAGTTGTCCTGACCATTGCAGGGTCCGAGGCCACTGGCGGCGCCGGCGCCCAGGCCGACTTGAAAACGTTCCAGGAGCTCGGCGTGTTTGGCATCGCCAACCTGACCTGCATCGTCTCGTTCAACCCGAACGACCAGTGGAACCACCGCTTTGTCCCGGTAGACCAGCAGGTCATCGCGGACCAGCTGGAGGCGACCACGGCGGCCTACGGTCCGGCCCCGGACGGGAAGTCCGTACCCGGCCGGCCGGTATTGGACACCGTCAAGATCGGGATGCTGGGCAGCCCCGCCACGATCAGCACGGTAGCTGATGCGCTGGAAGCCAACATTTTTAGCAATGTGGTCCTGGATCCGGTGCTGATTTGCAAGGGCCAGGAGCCCGGGCATGCGCTGGATACGGACCAGGCCCTCAAGGCCCAGATCCTGCCGCTGGCCACCTTTGTCACGCCCAACCACTTCGAAGCCGAGTCGCTCTCCGGTCTGGAAATCACCGATGTCGAGTCGCTTAAGGCCGCCGCCGTCCGCATCCACGAAATCAGCGGCGCGGCCGTGCTCGCCAAGGGCGGGGTGCGGCTTGAGGGCCCGGACGCCGTCGACGTGTTCTACGACGGCGAAACCCTGGAAGTCCTGAGCGCGCCCAAGGTGGGCGAGGTGGCTGTCTCCGGCGCCGGTTGCTCGCTGGCTGCCGCAGTGACTGCCGAACTCGCCAAGGGGGCATCGCCGCTCGACGCAGCACGCACAGCCAAGGACTTTGTCATCGCGGGGATCCGCAACCGCGTCGCGTCCGGCGCTCCGTTTGATGCGCTGTGGCAGGGCGGCGCCCGCTAACCCGCCACCAGCCCCGGACGCTCTCTCAGCTAATGTGCGTTTTTCCGGAACCCTCCTGCACTGAATGCAAGAGGGTTCCGTCATTTCGTGCATTAGCTGATGGAGCGTCTGACGGCCGGGGACAACGCCGGCCGGCCCTAGACGTTCATTCACCTGGGGTCGGTTACAGTTCCCATGAACAGCGGCAGCCCAGTTTCAACGTGGACGATCTGGTAGTGGAACGGCCTGTCGAACGCGATGGTCCGCTCGGGCTCCGGCGGAGCGCTGGTGGCCTCGCCGTTGATCTGGGTCACCGCGGCGGCGATGGTACCCTTTTCGGCCACAGTGATGTTGGCCGCCTGGGCGGCCTGTGTGATCATCATCTGCGGCTGGATGTTGTTGAAGTCATCCGTGGTGCCGAGCATGTTCTCTAGTCCCAGCGCCTCGAAGACCTTGCGGAGGTCAAAACTGGACTTGTGGTCCCAGCGCGGCAGCTGGATTTGGACTGACGCGGGCCGGGCGGTATCAAACGTGTCCGCGAATTCGGTAAGTTTCGTCACGTCGAAGGCCGCAGAGACGGGACTGCCAGCGGGAGCGGACTCCTCTTCGGGCAGGACCAGCCGCATGACGAAACCGTCGGCATAGGGAAGATCCACACCCTGCCAGCCGGCGCCTTCCGCATATTTCATCCTCAGTTCGTTGTGCATGGCGGGCACGTTGATTTCCTCGCCCACCGCTGTTGTGAAGGGCAGGTCAGAGGTGGCGTTCGGATCGAACGGTGCGCTCCAGGCAGAGGCGAAGTACAACGAGTTGAGCAGGCTGAAAGTGTTGTTGGGGTCGTACTCCGCCGGGGCTTCCTTGATCCTGCCGCCGGTGCTCCTGTTCACCCAGGCATCAATGGCGGGCTTCGTTGCACCCTCATCACTGAAATCCACGGGATAAACGCCGGTCCCATAATGCCGGGCCAGGGTATTCAGGAAGGGCTGTCCGGTAGGCACGTCTGTATCTACAAACAGGCCGTTGGCCGAGTGCATGACCGGCTTCTGCGGCGGGTTCTCCTCATCCACCGCACCGGGGTCACCGTCGAACCTTTCGAGCGAGCGGAGGACCGCGTTCATGGCCTCATCGCGCGTCTCGGGAGGAAATTGCAGGATGCTGTCCATCTCGGCAGCGGTTTTACCGGTGGCACCTGCACGGAGCATGGCGAGGGCAATTAGGAGGCTCCCGGGCGAGGACACCACGTTCCCGTTTGCGCCGTCGCCGCCGTCGGCCAGCAATGCTTCGCCGAGGAAAAGCGCGGAAGCCCGGAAGGAGCGCAGTTCAGCGGCGTACTCCTCCCGGTCCACATAGACCCGCTAGACGCCGTCGGCCGTGAGGAGCTCCGGGGCCGGGGACGGGCCTGGCGCCGCACACCCTGCCAGTCCCATCAAGGCACCCCACGCGATCATCCGCTGAAACGAAACATCTCTATTGCCTCCCCGGCATGCCGCGGGCGGGAATCCGCCTCCTCCCAGTGAAACAGCGACGACGGCGGAGGACCATGCCGGCAGGATCACGCTTTGCGCTCGATTTGGTCTCCCGCGCGCGGGACGCCGCACCGCCTGGACGCTCTATCACTTAGCGCGGGCTACCTCAGCATGTGGCGCTGCGCCTCCGGGTGGAACGGCCGTCGTCGAAAACCCTGGCCTGAACGATGGGATTGCCGCCCTCAAAACGGAAAAGGTGGATGCCCCGTTCTGGTCCGGCTGATTCCCCACCGCAGCCATCGCCGCAGCCCAACAGGACGTCGCGCTGGCCTTCCTGGACCTGTCCGGCCTGCTGCCGGAACTGCGGCGGCGGTACGGCGGCATCTACGACCGCGTCCTTATCCCCGAGGGAAGCTACCCGGGGGTGCCGGCCGTGTGGACGGTGGGTGCGCCCAACCTGCTCCTGTGCCGCAGGGACCTGGACAACGCCACCGTGGAGCGGACGGGTGCAGCTGCTGGTGCACTCCGCCGCCGAGCTGATCCCCCAGTCCAGCTTGGGCGTGCAGTTCCTCGGCGCAGAAAGCCTCATCAATACCGTCGGAGTCCCCCTGCACCCGGCGGCAGCGGACGCGTACCGGGCGCTGCAGGGCTGACCCAAGCCCCATCACTTCCCGCCGCGTATCCGCCAACGCCCCATCACTTTCGTCTGGAAAGTGAGCGCGCGTTGCGGGAAAGCCCAACACAAGCGGGCAGGCATTAGGTCAGGTTTCGGCTTCTTATCCACATACGCGCTTCAGGCTGTCGCAGGGCTGAGAGTTTCCTCCCTACTGTTTGGAGGACCAGGAGAGCCGGAAGGAAGCGAGGATCACTGTGGGCAGGAACCAGCGCCGACGGGCGGGACGAACGAACCATGTACGGAACCAACCAGGAGACCCTTTCAAAGCCTCCGCACCGCAAGTGGCCACCCCTTCATCGGGCAACGTCCGGGAGTTGGAAACCCTGGCCCCGGCCTTCATCTGCTGGTACGTCCAGCGCCCCTTCAGCACAGACGTGGAAGAGGTGCTGGCGAGCCTGAAGCTCTTCTTCCGCTTCTACCCTGAGTTTGGTGAAAAGCGTTCCATCACTGCCCTCGACCCGGCCGAGGTCGCAGCAAGATTGGCGTCCCTCATCATCCATACCGTCTATGAAGGCATCGTGGCCACCTATTCGCTGACGACGTTCCTGCGCTTTCTCCACGATTCCGGCCGGTGGTCCGGCAATCCGGAATCGTACCGGGCAGTAAACGGCATCCTGACGGACATCATCTGCCTGGACATGCGCTCGGCACCCGGCGGCGCGGAGACGGCTAACGTCGTCACGGCTGCCCCCGCTGGCTAGCTTCCCGAGTGCGCCTGAAGGAAGCTGTACACCTCGGTCTCGTCCACACCGGGGAAGGCCCCGGGCGGCATTGCGGCCAGCAGGTGCGAATGGGCACGCGCGGAAGGCCACGCATTGCCGGCCCAGTGCGACGCAAGTTCGGCCGGCGGTCGTTTGCAGCAGTTTGGATCCGGGCAGGTGGACTTGGCCCTTGCCGTCGTCTCCCGCCCCCGGAACCATTTCACGTGCTGGTACGGGACCCCTATGCTCAGCGAAAACTCCCCGGTGGCGGAGCGTTCGGTGCGGGCGGTGCACCAGTAAGTCCCCGAGGGCGTGTCGGTGTACTGGCTGTAGGCACTGAATTTGTCCGGGACGTCGAACACTGCCCGGGACGTCCACGCCTTGCATGACGGCTGGCCCTCGATGGCGCCGGTGTGGTCCTGGGGGAACGCCACGCCGTCGTTCTCGTAGGCCTTGTAGATGATCCCGCTCTGGTGGGTCTTCTGGAAGTGCGTGGTGATGCCCAGGTGCTGGGTGGCGAGGTTTGTAAACCGGTGGGCGGCCGTTTCGTAGGACACGGCAAAAGCATCGCGGATGTCTTCCACCGCGATCTCCTTGGCCGCCTTGGCCTTGTGCAGGAATTCCATGGTGGCCTGCTCGGGGAGCAGGAGCGCGGCCGCGAAATAGTTCGTTGCAACGCGCTGGGCCAGGAAGTCGCCGTAATTCTTCGGGGTTTCATGCCCCAGGACGTAGTGGCCCAGCGCCTGCAGCAGCACCGATCGGGGGTCATGGTCCTGGCGCTGGCTCTGCGTCAGATAAATTCTGCGGTTCTTCAAGTCCGTCACTGACCGCGTTGAATGCGGCAGGTCACCCACATGGTGGAGCGTAAATCCAAGGTTCTCGGCAATGTCCGCGATGACGTGCTGGCTGAGCGGACCGGTGGTGTAGCCCACGGCCTTGAGGACCTTCTGCGCCTCGGCCTCGTATTCCGGAAAATAGTTGCCGCGCTCGCGCATCATGGCCCGCAGCTCGCCATTCGCCCGGCGGGCTTCCTCAGGGGTGGCCACCTGCTCGTTCATCTTGCGTTCCAGCTCATGCAGCAGGCCCACCTGGGCCTCCAGCACATCCAGCGGAAGCCGCGAACTGATGCGGATTTTCGGCAGGTTCAACGTCTCGTACAGCGGGCTGCGCTGGTAGCGTTCCAACTCAATTTCAAGGGCGGCGCGGCGGCTGGGCGGCTCCGCACCAAGAAGCTGGTCGATGCTGACGTTGAGCGCGGAGGCCAGGTGCTGGAGCAGCCCCAGCTTGGGTTCCCGCTTTCCGTTCTCGATCAGGCTCAGCTGGCTGGGCGCCGTACCGACGGCGGCGCTGAGGTCATCGAGGGTCAGTCCAGCCTGCTTGCGCAGATGCCTGACCCGCCGGCCCAAGCTGATGACGTCCAGGCCAGCGGACGCGGCGGAGGGTGCTTGCGGCGAGACTTCTCTGTTCCAGCTTCCAGGCGCCATTTCTGAAGAATACGTGAAGAAGTGCAATTCTTTCCAGAGATTTTCTCTAGAAAGGTGGTTGAAAGTGCTGAAAAGTAGTGATCACGGAAAGAAACACCGCACCGGGAAGCCGGCGGGAACTGCAAAGGCGCAGTTCCCGCCTACCGATTCCGGAGCTCAATCAAGGAGATCAACGATGACTGCAGCATTTGAGCCCACCCAGCAGACGCCCGCAGAGCAGGCCGCCGCCCTGGAGCTCGAGTGGGCCGCCAACCCCCGCTGGGAAGGTGTGACCCGGGACTACAAGGCTTCCGACGTCGTCCGCCTCCGCGGCCGCGTCTCCGAAGAGCACACCCTG
Source organism: Pseudarthrobacter sp. NPDC092202 (assembly GCF_044755505.1). Classification (NCBI taxonomy): domain Bacteria; kingdom Bacillati; phylum Actinomycetota; class Actinomycetes; order Micrococcales; family Micrococcaceae; genus Pseudarthrobacter; species Pseudarthrobacter sp. NPDC092202. The sequence goes on along the minus strand of NZ_JBIVRG010000023.1, from coordinate 32,260 downwards.
GCCCGCCGCGGCTCCGAGAAGCTGTGGAAGCAGCTGACCGAAGAGCACAAGACTGGCGGCTACACCAATGCCCTTGGCGCCCTGACCGGCAACCAGGCCGTGCAGCAGGTCAAAGCCGGACTCCGCGCCATCTACCTTTCCGGCTGGCAGGTCGCCGCGGATGCCAACAACTCCGGCCACACCTACCCGGACCAGTCCCTCTACCCGGCCAACTCCGTTCCCACGGTGGTCCGCCGCATCAACAACGCCCTGCTCCGCGCCGACCAGATCGAGTTCTCCGAAGGCGTCCAGACCGTTGAGGACTGGATGGTCCCGATTGTTGCCGACGCCGAGGCAGGCTTCGGCGGTCCGCTGAACGCCTACGAGCTCATGAAGTCCATGATCCAGGCCGGCGCCTCAGGCGTTCACTGGGAGGACCAGCTCGCATCCGAGAAGAAGTGCGGCCACCTTGGCGGCAAGGTGCTCATCCCCACCCAGCAGCACGTCCGCACACTGAACGCGGCACGCCTCGCGGCCGACGTCGCCGGTACCCCGTCCGTGGTCATCGCCCGCACCGACGCCGAGGCAGCCACGCTGATCACCTCCGACGTCGACGAGCGGGACCAGGAATTCATCACCGGCGAGCGCACCGCCGAAGGCTTCTACAAGGTCCGCAACGGCATCGAACCCTGCATTGCCCGCGCCAAGGCCTACGCCCCCTACTCGGACCTCATCTGGATGGAAACGGGCACCCCGGACCTCGAGCTGGCCCGCAAGTTCGCCGAAGCCGTCAAGGCCGAGTTCCCGGACCAGATGCTCTCCTACAACTGCTCGCCGTCGTTCAACTGGCGCAAGCACTTGGACGACGCCACCATCGCAAAGTTCCAGCGTGAACTTGGCGCCATGGGCTTCACGTTCCAGTTCATCACCCTTGCCGGCTTCCACGCCCTGAACTACTCGATGTTCGATCTCGCCCACGGCTACGCCCGGGAAGGCATGAGCGCCTACGTCGAGCTCCAGGAAAAGGAATTCGCCTCCGAGTCCCGCGGCTACACCGCAACCAAGCACCAGCGCGAAGTCGGCACCGGCTACTTCGACGACATCGCCACTGCGCTCAACCCGAACGCATCCACCCTCGCACTGGTCGGATCGACCGAAGAGGGCCAGTTCCACTAAAACCTTCCCGCCCAAGGTGAATTGTTCGCTTGACTCACCGAAGGGCACGACGGCGGCACTCACCTCAGTGTGACCGCCACCGGGCCGGGAAGGGACATCCGGAAGCGTGCGTAAAAGGGGCCCTGTCCCCGCCGTCGACCGAGCTATGCGAGGTCCTACGACGGGGATGGGGAATAGCACGCGGAGGATGTCCCTTCCCGGCCCCACCCACTCAGGCAAGTGCCGCCGTCGAACTTCCCTTTTCGTCTTTAAGGAGACAGAAATGAACAGCTTCACTGACAGCTTCACCATCAATGGCATCACCATGACTGCGCAGCCGATTTGCCGGCAGGATGAGGTACTCACCCCGGATGCCCTGGCTTTCATAGCAAAGCTGCACCGGACGACGGCGGCGCGGCGGCAGGAGCTGCTGCAGGCACGCCGGACGCGGCGGGCTGAGATCGCTGCCGGACAGGATCCCCGGTTCCTCCGCGAAACGGAACACATCCGCAACGATCCCTCCTGGCGTGTCGCTCCCCCGGCCCCGGGGCTGGAGGACCGCCGCGTGGAAATCACCGGGCCGGTGGACAAGAAGATGACCATCAACGCCCTGAACTCCGGGGCCAAGGTGTGGCTCGCGGACATGGAGGACTCCTCCACCCCCACCTGGCGGAACGTGATCAAGGGCCAGCTGAACCTCACCGACGCCCTGGAGCGCCGGATCGACTTCACCACCGAAGAAGGCAAGGAATACAAACTCCGTCCCTCGGGCGAACTGCCCACCATCGTGGTCCGCCCCCGCGGCTGGCACCTGCCCGAAAAGCACATGCTCATCGACGGCCAGCCCATTGCCGGCGGGATCGTGGACTTCGGCCTGTTCTTCTTCCACAACGCCCGCCGCCTCCTCGCCCAGGGCAAGGGCCCGTACTTCTACCTGCCCAAGATCGAAAACCACCTCGAAGCCCGGCTCTGGAACGATATCTTCATCCTCGCCCAGGACCTGCTCGGCATCCCGCAGGGCACCATCCGCGCCACGGTGCTGATCGAAACCATCACCGCAGCCTTCGAGATGGAGGAAATCCTCTATGAACTGCGTGACCACGCCGCGGGCCTGAACGCCGGCCGCTGGGACTACATCTTCTCCCTGATCAAGAACTTCCGCACCCGCGGCCCCCGCTTCGTCCTCCCGGACCGCGGCCAGGTCACCATGACCCAGCCCTTCATGCGCGCCTACACCGAACAGCTCGTCCGGGCCTGCCACAAACGCGGCGCCATGGCCATCGGCGGCATGGCCGCGGCTGTCCCCAACCGCAAGGACCCCGAAGCGAACGCCAACGCGTTCGAGAAGGTCCGCGCAGACAAGACCCGCGAAGCCAACGACGGCTTCGACGGCTCCTGGGTGGCCCACCCGGACCTCGTGCCCGTCTGCCGTGCAGTGTTCGATGGCATCCTGGGCGAGAAGCCCAACCAGCTGGACCGCACCCGCGAGGACGTCACCCCGGACGACCGCGCCCTCATCAATGTGGCCGCCACCACCGGAACCATCACCGAACAGGGCATCAGGAACAATATCGAAGTCGGGATCCGCTACATCGAATCCTGGCTCCGCGGCAACGGCGCCGTAGCCATCCACAACCTCATGGAAGACGCCGCCACCGCCGAAATCTCACGCTCCCAGCTCTGGCAGTGGATGTTTGCCAGCGCCATCACGGACCGCGGCGAAATCGTCACCCACCACTGGATCGAGGAACTCCTGGACGAGGAATTCGCGCGGCTGGAACGCTTCGACGGCGACCGCTTCGAAGACGCCCGCGACATCTTCGAGGAGGTCACCATGGCCCAGGACTTCCCGTCCTTCCTCACCCTCCCCGCCTATGCGCGGTACCTGACCGAAGCCCGCGAGAAGGCCACGGTCGAGGAACTCGCCGCCGCATAACCAGAATTCCGTTCGCCGGGCCGGCACGCCCTTTCGCAACAGGCACCTCCGAAATCCGGAGGGCCGGCCCGGCGGCGGAGCACCCTCCCCGCGAGATGGCATTTGCTGGCAGTGTTTTAGAAAACTACTGCCGCCAAGTGCCATTTCGCGTGTCCGGGGGGAGGGACGTACGACGGCGGCGCCTGGCTCAGCGCCCCTTCGGCACCTGCCGCACGGAAAGGGCAGTGCTGGCAAAGAACGTCAGCACGGACGCCAGGATCACCAGCAGTGCGGGGGTCCAGGAGCCCGAGACGTCGTGGATGAAGCCCACCAGCGGTGGGGCGGCAGCTCCGATTGCGTAGCCCGCGCCCTGCACCACGGCGGACATGCGTCCTGCCGATGCCTGGTCCCTTGCCAGCCGGATGATGGCGATGAAGATGACGGTAATGCCGCCGCCCTGGGCGATGCCGCCGGCAATGGACCACAGCCACCAGGCCCCGGGAGCCAGCAGCAACCCGGCGGGCACGGTAATCCACAGCACGCCCACGGTGACCGCCAGGGACGCCATGCTCATGTATTTGGCGGCAAACGGCACCCCGAGGCCGCCCACGATGGCGAGGATCTGGAAGATGGAGGAAGCCGCGCCGGCCTCGGACGCGGACATTCCCAGCTCGTCGTTGAGGTAGCTGGGCAGCCACGCCGTTACCCCGTAATAGGAAAACGCCTGCCCGGCGAACCCGGCGGTCAGCCCTGCAGTAATCCAGCGCGAACCCCGGACCGGCGCCAAGCTGCTGTCCGCCGTGCTTTCGGGCGAGACCAGGAACGCGCTCCGCGGACCCACCGCCAGGATCCAGACCACCACCGCCGCCACTGCCAGGACCGCCACGGATCCCAGCGCAAACCTCCAGCCGGCCACGGTTGCCAGCGGTGCTGTGGCCACCGACGTCAGGAACGAACCGATGTTAAGGGCAGCCGTGTAGATGCCCATCGCGGTTCCCTGCCGGGCCGGCGCAAAATCCCGGCGGATAATCAGGGGCACCGCGATGTTTCCCACCGTGATGGCCAGGCCGATCACAATGGTGCCGGCCACCACCAGGACGGGCCCTCCCGCGGAACGTACCAGGACGCCGGCAAGTACTCCAAGGATGGTCAGCGTCACTGCGAACTCGGCGCCGAACTTCCTGGCTGCCAGGGATGCCAGGGGCGCGGCAAGGGAGAAGCAGAGAACCGGGATGCTGGTCAGCAGCCCCAGCAGCACCGGCGTGAAGTTGAGCTCGGCCTGCATCAGGTCCACCACCGGGGCCACGGCTACAAACGGACCCCGCAGGTTGAGGGCAAGCAGGCCGATGCAGGCCAGCAGGATCCAGCTGGCGGGAATCCGGGCGAAGGTCCGGCCGGTCACGGGGCGGAGGACCGGAGTGGGGGCGGTTTCATCACTTCCATTGCTATCACGCGCGGCGGTTCAACCGTTTCAGGCGGCCCCGCGGGACCCGCTGCCTTACGATGAACTTCACGCCAGAGAGATCCGGGACGAAGGACAACGCCATGCAGCACCGCCTCGCCATCCTTGACGACTACCAGGATGTAGCCCATGGTTTTGCCGACTGGGCAGCCCTCGAAGCGGAGGGGGTGCGTGTTGTTACCTACCGTGAACCTTTTGCCTCGCCCGAGGCCCTGGTGGCCGCGCTGGCGGATGTCACCATGGTGGTTGCCATGCGCGAACGGACGGCCTTTCCGCGCGAGGTCCTGGAAAAACTTCCCGGCCTCCAGCTGCTGGTGACCACGGGCATGGCGAATGCTTCCATCGATGTTGCTGCCGCCGTCGAACAGGGCATCACCGTGTGCGGCACCCCTGGTTCACCCACGGCGGCCCCCGAGCTGACGTGGGCGCTCCTGCTGGCCATTGCCAGGAACCTGACGGCCGAGGAGAACTCCCTGCGCGCCGGCACCTGGCAGACCTCGGTGGGCTTCGAACTGGCAGGAAAAACCCTGGGAGTGGTGGGGCTTGGCAAGATTGGGCGGCGGATCGCGGCCTACGGGCGGGCCTTCGGGATGGACGTGCTCGCGTGGAGCCAGAACCTCACGGCTGAAGCAGCCAAGGAGGCTGGCGCGCGGCTGGTGTCCAAGGACGAACTTTTCCGCCAGTCCGACGTCGCCACACTCCACCTGCGGCTCTCGGCACGCTCGGAAAACATCGTGGGTGAGCAGGAACTGCGGCTGCTGGGACCCGAAGGCGTCCTGGTCAACACCGCCCGGGGCCCGCTGGTCAACCAGGACGCCCTGCTGAAGGCCCTCAGCGAAGGCTGGATCCGCGGGGCGGCGCTGGACGTGTTCGACCAGGAACCACTGCAGGCGGGCCACCCGCTCCTTACCGCGCCCAATACGGTACTCTCCCCGCACCTTGGCTATGTCACGCGGGAAAGCTACCGACAGTTCTACGGCGGGGCCTTCGAGGACGTCACCGCCTGGCTGGCCGGCGCGCCTGTCCGGACCATCACGCCGTAGCGGTGTTCAGCCGGCTATGACGTTCCCGGCAAGGGTTGCCTCGATAACCGCCGGGGAGAGGACATGCCGGGTCACCAGCTGGCTGGCCCCGAGGATGGCAGCCTTGTCCCCGGCATGGGACAGCCCCACGCGAAGCTGCGACGTGGCAAGGGGCAGCGAGCGCCGGTAGACCACCTCCCGGACGCCGGCCACCAGGTGCTCACCCGATTCCCCGATGCTTCCTCCGATCACGATGACCGACGGGTTCAGGAGGTTCACCACGGTGGCCAGCACATCGCCCACGTCCCGGCCCGCCTGGCGCAAGGCCTGGATTGCCTGCTGGCTGCCGTGGGCCACCAGGCTGACCACGTCCGCCCCCTTCGCCGCCTCCAGCCCCTCATTTCGCAGGGCTGCGGCAATGGCGGGTCCCGAGGCGAGGGCTTCGAGGCAGCCGTGGTTTCCGCAGCGGCACAGGACGTCGTCCCCGCGGGGGACGCGGACATGGCCCAGGTCGCCGGCTGTGCCGTTGGCGCCACGTTGCAGCTCGCCGCTGCTGATGATGCCCGCGCCGATGCCGGTGGCCACTTTCACGAAGATGAAGTTGTCGTGGTCCGGCCAATGGGCGGTTCGTTCACCCAGCGCCATGATGTTGACGTCGTTGTCCACCAGCACGGGGACCGGCAGCGAGCGCTGGACAAACCGGACCACATCGAACCCGTCCCAGCCGGGCATGATGGGCGGTGTTACCGGGCGCCCCGTGTCATGCTCCACGGGTCCCGGAAGCCCGATCCCCACACCTGCAAGGTCGGGCACTCCCCGGGATGCCGACGCCAGCAGTTTCGCTGCCTCGCGGACCACCAATCCCAGCACCTTCTCCGGCCCGTCCGCCACCTGCTGGTCCATCCGCCGTTCAGCAAGCACGGATCCGCCCAGGTCCGTGACTGCCAGCGCCACGTGCGTGGCTCCGATGTCCACCGCCAGCACCACCCGTGCGGCCGGGTTGAAGGCAAAGCGCGACGGCGGCCTGCCGCCGCTGGAGGTTGCCTCGCCCGCCGGACCGACCAGTCCCGAGGCGATCAAAGCGTCAATTCGCGCCGCCACGGTTGACCTGGCCAGGCCCGTGGTTCCGGCCAGCTCGGCACGGGTGCGGGCCTTGCCGTCCCGCAGCAGCTGGAAGATGTCGCCGGCGCGTCCCGGCAACGCCAGGGAGTCCGCGGGGGCCTGCCGGGCGGTGGTCTTGTTCATAGGACATGGATAGCAGATCTACTTATTTATGTCACGGCAGCAACTTTTGCTTGACGTTCGGCAAAAGTACTCCTAGCTTTGCAGGTAGACCTGCATCACAGCACTTGCCATCGTGGCCAAGCAACCGGGAGACAACTTGTCCTATTCAATTCAGCTCTACACCCTGCGTGACGCTATCCAGGAGGACCTGGAAGGCACCATCCGCAGGGTGGCCGAGATCGGCTTCACCCAGGTGGAGCCCTACAATTTCGTGGCCACGGCAAAGGAACTTGGTGCAGCCCTCAAGGAGAACGGGCTAACCGCCCCCTCGGGCCACGCACCCCTGCTCAGCCAGGACCAGGACGAGATCTTTGCGGCGGCCAGGGACCTGGGCATCACCACCGTGATCGATCCGTTCATCGCCGCCGACCGCTGGCAAACAGCGGAGGACATCCAGGCGACGGCCGCGGCGTTGAATGAGGCCGCCAGGAAGGGCGCCGAATACGGCATCCGCGTCGGCTACCACAACCACCAATGGGAGCTGGAGTCCACCATCGAGGGCCGGACTGCCCTGGAGTATTTCGCCGGCCTGCTCGATCCGGAGCTGGTCCTCGAAGTGGACACCTACTGGGTGTCTGTCGGCGGGCAGGATCCCGTGGACATCCTCACCAGGCTCGGTGACCGGGTGAAGCTGATCCACATTAAGGACGGGCCCCTCACCACCGACACCAAGGCACAGTTGCCTGCGGGCAAGGGCCGCGTCCCGGTCTTGGACGTCATCGCCGCCGCCACCTCCTTGGAGGTGGGCGTGGTGGAGTTTGACGACTACGCCGGAGACATCTTCGAGGGCATCGCCGAGAGCCTCGCTTTCCTCAATGCCGCCGCAAACACCGAAGGAGCCCAGGCATGAGCACCCCTTCCATGGCTAAAGGCCCGGTTGGCGTCGGCGTCATCGGCGCGGGCAACATCAGCAAGCAGTACCTGGACAACCTCACCACCTTCCCCGACCTCAAGGTCCACGTGATCGCGGACCTCTTCGAGGACGCCGCCGAGGCCCGCGCCAAGGAATACGGAATCGCCGAGTGGGGCGGGGTGGACAAGGCACTGCACCACCCCGACGTCGAAATCATCGTCAACCTGACCATCCCGGCAGCCCACGTCGAGGTGGCCACCGCAGCGGTCAACGCCGGCAAGCACGTCTGGACCGAAAAGCCGTTCTCCCTTGACCGCGAATCAGGCCTGGGGCTCCTCAAAGTCGCCGACTCCGCAGGCATCCGTCTGGGCTGCGCCCCCGATACCTTCCTCGGCGCCGGCCTGCAGACCGCCCTGCGCCTGATCCAGCGCGGCGACATCGGCACCCCGCTGGCGGCCATGACCACCTTCCAGACGCCCGGACCGGAGTCCTGGCACCCCAACCCCGCGTTCCTGTTCCAGTACGGGGCGGGTCCGCTGTTCGACATGGGCCCCTACTACCTCACAACCCTGGTCCAGTCGTTCGGCTCCATCCGCAAGGTGGCCGCCGTCGGGTCCAAGGCCAAGGACGTCCGCGTCATCGGTTCCGGCCCCAAGGCCGGGGAGGAATTCACGGTGGAAGTCCCCACCCATGTCTCGGCGATGGCCCAGTTCGAATCCGGCGCCTCCTCCCACAGCGTCTTCTCCTTTGAGTCCCCCCGTACCCGGATGGGCTTCGTGGAGATCACCGGGACCGAGGCCACCCTTTCCCTGCCGGACCCCAACAACTTCGACGGCGACGTCAAGCTCTGGCGGGCAGGCGACGAGGACTGGACCACCATCCCTGCCACGGGGCCCGCGAACGGCCGCGGCATGGGCGTCCTGGACATGGCGCGCTCGCTCCGCGCCGGTGTCCCGCACCGTGCCACCGGTGACTTGGCCTACCACGTGCTGGATGCGATGGTCTCCATCTCGGAGTCCATGGATTCAGGAACGTTCGTGGACGTGGCAAGCTCCGCGCCGGCGTCGGCACCCCTCCCCGAAGACTGGGCACCGGAAACCCTGACGCTTGGGGGCACTTCATGAGCCCGGACGCAGGCACCGCCAAATCGCTGGGCGTGGCCATGATCGGCTACGCCTTCATGGGCAAGGCGCACTCCAACGCGTGGCGGAACGTGGCCAGCTACTTCGATGTCCCCGCGTTCGAGCAGAAGGTCCTGGTGGGCCGGGACTCCGCAGCAGTTGCGGAGGCAGCCGCGAAGTACGGGTGGGCAGAGACCGCCACGGACTGGCGGAGCGTCCTGGACCGGGACGACATCCACATCATCGACGTCTGCGCACCCGGCTGGATGCACGCGGAAATCGCCATCGCCGCCCTGGCTGCCGGCAAGCATGTGCTGCTGGAAAAGCCGTTGGCCAACACATTGGCCGAGGCTGAAGCCATGACCGCTGCCGCCAGCGCCGCGAGGCCCCGGGGCGTGCAGTCGATGGTGGGGTTCAACTACCGCCGGGTCCCGGCCCTCGCCCTGGCCAGGGAGCTCATTTCCGAGGGCAGGATCGGGACGGTCAGGCACGTCCGCGCCGCCTACCTGCAGGACTGGCTCGCGGATGACCAGGCGCCCATGACCTGGCGGCTGAAGAAGGAAACCGCCGGTTCCGGGGCCCTCGGCGACATCGCCTCGCACGCCATCGACCAGGTCCTGTTCCTGCTCGGGGACAAGGTCACGGAGGTCTCGGGCCGGACCCACACCTTCGTCAACCGGCGCCCGGCGGAAAGTGGTCCCGCAAGCGGGCTGGAGGATGTAACGGTCGACGACGCCGCCTGGGCAACGCTGTCCCTCGCCTCCGGGGCCATCGCCTCCGTGGAGGCCTCCCGGGTGGCCACCGGACGGAAGAACTCCCTGCAGCTCGAGGTTTTCGGCGACAAGGGAGCCCTCCGCTTCGACCTCGAAAACCTCAACGAACTCCAGTTCCTGGACGCCACGGCCCCCGCCCGGGAGCAAGGGTTCCGGCGGATCCTGGTCAGCGAGCCCGAACACCCCTACCTTGATGCGTGGTGGCCGCAGGGCCACATCATCGGCTGGGAGCACACGTTCACGCACGAGGTCCGCGACTTCCTGCTGGCGGTCAGTTCAGGAACCGCGCCGTCGCCGTCGTTCGAAGACGGGCTGGAGGTCCAGCGCATCCTGGACGCCGTGGAACGGTCCGCCGCTTCCAGGAGCAGCCTCATCCAGCTTGCCCCCGCCAACCCGGCCGCCGAATCCCAAGGAGCCTGACATGCCCCGCCCGTTTACCCTGTTCACCGGCCAGTGGGCCGACCTGCCGCTCGAGGAAGTTGCCAGGCTCGCCTCCGGCTGGGGCTACGACGGCCTGGAGATCGCCGTCTCCGGCGACCACCTGGACGCCTGGCGCTGGGACGAGCCCGGCTACGTCGAGTCCAAGCTTGCCCTGCTGGAGAAGTACAACCTCAAGGTCTGGGCCATCTCCAACCACCTCAAGGGCCAGGCCGTCTGCGATGACCCCATCGACTTCCGGCACCAGGCCATCGTCGGGCCAAAGGTCTGGGGCGACGGCGATCCCGAAGGCGTCCGGACCCGCGCCGCGGAGGAAATGAAACACACCGCCCGGCTCGCCAAGGCACTCGGCGTGGACACAGTGGTCGGCTTCACCGGCTCCTCCATCTGGCAGTACGTGGCCATGTTCCCGCCCGTACCGGAAAAGGTCATCGACGCCGGCTACCAGGACTTCGCCGACCGCTGGAACCCCATCCTGGACGTCTTCGACGAATGCGGCGTCCGCTTCGCCCACGAGGTCCACCCAAGTGAGATTGCGTACGACTACTGGACCACCGTCCGCACCCTCGAAGCGATCGGCCATCGCGAAGCGTTCGGCCTGAACTGGGACCCGTCCCACATGATGTGGCAGGGCATTGATCCCGTCTCCTTCATCTGGGACTTCAAGGACCGGATCTACCACGTGGACTGCAAAGACACCAAGATCCGCCAGACCGGCCGGAACACCGTCATGGGCTCGCACCTGCCCTGGGGTGATCCGCGCCGCGGCTGGGACTTCGTGTCCGCCGGCCGTGGCGACGTCCCGTGGGAGGCGTCCTTCCGGGCGCTGTCCGCGATCGGCTACGACGGCCCCATCTCGGTGGAGTGGGAAGACGCCGGCATGGACCGCCTGCACGGCGCCCCGGAAGCCCTCGCCGCCCTCAAGAAGTTCGACTTCCCGCCGTCGAACACTTCCTTCGACGCCGCCTTCCAGCAGTAACCTCCAGGAGTTTTTGTCCAGATATGCAGGGTTGGAACGCCTTAAAGCCTGCATATCTGGACAAAAACTCGGAAGGTGGGGACGTAAAATCCCTGCATGACCTCTTCCATCCGCAAGGCAGCAGCGGACGACGCCGGTGCGCTGGCTGAGCTGGCGGCCGTCACCTTTCCCTTGGCGTGCCCGCCGTCGGCCTCACCCGTTGACATCGCGGCGCACCTTGCGAACAAGCTCAGCGAACGGCACTTCCGCGAATACCTTGCCGACCCGGACACCACCATCCTTGTGATCGACGGTGGCGGCGGGCTGCGTGGCTACAGCCTGCTGGTGAACCGGCCGGCTGATGACCCCGACGTCGTTTCCGCGCTCGGAATCCTGCCGTCGGTAGAGCTGAGCAAGTGCTACGTGCACCCGGAACACCATGGTCTGGGGGCCGCTGCGGAGCTGATGCAGGCGAGCCTCCGCGCGGCGGCGGAGGCCGGCGGCCGCGGTATCTGGCTGGGAGTCAACAGCCAGAATGCCCGGGCCATCCGGTTCTACGAGAAATCCGGCTTCCGCAAGGTGGGAACCAAGTCCTTCAGCCTGGGCAGCACGGTAGAGCACGATTTCGTGCTGGAGCGGGCCCTTCCCTGACTGGTCCTCCCTGCCTGGTCCTCCCTGCCCGGTCCTCCCCTGCGGGATGCCTCAGGCCGGATAAGCCTGGGGCGGGTAGGCCAGGTGCGGCCGGGGTTCGGCGAGCATTTTGAGGCCCGGCGGCAGTCCGTCGATGCTGCCGCCGGTGCCGTGGGCCCGGATGGTGATCCGGGAGGTGTCCAGCAGCACGTTCGCGGCCTGGAAGTCGCCCATATCCTCGGGCAGGATTGGCGCCAGGTGGACTACTCCGCGGGTGTACACGGGGTCGAACCGGAGCAGGGCGCGGATCAGCTGTATGGGCGCCGCCGCAGCCCAGGCCTGGGGCGAGCATGCCGTGGGGTAGGGTACCGGCCCCTCAAACTCGCCCCGGTCAAAGCCGCAGAAGAGCTCCGGCAGCCGGCCGTCGAAGTGTTCGGCGGCTTCCAGGATGCCGGTGGCCAGCAGCCGGGCCTCCTCCACAAACCCGTAGCGCATCAGCCCGGTGGCAACCAGGGCAGAATCATGGGGCCACACGGAACCGTTGTGGTAACTGACGGGATTGTAGGCACCCATGTCGGAGCCCAGGGTGCGGATCCCCCAGCCGGTGAACATCTGCGGTGACATGAGGTGCTCCACGACGGACGGTGCCTTGTCCTCGTCCACGATGCCCATCCACAGGCAGTGCCCCATGTTCGAGGTACAGGCGTCCACCGGCCGCTTGTCCTTGTCCAGCGCCACGGCGAAGTAGCCCTTCTCCGGGAGCCAGAACTTCTCGTTGAACGCCGCTTTCAGGTCCTCGGCGCGCTTGGCCCAGTGGCTCTCCAGCTCCCGGTCGCCGTCCCAGTGGGCCAGCAGGGACCTGCCCACGAAGGCCGAGTAGACGTAGGCCTGCACCTCGCACAGGGCAATCGGCGCCTCGGCCATTGTTCCGTCCGCGAAGTTGATGCCGTCCCAGGAATCCTTCCATCCCTGGTTGACCAGGCCATGGGTATTGGGCCGAAGGTACTCCACGAAACCGTCGCCGTCGCGGTCCCCGTACTGGTCGATCCACTCCAGTGCGCGGTCCACGTGCGGCAGCAGCGGCTGGACAACGTCCTTGGACAGGCCCCACCGGCTGAGCTCCCCCACGAGGGCGGCGAACAGCGGGGTTGCGTCCGCGGTCCCGTAGTAGGCTGTTCCGCCCACCGCCAGGCCCGCGGTCACGCCCAGCCGCACCTCGTGCGGGATCCGGCCGGGCTCCTCCTCCGAGTCAGGGTCCACTTTGGTCCCCTGGAGGCCTGCCAGGGTCTGCAGGGTGCCGGCGGCCAGCTTCGGGTCAACCATGAGGCTCATATAGGAGGACAGGATGGAGTCCCGTCCAAACAGGGCCATGAACCAGGGCGCACCCGCCGCCACGGCCGCCCGTTCAGGATTATGGGGATCAAAGATCCGCAGCGATCCCAGGTCGCTTTGGCTCCGGTTCAAGGTGGCCTGCAGGTTGGCGTCCGCAACGGTGATCAGCGGAACGTTCTGTTCCCAGTGGCGGTGCCGGCGGACGCCTTCCCGGTGATGCGGAATCCCGGTTTCGGTGAAAGCTTCGGCGGGCGCCTGGCCGTTGGTCAGGGGTACCACGATGACGCTCGTGGCCCATTTGCCGCGGGCCGGGATGGTTGCCCGGAAGCGCAGCCCATCCAGGCCGACCTCAGCCCCGCGGGCGCGGACCGCCGTCCCGCGCTGCTGCCCGTCACGGACGTTTTCGATGATGAGCTGGCCGTCCCGTACAGACCGGGTGGTCTCGTGGGTAGCGGGAATCCGCCCGCCCTTGACGTCGAACAGGTCGGCCTGGTCGGCTGCGACAAGGAGTTCAATCTCGCATTCCACCGGTTCCGCCGAGTAGTTCTCCAGCGTGATGTCGTCCTGCAGGCCCGGCCCTATGTGGCGGACCTGCCGGACCACCAGGGGGCTGTCGAACCGTCCGTCCGGCCACTTCGCCCTGCCAACAAACGTGGCTTCGAAGGGTTTGGGCCGCTGGGCCGAGAGCGGCTCGCGCAGCGCGCCATTTACCCGCAGCACCCAGTGGGAAATGATGCGGGTGTCCTGGAAGAACGCGCCGTTCGTGCCGCCGTCGGAACTGATGTCACCGGTCCCCGATGAAATGCAGAACGAGGATCCCTCCAGTACCGTCACCGAACCGGACTCGGCAGCGCCTGCCTCGGTATCTTCGTTCCACGCGGTCATGAAAGGGCTCCTTCCTTCAGGGATCCTGCCGGGGACGGGAGGGACCGCCAGCCCTTAAAGATTCTGGTGCACGTGCGCAGTATGCGGAACCCCTCCGGCCCGTCTGCTTTCGATCAGTTCCATAAAAAGGCGGATGTGCTGGTCCACCATGCGCTCGACGCTGAAGCGGTCCACGACAGCCTTACGGCAGGCTTCCCTGCTCAGCCCGGCGGCGGCCCCGACGAAACCGGCCAGGTCCTCCGTCTCCCCGAGGAAGCCCGTGCGTCCGTGCTCGATTATTTCCGGCGCGGACCCTATCCTTGTCCCGATGACCGGAGTTCCGGTGGCCAGCGCCTCGATCATCACCAAGCCGAACGGCTCGGACCACTGGATGGGGTTCAGGAAGGCCAGCGCTCCGCCCATCAACCGGTACTTTGTGGCGTCGTCCACTTCCCCCACGAAATCCTCGTTGGGCCCAAGCAAGGGCTCGATGACCTCGCGGAAGTACCGGACTTCGTCGGGTTCGCGCATCTTCACTGCGATCCGCAGCGGCAGGCCAGCCTCCCGGGCAATCATGATGGCCTCCAGCAGCCCCTTGTCCGGACAGGACCGGCCCACGAAGCACAGGTACCCGCCGGTGCCGCTGCCCACCGGCACCGGCGAGACATCCATGCCGTGATGGATCACCCTGGTGACGGGCACGTCGGGAGCATGCGAAGCCTGGTCCCGCGAAATCGCAATAATGGCTGCCCGCCGGGCGATGGCCCGGTAGATATCCACGGCGTTCGCGTTCAGCGGGCCATGGATGGTGGTAACCAACGGCGTTTCCCGGGGTGAATGCATGTACAGGGGCCCGGCCATCGTGTGGTCGTGGATGATGTCAACGTCCCCCAGGCCTTCGTAGGCCCGTACCACGTGGCTGAGTTCCGATGTCGTGGAACCCATCTCATGGGGGGCTGCCGCCCGCATTCCCGGCACGATCGGCACAGGGCACGTGCTCTCAGAAGGTGCTGCGAGCAGCACTTCATGGCCTGCTGCCACCAAACCCCGGGCCAGACTGTCCACCACCCGTTCAATCCCCCCGTAGGTCACGGGTGGGATGGGGATCCAGGGTCCGGCAACAAGTCCTATACGCATTCCTGGCCTCCATGAGGACGACAGGCCGGGATCCCCAGTTGTCCTGGCATTTCCAGCGGACCCGTTCTTTAGTCCGCATGGCGATTCGGAACAAGATCTCCGAGGGCGTTTGCTTAACCTTTGATCCGACTATCGCCCTATCGGGGGCCGCAACACAAGACCTACCGTGAGGTACCTAACAGCCGCCACCGGAATGCCGCCGCCCGCCGCCGGGTTGTCGGAGGTATGAAGATTGAGATCTGGTCCGACGTCGCGTGCCCGTGGTGCTACATAGGCAAGCGCCGCTTTGAGGCCGCCCTGGCCGCGTTTCCGCACCGGGATGCGGTGGAGGTGGCCTGGCGAAGCTACCAGCTCGACCCCACCCTTCCTGAACACTATGACGGAACCGAGCTGGACTACCTGAGCACCCGCAAGGGCATGCCGCCGCGGCAGGTTTCACAGATGTTCGACCACGTAGCCCAGGAAGCGAGGGGCGAAGGGCTGAACTACCGCTTCGATTCTGTGGTGGTGGCCAACAGCTTTACCGCACACCGCCTGATCCACCTCGCTGCCGCGCACGGAAAGCAGGACGCCGCCAAGGAGCGGCTACTCAGTGACCACTTCGAGCATGGCAAGGACATCGGCAGCCGGGAGTACCTGACGTCGCTGGCGGTTGGCCTTGGCATCGGCCGGGCCGAGGTTGATGAGCTGTTCACCACGGACAAGTACGCAGATGACGTCCGCTTCGACTTTGAGGAGGGACGGTCCCTGGGCATCAGCGGAGTCCCGTTCTTTGTGATCGACCGGAAGTTCGGACTCTCCGGGGCCCAGCCTGTGGAGACGTTCTCGGCCGCCCTGGACCAGGCATGGCAGGAGGCCAACCAGCTGGTGCTGGTCAATTCTGCGGACGGCGCGGCCTGCGGACCGGACGGCTGCCCGGCCTAAGCAACCGCCCAGACAATGGGCAGGGTGTTTGCTGACACATCACGGTAAAGTGTCTGTATGCCCAGGATTTCAGCGGCCAGCAACGCCGAGCAGCGAGCAGATACCCAGCGCCGCATTCTTACGGCTTTCGGCGAACTCCTCTTCTCCCATGGCCTGCCCGGCCTGACCATGACGGATGTGGCACGGCACGCCGGCGTGGGCCGGACCGCCGTGTACAACTACTACGCGGACATCGAGGAGCTGCTGATCTCCTACGCCCTAAACGAGACCGAGAAGTTCCTCTCCGAACTGCGGGATTCACTGGGCCAACTGGACAATCCGGTGGACCGGCTCGCGCTGTACGTCCGAGCCCAGGTGGTCGACCTCAGCCGCCGCCACCTGCCGCCGGGACCCGCCATGGGAGCCGTCCTGTCGCCGTCGTCCTTTGCCAAACTCGCGGACCACGTCGGCGAGCTGAGCATCCTGCTGCAGGGCATCCTGCGGGACGGAATGGAGCAGGGCTACCTCCCGGCAGCGGACATCAACCAGCAGGCACAGCTCATTCTGGGCACGCTGTCCTCCAGCGCGGCCAGGGGCAGCGATGAGCCCGCAGAGCTGGAGGCGCGGGTGGCCAGGACAGTGCGCTTCATCCAGCTGGGTGCCGGCGCCAGGTTCGACGACGACGGCCGTCCCGTCCGGGTAAGCCACCTTCCGGCTGTAGCCGGCTGACTGGCCTGCGGAGATTCAGGAAGCGGGAGCCGCCGACGGGAGGACCGGCCACTTGTCGTCGTCGGCAACGCGGCGGCTTTCCCGCGGACAGCTGAGGGTTCCCGGCGTCTGGTCAACGAGGTCAGGCGGCGTGAGCGCCTTGTAGTCCTGGGCAAGGATCACGTCCACGCTCCCGTCCGTCCGGCCGTCCTGGAAGTAGTCCGAACCCGGAAGGTTCCGCTGGACACTGAACGCGGCCGATTGCCCGGCGGCTCCCGAGATCACGGCGGCAGCTCCGCGGTAGCCGGCGTCAACGTTGGAAACGGCGCCCACCACGAACTTCCGGGCCAGGAACTCGTCCGCCACTGAACGCGCCAGCCCCGGCCTGCTGGTGGAGTTGTAGACGTTCAGGTTGATCTGCTCGTTCGGGGTGTAGTCGAACGTTGCGGCCGGGCAGGTGGACACGGCTTCCTCGGCAGGCGCGGCGGCGGGGATTCTCAGCTGGCCATTGATGATCGCCAACGCCGTGATGATGGCCGCCGCGATAAGGCCCGCCAGGAGGACCAGGACAACACCGTGCAGCACGCGCCGGCGCACGCGGGCTGTCCCGTCTGCCTGGGCTGCCGCAAAAGTGGCACGGAGTTCCGGGCCGCTGACAACGTGGTGGCCATGGAGGACGCTGACGTCCTGCTGCTTTTTCCTAGCCATCTATCACCAGGACACGGGCGTGGATTGCGGTGCGCTGGTGCAGGGCGGTACGGACGGCGCGGTGCAGCCCGTCCTCCAGGTAGAGGGTTCCCTGGTACTGCACCACGTGCGGGAAAAGGTCACCAAAAAAAGTGGAATCCTCAGCAAGCAGCGCTTCCAGGTCGAGAGTGCGCTTGGTGGTCACCAGTTCGTCCAGGCGGACCGGGCGCGGCGGAAGCGAAGCCCATTCCTTGGGCGTGGTGTAACCATGGTCGGGGTAAGGGCGGCCCTCGCCCACAGCTTTGAATATCACCTTGCCACACTAGGCATCCTGCACGCCCAGCGAAAGTACCCGGCGGTTCCCTCCGCATGTTGTGGCCAAACAGTGACCATGAACCGCCTGCACCTACCGCCGGTTGCCGGTACAGGCCCCTGTGGGAGGCGTGGCAGGTTCAGCTGACAGAATAGGGGCATGACAACATCCGAGTCCCCTGCCGTTTCCGCGCCCGGAATCCACGCGCCTGCCAGGCCGCCGCTGGCACTCCTGCTGGACGTGGACGGGCCGGTGGCAAGCCCCGTGACGCGGGACGTGAAGCGGGAGATCATCGATGACCTCGTGGCGCTCGCAGCTGCGGGGATTCCTGTCGTTTTCAACACGGGGCGCTCGGACGCCTTCATCCGGGAACAGGTGATGGAACCCATGATCGCCGCCGGAATTCCGGCCGGAACCATCATCCATGCCATCTGCGAAAAGGGGGCCGTGTGGTTCAGCTACACCGCAGCCGGGCCCGGCCCCATCCACGTGGACCGGGAACTCGCCGTGCCCGCAGCGTACGGGGACGATATCCGGCGCATGGTGGCCGAGGACTACGCCGCGCACATGTTTTTTGATGAAACCAAGCGCGCCATGGTGTCCGTGGAACAGCACATCGAGGTGCCCAGTGCCGACTACCTCGCGGAGCAGAAACTCTTTGACGCCGACGCGATGGAACTGATGGCCCGCCACGGGCTGGGCGTGGTGAGACTGGACCACCATGCCCCCAATTCCGACGACGAGGTGGACTACCGGGTGGATCCCACCATCATCTCCACGGACATCGAGTCGGTACGGCTCGGGAAGGACCTGGGCGCCAGCCGGGCAGTGGAACTGCTGGCCGCGCAGGGCATCACCCCCGCAGCCTGGCGGACAGTGGGCGATTCGCGCACCGACTACGCCATGGCCGACTGGCTCCACCACAACGACCACCCGGTCAAGCACGTGGATGTCCGCCCCGCCGACGGCATTCCGGAGAAACCGTACCCGGTCCTCACAGCCGGGGACCTGGGGCTTGAGGCGTCCGTTATCCACGACGACGCCGGCGGGGCTTTCCTGCGCAGCTGGCGGGAGGCGCTGGGCGCCTAGGCCGGTTCCCCCGGCCCCGGGCAATACGCCCGAAACCTGCCGTTTAGGCCGCCCGGCTATCATGCAGGTAGGAACGCTTACTTTGACGAGCACGGAGACGACCATTACAGAAGCACCGGTTCAAGACGAGGTCTACTACGGAGGCCAGGCATCCGTAGAGGAACAATTTCACGCGGAGATCACGTCCGCCGAAGCCGAAGAACGGCTTAACCCCCGCCCTGATGTCATCACGCATAAGGGCCGCATTGCGCTGATCAACCAGACCAGGACCCCTTACCAGGCCATGGTGGAAGACCTGCTGTTCGTGCGCAACGTACTGGCTAACGCGGGCCTGGCGTATCTGCTGGTCAGGGGCAACAACGACCGTCCCGTCATTGCCCTTGACTGGAAGGACCGGAAGAAACTGCGGACTGCCCTGGTGGAAGCCTGCAGGGACGAACCGTTCTACTCCATGACCGTGGATGCCAAGAAGAAGACCTCGCTGCTGGTTGCGGACGGCGAGCTTTCCTCCAACCGGCAGGCGCGCATCTTCCGCCTGTACCGCCCCCGCGTGGAGCCCAGCGGCGGTTTCGAGTTCGGATCTTCGGCTGGCGTGCAGATTGAGCTGTGGTCCTTCAAAGCCAACGAAATCATCCTGCCGATCGAGAACTCCCTCACCCGCAGGACCCTGCTCCGCCAGGACGCCGTCCGCGGCACCGTGGAGCGGTACGGCCATACCTGGCCCACCATCGAGAACATGTTCGCCGACCACGCCAGCGACATCAGCTTCGACATCGACCTGGTGTTTTCCTGGGTGGACGGAAGCTCCCCCGAATACATTGCCGCCCGGCGTGCCCAGCAGAAGGACGTTGTCCTGGGCGAAGGCGACGACCACGAGGCCCGCTTCCGGCAGATCAACGAACTCAAGTACGCCCTCCGCTCCGTGTACATGTTCGCGCCCTGGATCCGCCGCATCTTCATCGCCACGGATTCGCCTGCCCCTGAGTGGCTGGCGGACCATCCCTCGGTGACGATTGTCCGCAGCGAGGAGTTCTTTTCGGACCCCTCCGTGCTTCCCACGCACAATTCACAGGCGGTGGAATGCCAGCTCCACAACATCGAAGGGCTCTCGGAGCACTTCCTGTATTCGAACGACGACATGTTCTTCGGCCGGCCGGTCAGCCCGGACTTATTCTTCACGCCGGGTGGCATCACTAAGTTCGTCGAGGCGGAAACCCGCATCGGCCTTGGTGAGAACGCGGTTGAGCGGAGCGGCTTCGAGAACGCAGCCCGCGTTAACCGGAAGCTGCTGTGGAACCGGTTCGGGCGGATCACCACCCGCCATCTGGAGCATTGTGCTGCCCCGCTGCGCCGCAGCGTGGTGGCGAAAATGGAGCGAGAGTTCCCCGAAGAGTTCCGGAAGACCGCTGCCAGCCGTTTCCGGGCTGCGGACAACATCTCCGTAACCAACTCGTTCTACCACTACTACGCGTTGCTCACCGGCCGCGCAGTAACCCAGACGGCGGCGAAGGTCCGTTACGTTGACACCACCATGAAGTCGGGGCTGAAGTACCTGCCCAAGCTCCTGGCCAAGCGGAATATGGACTTCTTCTGCCTGAATGACGGCAGCTTCCCGGAAGTGCCTGCCGACGAGCGCGCCGCGCTGGTCACCGACTTCCTGGACAAGTACTTCCCCATCAAGGCGCCCTGGGAAAAGTAGGCCAAGCGGCCGCTGCCCTGGCAGTGGGTGAATGTCCATGAAAGAGGGTCCGTGCCGCCTGCGGCACGGACCCATCCTTATTCCCCTAGCGGCTCGTGGGCAGGCCGAGCTTCCCGCTGCTCCGCTGTTTGGCGCTCTCCGGAATCCGGACCCCGGCGGCGTCCAGGCGCCGCTTTGTCTCTTCCGGGGAGACGTACTCCCCTACCGTCGTCGAACGCCCCATGGGTACCACCGAGTGCACGATGGTGTGCTCGTATACGTGGACCAGGTTGAACGCCTGGCCGCCGTCCTGGCCCCTGGTGCCCCCCACGGGGACGTTCAGGTCCTGGGTGTAGCAGCTGGCTGAAGCCACGGAGACGGGAATGCCGGCAAAGCTCGCCGTCGTCGAATAATGCAGGTGGCCGGCAAGGATGGTGCGGACATCCGAGTTCCGGACCACTGCCTCCAGCGACGCCTGGTCCCGCAGCTCCACCAGCACGGAGAGATCCAGGACTGACGGGACCGGCGGGTGGTGCAGCGCCAGGATGGTGCCGTCAGGGGCCGGAGTATCCAGTTGCCGTGTGAGCCACTCAAGCTGGGAGGTGCTGAGTTCACCGTGGTGGTAACCGGGCACGGTGGTGTCCATGGTGATGACGCGGAGCCCGTTGATGAAGTAGCTCTTGTCCACCGGGCCGTCATCGGCAGGCTCGTCCAGCAGGCCTGTCCTGAAGTTGGCCCGGTTATCGTGGTTGCCCATCGCCCAAATGACTTTGGCACCAAGCTCTTCGCAGGCGGGATCAACGATGGCCCGGAGTTTGACGTAGGCTTCAGGATCGCCCTTGTCGGCAAGGTCACCCGTGAAGATGACGGCCTCGGGCCGGGCACCGGAGGCCTTGACCTCTTCGAAGAGCTGGATAAGCCGGGCTTCGCTGTCTACGACGCCGTAAAGGGGGTCCGGACCTCCCATCAAATGGGGATCGCTCAGGTGGAGAAGGAAGTGGCGTGGCCGGGGATGTTCGGCCTCGATGTGCTCCATTGCTGCCTCTGTGGTCGGTGGGAAACGGCGCTTCCCTTGTACCCTTCAGTAAGGTTTATCCAATCAGACATTTGGCAAACTTTGGGTAAATCGCCGTGGCCGATGTGGAAAAAGATGAAAGAACTGCGCTTTTGCGTGGCTGCGTTCGGCGCAGCGGCGGTTTTTTAACCGAGGGCGTTCTCGATGGCGTCGATCACTTCCGCGGAGTCTGGTTCCACGGTCGGAGCGAAGCGGCCCACGATCTCGCCTTCCCGGTTGACGAGGAACTTCTCGAAGTTCCATTTCACCAGGCCGGGCAGCAGCCCGGTCTTGAACTTGGTGAGCTCCGCGTACAGCGGGTGCTGTCCCCTGCCACGGACATCTGCTTTGGCAGTCAACGGGAAGCTCACTCCGAAGTTCCGCTGGCAGAACTCGGCGATTTCGCTGTCACTGCCAGGTTCCTGCCCGGCGAACTGGTTGCAGGGGACGCCGAGGATCTCGAATCCGCGGTCCCGGAACTTCTCGTAGAGCGTCTCCAGCCCGGCGTACTGGGGCGTGAAACCGCAGTTGGAGGCAACGTTCACCACCATCACCACTTTTCCCTTGAAGATGCCGAAATCAGTGGCGGTACCGTCGTTCAGGGTCAGCGGGATGGGGTACAGGGGTGTCACCGGTTGCGTCCTCGGAGAGTTGTTCATACCTGGAATTCGTTACTGGCGGACCACTGTACTGGTCCGGGCTTGGAGTTTCCTGGGTGAACGTCCGGCCGGGTCCTAAGGCTGCGGGGTTGCGTACGTTCCGGTTGGCAGCGGCTCAGGTTCGGCCGTCCCGGTCGGTGCCGGGCTCGGCTCTACTGAGTAGGTCGCAGTGGGTGCCGGGGCAGGCTCAATCGGGGAAGGTTCCACTGGCGCGGGCGCAGGCTCGACCGGTGCAGGCGGCGGTTCCACCGGGGCAGGCTCCACCGGCACGGGTGCGGGTTCTATCGGTGCGGGTTCAACAGGAACAGGTGCAGGCTCGACCGGTGCAGGCGGCGGTTCCACCGGCGCAGGCTCCACCGGCACGGGCGCTGGTTCTGTCGGTGCCGGTTCTGTCGGTGCCGGTTCAACCGGTGAGGGCTCGATGGGTGCCGGCGCAGGTTCCGTCGGCGTCGGCGTTACTGTCTCCGTCGGGGACGGCGTTGGCGTGCCCGTACCCGTCTCCGTCGGGGACGGCGTCGGCGTACCTGTTCCCGTCTCCGTCGGGGACGGCGTCGGCGTACCCGTACCCGTCTCCGTCGGGGACGGCGTCGGCGTACCCGTACCCGTCTCCGTCGGGGACGGCGTCGGCGTACCTGTTCCCGTCTCCGTTGGAGACGGCGTCGACGTACCCGTTTCCGTCCAGGTCGGGGACGGCGACGGCGTTCCCTGCCCAGCCCATGCGGTCGGCGACGGCGTGCCAGGATCCGCGGACCGGTATGGCGAAGGCGACGATGCCGGCCAAAAAGGCGAGGAGGTCGCCGTCGTCGGTTTTTTAACCCAGCGGGGAACCGGCGGAGGCTCGTTGCCCTGGCCCACGGGGATAGTCCAGGGTACCGGTCCGGTGGACGGAGCATCAGGACGGGGCAGGTACGACCGCAGGCCAGCCGCTCCGGCACTGACTGGCCGGACCGGGAGCAGGCGCCACTTCTGTGGATCGACGTGGCGCCCGTCCAGGATCGTTTCGAAATGCAGGTGGCAGCCGGTGGACCACCCGGTGGATCCTACCCAGGCAACGGCTTCGCCGGCCACGACGGAATCCCCGCTGCGGACGGCAATGGACGCCAAATGGTTGTACGTGGTGACGAGCCCGTTGCCGTGATCGATCTCGACCCGGTTGCCGCCGCCCCAGGGATGCCAGCCCGCGGCACGGACCACGCCCGAGTCAGCCGCGAACACCTGCGTGCCGCAAGGCGCCGCAAAGTCCTGGCCGAGGTGGAAATCACCTGCTGTTCCAAACAGCGGACTGACCCGGAAGCCAAAGGACGAGGACGCAGCCAGCTGCTTGAGGGGAGCCATCAGGAAACCCGACGGCGGCCTGCTCACCCCTGCCGGCTCCACGTCCAGGGGCGACGGGCCTTCCTCACCGGGGCCACTGACCAGCGGACGCGGAAAAGCGATCTCAACCTCAGGATCGCTCAGGATCGCCGCGGTCAGCGGGCCGGCAACAAGGCCGTCCAAGGTTGGCCCGGCAGCCTCCGTGCCTTCGTTCCTGTCCGGAGTGTTGCCAGTATTGGTACCAGCCGGAATCCCCACGGCACCCATGCCTGCGCCGGAACGGCTGACGGAGGCCGCGATGGTCCCAGCTTCGGGTGCCGGGGTGGAAGGGTTCACAGCCCAGACAGCCATGGCCAACACCCCGCCGGCGGCCGCAGCCCGCACAGCGGGCAGGCACAGTCCTCTGGGGCTTGTGGCGTCCTTCCCGGATACCGCGTGATTGCCCATGAGCCTGACTCCAGGACGTGACTGGCCGCCCCTGTCATGACGGTATCTCCCATGGGACCATACGTGCCGGGACCCTGGGAACCCTGCAGCGGGACACTGCGGGTTTTTTGTGGATGCCCGCTGTCCGGTCACTGCCATCAGTCCGTCCGTGCAGCACCTGGACAGCCTGGTTGTGCTTACGATTAGCCCAAAAGCAGGGTTTCCCACAGGAAGCGTGCCACCATGAAGAACATCCTGAGTCCCCTCAAGAAACGCCTCGTCCGCACGTTCAGCAACAGCCACGAGGGCGTTCCGCAATGGCAGCTCGATCTCGCAAAGGGGGACGACCCCGGCTACCACCTGCCCGGTTCCGCGGTGTGGGCAGTGCACGGTTCCATGTCGCCGATTGTGGCTGGTATCCGCACGCTGCTGATGCAGTCCCTGCACCCCGGTGCAATTGCCGGCGTCCACGAACATTCCAACTTCCGCGAGGATCCGCTGGGCAGGCTGGCTAATACGATCCGCTGGATTTTCACCGTGACCTACGGTTCCACCGAAGCTGCCGAGAATGCCTCACACAGGGTGCGCCGGCTGCACGAGGCAGTCCAGGGCAGTTACAGCGACAACCTTGGTACGCAACGCGGCTACAGTGCCAATGATCCGGAACTTGCCAGCTGGATCCATCTCGCTTTCACGGACGCGTTCCTGACCGCCCACAAAATCTGGGGTGGCGCCATACCCGGAGGCCCGGACGCCTACGTTCGGGAGTGGGGGCAGGCGGGCCGCCTGATGGGAGTAGGGGACCCACCGCTGAGCGAGGCGGACATGCACAGGGAACTGGACCGCTGGTACAACAGCGGTG
Source organism: Pseudarthrobacter sp. NPDC092202 (assembly GCF_044755505.1). NCBI lineage: Bacteria > Bacillati > Actinomycetota > Actinomycetes > Micrococcales > Micrococcaceae > Pseudarthrobacter > Pseudarthrobacter sp. NPDC092202. The sequence continues at coordinate 7,644 of NZ_JBIVRG010000023.1, read as the reverse complement.
AGCTTCGGGTCGATGCCCGGGTGGCGGAGACGGTGGAGTTCATCCGGAACCCGCCCCTGAACCGGATGCTGCGGCCGGGCTACCGCATCCTGTTTGCCGGTGCGGTCTACAGCCTGGAGCCAAGGTACCGCCAGATGCTCGGACTGGCTGTTCCACGGCTGGGCCCCGTGACGCTGCCGGTGAGGCTCGCCACCAAGCTGGTGCTCGGCGTCGTACGCCTCGCACTGGGACCCAGGGGTCCCAGTGAACTGGCCGCCAGGGAACGCCTCCGCTGGCTGGGCGTGCCGGGCGCCGACGCGTGACCTGAACTGTTAAACGAAAGAACCCGGCCCCGGCAAATGCCGGAGCCGGGTTCTTAACCGGCGGAGAATGGGGGATTTGAACCCCCGAGGGCGTTAACCCAACACGCGTTCCAGGCGTGCGCCATAGGCCGCTAGGCGAATTCTCCAGCTGCTTCTGAATCAAAAGCAGATACTAGGTTACCTGATGTTTTCCGCATCGCCCAATTGACCCCTCCCGCCGGGCTGCAGATACAGCCGCGAGGACACCCAGACGGGCAGCTTCGCACCTGGGGCACCGTCCCTTAACCACGAAATGGACGCCCCCAACGCGTCCATTCCCCGGACACCGTTGAGCTGCCGGGTCCGGCCCCGTTCAGCCAGGCCACGCAGCTCACAATCTTGAGATTGCCCCATTCGGTGTATATATCAATGATCAAGGGCGCCGTCGGGATAAGCAACGGCTTTCGCCCTGCTTCCCCGTCCGGTTCCGGCAGGATGGAACCATGAACGAGCTGCACGCCCTGGTGGTTTACGTCCCGCGCTCACATACGGAACCGCTCCTCGCAGCCCTCGGCGATGCCGGCGCAGGCAGGATCGGAAAGTACTCCCACTGCTCCTTTGTCACGCCGGGAACAGGCCGCTTCACCCCGCAAGAGGGCGCCAAACCCTACCTTGGGCTGATCGGCAAGCCGGAGGAAGCCGCCGAGGACAGGATCGAATGCGTCGTTGAACAGCCCCTCCTGGGCGCGGTCATCGACGCACTGCACGCAACTCACCCGTACGAGGAGCCCGCCTTCATGAGCTGGCCCGTGGAAGGCTGGCGCCGCCCATAAGGCCGATTCGAGTCGGGCAGCAAGTTCGGGTAAAGTATCTGACGGCCCCTCATGTGGCGTCATCCTGTTGAACTCCCCCAGGACCGGAAGGTAGCAAGGGTAAACGGGCTCTGGCGGGTGCATGGGGGGTCTTTACTATTCCCCCACAGGGCGGCAGGATGTCGGCCCGGATTGGTAGGGTTTTCTCTGTGACAGTTACTACCGCCCTCTACCGCAGGTACCGTCCGGATTCGTTCGCTGACGTTATCGGCCAGGAACATGTCACCGAGCCGCTGATGACCGCTTTACGGAAGAACCGGGTCAACCACGCCTACCTTTTCTCCGGCCCCAGGGGCTGCGGCAAGACCACCTCCGCACGGATCCTGGCACGCTGCCTCAACTGTGCCCAGGGCCCGACGGACACCCCCTGCGGCAACTGCCCCAGCTGCGTTGAGCTTGCCCGCGGCGGCTCAGGTTCACTGGACGTCATCGAGATCGACGCCGCGAGCCACGGTGGCGTGGACGACGCCCGTGACCTCCGCGAGCGCGCCACCTACGCCCCGGTGCGTGACCGCTACAAGATCTTCATCATTGACGAGGCCCACATGGTCACGTCAGCGGGCTTCAACGCCCTGCTGAAGATCGTTGAAGAACCGCCGGAACACATCAAGTTCATCTTCGCCACCACGGAACCGGACAAGGTCATCGGGACTATCCGCTCCCGCACCCACCACTACCCTTTCCGGCTGGTGCCGCCGGAACCGCTGATGGCTTACCTGGAGCTGCTGTGCAACCAGGAGAACGTCCCGGTTGCCCCCGGCGTGCTGTCGCTGGTGATCCGCGCCGGCGGCGGTTCCGTCCGTGATTCGCTCTCCGTCCTGGACCAGCTGATGGCAGGTGCAGGCCCCAACGGCCTGGACTACGAACTCGCCGTCGCCCTCCTCGGCTACACGCACGCTTCGCTTCTCGATGACGTGGTTGAAGCCGTGGCCGCATCCGATGCCGCCACCGTTTTCCGGGCAGTGGACCGGGTGATCCAAACCGGCCACGATCCCCGCCGGTTCGTGGAAGACCTGCTGGAGCGGTTCCGGGACCTCATCATTGTCCAGGCCATGCCGGAAAGCGCCCAGACCATCCTTCGCGGCATGCCTGCGGACCAGATTTCCCGGTTGAAGAACCAGGCCCACAACCTGGGCGCGGCCGAGCTGTCCCGGGCCGCGGACGTTACCAACACGGCGTTGACCGAGATGACCGGCGCCACCTCCCCGCGGCTGCACCTTGAGCTGCTGTGCGCCAGGATCCTGCTGCCCAGCTCCGAACAGAACGAACGCGGCATGGCGGCACGGATAGACCGTGTGGAACGCAGGCTGAACTACGCCGGTAACGACGTCGGCGCTCCCGCCGCCACGGGTGCGCCCCGCACCGCAGCTGACTCCCCCGCGGCGCTTCACGCCCCCGCAGCGGAACCGGCTCCTCGTGCCCCAGCGCAGGCGGCTTCCGGCACGCCTGCTGGCCCGTCAACGGCTGCGGCGCCGGCCGCGTCGGGTACCGCTCCGGCACCATCAGCGCCGTCGGCTTCGCCCTCGACGCCGGTCCCGGCGTCAGCCGACCGCGCGGGCGCTTCTTCCCCCGCTGGCCCAGCCCGCGGCGTGACAGCTCCGCGCGTCAGCACCAATGACTGGCCCGTAGAGGACGCGACAGGGAGCGGCCCCTCATCCAACGCGCCAATTCGCCGTGAGCGCAGCGACGATGCGCCCCGCGCCAATACGGCACAGGCTGCGTCCGCTGCTCCCGGCCAGGCACAGGGTCACGGCTCCGGGCCGGCTTCCGGTCCGGGACGGGACGCAGTAGAGGAAGCTGTTCACCGGCCAGCACCCGGCTCCGGGCCGCAGCCCACGCCCTCTCGTGCTCCTGCTCCTGCTCCTGCTCCTGCCGCCAAGGATCAGCCGGCCCCTGCACCAGCGGCTTCCGCAGCTGCTGGATCCATGGGTGATGTGGAGGTTTTGCGCCGCGCCTGGCCGGATGTCCTGCAAACTCTGTCCAAGATCAAGCGCAGCACCTGGGCGCTCGTCGAGCCCAACGCGCAGGTTGCCGCTTTCGACGGCCATCTCCTTACCCTTGCCTTCACCACGTCCGGGCTTGCGGGCGCGTTCGGCCGGGCGGACCACTCAGAGAATTTGCGGCAGGCCATCCACAAGACCGTGGGCATCGACTGCCAGATCACTGCGTCAGCCGGCGGCGGCGCGCAGGCGAGCTCTGACCCAAACCCAAAAGCGCCCGCCACCCGGGCGGCCCCGGCAACGTCGGCTGACGTCGCCTGGGGGCTGGCCCCTGCACCGTCGCCGTCACCCAATGACTCAGCGCCGCAGCCGGAAAGGGCAGGCAGCACCAGTGCCGTGGCCCAGGAGAGCGGGCTGCCGGGTCAGGCTGGCCGGAACAGTACGGCCCCGCAGGCCCCGGTTCAGGACGCACAACAGCAGCACTCGGTCCCCGGGCCCGCATCGGATAACACCAGGAATACAGCCGCTGCCCAGGAAACCGCGACGGAAACCGCGGCCGTCCCGCAGAACCCTGCAAAGCAGGTTGCGGAGAAGGCAGCGGACCGGCCAGCGCCCGGGCACACGCCCGGGCAGGTCCCGGGTGCCGTAGATACCCCTGCCGCTCCGGTTCCGTACGCTGCCCCGGCAGGCGACTACTCGTATTCCGACGACGACTGGGGACCGGCCAGGGACGAAGACGCTCCCCCGCTGGATGAGGAACCTCCCATGGACTGGGACCCTTCCGCCCAGTCCCGGCCCCCGGCACCTTCAGCCGGCACCGATCCGGACGGCACTAATTCGGCAAGTACCAGTTCACGGGGTTCGGGAGCCAGTGCCAGGTCCAGCAGGGCCAGTTCCCCACTGGCTGGTTCGTCACTGGTCAGCTCTTCCCCTGCCGGCGCCGGTGCCCACAGCAACGGCCGGCCCGACGCCGATCCGGCGCCGGTTCCCGGAAGTCCCCACGATCCTTGGACCCGTGCAGTCGAACAGGCACCTGGGGTCTGGGTGATCGGCGAGAAAAGCAACGTGGGCAGGAGTGTCTCCGCTGTCGGGCCCGAAGGGACGCCCAACCCGGCTCCGACGCCGCACTACGAACCTGCCGCCGCCCAGGTGCCGCCCTCCATCCCGGTCACCAAGGCCGGCTCCGGCCCTGGACCGGACTGGGGACTCGGGCCTTCCACACCCCCTCCGGGCAGTGGACGGCCCGGCGACGATGGTTCCGGCAACGGTGACTCCGGGGAGGCTCCTGCGTCGACGCACCCCGTGCGGGAGCCTGAGTACGCCATGGCGTCAGCCTCCCCTGCTGCTGCAGACTCGTCGGCACACGCTGCGTATGCCCCGTCAGCACCGACGCCCGCTGTGCCGTCACCAACGGCACCAGTGCCCCCGGCAGTTTCGGTGTCGGCTGCTCCTGCGCAGGCGGCTCCAAAATTGGCCGACACGGCTACGCCTGCGCAGTCGGTTTCCGCTGCGGCAGCAGAAGCGCGGCAGAGTCTGTACCAGCGCCTGTCCAACAGCCCTGAAGCAGAGGCCGGGCGTGCCAAGGCTCCGGCCAGGGCGGTTGCTGCTGCCACCTACGTCCAGGACATACCCAGCGCCGACGACGAGACGATCGAAGAGTCTGGCGTGTTCGGTCGTGCCGCCGTGGAGCGTATTCTGGGCGGGAAGCTGATTGAGGAGCGCTCCCCGGACGGAAGCCCCATCACGCCGCGGTACTGACCGCGGACCGGCCAAGGCGGGGCGCACCTGCACGTCTCCGCTCTACCCGCAAACCACACCAAGCTAGAACCGAAAACCACACCAAGCTAAAGAGGGAAACGTGTACGAAGGTGCTGTCCAGGAGCTGATTGACGAGCTCGGACGCCTTCCGGGGGTGGGCCCCAAGTCCGCCCAGCGGCTCGCGTTCCACATCCTTGAGGCGGACCCCCAGGATATGAAGCGGCTTGTTGAGGCGATCACCACCGTCAAGGAACGGGTCAAGTTCTGCTCGGTCTGCGGCAACGTCACCGAGCAGGAACTCTGCAATATTTGCCGTGATCCGCGCCGGGATCCGGCCGTTATTTGCGTCGTGGAAGAGTCCAAGGATGTGCTGGCCGTGGAGCGGACACGGTCGTTCCGGGGCCGCTACCACGTGCTGGGCGGTGCCATCAATCCCATCGCGGGCGTCGGACCTGAACAGCTGCGGATCCGCGAGCTGCTTACCCGGCTCAACGACGGCGCCATCCAGGAAGTCATCATCGCCACGGACCCCAACCTTGAGGGTGAAGCCACCGCCACGTACCTGGCGCGCATGCTCAAGACAATCGGGATCACAGTGACCCGCCTCGCCTCGGGCCTGCCCGTTGGCGGGGACCTGGAGTACGCGGACGAAGTCACCCTGGGACGCGCCTTCGAGGGCCGCCGCAACGCCTTGACCTGACCGGGCACACCACTGCACACCACGGGCTGACCCTGCACCACCATTTCGCGCCCCTGGCCGCGCGGCCCACGCACGCCTGTGCCTTCCAGAAGCTGCATCCCGGGCTGAAAATGGTCACAATTCAACCCCGGGCAGCGGGCGGCGATAAACTGGGGGAAGAAGTCGCGCCATGGACGGCGTTAGTTCCCAGCGTCAGGGCCAGCACAGCGTTAAGGCTGTCTGGCCGGATTCCAATTGATTCAGTGAAGGTACGCGCATGAGTACGCCCACTACCGAAGTGCACAACGCAACGCAGCAGCAGGAGCCGCCTACCGGCCGTGCCGTAACCAAGCAGCTCATCGTGCAGAAATTCGGCGGATCTTCCGTAGCGGACGCTGACGGCATCAAGCGGGTTGCCAAACGCGTGGTGGACGCCCAGACGGCGGGCAATGAAGTTGTGGTTGTTGTCTCGGCCATGGGTGATACCACCGACGAACTCCTGGACCTTGCGGGGCAGGTGACGGACTCCGCCCCGGCCCGCGAGATGGACATGCTGCTGTCCGCGGGCGAGCGCATCTCCATGGCGCTCCTGGCCATGGCCATCAACAAGCTGGGCGCCTCCGCACAGTCCTTCACCGGATCCCAGGCCGGCATGATCACCGATGGCATCCACGGCAAGGCCCGGATCATCGACGTCGACCCCCACCGGATCCGCACCGCACTGGACAAGGGCAATATCGCAATCGTTGCCGGCTTCCAGGGCATGAGCCGCACCACCAATGAGATCACCACCCTGGGCCGCGGCGGTTCAGACACCACTGCCGTGGCCCTGGCCGCTGCGCTGGAAGCGGACGTCTGCGAGATCTACACCGACGTGGACGGCATCTACACCGCTGATCCCCGCGTTGTTCCCTCCGCCCAGAAGATCGAGCGGATTTCCAGCGAGGAAATGCTCGAGCTCGCAGCGTCGGGCGCCAAGATCCTCCACCTGCGCTGCGTGGAGTACGCCCGCCGGTTCGGCGTTCCCCTGCACGTCCGTTCCTCATTCAGCCAGCACGAAGGCACCTGGGTCATCCCCAGCGCCGAAGACAAGATCACCACACAAGAGGGAGTTGCCTTGGAGCAGCCAATCATCTCCGGCGTTGCGCACGACCGTTCCGAAGCCAAGGTCACCGTTGTGGGCGTTCCGGACATTCCGGGCAAGGCCGCAGCGATCTTCCAGGTCATCGCCGACGCCCACTCGAACATCGACATGATCGTGCAGAACGTCTCCACCCACGGCACGGGCAGGACTGACATTTCCTTCACGCTTCCCATCGTGGAAGGCGCCGATGCCCTGGCGGCTCTCCATGCAGCCCAGGACCAGATCGGGTTCGAAAGCATTGAGTACAACGAGCAGATCGGCAAGCTGTCGCTGATCGGTGCGGGCATGCGCTCCCACCCGGGAGTGTCAGCGACGTTCTTCAAAGCCCTCTCCGACGCCGGCATCAACATCAACATGATCTCCACCTCCGAGATCCGCATCTCCGTTGTAACCCACGCGGACCTGCTGGACGAGGCCGTCCGCGTCATCCACAAGGCCTTCGACCTGGACAGCGAAAACGAAGCCACCGTCTACGGCGGCACCGGCCGCTAGGAGACAGCGAAAAGCCGGGCCCTTTTCCGTCCATTCGGAAAAGGGCCCGGCTTTTTTGGTGCTGCCTAGGGGAATGCCGGTGGGGCCGGAGCTACGTCAGCCTTCCTTTTCGAGGTCTTCACGGCGTACGGCGTAGTGATGGCCGGCAGCATCGGTTTCCACAACGAAGTGCGAGAGTTCCTCTTCCGAGGCCTGTTCGAAAGCGTCGTGTTTGTGTACCACCGGCGAATCGGAGTCCAGCCGCGTGGCCGGCCCAAAGAAGAACCGGAGCCTGTCGGTCACGCTCATGAACCTGTCGATAACATGTGCCACTGTTTCCACCCCCTTCCCGGCTGTCCGGGGAAAGAGTTCCTGCCTCCTGCTGGAGCCAGTGCCCTTATTTTATGGCTCTTCGGAATCAAGGGTGTAGCGAGGGTCTGAAACCTCCGGCCTCGAGCAGGCTCCTGGCTGTGTAGTTCGCGAGGTTGCGGAAGCCGAG
>NZ_JBIVRG010000022.1:0-38677 GCF_044755505.1 Pseudarthrobacter sp. NPDC092202 | reverse complement strand
CGGTCTAGACAATCACTATTCTTCCTGATCAGAGGGGCATTTCTGCGTCACGGCACCCGCTTGTCACCCAAGCTCATCGGTGGATCGAGGCTAAGGAGCAGCTTTACGCTTTCCCCACGAGCCAAGGCCTCCGCCCGAATTGTTCGGACGGAGGCCTTCTCTGCGTTGGTCCGGCCGGGACGACCATCTGAGCCGTCGTTCGTCGCCGCGTCCCGTCCGCTCACCGCACGTTTCCGCGCCACCTGGCAGAACGCCCCTGGAACAGGGCTGCGGGTTGGTAGGGTGCGTCACAGCAGAAGCGAAACAATCTCAAGGAGGAGACATGGCCGAAACGCCTGATCAACGGAGGAATGCATCCGGGGAAAGGGGCGTGGTGGCCACCGACCCGGCCCTGCCCCCGACAGCCATCGACGAGGAGGTCCGCGAGGCAGAAGACCGGAAATGGACGCCGGCGAAGATCGCGCTGTGGGCCGGCATCGCCCTGCTGGGCGGCCTGGCGTGGTTCATGCTGGCCATCATCCGCGGCGAGACCGTCAACGCCATCTGGTTCGTGTTTGCCTCGGTGTGCACCTACCTCATCGGCTACCGCTTCTATTCAAAGGTCATCGAGCGCTACATCACCCGGCCTGACGACCGCCGTGCCACCCCCGCAGAGTACAAGGCGGATGGCAAGGACTACGTCCGGACTGACCGCAACGTCCTGTTCGGCCACCACTTCGCCGCCATCGCCGGCGCCGGACCCCTGGTGGGTCCGGTCATCGCGGCGCAAATGGGCTACCTGCCCGGCACTATCTGGATCATCATCGGCGTCGTTCTTGCCGGTGCCGTCCAGGACTACCTGGTGATGTTCTTCTCCATGCGGCGCGGCGGCAGGTCCCTGGGACAAATGGCCCGCGAGGAGCTTGGCGTCATCGGCGGCACTGCGGCCCTCATCGCCACCCTGCTGATCATGGTGATCATCGTGGCCATCCTCGCGCTCGTCGTCGTCAATGCGTTGGGCGAAAGCCCGTGGGGTGTCTTCTCCGTAGGCATGACCATCCCCATCGCCCTGTTCATGGGCGTCTACCTCCGCTACCTGCGGCCCGGCAAAATCATGGAAGTGTCGCTGATCGGCTTCGTCCTCCTGATGGCGGCCATCGTCGGCGGCGGCATCGTGGCCGAAACCCCGTGGGGCGCCGACATCTTCAGCCTGGACAAGGTCACCATCGCGTGGGGGCTCATCGTGTACGGCTTCATCGCCGCCATCCTGCCCGTGTGGCTGCTCCTGGCACCCAGGGACTACCTCTCAACATTCATGAAGATCGGCGTGATCGTGATGCTGGCGCTGGCCATCATCGTGGTCCGCCCGGAAATCACCGTTCCCGCCTTTAGTGAATTCGCCAGCAGGGACAACGGGCCGGTGTTCCCCGGGGCCCTGTTCCCGTTCCTGTTCGTAACCATCGCCTGCGGTGCCCTCTCTGGCTTCCACGCACTGATCTCGTCCGGCACCACCCCGAAGCTCGTGGAAAAGGAACGCCAGACCCGTTTCATTGGCTACGGCGGCATGCTGATGGAGTCATTCGTGGCCATCATGGCACTGGTGGCCGCCATCTCAATCGACCGCGGCCTGTACTTCGCCATGAACTCGCCGGCCGCGCTGACCGGCGGGACGGTGGAAACAGCAGCCACCTGGGTCAACAGCCTGGGCCTGGCCGGAGTCAACATCACCCCCGAGTTCCTGTCCCAGACGGCAGCCAATGTGGGTGAGGAAAGCATCGTTTCCCGCACCGGCGGCGCTCCCACCCTTGCCGTTGGCCTCGCGCACATCATGCAGCAGTTCATCGGCGGCACCGCCATGATGGCGTTCTGGTACCACTTCGCCATCATGTTCGAGGCCCTCTTCATCCTCACCGCTGTGGATGCCGGCACACGAGTTGCCCGCTTCATGCTGCAGGACTCGATCGGCAACTTTGTCCCCAAGTTCAAGGAGCACTCCTGGCGTCCCGGGGCCTGGCTCTGCACCGCCATCATGGTGGGAGCGTGGGGCGCGGTGCTGCTGATGGGCGTCACGGACCCGCTGGGCGGCATCAACACACTGTTCCCGTTGTTCGGCATCGCCAACCAGTTGCTGGCCGCAATCGCCCTGTCCGTGTGCCTGGCCATCGTGGCAAAGCGCGGCACGTTCAAGTACCTCTGGATTGTTGCCCTGCCGCTGGCGTTCGCCGCCGTGGTGACCATCACCGCGAGCTACCAGAAAATCTTCTCGTCCACCCCGGCGGTGGGCTACTTCGCCAACAACGCGGCCTTCAGCAAGGCCCTCGCTGACGGGAAGACGGAGTTCGGCACAGCTAAATCCGTGGCGGCCATGGAGGCGGTTGTTCGGAACACGGCCATCCAGGGCTGGCTCTCCGTGATCTTCGTGGTGCTCAGCATCATAGTGATTGCGACGGCGTTGCTCGCCACGGTCAAGGCCTTCCGCAACCGCGCGGACGGCACGGCCGTCAAGGACAATGAGGACCCGGCCCTTCCGTCCAGGGTCTTCGCCCCTGCCGGGCTTATCCCCACACCCGCCGAACGCGAACTGATGGCTGAGTGGGACAAGGTGCCGGCGGAGCTCAGGTTCGAAAAGGGCGGCCACCACTAATGGCGGCGCGGCTGGCTGTGCTGACGCGGGGCGTCCGCGGCGTCGCCAGGTATTTCGGCGGCGTCCTGGGCGCGGACGCGTACTCGAAGTACCTGGAGCACCACAGGGCGGCCGGCCACGGGGCAGCACCGCTCACGGAGAAGGAATTTTGGCGCGACCGGACTGACCGCCAGGACACCAATCCGCAGGGCCGGTGCTGCTGATTGAGCTTGCAGCGGACAAACCGCCAGGCAGGTTCATCCGGTGGGTCACGGGTGGATCGCTCATGAGAGTATGAACGCATGAGCGATCCACAAGACACTCAGTCAGCTGAGGACCTCCCGGTAGAAGGCACTCCCATCGATGACCGGCAGCCGCCCATGCACGCCCAGCCGGGCCCTCCGGAGGGCATGAAGCCCAAGGGGAGCAGCCTGCAGGACCTGGTGGATGAGCCGGCCAAGGTGATGCGGATCGGAACCATGATCAGGCAGCTCCTGGAGGAAGTGAAGTCCGCGCCCCTGGATGAGGCTGCGCGCGGCAGGCTGGCTGAAATCCACGAGCGCTCCATCAAAGAGCTGGAAGACGGACTGGCCCCGGAGCTCGTGGAGGAACTGGACAGGATCAGCCTTCCCTTCTCCGACGACGGCACTCCCTCGGACGCTGAACTGCGCATCGCCCAGGCCCAGCTGGTTGGGTGGCTTGAAGGGTTGTTCCACGGCATCCAGACGGCCATCGCCGCCCAGCACGCGGCCCGCGAACACGCGGCCGCGCAGATGCAGCTCCGCCAGCTTCCGCCCGGCACCATGATCGCCCCCGGCGTGGTCATTGGCGAAAACGGTGAGCCGCAGAGGGCCGCCGCAGGTTCGCGCTCCGGCAATTCCGCCCGGCCCGGCCAGCGGGACGACCCGGACCACGGTCCCGGACAATACCTGTAAGGGTGCGCTTGGGCTTTTTCAGCGCCGCCAGGCAGGGGCGCAAGGACGATGCGGAACTGGGGAAGGGGCTGTGGCGCCGCGCCCACGACCGCTTCCAGCGGGGACTGGACCGCTTCCACCAGGTCCTTGAAGGTGTGGAGGACGACCAGCTTTACGGTGAACTGCTCGAGATCGCCAACGAGCTGGCTGGCCTCCTCGAAAGGGTACGGCTGGTCTGCATGGAGGCGCAGCGGCGTTCACCCAATGAAGGCCTGGACATTCCGGTTGACCTGGCCGGCGTGCACCGTGCCCTGTCCAAGGCCGGCAACTCATTGGCTACAACGGCGGAGGCAGCCGCCATGCTTCGGCTCGCCGTGGGCCCGGTCCCGGTAGGTGCGGCGTCCGTCCGGCGGCGCGCCGAGTCCGTCTTCCAGCAGGTGGCCGACGCCGAGCGTCACCTTGATGAGGAAGACTCCGGGCAGCGGCAGGCGGATATTCCCGGTTAAGCGCCTGGCTTACTTCAGGCCAATACACTCTTGGCGGGCTGCGGTGTTTGGCAGGATAGTCGAATGACTCTTTCACCTACACTGACGTTCAATGACGGAAACACGATTCCCCAGCTTGGCTACGGCGTGTGGCAGGTTGAGGACGACGTCGCCGAAAAGGTGGTCCGGCAGGCGTTTGAAGCAGGCTTCCGCCACATCGACACCGCCAAGATCTACGGCAACGAGGCAGGCGTGGGGCGGGCCATCGCCAGTTCCGGCCTCTCCCCGGAGCAGCTCTTCATCACCACCAAGCTCTGGAATGCTGACCAGGGCTATGAGTCCACCCTGGCAGCCTTCGAGGCGTCGATGGACAGGCTGGGACTCAAGACACTGGATCTGTACCTGATCCACTGGATGCAGCCCAAGCAGGACAAGTACCTGGACACCTGGAAGGCGCTGATCGAGCTCCAGAAGCGCGGCAGGGTCAAGTCCATCGGCGTGTCCAACTTCACCACCGAGGGCCTGCAGCGGCTCATCGACGAAACAGGCGTTGTCCCGGCCATCCACCAGATCGAACTGCACCCGTACTTCAGCCAGCGCGAACTTCGCGAGTTTGGCGCTTCGAAGGGAATCCTGACCCAGGCGTGGTCGCCGTTGGGCCAGGGCGGCGAGCTGCTCGAGGATTCAACGGTGGCGTCCATTGCCGCCAAGCACGGTGCCACGCCTGCCCAGGTGGTCATCGCCTGGCACCTGGCAATCGGCAACGTGGTGATTCCCAAGTCCGTCACGGAATCCCGGATCCGGGAAAACTACGCGGCGCTTGAGGTGAACCTGGACGCAGACGACGTCGAGGCCATCAATGCCCTTGACCGCTCGGCCAACGGCGAAGGCCGAATCGGCGCGGACCCGGCTGTTTCTGACTTCGCGTAGCCGCCGGACGGCGCCCACGCCAGGGCTTTAGCCGTCCACTGCCGCCCTGCCTGTTCTGTACAGGCAGGGCGCTTTGCGTTTAAGCGGGAGCGGTTTAGGCGGCTGTGCGGATCTGTTCTATGGACACGGCGTCGACGACAGCCCAGCTGTCCTCGCCGGCGCAGTGCCGGCTGGCAAAGCGTTCCGCCTCTGCCAGGGTGTCAAAGACCTCGACCCGTGCCCGGCCGCAGTCGGCGTCGAAGTACGTAACGTGGAATTCCTGTACCAGTTGCTTTTCCATGAATCCAGTCTGCAACCGGGGTCTGACAATTACGGGAATCAGTCCCGCGTGTTGCCCAGCCGAAGGACCCGTTCCTGGGCAAGGACTGCCTTACGCTCGGCTTTGTCCGCGGCCCGCACCGCCTGCTTTGCCTCGGCAACGGTGGCCGCAAGCCTCTTCTTTGAGCGTTCCAGCTGCTCTTCGGCGGTCCTCAGCCGGGCACGAAGGTCTGCAGTCTCCTGGAGGAGTTCCGCAATTTGAGTCCGTATGTCGTCGGCCTGGTCCTGCAGCTCCCGCGCCGCCCGGGCTGTCCCGGCCTCTGCTGCCTGCGCTTCGGTAAGGGCAGCACGGGCCAGTTCCAGCGCGGGCGGTGACGCGGGCCGCGGAGTCTGCCGGACCGCCTCAAGCCGCGGCTTTGCCGGCATGCGCTGTTGCGGTGCTGCCGCCGTCGTACGCGCTTTCCTGCCGGCGGGGGCCGCTGGCACGGAGGCGGGAGCCGCTGCAGCGGGCGGCAGGACCGAAGGGACTGCCACGGTGCCGTCCAGGTCAACGGCGTTCACGCCGTCCGCCAGCAATGTCTTGAGCAGGCGCCCGCTCCGCACGGCCGCTGCTGCTCCCTCATCGGCTGTCAGCGCGCGAAGCGTCTCCTCAACGTCGCCTGCCATGGCATCGCTGATGGCCCGGCCATTTTCCTGGGCCACCGAACGGGCGGTCTCGACGGCGGCAGAGAGCGACGTGCGGCGCTCACGTCCCAGGTCACGGAGCGACGCAGCATCCAGCGAGGCCTGTGCCGCACGCATTCTGCCACCGAGTTCCGTCAGCTGGGCCAGGACGTCCGGCTGGTGCACGGCCAGCATGTTCACCGCCCAGGCGGCAACCGACGGCTTCGGCAGTGCCCGGACCGCTGCCGCCAGCTCCTTGTCGGACGCGGCTGCTTCCTTCGCTGCCGTGGCCCTGGCCGCAACAAAGTCATCCAGCGGTTTCGCGTAGAGCTGGTTGGCGACCTCCGCAAGAACCTCGTCTTCCATGCTCGCCATCTTAGGCGCCGGTGATCTGCCTACCTGTACCCGCCCGGTTGGCCCGCTTCCGCGCTGTCCGCACGTTGCCGGCGCCGGTCTTCCGCCTGGCCTATGCCGTCACGTACGGCCGCCCGGACGACGCCGTACAGGACGTAGAAGAAGATGGCAGCGAAGACCAGGTTCAGGGCGATGTTATCCGGGGATGTCACAGCTGGTCACCGTCCGTCCAAAAACGCTGCACGCCTGCCGCGGCGTCGCGCAGTTTCCCGCCGTCCAGCACCACCGAGCTCTCGGCCAGGCCAAAGTCCATCCACTGGACGATCAGCCGAAGGTCTCCCGCGGGAGGCAGGGGCCAGAGCCAGGCGCTTCCCGTGCCCGCCAGTTCGTTGTCCGCGCCGCTGCCGCCACCGCTGTTCAGGGCAAGGGTTGGGGGTTCCGGTTCCTCGTTGCTGCCCATAAACCCGTGGGGACCATGGGCTCCCGTGCTGGCTTTGGAACCGTCGGCAAGTTCCACGCCGAGCATCAGCCCGGAGAGGAGCCGTGTGCCGCGGCGGATGCCCATCCCTGGTTGAAAGAACAGGGAGTGTTTGTCCGCCCAGTCATCCTCGGTCTCGTCGCCCCGCTGGAAGACCCACGACAGGTTGAACGAGCAGCCCGTGGAATAGACCTCGGCGCTCCTTACGGCCACCACCATGCGGGGGCTGCGGTGCAGGAACCGGCCGATGTGGACGGCCACTGGAAGCTCGTAGGCGGGTGGAGCGGTCCACGCCGGCGGCACGAACCTGGTGCTGGGGGGCCGGGGCGCTGACGGCGGGATCGGAAAGTCCTGGAAGAAGGTCACGGTCATCCTTGGTCTCGCTGGCGGTGACCGACCAGCGGAACGGCGGAACTGTGCCGCCCTGGATCCCCCAATCCGTCCTTACTCCGCCAGTCTAGCCCTGCGCGCCCAGGCGGGTGCGAAGCCGTGCTGGGCGGCGCCCTCTTCAACGGCCACCGGTATGGCAGGCCGCTGGCACAAGGCTCCCGCGGGCCCACCGATTGCCCCTACTATCGCCGGGGCGGCAGGGCCATCATGGGAGCTATAGGCGCTGCAACCAATGATCGGAGTCCGCCATGATCCAGGCCCTGCGGTGCAGGTTGAATATCCGCCACCAGTGGCACGTCGAACATACCGAAGACGGAGGCCTGTACAAGCGTTGTTTGCGCTGCGGCAAGGATGGCGCGGAGGGGGACGGCGCGGACAACGGCTGGGCCCTCAGGAGATGGTGGTAGGCCCCGGTCGACCCCTTAACCAGCGAAAAACCCCGGAAACCCCTAAAACTTTGGGTTGTCCGGGGTTTATCCCGAGCTTCCTATCAGAATCGAACTGATGACCTTTTCATTACGAGTGAAACGCTCTACCGACTGAGCTAAGGAAGCACCGCACGAATCTCCGGCGGAACCGGGCGCTTCATGCAAGAGTCAACTGTAATAGAGTCCCCGCGCCCGGGTCAAAATGGGCGGCGGAAGCGGAGTGCGGCCTTCAGCACACCGTATTGTCGGCGGGAACCTGGCCGCTCACCAGATAGCTGTCCACGGCATCCCCGATGCAGCTGTTGGAACGGCCATAAGCGGTGTGGCCCTCGCCTTCCCAAGTGAGGAGCGCTGCGTTGCCCAGCTGCTTGCGGAGCGATGAGGCCCATTCCACCGGAGTGGCGGGGTCGCCGGTGGTGCCGATGACGACTATGGGGGAGTCGCCGTCGTATTCCACGGGCGACGGCGTGCGCACGCTCTTGTACGGCCAGTCGACGCAGTTGGTGCCTCCGTACGCAAAGAAGTACCCGAAGGTGGGGGAGTCCTGCATCAGCCGCTGCTGCTCGGCGCGCATGGCGGCGGTATCGGACTCCATGGGGTAGTCAAGGCAGTTGATGGCGTTGAAGGCGAACGTCGAATTGGACGTGTACGTCCCGTTGGAAGAGCGGTCGGCCCCGAGGTCTGCGAGCCGCAGCATGAGGCTGACGTCTCCCGTCATTGCCGCCTCCAGGGCCTGGGTCAGGGCGGGCCAGCTTTGGTCGTTGTACAGCGGCGTGATCAGCCCGCTGACGAACATGGTGGCGTTCACTACCCGCCCGTCCTTGGCTGTCCGCGGCGTCTGCTGGACGGCGGCGATCAGGTCGCGGATCTGCTGGACACCGGAATCCACGTCCCCGCTCAGGGGGCACCCGTCCTGGCCCAGGCAGCTGGCAACATAGGCGCGTATTGCCTTCTCGAAGGCGCGGGCCTGCCCGCTGGTCAGCTCTTCATTGCTGATGGAAGGGTCCAGCGCCCCGTCCAGCACCATCCGCCCCACATTGCCGGGGAACAGGGAAGCGTAGGTTGAGCCCAGGAAGGTGCCGTAGGAGTAGCCAAGGTAGTTGAGCTTCGGGTCATTGACCACAGCCCGGAGAATGTCCACGTCCTTGGCGGAGCTGACAGTATCGATGTTCCCCAGCACCGGGCCGGTCTGCTCTTCGCACTGCGCTGCAACCGCCTTGTTGTCGGCCAGGACGGCAGACAGGCCTGAATCCGTTTCGAGATCGTAGATCTTGGCCCGGGCGGCATCCCGTTCGGCGTCGGTCATGCACGTGACCGGAGCTGAGCGTTTCACGCCGCGCGGGTCGAAGCCCACAAGGTCGTATGAGTCCCGCACACCCTGCGAGAAATGTGTTCCGGCCGCATCCTTCACGAAGTCGTACCCGGAAGCACCCGGACCGCCCGGGTTGACCAGGAGGCTGCCCGTTTTCTTTCCGGTGCTGGGAGCCCTCAGCGCGGCAATCTGGATTGTCTCGCCGGCTGGGTCGTCGTAGTCCATGGGCACCGTCACGCTGGCGCACTGGAACTCGGTCTCGCACGGCTCCCAGACGACCTCCTGCGAATAGAACTCCTCCAGCCCCGCCGGTGCAGAAGCAACGATGGACGGGTCGGCCTTGGCAGTGGCGGCTTCCTGGCTGCGGTCTTCACCATTCAGGAGGCTGCAGGACGCCAGAACCATGGCCAGGGCCATGGCCCCGAGGGCACGGACGCCAACCGCCGCGGATCGCGGGCGTACGGGCAGGGGGCGGGCAGTCATCGGGTCTCCTTGAAGGACTAGATCAGGCTGGCTGCCATGGACTCAATGGTCAACAGCGGTGCAACGTTAGTGGTGGTGATGCGTTCGCGGGCTTTGTTGATGGCATCCATCCGGGCAAGTGTCGACTCCGGCGTGGAACGGCGGGCGAACTCCTCCAATTCGCCCCTGAGCTCAACGTTTACCAGCTCCACAGCATTCCCGAGCTGGATAATCAGCACATCGCGGTAGAAGGAAAGAAGATCCGTCAGGGTCCGGTCCAGCGAATCGGTGATGGAGCGCTTGGCGCGCCGCTTCTGGTCGTCCTCCAGCTGCTTGACCTGGCTGCGCATGGCGGGCGGCAGTGTCCCGGACTCGGGGGCACCCAGCGTCGCCAGCAGTGCGGCCTTCTCCGCAGCGTCCCGTTCTTCATTGGAGCTGTTGGCCTCGGCCGTGGCGATCTTGACCAGCTTGTCCGCCATCATCACCGCAGCGGTGACGCCCCTGAGGCCGAGCGGAAACCGCACAGTCTCCAGCCGGCGTTCCCTGGCAGCGGGGTCGCGGGCCAGCCGCCGGGCAATGCCCACGTGGCTCTGCGCCGCCCTGGCGGCACGCTCAGCCAGAGCCGGCTCAACGCCGTCGCGCTTTACCAACAGGGCAGCGACGTCCGCGGCAGGCGGAAGCCTCAAAGCCACGCTGCGGCAGCGCGAGCGGATGGTCACCAGGACGTCCGCCGGGGACGGGGCGCACAGCATCCATACGGTCCGGGGGGTGGGTTCCTCGATGGCTTTGAGGAGGACATTCGTGGTGCGTTCCGCCATCCGGTCCGCATCCTCCACCACGATGATGCGCCACCGCCCCGTCGACGGCCTGTTTCCGGCGGTGGCCACCAGCTCCCGGGCTTCGTCGATGGTGATGGTGACCTTCTCCGTCCGGACAAACGTGACGTCCGAGTGGGTCTCGCCCAGGATGGTCAGGCAGGCGGAGCAGCGGCCGCACCCGCGCTGGCTGACATCTTCCTGGTCGCAGTTAAGTGCCGCGGCAAAAGCCTTCGCCGCGTTCGAGCGCCCGGAGCCCGGCGGACCGGTAAAAAGCCACGCGTGGGTCAGCCCGTCACCGCTGGATGCCTGCCGCAGTTGTTCGACGACGGCGGGTTGCCCTTGCAGGTCGTCCCACACGGTCACGGGTGGCCACCGACTGACGGAGCGCGGGCGGGGACGTCCCCGGGGACGCCGTGGTGCGCGGCCAGGAGACTTTCCACCCGCTCGAGTATCTGTTCCGCCAGTTCCCCGACCGAGTGATGGGCCGGCAGCACCAGGTAGGACCCCGGACGGCTGCGTGCCAATTCCAGGAATGCATCGCGGATCCGGGTATGGAAGTCATCAGCTTCGGATTCCAGCCGGTCCTCGGCAGCTTCGCCGGCGGTTCGGCGGCGGCGGCCCACGGCCGGCTCGACATCCAGCAGGACGGTGAGGTGGGGCTGCAGGCCGGACGTGGCCCACTCGTTAAGGGACCGCACAGCGTCTTCGCCCAGTCCGCGTCCCGCCCCTTGGTAGGCGACGGACGAATCGATGTACCGGTCCGTCAGGACGATCTCGCCGCGTTCCAGGGCGGGGCGGATGACCTGGGTGGCGTGCGCGGCCCGGGAAGCGGCGAAGATGAGCGCTTCCGTATGGGCATCAATGTGGCCGTGGCCGTGGTCCAGCACCAGGGAACGCAGCTTTTCACCAATGGGAGTTCCGCCTGGCTCACGGGTGCGCAGGACGGTGTGGCCCTGGGATTGAAGGGCTTCCGCAAGCCGGGCAGCCTGCGTTGATTTGCCGGCGCCGTCGCCGCCCTCAAACGCGATGAAAAGCCCGGCCCTTTGTTTGCTCACCCATCAAGCCTACCGATCCCCGCTGACAAATCCGATTGGGCCTGTGGACAAAGGCCGGGCCAACGGGGGTAACAGCTTTCCGGCGGACTGCCGGCTGACAGTACGCTTTCACCATGAGTCTCTCCGAACAGCAGGCCGCGGTACTGTCAGCCGAAACCGTGGTGGTTGCGGCCGGGCGTCCCCCGAGGGAACGGGACCAGCCGGTCAACCAGCCGATCGTCCTTTCCTCCACATATTTTGGTTCCGGCCCGCTCGGGGATGGCGACCGTGGGTACGGCCGGTATTCGAATCCAACCTGGGACCCCTTCGAAGAGGCCCTCGGCCAGCTTGAAGGTTCCGGTCTGCCGGGTCTGCTCTACTCGTCGGGGCTCGCGGCGGTCAGCTCGGCCCTTTCCCTGATTCCCGCCGGGGGAGTGCTGGTGATGCCCGCCCACAGTTATTCGGGGTCCCTGGTTATGGCCACGGAACTGGCCCAAAAGGGCTTCATTGAACTGCGCACCGTTGACATCGCCGACACTGCCGCCGTCAGGGAGGCCCTTGCGCCAGGGGGACCGGCTGCCCGCCCGGCCGCCATGTTGTGGCTTGAAAGCCCCACCAACCCCATGCTCGGCATTGCCGATATCTCCGCTCTGACTCACGCCGCGCACGCAGCGGGCGCCATCGTCGTCACCGACAACACTTTCTCCACGCCCCTTGTCCAGCAGCCCCTGCTGCTGGGATCCGACGTCGTCCTGCACTCGGTGACAAAGTACCTGGCGGGCCATTCCGACGTCGTCCTTGGCGCCCTGGTGACAGCCAACCCGGACATCCGCTCCGCGCTGCTCCACCACCGGACCATCCATGGGGGAATCGCGGGGCCGTTCGAAGCGTGGCTGGCGCTGCGCGGGCTGCGGACTCTGGCGCTGCGGGTGGAGAGGTCCCAGTCGTCTGCCCTGGTTTTGGCGGAGCGGCTGAGCAAGCATCCGGCGTTTGAGTCCGTCCGTTTCCCGGGCCTGCCCGAGGACCCCGGCCACGGGCGGGCCAAGGTGCAGATGAAGGGGTTCGGCTCCATCATCTGCGTGCAGGTGGCCCCTGCGGGAGGGCTGAGCGGCGCCGACACCGCTGACAAACTCGTCCGCGCGCTGCAGCTGTGGCTGCCTGCGACGTCGCTGGGCGGTGTTGAGTCCCTCATTGAACGCCGACGGCGGCACACCGCCGAGCCGGTGAGCGTCCCCGAGAATTTGGTGCGGCTGAGTGTGGGAATCGAGAACGTGGAAGACCTCTGGGCCGATTTGAAGCGGGCGCTTGACTCGCTGGGCAGCTAGGCTGGGCTTGTGGACGGTGAACTGATTATTCGGCCTGTAGAGCAGGCAGTGTTCTTTATCCTGGCCCTGGTGGCACTGGGGCTTGAGCTGTGGGCTGTGGTCGACTGCGCCCGGCACCGTGCCAACGCGTTCGAGGCCACGGGCAAAAGGACCAAGACTTTCTGGCTGGCCCTGACCGGCGGTGCGGCCCTGATCGGTGTCATCTCCTTCTTCAGCAGCGGAGGCGGCTTTTTTGGCACGCTGGGCCTGTTCGGCCTCGCGGCCGTCGTCGCCGCTTCCGTTTACCTTGCGGACGTGCGGCCGGCCGTGAAGGATGCAGGCCGGGGCGGCAGCCGCAACACCGGCCCGTACGGCCCGTGGTGAACCAGCAGCCGGCCTGACCGCACCTTTCACACCACAAATCCCGCAGGTTACCTGGCGCAGCCTGCCCGCGGGAACGCTGCAGCAGGCCCTTACGCCAGGGGTGCGACGGCGTCCCAAGCCACCGTGAGTTCGCCGAGCCGCCACCGGGCGGGCCCGTCCTGCACCGGCCAGCCGGCGTCCCGCAATGTCCGGCACATGCCCTGCCACCGCTGCCTGTTTCCAAAGGATGCCAGGGGCGCGCATTCCAGCCATGCCCGGTCCATGGCCTGCATCAGGGCGTGGACCGGTTCGCCGGGAACGTTGCGGTGGATCAGGGCTTTGGGCAGCCTTTCGGCTACGTCCGAGGGCATGCTGAAGCTGCCGAACCGGACTGAGATGCTGAGGGACAGCGGCCCATCGGCGTCCAGCGCCACCCAGGTGACGCGCCGCCCGATCTCGTCGCAGGTGCCGTCGATGAACAGGCCGTCAGGGGCCAGCCGGTCCTGAACCAGCCGCCAGATGCCGGGAACGTCCGCTTCCTCGTATTGCCGCAGTACATTGAACGCGCGCACCAGCACCGGCCGTCCCGGCACGGGCAGTTCGAAGCCGCCCACCCGGAAGCTCAGGCCAGGGCGTTGCAGGGGGAGGGCTGCGCGGACGCGTTCCGGTTCAATTTCGATTCCGAAGACCCGCACATCCGGGCGGACGGCGGAAAGCCGTTCAAAGAGCTCGACGGCGGTAGCGGGCGTGGCGCCGTAGCCCAGGTCCACCACGAGGGGATCGGCGGCATTCCGGAGCCGCCAGGCCTGGGGGCCGGCCAGCCAGCGGTCAACCCGCCGCATCCGGTTGGGATTGGTGGTTCCGCGGGTTACGTTGCCCACCGGTTTGCCCGGTCTGCCGGTGCTGCTCCTGCCGGAAATCTGCGGGGCAGTCACCCGTTCAGCCTTTTGCACCACGGCCCCACCTTATCCCTGCAGCCGGAGGAGGCGCGTCACGGGGCCGGGCTTGTAACGCTGGGCAGGCTGCGGCAGCGCTCGGCTAGGATGAAAATCATGACTTACAAGCTGATTCTGCTGCGCCACGGCCACAGCGAATGGAACGCCAAGAACCTGTTCACCGGCTGGGTGGACGTAGACCTCAACGACCAAGGCCGTACGGAAGCAGCACGCGGTGGGGAACTCCTGGTTGAGAACGATGTTCTCCCGGACATCCTCTACACCTCCTTGCTGAAGCGGGCCATCAACACCGCAAACATCGCCCTGGACAAGGCCGACCGCGGCTGGATCCCGGTGAAGCGTGACTGGCGCCTGAACGAACGCCACTATGGCGCCCTGCAGGGCAAGGACAAGGCCCAGACCCTTGCCGAGTACGGCGAGGAGCAGTTCATGGAGTGGCGCCGCTCCTACGACACCCCGCCGCCGCCCCTGGACGACGATTCCGAGTTCTCCCAGGCACACGATCCCCGCTATGCGGACCTGGGTGACGCCCTCCCGCGCACCGAATGCCTGAAGGACGTCCTGGTCCGCCTGCTGCCGTACTGGGAGTCGGACATCAAGGAGGACCTGAAGGCCGGCAAGACCGTCCTGGTCACGGCCCACGGCAACTCCCTGCGCGCCCTGGTCAAGCACCTGGACGGCATCAGCGACGAAGCCATCGCCGGCCTGAACATCCCCACCGGCATCCCGCTGGTGTACGACCTGGACGAGAACTTCCAGCCGATCAAGCCCGGCGGCACCTACCTTGACCCGGAAGCCGCGGAACAGGCGATCCTGGCCGTAGCCAACCAGGGCAAGAAGTAAGACTTCGCGGTTCTTCGCCGGGTGCTCGGTCGTTCCTCCCTTAGACGCACTCCGGCCGAAGAACGCGCTGCGTCAAAAGTGAAACGACGACGGCGGGCTGGTCACCTCAGGTGACCAGCCCGCCGTCGTTTCTTCCCTCAAGAGTTTTTGTCCAGATATGTAGGCCTCCGGACCTCGGAAGTCGCCGTACCTGGACAAAAACTCCCGGGTTTTAGCTGTGTTCTGTCCCGGTGGGCTGCCAGGCGCCGGTCACCAGGTAGGTGACCTTCTGGGCCACTGAAACCCCGTGGTCCGCAAAGCGTTCGAAGTAGCGGCTGGCGAGGGCAACGTCCACCGTGGTGGCGGGCGATTCCTTCCACTCAGGTGCTGCGATGGCCTTGAAGACGCTGAGGTGGAGGTCATTGATGGCGGTATTGGCCTTCAGGATGTCCCTTGCCACCTCAAGGTCGCGGGTTTCCAGGAGGACAGTCAGCTTGTCCGCAATCTCCTGGTCCAGTTCGGCCATGCGCTTGAAGGTGCCGGTCATAGACGCGGGAATCACGGTGGACGGGTAGCGCAGGCGTGCCAGCTGGGCAATGTGCCGGGCAAGGTCGCCCATGCGCTCCAGGGATGCGCTCATCCGCAGCGATCCCACAATCATCCGCAGGTCGCTGGCCACCGGCCCCTGCAGCGCCAGGATGTCGATGGCGCGCTCGTCGAGGCTGTTCTGCAGGAAGTCGATGCGGGCGTCCGCGGCGATGACGTCCTGCGCCAGGTCGACGTCCGCCACTTCGAAGGACGTGGTGGCCTTGTCCATCGCTTCGCTTACCAGCCGGGAGATTTCCACGAGCTGGTCACCGACCTGGGTCAGCTCTTCCTGAAAAACCTTACGCACGTGGGCGTCCTTTCCTTGTAACTCCCGCCGGCCCCGGTCCGGGCAGCGGGAATCGCGTCGCCAATCGGCACTCCAACTAGCTACTCTGCCAGCGCCGGGTAAACGGCGAGGCCCTTGAAGGTGAACGTTAGTTGAACCGTCGCAGGAGGAGGCCTGGACGCGCCGATCAGCGTCTTCCAGAGCATAAGGTGGAGCTGTGGATCCTATGTTCATCGGCCTGGTGGCCGGCCTCGTCGGCCTGGCGCTCGGCACGTTCGGTGTGCTCGCCTACCGGGTCAGTGAGCGGCAGCGGCGTCTCCTGGACGTGGACGCCGAAGAACCGGCGCTGCCGCCGGGCGCCGCCGAGGTGCTCGCCGTCGTCGGCCGTGCCTTTGTGGTGGTGGACGCCGTGGACGGCGTGGTCCGTGCCAGCCCGGCAGCCTACGCGTACGGCCTGGTCCGCGGCCATACTGTTGTTCACAGGGAGCTGCTGGACATGACGGCCGGCGTCCGGCGGGACGGTGTCATCCTGGAGAAACAACTGGAGCTTCCCCGCGGCCCGCTCGGCCAGGGAACCATCATCGTCCAGGTCCGGGCCGCGATGCTCGGGGAGGAATACATCCTGCTGCTTGCGGATGACCGCACCGAAATTACGCGGACGGAAGAGATCCGGAACGACTTCGTAGCCAACGTTTCCCACGAGCTGAAGACGCCCGTTGGTGCCATCTCCCTGCTCGCCGAGGCCCTTGAGTCCTCGGCGGATGACGAACTGGCCGTCCGGCGCTTTGCCAAACGCATGCACAAGGAGTCAGGCCGGCTGGCCGCCCTGGTGCAGGACATCATCGAGCTGTCCAGGCTGCAGGGGGCCAGTGTGGCTCAGCAGGGCAGGCCGGTCGACGTCAATGCCGTCATAGCCGAGGCTGTGGACCGGTCCCAGCTTCCGGCGGAGAGCAAGAACATCCGGATCGTCGTGGGAGGACGGACGGAGGCGAAGGTCTTCGGCGACCAGGACCT
Source organism: Pseudarthrobacter sp. NPDC092202 (assembly GCF_044755505.1). Lineage (NCBI taxonomy): Bacteria > Bacillati > Actinomycetota > Actinomycetes > Micrococcales > Micrococcaceae > Pseudarthrobacter > Pseudarthrobacter sp. NPDC092202. Next base: position 22,216 of record NZ_JBIVRG010000022.1, on the reverse strand, counting down.
GCTGGTGACCGCGCTCCGGAACCTGATCGACAACGCCATCCGCTACTCCCCGGAAAACACCCGGGTGGGGATCGGTGTGCGCAGCAGGGAGGGCCTGGTCTCCATCTCCGTAACGGACCAGGGCGAGGGACTCAGCCCCGAGGACCAGGAACGCGTCTTTGAACGCTTCTACCGGGTGGATTCGGCACGCTCGCGCCATACAGGCGGCACCGGCCTGGGCTTGAGCATCGTCAAGCACGTGGCCTCCAACCACGGCGGCGAGGTAACCCTGTGGTCGCAACCCGGGCAGGGATCCACCTTCACCCTCCGGCTTCCCGAAATGGAAGGCCAGGACGGCGGGGAACAACAGGATGCCGCCGCAGCCGCCCCGGGACCGGCCCGGCACAGCCTGGAAGAGCCACCTGTCACCCAAGGACCCGGCGCCGCCGGTGCAACAGAACGAGGAGCAAAAGCTTGAGCAGGATTTTGATTGTCGAGGATGAGGAGTCGTTCAGCGATCCCCTCTCCTACTTGCTGGGCAAGGAAGGGTTCGAGGTGGAGGTCGTGGACAACGGCCTGGACGCCATCACAGAATTCGACCGGAACGGCGCGGACCTGGTGCTGCTGGACCTGCAGCTTCCCGGGCTCTCCGGCACGGAAGTGTGCCGCCAGCTCCGCCAGCGGTCCAGTGTCCCCGTGATCATGCTGACGGCCAAGGACGCCGAAATCGACAAGGTGGTGGGCCTGGAGCTTGGCGCCGACGACTACGTCACCAAGCCCTATTCGTCCCGCGAGCTCGTGGCGAGGGTCAGGGCAGTACTGCGGCGCCAGGGCGAACCGGAGGAGCTTGTCTCTTCCACCGTGCAGGCAGGCCCGGTCCGGATGGACATTGAACGCCATGTTGTCAGCGTGGGCGGGGAACAGGTGCTGCTGCCGCTGAAGGAGTTTGAGCTCCTTGAAATGCTGCTGCGCAACTCCGGCCGCGTGCTCACCCGGGGCCAGCTGATCGACCGCGTGTGGGGTTCGGACTACGTGGGGGACACCAAGACCCTGGACGTCCACGTCAAAAGGCTGCGCGGCAAGATCGAGCCGGACCCTTCAGCGCCGCGGTTCCTGGTGACCGTGCGTGGCTTGGGGTACAAGTTCGAGCCGTAAGCACGTAGCTTCCTGCACCTGCCGGACCGGCAGAAGCTGGCGACGAACGGCAAACAAAAGGAGGGGCCGCCAGGCCCCTCCTTTTGCTTGCTTCAATGCTTGGCGGTCATCCCTGCTGCCTAGTGGCCGTCGCCTCCGGCGGCTTCTTCGGATTCCGACGGCGAAGGGCTGGCGGAGGTGGGCGCAGGAGTGCTTCCGGCCGGCAGGTACTCCTGGTACTCGGGCAGCGTGGTATCCAGCACGGGAACCTTCACCGTGTTGCTGACGTTCGTGCCGTCTTCGCTGATTTCGACGTCGACGAGCGAGCCCGGGATCCCTCCCGTGGTGCTGAGGATGGCTTCATCGGAGCTCTCGTTAAGCAGGGTGTAGTCGTTGGCCTTGACCGGAATTTCGGTCTGCGAACCTTCCGCACCGTTGACCGTGAGGGTCACGTCCTGTGAGGAGGAGTTGTAGACGGCGCCGATCAGGCGGCCCGGCTGGTCCTCGCCTGCGGAGACGATCAGGATGTTGCGGAGCTCCAGCGGACCGAGGTCGGCGATGATGCCGTCAGACGCCTGGTACCGGGCGGTCGTCTGCTGGGAATTGGTGTACCCGCAGCCCGAGGTCAGCAGGCCTACGCCAAGGGCGGCTGCCGTCAGTGCCAGTTTGCCGCGCTGGGCCCGGGTCATCGCAGTGAAACGCACGTCGCGTACTCCTCAAGAGTCTTGAAACATTAATCACGCATAGCCTATCCGTAAAGCGCGCCAAACGAGGATTCGGCGTTGTCACAACACCCTTCCGTCCGCCCGGCGCATGCACTAATATCTGCGTTCGTCAAGGGGGTGAGGGGGTCTGATTAGGCCGATTTTCCGCGTATTTCTGCGGTTCCCGGTCCTCTTCCCGGCCGGTCATATGCCCGAATCGTGATAAACTGGTCAGCGGGAAAGGGGAAATGTCCACATGGTATTTGAGGTCGGCGAGACAGTAGTTTACCCTCACCACGGTGCTGCGAAGATTGAAGAAATCAAGATGCGCACCATCAAGGGCGAAGAGAAAATGTATCTCAAGCTCAAGGTGGCCCAGGGTGATCTGACCATTGAAGTTCCAGCAGAGAACGTTGACCTTGTTGGGGTTCGGGACGTAGTGGGCAAGGAAGGCCTGGAGCACGTATTTGATGTGCTTCGTGCTGAGTTCACGGAAGAACCCACCAACTGGTCACGTAGGTACAAGGCAAATCTGGAGAAGCTTGCTTCCGGTGACGTCATCAAGGTTGCCGAGGTCGTCCGCGACCTGTGGCGCCGCGATCACGACCGGGGCCTTTCCGCAGGCGAAAAGCGAATGCTGGCCAAGGCCCGGCAGATTCTGATTTCAGAACTGGCGCTGGCTGAGAAGACCGACGAGGAGAAGGCTGCAAGCGTTCTCGACGAGGTCCTGGCTTCCTAAGAATTGAACCCCGGTGTCACCCAGGTGGCGCCGGGGCTTCTTTTGCCCAAAATCGTGCCCCTGAAGATTCACTCGCCGGTGTTCAGCGCCCGCGGCCCGCAGGGACGTAGGCTAGTCCGCATGAGCGAAACACCCACCCGCCCGGTCACCGCAGTGATCCTGGTGGCAGCAGGTTCAGGGCAGAGGCTGGGCTACGGCATCCCCAAGGCAGCGGTCCCGCTGGGCGGTGAACCAATCCTGATGCATGCCCTTCGCGGCATTGTCGCGTCCGGAACCGGCAGCCAGGTGTGCGTCGCCCTGCCGCCCGGAGAGGACACGCTCCGCCGGCTGTGCGAGGATTTCCGGCAGGAACTGGCGGACGGCGGGCCGCTCCTTTCCATTGTGGATGGCGGCGCCACCCGGGCAGATTCCGTCCGCGCCGGCATGGCCGCTTTGATGGAAGGCATTGAAGCGGTGCTGGTGCACGACGCCGCCCGCGCCCTCACCCCCGAGTCCGTCTTCCACCGTGTCACCGACGCCCTTGCTGCCGGCGCCGCAGCCGTCATTCCCGCCGTCGCGGTCGTGGACACCGTCAAGACCGTCGCTGCCACCTCGGGCAAGGACGCCAGCCTGGCGCCGGAGGTTGTGACCGGAACAGCGCCCCGCGAGGAACTCCGCGCAGTGCAGACGCCCCAGGGTTTCCACCTTGGGACGTTGCTGAAAGCACACGAGGCTGCGCGCAGCCTCGACCAGAAAAGCTCAGCAGCCGTCACGGATGACGCCATGCTCGTGGAAATGCTCGGGATCCCGGTCCACGTGGTGAGGGGGTCCACCCAGTCCCTGAAAATCACCACTCCGCTGGACCTGATCTTCGCCGAAGGGCTTCTGGAGGGCCCGCTGGGTGCGCGCTGGGTGGAAGGCTAGCAATGGAACGTGCCGAAATGATCATCCCCCGCACCGGCATTGGCCTGGATGTGCACGCCTACGCCACCGAGGACCAGCCCCGTCCGCTATGGCTTGGCGGTCTGCTCTGGCCGGGCGAGCGCGGTCTCGCAGGGCACTCGGACGGGGACCCCGTAGCGCATGCGGCCGCGGATGCGCTGTTCTCCGCCGCAGGGCTGGGTGACCTCGGCACGCACTTCGGGACGGACCGGCCGGAGTTCGCCGGCGCCGCGGGAACCACGCTGCTGGCCGAGGCTGCTCGGATTGTCCGCGCAGCCGGGTTTGAGATCGGCAATATAGCGGTCCAGTTCGTTGCCAACCGGCCCAAGTTCGGTCCGCGCCGGGAGGAATCGCAGCAAGTCCTGAGCGATGCAGCCGACGCACCGGTGAGTGTCACGGCAACCACCAGCGACCACCTTGGATTCACCGGCCGGGGCGAAGGCATCTCGGCGGTGGCCACCGCTTTGGTGTATCCAAGGCCGCCCCTTCCCATCAGCTAATCTGGAGCGGTGACCCTGCGCTTCTATGACACTGCCTCCGCCGAAGTCCGGAACTTCGTGCCCCTCGTCGAGGGCAAGGCCAGCCTCTACTACTGCGGGGCCACCGTGCAGGGCATGCCCCATGTGGGCCATATCCGCTCGGCCATTGCCTTCGACCAGCTCACCCGCTGGCTGGCCTACCGCGGCTTCCGGGTCACGGTGGTCCGGAATGTCACGGACATCGACGACAAGATCCTGGCCAAGTCCGAGGCCTCCTTCGCCCAAGGTTTCCAGCCGGAACCGGGGGAGGTGCGGGAAGAGGAATGGTGGGCCCTGGCCTACCGCTATGAGCAGGAGTTCCTCAAGGCCTACGACACCCTCGGTGTCTCCCGGCCCACATACGAGCCACGCGCCACCGGACACATCCCCGAGATGCACGCCCTCATCCAGCAGCTGATCGACCGCGGCCACGCCTACCCTGCCCCGGACGGCTCGGGAGACGTCTACTTCGATGTCCGTTCCTGGAGCAAGTACGGCGCACTGACCCGCCAGAACATCGACGATATGCAGGCGGCGCCGGACGTTGAGGCCCAATTCAGCAACAGGAAAAAGGACCCGCGCGACTTCGCCCTGTGGAAGGGGTCCAAGGCGGGAGAACCGACGACGGCGAGCTGGGCTTCCCCGTGGGGCGCCGGCCGGCCGGGCTGGCATCTGGAATGCTCTGCAATGGTGACCAAATACCTCGGCACCGAGTTCGATATCCACGGCGGTGGCCTTGACCTGCGCTTCCCGCACCACGAAAACGAGATGGCCCAGTCCCAGGCCGCCGGCCACCCGTTCGCCAGCTTCTGGATGCACAACGGCATGGTGACCTACGAGGGCGAGAAAATGTCGAAGTCCATCGGCAACACCATCAGCCCCGCTGAAATGCTGGAAGTGGCTTCCCCCCGCGTGGTCCGGTACTACCTGGGCCAGGCACACTACCGCTCCGTCCTGGACTACCGTCCCACCTCCCTGCAGGAGGCAGCGGCCGCCGTCGAACGCATTGACGGGTTCATCAGCCGTGCGGTGCGGGCGCTGTCCGGCGGCGGCGACTACAGCTTCGCCACCTACGGGACGGTGCCGGAAGAATTCGAACGCGCCATGGACGAGGACCTCAACGTGCCGCAGGCCTTGGCCGTGCTCCACGAAACGGTCCGGTCCGGCAATACTGCGTTGACCGACGGGAAGCTGGAGGGAGCGCGGCAGGCCCTGCACCACGTCCACGACATGCTTCGCGTCCTTGGCCTGAACGACGTTGCTTCCGGCTCCGTCGCGGACACGCGGGAATCAGCTGCGTTGTCAGTCCTCGTTGAAGCCCAACTCGCAGCCCGCGCCGCAGCCCGTGCCGACAAGAACTGGACCGCCTCGGACGCCATCCGGGACACCCTGGCCGCCGCCGGCGTGGTTGTAGAGGACGGACCCGAGGGTCCCACCTGGAGCCTGAAGCGGGACTGACCGGGCAGTCCACGAGCAACCGCGGAGCACGGAGCAGGCGATTTTTCCTGGTTCAGTAGACTGGTAGGCAGACTCAGTCAACACAATCAAGGGTGGAACACAATGGCCAACAATGGTCGCCGATCGGTTAAAGCGAAGAAGGGCCCAACCATCGGGACCGGTGGCCACGGCCGCAAGGCCCTGGAAGGCAAGGGCCCCACGCCCAAAGCGGAGGACCGCCCCTACCACAAGGCCCACAAGGCCAAGCAGCTCTCGGAGCGCTCCGCAGCGAAGCGCAACCCGGGTGCCCGCAGTGCGGGAGCGGCCAAGTCCGGACCCAAGGGCCGCGCCACCGAGGAAGTCGTCACCGGCCGCAACTCGGTAGTGGAGGCACTGCGTGCCGGCATCCCGGCCAAGGCGCTGCACGTCGCCATCCGCATCGAGATGGACGACCGCGTCAAGGAATCCCTGAAGCTCGCCGCTGAACGCGGCATCCCGCTGATGGAAACCGGCAAGCCCGAACTTGACCGGATGACCGATAACGCCGTGCACCAGGGCCTGGTGCTGCAGATTCCGCCGTACGACTACCAGGATGCCTACGAACTGGCTGAAGACACAGTCGATAAGTGGAAGAAGGGACACATCAGCAACGCGCCGCTTTTCGTGGCGCTGGACGGCATTACCGATCCCCGCAACCTCGGCGCCATCATCCGCTCGGTTTCCGCCTTTAGCGGCCATGGCGTCATCGTCCCCGAACGCCGCTCCGTGGGTGTGACCGCCTCGGCCTGGAAGACCAGTGCCGGCGCCGCTGTCCGCGTGCCCGTGGCCCGGGCATCGAACCTCAACAACGCCCTGAAGCAGTTCAAGAACATGGGGATTTTCGTCCTGGGCCTGGACGGCGACGGCGACGTTTCCCTGCCTGACCTGACGCTTGCCACCGAACCCGTGTGCATCGTGGTGGGCTCGGAGGGGAAGGGCCTCAGCAGGCTGGTCCGCGAGAACTGCGACCAGATCGTGTCCATCCCCATTGATTCCGCCATGGAATCGCTGAATGCCTCCATGGCCGTGGGCATCTCGCTCTACGAGGTCTCCCGGCAGCGGGCCACCAAATAGGAGCCGGCGGGTACTGCGCACTGCAGTGCCCGCTTCGCTTAGCAGTACCCGGCGCAACCACGGCGTCCGGGCAGGTCACGTGCCGCTGGCGGCTAATATTTAGGTGATGGTCATGCCGCTCTTCGACACTGCTTCCACCATGGACGCCTCCACGGCCGCTCCACTCGGTGTGAGTGTTCCGCGCGCTGATTCGGGGGGCTCACGCCACCGGGCAGGCGGGCGTGCCAACGTGGCCTGCTATGCGCCGGGCATCTCCAGCCTGGAAATCGCGTATATCGCCCCTGGCGGGGAGTGGAAGCTGCAGTCGCTGCCCAACGTCACGCACGGGGTCCACCACGGGATTGTTGAGGACCTGCCGTACGGATCCCGCTATGGTTTCCGTCCGGCGTCCAGCGAGCAGTCGCTGCCTTTTGCCGTGCCCACCGCGGACGTTGATGACGACGGCGGTCAGCGGCTTCTGCTTGATCCGTACGCCAGGGCCGTGGACCAGCGCGATGGCTTCCTGACCAGCGTGCGCATGGCGGGGGACTTCGACTGGGGAACAGACGAACGCCTCAGGCTGCCGTGGCGCAACACGATCATCTACGAGGCACATGTCCGCGGACAAAGCATGCTCCACCCCGACGTTCCGGAGGAACTGCGCGGCACGTACGCCGGCATGGCCCACCCTGCCATCATCGAGCACCTCACCAGCCTGGGAATCACATCGGTCCAGTTGCTGCCGGTGCACTTCCACCTGGATGAACCCCATCTGCAGGACCTGGGACTGACCAACTACTGGGGCTACAACACGGCGGCTTTCTTCTCCCTGCACCCCGGCTACGCCACCCGGGCAGCCCAGGAAGCCGGCCCCCAGGCCGTCCAGGACGAGTTCAAGGGAATGGTCAAACTCCTCCACGCCGCTGGGCTGGAAGTCATCCTCGACGTCGTCTACAACCACACAGCCGAGGGCGGTCCTGACGGCCAGACCATCAGCTTCCGCGGGCTGGGTGAGCAGGCGTACTACCGGACGGACGGACACGGAAAGTACGTGGACACCACGGGCTGCGGAAACAGCCTGAACTTCGGTGAGCCACGCGTGGTCCAGATGGTCCTGGACTCCCTTCGCTACTGGGTGGATGAGTTCCACATCGACGGCTTCCGCTTCGACCTCGCCGTGACGCTGTGCCGGAACGCGGCCAACGACTTCGACCCCCGGCACCCGTTCCTCGTCGCCATCGCTGCGGATCCCGTCCTCTCGGACGTCAAGCTGATTGCCGAGCCGTGGGATGTGGGCTACGGCGGCTGGCAGACCGGGCGGTTCCCCGGCGGCTGGGTTGACTGGAACGACCACTTCCGCGATGCGCTCCGGTCCTTCTGGCTCGCTGACCGGGCTGCCCTGGAAGCGGGGGGCCACGGCGGGTCCCTGGCCAAGCTCGCGGACGGCCTGTCCGGCTCCGCGGCCCTCTTCCAGGCCTCGGGCCGCTCCCGCCTGGCGTCGGTCAACTTCATCACCTCCCACGACGGCTTCACGCTTAATGACCTCGTCTCGTTCGACCGCAAGCACAATGAGGACAACGGCGAGGAGAACAGGGACGGGCACGGCGACAACCGCAGCTACAACCATGGGGTCGAAGGCCCCACCGAGGACGGCGGCATCCTGGCCAAAAGGGCCCAGTCCCGCCGCAACCTGATGGCGTCGCTGCTCATCTCCCTGGGCGTGCCCATGATCACCGCCGGCGATGAACTGGCGCGCACCCAGCAGGGAAACAACAACGCCTACTGCCAGGACAACCCCATCGCCTGGCTGGACTGGACCCGGACTCCGGAATCCCACGAAATGCTCCGCAGCACCAAACGCTACATCCGGTTGCGCAAGGAGTTCCTCGCCGCGCAGCCCCACGACTTCCCGGTCCGGGACGAGCAGTCCTACCTCCACTGGTTCGACCAGGACGGCCATCCCATGTCCATGGAACGCTGGAACGATCCCCACCACCGGGTGGTGCAGCTCCTGCTCGGATCCGACAATGGCGCCCTCGCCGGCCTGATGGTGGTGAACGGCAGCAACTCCGACGTCCGGATCACCCTGCCCCGGGTCACTGCAGAAGGCACCCACCCGCAGATGTTCGAGCTCCGCCTGACCACCTCGCCGCTGCACGACCTGCGCCAGGGCGGCCGGGTTGCCTCCGGCGAAAAGGACCTCGTCGAGGCCCATTCCATCAGCATCTACCGCACCTAGCTCTATCGACCTAACTCCCGGGACAACAAGAATGCGCAACCGCTCCATCCTGCCCTTGCTGCTAACCGGCCTGGTGGTACTGGCCCTGTTTGCTTTCGGCGGCAACGGGTTCCTGGGCCAGCTGACCGAAAGTACGACGCCGGAGGCCGCCTCCACCGCGGAGCCTGCGCCGGGTGCCGCTTCCGGAACGCCGGCGGCACCTGCTCCGCCCCCGTCGGCGCCGGCTCCGCCCGCGCCGGCACCGGAGAACTCTTCCGGGCTGCCGGAGGTCCGTGAGTCTGCGCTTCCGGCCGAGGGCCGCAGGGTACTCAACCTGATCCGCGCCGGCGGACCGTACCGCTACAGCCAGGATGACCAGACGTTCGGCAACTTCGAACGCATCCTGCCGCGGCGGGACAGGGGCTATTACCGGGAGTACACCGTGCCAACGCCCGGCGAACCGGACAGGGGCGCGCGCCGCATCGTAGCCGGCGCCGGCGGCGACAAGTACTACACCGACGACCATTACGAGTCCTTTAAGTTCATCGCGGAAGGCAGCTGAGCAAACATGAAGATCTACTCCGGTGACACCTGGACCCTGGAGGAACTGCAGGAGCAGGTGGCCGACGCCGGCCGCCGCAGCCTGGTGGTCCCGGCTGCGGACAGCAGGAAAGCCGTCCTGGAGGCGTTCGGCGAGGTCCTGGACTTTCCCGAGCACTACGGCGTGAACCTTGATGCGCTGAACGATTCACTGCACGACTTTGCGGACAGCATCACGGACAACGGCAATCCTCCCGTCACCGTCCTGTGGCTGGTGGCCGCTCCTTTCCGCAGCGACAGGTCCTTCGGCATCCTGTGCGAAATCCTCCAGGATGCTGAACGCTACGCCGGGAAAGACCTCGCAGTCACCGCCGTCCTGCTCTAGCCAGCCGGACGGACCCTACCCGCCGCGCTCCTCGTGCGATACGTAGGTGCCAAGCAGTTCCGCTGCCCGGCCGCCGTCGTCCTCTGCCGCCAGGCCTTTGCGCATGTTCTCCGCCTTCTCCCTGCCGGCGGGGAACGGCGGCAGGAGGGGGACCTCGGGGTCCGTGAGTACTTCGATCACCACGGGCCGGTCTGCCGCGAAGGCACGTTCCCAGGCGTCCCCGATCAGCTCCGGATCCTCCACCCGGATGCCTGTAAGGCCCAGCAGATCGGCGTAGCCGGCGAACGGGAAGTCAGGAAGCTCCTGGCTTGCGGCGAACCGTGGTTCGGCCTCGGACTCCCGCTGCTCCCACGTCACCTCCGTGAGTTCCCGGTTGTTGAACACGCAGACCACAAACGTGGGATCCGCCCACTGCCGCCACCGGTGGGCCACTGTCACCAGCTCGGCGATGCCCGCCATCTGCATGGCACCGTCGCCGGCCAGCGCAACCACCGGCCGGTCCGGGTGGGCGAGTTTTGCCGCTATGCCGTAGGGGAGCGAACATCCCATGCTGGCCAGCGTCCCCGACAGGTGGGCAGGAACGCCAGGCGGAAGCACCAGTTGCCGCGCATACCAGTAAACGCAGCTGCCGACGTCGACACTCACTAGGGCATCGCCGGGCAGCCGGCCGTTCAACTCCCGGACAACCCGCTCGGGGTTCACCGGGATTGCCGGTACGGCGGCCCGTTCCGCGGCCAAGGCCCGCCAACGGGCAACTTCCTGCTCCACGTCCGTTTGCCACTGCCCCCGGGAACGTGGCCGCAGCCGCGGGATCAAGGCCTGGAGCGCCAGGACTGCGTCACCTGCCAGGCCCACCTCAACCGGATACCGGTTGCCGATCTTCCGTTCATCGATGTCGATCTGGACAGCGCGCGCTGCACCGGGCGGAGGATAGAACTCGGTCCAGGGATCGTTGGAGCCCACAATCAGCAGAGCGTCGCAGTTGCCCAGCAAGTGCGCACTTGCGGTGCTGCCGAGGTGTCCCATGGTGCCCGCGGCAAAGGGCAAGGTCTCGTCCACATAAGGTTTGCCCAGCAGGCTGGTGGCTATGCCGGCGCCGAGTTTTTCAGCGGCCGCCACCACCTCCTTGGAAGCGCGCCGGGCTCCCTGGCCCACCAGCAGCGCCACTCTCTGCGAGGAATTCAGGAGGGCTGCCGCGGCCTCCAGGTCCTGCTCCCCGGGAGTCTTGGCCGAGGTGCTCCACGTCGGTGCGGTCACCACAATCCCGTGTTCCTGCTCCAGGTCCGGCGCGGGAGCGGACTGGATGTCATGCGGCACAATGACCACACAGGGCGAGGACGTGGCCCTGGCGGTGCGGAAAGCCCGGTCCAGGACCATGGGCAGCTGCTCCGGGGCGCTGACCTGCTGGACGAACTGGGCGGCGACATCCTTGAACAGGGACAGGAGGTCGATTTCCTGCATGTAGGCCGAGCCCAGCACCGTGCGGCTTTGCTGCCCGACGATCGCCACCACCGGCACGCCGTCGAGCTTGGCGTCATAAAGCCCGTTCAAGAGGTGGACGGCGCCCGGTCCCTGGGTGGAGGTGACCACTCCCACCCCGCCCGTGTACTTCGCGTGGCCCACGGCCATGAAGGCGGCCGTCTCCTCGTGCCGTGCCTGCACGAACTCAATGCGTCCTTCGGCCCGGCGCAGGGCCCCCATGAAGCCGTTGATCCCGTCCCCGCTGTAGCCGAAGACGCGGCTGACCCCCCACGTGCTGAGGCGCTCCACGATGAGGTCGGACACGGTGCGGTCTGTCATGGGTTCCTCCCGGGCGGTCAGCCACTCGGTCTATGCTTCCGGCGATCCTCTACGCGTTGACGATCAGTCCCAGCTCGGCCTTGGAGGCGAGGGCGTCGTGCCGCGGCAGGACCCGGACGGTGTACCCGAATGGTCCCGAGCGGTCAATCACCAAGGAACCGCTGAACAGATGGCGCCCGCTGCCCAGGTCCTCCTGCATCTTCAGCTCCATCACCGTGATGTCTGTCAGGCTGTCGCTTTCCTCGGCCCGGCCGTACGCCACTTCCACGGCTACGTCCCCGGGAGTGAGGTTGTGCAGCGCCACATACGCGTTGACCTGGAGGATGTCGCCGATCTGGGGATCCTCGGACACCCCCACGGAGTCCACGTGCTCCACGTGCACCAGCGGCCAGGCCAACCGAACCTTTGCAGTCCAGGCCGCCAGGGTACGGGCCTGCGAGTAGGAGTTGGCGGAGGCGCTCCGCCCCGCCTCCGCCGCCGGACGGTACAGGATATTCACGTAGTCGCGCAGCATTCGCTCGGCGGAAACTGCCGGTCCGAGGTGCGAGAGGGTGTGCTTGATCATGGAGACCCAGTGGGTGGGCACCTTCTCGGCCTCCGACGTCGAGGGGCCCGCAGCACCCGCACCCGCCGACACCGTGCTGCCGTAGAAGCGCGGGGCAACCTGCGTTTCCAGCAGCTCGTAGAGCGCGGCTGCCTCAATGTCGTCCCGTTCGTCGGGGGACGCGCCGTTGTTGGCGGTGGGAATCGCCCAGCCGTTCTCGCCGTCGTACATCTCGTCCCACCAGCCATCCAGGACGGACAGGTTCAGCGACCCGTTGAGCGCGGCCTTCATGCCGGAGGTTCCGCAGGCTTCCAGGGGGCGCAGCGGGTTGTTCAGCCAGACGTCACAGCCCGGGAACAGTGTCCGTGCCATGGCGATGTCGTAGTTGGGCAGGAAGGCGATCCGGTGCCGGACGGCAGGATCGTCCGTGAAGCGGACCAGGTCCTGGATCATCTTCTTTCCTGCGTCGTCGGCGGGGTGGGACTTTCCCGCGATGACCAGCTGGATGGGATGTTCCTTGTGCAGGAGGAGCGCCTTGAGACGTTCCGGCTCGCGCAGCATCAGGGTGAGGCGTTTGTAGGTGGGCACGCGCCGGGCAAAGCCGATGGTCAGGATGTCCGGGTCCAGGACTTTGTCCGTCCACCCCAGCTCGGCATCGGCCGCCCCGCGTTTCTTCCAGGCAGCGCGGAGGCGGAGGCGGACGTCGTCAACCAGTGCCGACCGCATGTCCCGGCGGAGCGCCCACACGTCCGCGTCACTAACGTTGTAGGCCAGGTCCCAGCGGCCGTTGGCTTCGGCTTCACTGCCGAACTGGTCCCGGGCAAGCTTGGAGATACGGCTGTCCACCCAGGTGGGCACATGCACGCCGTTCGTCACCGACGTGATGGGCACCTCGGAGTGGTCGAAGCCCGGCCACAGTGCGGAGAACATGCCGCGCGACACTTCGCCATGCAGCTTGGCTACGCCGTTGGCGCGCTGTGCCAGGCGAAGGCCCATGACAGCCATGTTGAAGACGGAGGGGTTGCCCTCGGCATAGTTCTCGCGCCCCAGCTCCAGGATGCGGTCAATGGGCACGTCCGGCGCAAGGCCGGCCTGGAAGAAGTGGTGGATTTGGGCGATCTCGAACCTGTCAATGCCTGCGGGAACGGGCGTGTGCGTGGTGAAGACAGTGGACGCGCGCCCTGCGGCAAGGGCTTCATCGAATGACAGGGCCTGATCCCCGGCCATGAGTTCCTGGATGCGTTCGATGCCCAGGAAGCCGGCGTGCCCTTCATTGGTGTGGAACACCTCCGGAGCGGCGGTGCCGGTGAGCTGCTGGAAGGCGCGGAGCGCCTTGACCCCGCCCATGCCGAGCAGCAGTTCCTGCTGCAGCCGGTGGTCTCCGCCGCCGCCGTAAAGGCGGTCGGTGATGCTGCGGGCCGCGTCATCGTTGCCGGGCACGTTGGAGTCCAGGAGCAGCAGGGGAACGCGTCCGACGTCGGCGCGCCAGATGTGTGCCAGCAGGCGCCTTCCGTTGGGCAGGGGGAGGGCGATCTGCAGGGGACGACCTATGCCATCCGCGGAAGGCTCGCGTAGCAGGGTGAGCGGCAGGCCATCCGGGTCCAGCACCGGGTAGGTCTCCTGTTGCCACGCGTCCCGGGAGAGAGACTGCTTGAAGTAGCCTGCCTGGTACAGCAGGCCCACGCCGATCAGCGGCACGCCCAGGTCCGAGGCTGCCTTAAGGTGGTCGCCGGCCAGGATCCCCAGGCCGCCGGAGTACTGCGGCAGCACCTCGGTGATGCCGAACTCCGGGGAGAAGTAGGCGATGGAGGCAGGCGCATCGGGGCCGAGGCCTTGGTACCAGCGCGGTTCCTCAAGATAGCGGTCCAGGTCCTGCTCCGCTGCCCGCACCCGTTCCACCACGGAGCGGTCCGCAGCGAGCTGCTGGAATTCCTCGCGGCTTACCATCCCCAGGAAGCCCACCGGATCCTGTCCGCTTTCTTTCCAGAGGCGGGGGTTCAACCCCTCGAAAAGTTCCCGCGTGGGGCGGTGCCAGGACCAGCGCAGGTTGCTTGCCAGGCGGGCCAGCGGGCGGATCGGTTCGGGGAGGACTGTACGGACGGTAAATCTGCGGATTGCCTTCACCTGCGTCACACTAACCGACAACATGCACGGCTGGAACCAGCTTCGGGTTTCTTTTGGGTAAATGACAGTTGGCGCCGGGGAAATGACGGTTGGCGCGCCGGATTTAGTGCGCAGCCTTAGCATTCCCGGTCATTTCTCGCTAACGTCGAGCTTGTGACGACTAAATCAGGAACCAGTGCCGCATCATTGAAAATGTCGAAGGGCCTCATCACCGAGGGGCTGCGGTTCGGACGATTTCCGATCACCGCCGTGCAGCCCGTCGTGGAGGATGGCAAATTCCCTGCCAAAGCCCTGCCGGGCGAAGGGATCGTGGTGGGAGCCACAGCCTTCCGCGAGGGCCATGACCAGCTCGGTGTCAGCGCCGTGCTCTTTGACCCCGAGGGCAACGAACGCCAGCGGGTGAGGCTTGCGCCGCCGCGCGGGGAACGCGGCATGGGGACGGACCGCTGGGAAGGCGTGCTCACGCCGTCGGAAACCGGCGACTGGTCCTTCGCGATCGAAGCCTGGCACGACCGCTACGGCACCTGGCACCACAATGCCGAGGTGAAGGTGGAAGCCGGCATCGATGTGGAGCTGATGCTTGCCGAAGGGTCCGCGCTGCTTGGCGAGGCGGCCGGTGACGACACCCGCAGCGAGTGGGACAGGGGCGTCCTCCGGGAGGCTGCGGACAAGCTGGCGGACCCTTCCCTCAGCACAGAGGAGCGCCTCGGGGCCGGATTCAGCCACGCGGTCACCGGCGTTGTCGCGCACCAGCCCATCCGTGAACTGGTGACCGTCTCCCGGCGCTTCCCCCTGCTGGTTGAGCGTGACCGGGCTGGACGCGGCGCCTGGTATGAGTTCTTTCCCCGCTCGGAAGGCGCCGTCAAGGACCACACCACGGGCGCCTGGACCTCGGGGACCTTCCGTACCGCTGCCCAGCGGCTTGACGCTGTGGCAGCCATGGGCTTCGACGTCATCTACATGCCGCCCATCCATCCGATCGGCGTGCAGCACCGCAAGGGTCCCAACAACACACTCATCGCAGGCCCGAACGATCCCGGTTCACCCTGGGCCATCGGCGCCGCGGAAGGCGGCCACGACGCAATCCACCCCGACCTTGGAACCTTCGATGATTTTGATGCCTTCGTGGAGCGGGCCAACGGGCTGGGCCTGGAGGTTGCCCTGGACCTCGCGCTCCAGGCCGCTCCGGACCACCCCTGGGTGCAGTCCCATCCGGAGTGGTTCACCACCCGGGTGGACGGCTCCATTGCCTACGCGGAAAATCCCCCGAAGAAGTACCAGGACATTTATCCGCTCAATTTCGATAATGATCCCGAGGGCCTCTCAAACGAAATTCTGCGGATTGTGCTGCTGTGGGTAAGCCACGGCGTAAAGATTTTCCGGGTGGATAACCCGCACACCAAGCCCGTCTGGTTCTGGGAATGGCTAATTGCACAGGTCAACAAAGAGGTTCCCGGGGTGGTCTTCCTGGCCGAGGCCTTCACGCGGCCGGCCATGATGCACGCCCTTGGCCGCGCAGGATTCCAGCAGTCCTACACCTACTTCACCTGGCGCAACACCAAGAAGGAAATCGAGGCGTACTTTGCGGAAGTAAGCCACGAGTCGCCGGCGTTCTTCCGGCCCAACTTCTTCGTCAACACCCCGGACATCCTCACGGAATACCTGCAGTTCGGCGGGCCTGCCGCGTTCAAGATCAGGGCCGCCCTGGCCGCCACGGCCAGCCCGCTGTGGGGCGTCTACGCCGGTTACGAGCTGTACGAGCACGTGGCCCGCCCCGGCGCGGAAGAGTACATCGACAACGAAAAGTTCGAGTACAAGGCACGTGACTGGGACGCCGCGGCGCACTCCGGCCGCACCCTTGCCCCCTACATCACCAGGCTCAACGAGATCAGGCACGCCCACCCGGCGCTGCAGGACCTGCAGAACCTGACAGTCCACCACAGCACCGACAACGCCACGGTGGTCTACTCCAAGCACAAGACCCTTCCGGACGGGTCCAAGGACACCCTCATCATCGTGGTGAACGTGGATCCGCACGGAACCCGGGAATGCACGGTCTCGCTTGACCTGCCCGCGCTGGAACTCGACCCCCAGGACCTGACCCACAACGGAGGCTTCCACGTGGATGACCTCATTTCCGGCGAAAGCTGGGAATGGGGCGAGTACAACTACGTCCGCCTTGACCCGCATGTCGAGCCCGCACACATCCTGCGCGTGAGGAGAATGCATCAGTGAATTTCAACCCGCAAGGTTCGGGCCAGCATTTCACCCCTAAGAGCACGTTTGAGTTAAATGCCCCGGGCCTGCAGCATGATCCGCTGTGGTACCGGAAAGCAGTGTTCTACGAGGTACTTGTAAGGGCCTTCGCGGATGCCAACGGCGACGGGTCCGGCGACTTCTCCGGCCTCATCGACAGGCTCGACTACCTGCAGTGGCTGGGCGTGGACTGCCTGTGGCTGCCGCCGTTCTTCCAGTCACCCCTGCGGGACGGCGGCTACGACATCTCGGACTACAACTCGGTCCTGGACGAGTTCGGCACCATCAGCGACTTCAAGCGCCTGGTGGCCGAGGCCCACGCGAGGGGCGTGCGGGTGATTATCGACCTGCCGCTCAACCACACCTCGGACCAGCACCCCTGGTTCCAGGAGTCGCGCAAGGACCCTGACGGTCCGTACGGCGACTTCTACGTCTGGAGCGACACCGACGAGAAGTACCAGGACGCCCGGATTATCTTCGTGGACACCGAGGAATCCAACTGGACCTTCGATCCCATCCGCCGCCAGTTCTTCTGGCACCGGTTCTTCAGTCACCAGCCGGACCTGAACTTCGAGAACCCCAAGGTCATCGAGGCACTGTTCGATGTGGTCCGGTTCTGGCTCGACCAGGGCATTGACGGCTTCCGTGCCGATGCCATTCCCTACCTGTTTGAGGAGGAAGGGACCAACTGCGAGAACCTTCCGGCCACGCACGAGTTCCTCCGCATGCTTCGCACCATGGTGGATGAAAGCTACCCCGGCAGGGTCATCATTGCCGAGGCCAACCAGCCGCCGAATGAAGTGGTGGAGTACTTCGGCACGGAGGAGGAGCCCGAGTGCCACATGGCCTTCCACTTCCCGATCATGCCGCGCCTCTATTACGCATTGCGGGACCAGAAGGCCGCCCCGATCATCGAAACCATGCAGGACACCCCGGCTATCCCCGACGGGGCACAATGGGGCACCTTCCTTCGCAACCACGACGAGCTGACCCTGGAAATGGTCACGGCCGATGAACGAGCTGCAATGCTGGGCTGGTACGCCCCGGACCCCCGCATGCGGGCCAACATCGGCATCCGGCGAAGGCTCGCGCCCCTGCTGGACAACTCCCGCGCCGAAATCGAACTGATCAACGCGCTCCTGCTCTCGCTGCCGGGCAGCCCGTTCCTCTACTACGGCGACGAGATCGGTATGGGGGACAACATCTGGCTTGAAGACCGGGACGCGGTGCGCACGCCCATGCAGTGGAACCCCGACCGGAACGCCGGGTTCTCCAACGCGGATCCAGGCAAGCTCTACCTGCCTCCCATCCAGTCCCTGGTGTACAACTACGCCATGGCCAACGTGGAGGCGGAGGCCGCCCACTCGGGATCACTGCTGCGCTGGACGCGGCAGATCCTCAGCGTCCGCAAGAACCACCCGGCGTTCGGCCTGGGAGCCTTCAAACACGTCGAAGCGGACCACGACGCCGTCCTGGCCTACCTCCGCGAGTTGCCGAGTGACAATTCTGCCGGCGCGGACGGGGAAACCATCCTGTGCGCGTTCAACCTTTCGCAGCATCCGGTGGCCGCCCAGTTGCGGGTCCCGCAGTTCGCGGGGCGCGGTTTGCGCGACGTCTTCGGCGGCCAGCCGTTCCCCGGCATCAGCGGGGACGGAACCCTCACCCTGACCCTCGGCAGCCACGATTTCTTCTGGCTGAGGATCCGTTCAGCAGCGTCCAACCCATCGTCTCCGTACACGCAGGCGATGCCGATTTTGTCGATCGAGAACTGATATGAACCAACCTATCCTCACCCCTGCCCTCACCGCCCTGCTCCAGGAATGGCTGCCACGGCAGCGCTGGTTCCCGGTCAAGACGCCCGACTTTGATGTGTCCCAGGCTGGCAGCCTGGGGCTGGAAGACCCGTCCGGCCATGCCGGGCTGGCCGTGTTCCTCCTCCGGGTCACCACACAGACGCCCGACGGCGGCACGCGGACGGCCGTCGTCCAGGTCCCCTTGAGTTTCCGGCACGCGCCTGCAGCCGGGATGGAACGTGCGCTGGTTGGCCAGGCCGCCGGGATGGACCCGTCCAGGACCTGGGTCTACGACGCCGTCCACGATCCCGACTTCGTGGGCAGCTGGCTGGAACTCATCCGGCAGGAGGAAAAGGCGCCCAACGGGACGGCAGCAGGCTTCCGCGTTCCCGGAAAGTTCCGGCTGCCAACCGCCCGCGGCGTAGTGAAGGTGCTGTCCGGGGAGCAGTCCAACAGCTCAGTCATTGTGGACGACGGCGAGTCCGCGGCCATCGTGAAATTCTTCCGCGTCCTCTCGGAAGGGACGAATCCCGAGGTTGAGGTGGGTTCCGCCCTCTCGGCTGCCGGCACGTCCGAAGTGCCCGCCACCCTTGGCTGGGTGCGCGGCGAATGGCTCGGCCAGGGTGCTCCCGCGTCCACAACAGCAAAGGGACCCCGGTACGTCCAGGGCGAGCTGGCGGTGGCGCACGAGTTCCTGGCCGGCGGACGCGACGCCTGGCGCCTTGCCGTTGATGCCGCCCGCTCGGGTACCGACTTCACGGCGGAAGCACACGCCCTGGGTGCGGCCACGGCCACCGTGCACCAGCGGCTGGCACAGGCCCTCGGGCACTCGTCCGAACCGCAGGCTGGGCAGGTCATCGCGCCGGCAGTAGCCCAGCGGGTCCGCCAGGCGTGGGCGGAAGCCGGTGCCGCCGTAGGACCTTATGATGACGCGTTGAACGCGCTCCTTGACCGCCTTGACCACGCAGCCGCCGGCCCGCTGCAGCGCATCCATGGCGACCTCCACCTCGGCCAGATACTCCAGGTTCCGGGGCTGCCGGGAAGCCCTGCGCGGTGGGCCATCCTTGATTTCGAAGGTGAACCGCTGCGTCCCGTCGAGGAACGGAACGTCCCGGACGTGCCCCTGAGGGACGTCGTGGGCATGCTGCGGTCCTTCGACTACGCGGCCGGCGCCGCCCAGCGCGAACAGGAAGGCGCACACGTGCCGGCAAGCTGGGTGGACGACTGTGCGGAGGCCTTCCTGGCCGGCTATGCGGGTGTCACTCCCGGAACGGTGGACAGGGAGTCGCCGCTCTTTGTGGCATTGTGGCTGGACAAGGCACTGTACGAAGTAGTTTATGAAATGCGTAACAGGCCCGACTGGCTGGCGATCCCCGTGAACGCCTCCAGGCGGCTCCTGGGCAGCAATGGCGCCGGCGGTTCCGCCGGGGCAGCATCGGAAGGTAACGAAATGACAGGCTCAGCACAAACTGACCGGCCGGGGGTTCCGCTGAAGGTTGACGAAGGCACCCTTGGCAGGATTGCCAACGGTGAACACCACGCCCCCCACTCCGTCCTGGGTGCGCACCTTGATGATTACGGCCACGTCACTATCCGCACGGTGAAGCACCTCGCGGAAGCAGTCTCCGTCCTTACGCCTGCGGGTGAGGTCCCCATGGAGCATGAGGCCCACGGCGTATGGGTTGCCGTCCTCGAACCGCTGCAGCAGGGGCACGTTCCCGATTACAGGCTTTCCGTCACGTACCCCGGCGCGGAACCGGTCACCGTGGACGATCCTTACCGCTACCTGCCCACCGTGGGCGAAGTGGACCTTCACCTCATCGGTGAGGGCCGCCACGAAAAGCTGTGGGAAGTCCTTGGCGCCCACGTCCAGCACTACAAGTCCGCGATGGGGGACGTGGACGGCGTCTCCTTTGCCGTCTGGGCACCCAATGCGCAGGCTGTCCGGGTCAAGGGCGACTTCAACGCCTGGGACGGCCGGGAGAACTCGCTCCGCTCACTGGGTTCCTCAGGAGTGTGGGAGATCTTCGTTCCGGGTGTTGTAGCAGGGGCGTGCTACAAGTTTGAAATCAGGACCAAGGCCGGCCACTGGGTGGAGAAGGCCGACCCCCTTGCCTTCGGAACCGAGGTGCCGCCCTTGACCGCCTCGAGGGTGGTGGAGCCTTCCTACGCCTTCAAGGACCAGGAATGGATGGAGGCCCGCGCACAGCGGGACCCGCACAACTCGGCAATGAGCGTCTACGAGGTGCACCTCGGTTCCTGGCGCCTGGGCCTGGGGTACCGGGAACTGGCCAAGGAGCTGGTGGAGTACGTCAAGTGGCTCGGATTCACCCACGTGGAGTTCATGCCGGTGGCCGAGCACCCGTTTGGCGGGTCATGGGGCTACCAGGTCACGTCCTACTTTGCGCCGACCTCCCGTTTCGGCCACCCCGACGAGTTCCGCTACCTGGTGGACACGCTGCACCAGGCGGGCATCGGTGTGCTGCTTGACTGGGTCCCGGCCCACTTCCCCAAGGATGCCTGGGCACTTGCCCAGTTCGACGGCGAGCCACTGTACGAGCACGCGGATCCCAACCTGGGCGAACACCCGGACTGGGGCACGCTGATCTTCGACTTCGGACGCACTGAGGTCCGGAACTTCCTGGTTGCCAACGCCCTGTACTGGCTGGACGAGTTCCATATCGACGGCCTGCGGGTGGACGCTGTGGCTTCGATGCTCTACCTGGACTACTCCAGGGAAGAGGGGCAGTGGCAGCCCAACCGCTTCGGCGGCCGGGAAAACCTTGAGGCCATCTCCTTCCTGCAGGAAGTCAACGCCACGGTGTACAAGACCCACCCCGGCGCCGTCATGATCGCCGAGGAATCCACGGCGTTCCCCGGCGTTACCGCACCGACCAGCCACGGCGGGCTGGGTTTCGGCCTCAAGTGGAACATGGGCTGGATGCACGATTCCCTCAAGTACATGGCCGAGGAGCCGGTCAACCGTAAGTGGCACCACGGCACCGTCACGTTCTCCATGGTCTACGCCTTTACGGAAAACTTCCTGCTTCCCATCAGCCACGATGAGGTAGTCCACGGCAAGGGATCGATGCTCCGCAAGATGCCGGGGGACCGCTGGCAGCAGCTTGCAAACCTGCGTGCCTTCTTTGCCTACCAGTGGGCCCACCCGGGCAAGCAGCTGATCTTCATGGGTACGGAATTCGGCCAGGAAGCCGAATGGTCCGAACAGCACGGGCTCGACTGGTGGCTCGCCGATATCCCGGCACACCAGGGCCTCCAGTTGCTGACGAAGGACCTCAACGAGCTCTACAGTTCCACGCCTGCGCTCTATACCCGCGATAACGAGCCCGGCGGATTCCAGTGGATCAACGGGGGAGACGCCGACCGGAACGTCCTGTCCTTCATCCGCTGGGACAAGGAGAACAACCCGCTGGTCTGTGCCATCAACTTCTCCGGAGCACCCCACGTTGGCTACACCTTGGGTGTACCGGAGGCCGGGGCCTGGACAGAGGTGCTGAACACAGACGCAACAACTTATGGCGGGTCCGGTGTCCTCAACTCCGGCCAGCTGAAGGCAACGGACAAGGGGCAGGACGGACAGCCGGCAACACTCAGCGTCACGTTGCCTCCGCTGGGCGCCGCCTACTTCAAGCCTGGGGCTCCCGCCGCAGGCTAAGCCTTGGCCTGTGAGAGAGCCCGGAATCCGCGGGATTCCGGGCTTTTTCACGTCCTGGTGACTGTCTCTCAGGGAGCCTTCCCTGCCCGGTTGGCCTTCTGGAAAAAGTGGTGGTAGAGTTTATTTCCGCGCTGCTCCACGGAGTCAGACGGAAAAACCGACACTCAAGCCTTTGGCTAAAGAGAGTCGCGGAAGCCGGTTTGACAAGCGGAAGAGCAGCCGGTAAGTTTGAGAAGTTGCTCCGGAGCGATCCACGGCTGTGAAGTGCTGGTGGTGGTGCCGGGTGTGTCTGTTGTTTGAGAACTCAATAGTGTGCCAAGTTTGTTGATACCAATTGTTTTATTGATTGGTTGTTT
>NZ_JBIVRG010000021.1:0-41489 GCF_044755505.1 Pseudarthrobacter sp. NPDC092202 | reverse complement strand
TGGGCAGTGTGAGAACTTCCATCCTGGAAGACCTCGACGTCTATCCACGAACCAGCCGCCGACCCTCGACTACACCCTCAACTGCGAAGAGCCACATACACCAGGTTCCCGATGAACGTCATGGCCGGCATGATCAGCCCGGAAATGAACTGGGCACCAAAACTGGCCGAGTACAGCTCCGCGTTCTTCTGCCGGAACCGCTCCCCCACCTCCTGCTGCCGGCCGAACACCTTCACCAGCGCATGCCCGGTGTACGTCTCCTCGATCTGCCCGTTCAGCTCCCCCGTGTGCTTCCACTGCGCCACAAACAGCTTCTGCGAGCGCTTGGCGATCAGCGCCGTCAGCCCCAGCGTCAGCGGAATGGTCACCAGCGCGATCAGCGCCAGCGTGGGCGAAAGGATCACCATCATCACCAACACCCCCACCACGGTCAGCACCGACGTGACCGCCTGGCTGATGGTCTGCTGCAGGCTTTGGGAAATGTTGTCCACGTCGTTCGTGACCCGGCTGAGCAGTTCGCCGCGCTGGATCGAGTCGAAATACCGCAGCGGCAGCCGGTTGATCTTCGCCTCGATCCGCTCCCGCAGCCCGAACACCGTCCGCTGCACCACCCCGTTCAGCACATACGCCTGCACCCACATGAACGCCGACGACAGCACATACAGCACCAGCGCCCACGTCAGCACGCTGCCCAGCGCCGCGAAATCGATCCCCTGCCCCGGCACCAGGTCCATGGCACTGAGCATGTCCGCGCGCTGCCCCTCCCCGGACGCCCGCAGCTGCGCAATCACCTGCTCCTTCCTCATCCCCGCCTGCAACTCCCGGGACACCACCCCGGCGAAGATCAGGTTGGTGCCCTCCCCCAGCAGCCGCGGCCCGATCACGGACAGCGCCACCCCCGCCACCGCCGTCGCGAACACCAGCAGCAGCCACGCCCGCTCCGGCCGCAGCGTCCCCATCAGCCGCCTGGCCGACGGCCAGAAGTTCATCGCCTTCTCCGCCGGGACGTTCATCCCCGCGAACGGCCCGCCGCGCCCCGGCCCGCCTACGGGACGGGGAATGCGGACGACGTCGGCGCTTCCGGTTGCGGAGGCGGGTGCGGCTTTGGCGCCGGTTCCGGGAGAGGGCTGCCGGCTCATACCGTCTCCTCCGCTGCCAGCTGGGAGGAGACGATCTCGCGGTACGTCTCCGAGGTTTCCAGCAGCTCGCGGTGCGTTCCGCGCCCGACGATCCTGCCGTCGTCGAGCACTAAGATCTGGTCCGCGTCCACGATGCTGGAGACGCGCTGGGCGATGATCACCAGCGTGGCGCCGGCGGTGCTGCGCTTGAGGGCCTGCCGGAGCCGGGCGTCGGTGCCGGTGTCCAGGGAGGAGAACGAGTCGTCGAAGATGTACAGCTCCGGCCGTTTCACCAAGGCACGGGCGATGGCCAGCCGCTGCCGCTGGCCGCCGGAGACGTTGGTGCCGCCCTGGCTGATCGGTGCATCCAGCCCGCCGTCCATGCGCTCCACGAAGTCGCGGGCCTGGGCGATCTCGAGCACGGTCCAGAGCTCGTCCTCGGTGGCGTCCGGCTTGCCGTACTGCAGGTTGCTGCGCACGGTGCCGCTGAACAGGTAGGGCCGCTGCGGGACCAGGCCGATGTGCCCCCAGAGCAGGTCCGGGTGCAGCTCGCGGACGTCCACGCCGTTCATCCGGACCGAGCCTTCCGTGGCGTCGAAGAGCCGGGGCATGAGGTTCACCAGGGTGGTCTTGCCGGCGCCGGTGCTGCCGATGATCGCCGTCGTCTGCCCTGCCTTTGCGGTGAAGCTGATCCCGGTGAGGACCGGCTGGTCGGCACCCGGGTAGGCGAATCCGACGTCGCGCATTTCCAGCTCCCCGCGGCGGCCGTCCTGTCCCGCCGTCGTACTTACCGGATGAAGCGGCGGCCGCACGCTCGACTCCGTCCGCAGCACCTCCCCGATCCGGTCCCCGGACACCGCGGCGCGCGGGATCATCACGGCCATGAACGTGGCCATCATGACGGACATCAGGATCTGCAGCAGATAGCTCAGGAACGCGATGAGCGTGCCCACCTGCATGGAGCCGTCCTGGATGCGGAACGAGCCGAACCAGATCACGGCCACGGACGAGACGTTCAGCACCAGCATCACCACCGGGAACGCGAGCGCCATGAGCCGGCCGGCGCGCAGGGCGGTGTCCGTGACGTCCTCGTTGGCACGGGCGAAGCGCTCGGTCTCGATGTCCTCGCGGACGAAGGCGCGGACCACGCGGATGCCGGTGAGCTGTTCGCGGAGGACCCGGTTCACGGTGTCGATCCGCGTCTGCATCTTGCGGAACAGCGGCACCATCCGGGCGGTGAGCAGGCCGACGGCGACCAGCAGCACCGGGACCGCGACGGCGATCAGCCAGGACAGCTGGGCGTCCTGCCGTACCGCCATGATCACCCCGCCGATGCTGAGCATGGGCGCGGTGACCAGCATGGTGGCGGACATCAGCACCAGCTGCTGGACCTGCTGGACGTCGTTGGTGGACCTGGTGATCAGGCTTGGCGCGCCGAACCTGGTGACCTCCTGCTCGGAGAACTCCCCCACCCTTGTGAAAATGGCGTCCCGCAGGTCCCGGCCCACGCCCATCGCCGCCTTGGCCGCGAAGTACACCGCGATCACCGCGCACACGATCTGCAGCAGGGTGATCCCCAGCATCACGCCGCCCAGGCTGAGAATGTACCCGACGTTCCCCTTGGCCACGCCCTCGTCGATGATGTCCGCGTTCAGGGTGGGCAGGTACAGGGACGCGATGGACTGCGCCAGCTGGAAAACCACGACGGCGGCCAGCAGCTTGCGGTGCGGCCGCAGGTAATCAACCAGCAGTTTCCAGAGCATGGGCGGCTCCTGACACAGTGTCCACAAGGTGTGGTGCGAAGGTCAGTTTACGTCCGGTGGCTGGGAACGGTCCTTGCCTGTGGAGGAGAAGTTGGGCCGATTCTCGGAGGGCGTAGCCGGCCGCAAACCGAAGGTGCTGAGCCAATGCGGAACCCTTGCGGGCTCGCGTACAGCGCGCGTACCGTATAGAGAACCAGCAGTTCTCTATACGGGGGACAGCCTGCCCTCCGGCCCCAGGGAGCCCTCGATGGCTGAGAAATTTACGGGTACGCTCGCCGACTTCGGCGCCGCTGACCTGGCGTCGGCTGGCGGAAAGGGCGCCAATCTCGGCGAACTCGTTCGCCTCGGCCTTATGGTTCCGGCAGGCTTTGTGGTCACAACCGCCGCCTACGCCGCCCTGATGGCGGAAACCGGCCTGGGCGCCGAACTGGAAAGGCTGCTGAAGGCCGGAGACGCCGGAGCAGAAATCCGGGCGTTGTTCACCCGGGCGCAGATTCCGGCGGACGTCACCGCTGATATCGCGGCAGCTTATGCCGCCCTGGGCGGCGGTCCGGTGGCGGTGCGTTCCAGCGCCACCGCCGAAGACCTGCCAGGCGCCACGTTTGCCGGGCAACAGGACACCTTCCTGAACGTTGTCGGCGAGCAGGCGGTGATCCGCGCCGTGGTGGACTGCTGGGCTTCGTTGTGGACGGAGCGCGCCATCGCCTATCGGCGGCGTCAAGGGATCGACCCCCGGGAGGTGTCGATTGCCGTCGTCGTCCAGGACATGGTGCCGGCAGATATCGCGGGGGTCCTGTTCAGCGCGAACCCGGTGACCGGCGAACGGGGTGAAATCGTGGTGGATGCCAGCCCCGGCCTGGGTGAGGCTGTGGTGTCCGGACGGGTCACGCCGGAGCACTATGTGCTGGACAGTACCGGCCGGACACGGTCGTTCAGCCCGGGCGCCCACGAGGTTGTTATCCGGGCCCTTGCCGGAGGGGGCACGCAGGAGATCGCCGGGACAGGCAGCCCGCGGGCTGGCCTCGCCACAGAGCAGCTGGCGGAACTGGCGGGGCTGGCAGTACGTGCCCAGGAGCATTTCGGCCGGCCGCAGGACATGGAATGGGCCATCGCCGGCGGGCGCCTCTACGTGCTCCAGGCGCGGCCAATGACGGCGCTGCCGCCGCAACCGCTGCGCCTCAATCCGTTCCAGCGGTTGATGGGTCCGTTCTTTGCAGAGATGTTCCATGTCCGTCCCTATCCCCTGGACGTGTCGGGCTGGATGCAGCGCGGCATCCTGGCCATGCTCCACCGCATGGCCGGAAGCGTCGGCGTGGTCTTCCCGGCGGTGAAGGAGTTGCTGCCGGAAGAGGACGGCGTGGTGATCAGGCTGGTTCCGCCGGTGCCACACCCTACGGTCCGCACGCTCGGCGCACCCGTTTCCGTGGCACGGCGTGTCCGCCGGTTCAATCCAACCCGATGGACCGAGGACAGCAGGTTCACCACGTACCTGGCGGACGTCCGGCGGCTGAACGCGCAGGACCCCCGGGCCTTGACCTGGAAGGGGGTTGTTGGGCTCGCGGAGGACGCCTTCGCCACGATGGGCGGGATCACCGAGCTGCGGATCTCGTACCTGCCGGGGGCCTTTGTCCCCCAGCTAAAGCTGCGCCTGCTGCTCCGGCTGCTGGGCAAGGCGCACCTTGGCGCGTCACTCATTGCCGGCGCCGAAACCCGCACCAGCCAGGCCAACCGTGCACTGGAAGTGCTGGCCGACCAAGTCCGGTCCCAGGGCAAGCTTGCCCGGGCCTTCAGTGAACTGGCACCGCGCGACGTGCTCTTCCGGATGGAACACGACCCGGATTTCCAGGAGTTCCGCACACGCTTCCAGGCCTTTCTGGCCGAATACGGGCACCGCGAAACCGTCAGCGTGGTGTTGAGCAGTTCACCAACCTGGTCCCATGCCCCCGAGGTGGTTCTGGGGCTGATCACGTCCATGATGGGTGAGCGGCGGCCGGCTGCAGACCAGACCGGCCAGGCACTCGAGGAGCTGAAACGTCATCCCGCCCTGCGGATCGCGGCCCTGCGGCGGCAGCTGCTGTCCGCCGTCGACGCCGCAAAGGCCGGGACCGCCTTCCGCGAGGACAGCCACTTCTACGCCACCATGGTGCTGCCGCCGCTTCGGCGCGCGCTGTCGGAACTGGGCCGGCGGCTGTCCGACGGCGGAGTGCTGGCTGATGCGGCCGATGTCCAGCACCTGCGCTTTGAGGAACTGGCGGGAATGGACGACGGCGGCGCGCTGCCTGCCGCCGAGAGGGAACGCTACCGCCGGCTGGTGCTGGCCAGGGCCGCGAAGCGCCGGGAACTGGAGGGGATTCCGCTGCTGGATCCTGCGCTGTTCGCGCATAAACGCCGGGCACCCGGGACCCTGGTGTCCGGCATGCCCGCCAGCCGCGGCCAGGCCACCGGGAGGGTAAGGATCATCCGGGGGCCGGACGAATTCGGACTACTCCGCAGCGGCGAGGTCCTGGTCTGCCCCTACACCAACCCATCCTGGACTCCACTGTTCCAGCGTGCGGCCGCCGTCGTGGTTGACGCCGGCGGGATCGCATCGCATGCAGCCATCGTCGCCCGGGAATACGGGATCCCGGCCGTCATGGCCACCGGGTCGGGGACCAGTGACCTGCAGGACGGCCAACTGGTCCTTGTGGACGGCACCCGCGGACAGGTGTCGGCGGCTGCCGCGGAGCCGTCGCCGTGACTGCCGGGGCGCGCCCGGACCATCGAAAACTGCCGCGCCGGCGCGGGGCGGTCCTGAACAGCGCGATCTTCGATGCCGTCCTGGCCGAGATCGCCGAATCCGGCTACTCTGCACTGACCATGGACCGCGTAGCCGAACGCGCACGCGCAGGCAAAGCCTCGCTCTACCGCCGCTGGCCTGGCCGCGCCGCCCTGGTATTGGACGCAGCCTACGCGTCGATGCATGGCCCGGACTCGGTTCCGGATACCGGCAGCCTTCGCCTGGACACCTTGACCGTCATGCGGCAGGCTGCCCGGCTGCTGGAAGGGACAGTTGGACAGGCCGTTCGCGGGGTGTTGGGTGAGGCCTTGCAGAACCCCGAAGTTGCCGCCGAAGTCCGTCAGTTCACGCACGGAAACGCCAGCAGGATGATGCAGGAAATCCTTGCCAACGCCATCAAACGGGGCGAGTGCGATCCGGCCCTCGTGACTGACTTGAAGATCGAGGCCGGCCCCGCCCTGCTGCGGCATCGGTTTATCTTCGGCTCCGGACCCATCGAAGATGACTTCCTGGTGGGGATTGTGGACCAGGTGGTGCTGCCGCTGTTCGGAGTTGACCCGGGGAACACTTTCGCGGGCACCTGAGACTGTTGGGCGGGAGGCAGCTCGACGGCATCATCCAGCTCGTGCTCCCGATCGTCTTGAGTGGCATCCAGTCCTGCGGTAGCGGAAATTTCCGGGATAGGGAGTTCGGCAGGGCGTCGTTGCACGCCGCGTTTCTGGAGTAGCTACCGCGGGTGTCTTCACACTACGGGCCAGTGATATGCAAGCTCAATGACGGAATCGCCTTCTTTTTCAGCAGGAAAAGCGCATATTGCTGAACCCGGTTATACATTATGTCCATGATCACCCTCACCGATCTGGACCGCCAGCTTCTTTCTGCCCTCCGGGAGGATGGCCGCGCCTCCGTTGCCAGCCTCGCGCGCCAGCTCGGTGTTGCCAGGGCAACTGTGAACAGCCGGCTGGACCGGCTTCTCACCTCCGGAACCATCGTGGGATTCACCGCGAGGGTCCGGGATGAAGTGGATCCGCTCACCATCCGCGCTGTCACCCTCATCGAGGTGGAGGGCCGGTCCGCCAACAAAGTAATCCGCGAACTCCGGGGTTTCCCTGAAATCACGGCACTCCACACCACCAACGGAGGCTGGGACCTCGTGGCCGAACTGGCCACCGAAGACCTCGGCGGCTTCGACAACGTCCTTGGCAGGATCCGCAACGTAGACGGGATCGTGAATAGCGAAACAAGCCTGCTGCTCAGCTCCGTCCTGAGGTAGCACCCGCCCCGGCAGAACCCGCTGCGGCGTCTGTTCTTGCAAAGTGCAAAAACTGCCCCGACAAAGTGGGCAACTTCTTAGCAAAAGGCAGGCGTATCGCTCATTGCGGTTGCATATTGGCGACCAATACCGTGAGGACATCAGACTGTTCACACGGAAAAAGGAGCGCAATGACGCGTTTTGTCGATGTTCGCAACATGGTGCGGTGGGCCGCCCGCACGGGAACGGAAACCATCATCTCGGAGTTGATGGACTACCTGGAGGACGACTTCCGCCGTTGGGAATCCTTCGATAAGGCTCCCCGGGTGGCCAGCCACACTCCGTTCGGCGTCATCGAACTCATGCCCACCAGCGACCACGAAACCTATGGCTTCAAATACGTCAACGGCCACCCCTCCAACCCTTCCCGCGGCTTCCAGACCGTGACCGCCTTCGGAGTGCTGGCGGACGTCCACAACGGCTACCCCACCTTCCTGACCGAGATGACACTGCTGACAGCCCTGCGGACGGCAGCTACTGCCGGCATGGTGGCCAGAAAGCTTGCGCGCCCCGGCTCCGCTGTCATGGCAATGATCGGCACGGGAAGCCAGTCGGAGTTCCAGGCACTGGCGTTCAAGGCAGCCCTCGGAATCACCACCGTCAGGGTCTGGGACACTGACAAGGCCGCCATGGAGAAACTCGTCCGCAACGTGGCACCGCTGGGTTTTGACGTCTACACCGCGTCCTCGGCAGCCGACGCCGTCCAGGGTGCGGACGTCATCACCACCTGCACCGCGGACAAGGCCAACGCCACCATCCTCAGCGCCGACCTGATCCGTCCAGGGGTCCACATCAACGCCATCGGCGGGGACTGCCCGGGAAAGACCGAACTGGACGCCGCCATCCTGGAACTCGGTGAGGTGTTCGTTGAGTTCACCCCGCAGACCCGGATCGAAGGCGAGATTCAGCAGATGCCGGCAGACTTTCCCGTGACTGAGTTCTGGCAGGTCCTGGCCGGGAAAGCTGATGGCCGGACAGCGCCTGATCAGGTCACCATCTTCGACTCTGTCGGCTTCGCCATTGAGGACTTCTCCGCCCTCCGCTATGCGCGGGATGCCGTGCAGGGGTCCGACTTCTTCGAGGAGATCGACCTCGTGGCCAGCCCGGAGGACCCTAAAGACCTTTTCGGCCTAGTGGGCGCGCTCTCGCCGGTTGGCTAGCCCGGCTAGTTCAGCTCGAGCACGTGCAGGCCCAGCCACAGCACCAGCGTGTCCTCAGGCTGGTCCAGATCCACGCCGAAAAGGTCTCGCAGGCGCTTGAGGCGGTACCGGAGTGTGTTCTGGTGCAGGGACAACGCTGCCGCCGTCCTTGCGGAATCGCGGGAGCAGTCCAGGTAGGTCCGCAGCGTCAGCGCGTATCCGGTGCCGTACTCGGCGTCGTACTCTTTGATCCTCCGTGCGGCAGCGGACAGAAGGTGCGGCGACTTCCGGAACGTCGCAGCCAACTCCAGGAGGGTGAGGCGGCTGCGGACCTCCCCTGCACTGGCGTAGGTGCCCGGGGAGCCGTCCGAGGCGAGCATCAGCAGGACAAGGTCAGCGTCATGCCGTGAACGGCTGATTTCCGAGACGGTGCCGACGGCGGGACCCGCCGCCGCCCGCATCTCCACTCCCAGCGATGCGCGGGCACGATCGTTGAGCCGCCGGGCGAGGGCTTCGATCGAGCCCAGGGAAGGCCCGGCCGCCGCCGGAAATATCGCGTAGATGGTGGGACCCACCTGCACACACTGGGCGCCCTGGCCGTGGGCTTCACACTGCGTGGTCACCAGGTCCGCAATCCGGACCAGTGTGGTCTCGGCTGCCTGCCCAGCTTCCGGCTGGAATGCGACGACGGCGAAGGGGCCCGAGTGCCGCAGCCCCAGCTGTTCTGAAACCAGGACGGCGTCGTCCCCTCCTTCGAGGAGCCTGCGCAGCAACTCCGCCCGCTGCTGGCGCGCAAGATCATGGCTGCTGCG
The DNA here is from genome assembly GCF_044755505.1 of Pseudarthrobacter sp. NPDC092202. Classification (NCBI taxonomy): domain Bacteria; kingdom Bacillati; phylum Actinomycetota; class Actinomycetes; order Micrococcales; family Micrococcaceae; genus Pseudarthrobacter; species Pseudarthrobacter sp. NPDC092202. The sequence goes on along the minus strand of NZ_JBIVRG010000021.1, from coordinate 32,569 downwards.
GGCGCGGAGCATATGGAGCGCCGCGATGTCCGCGGCACGTTCCAGGGCCTGTTCGGCGTCACTGTCCAGGTCTCCATCCACATCGACAACCCAGATTGACCCCAGGGGCTCCTTCCCGGCCCGGACCGCTATCGCCAGCCTGTCCATGGCCGGGCGGACGCCCTCGATCCGGACTGCGCCGGAGGACCGGAACACCGCGGCATACTGGCCGGCGTTCTCCGGCAGGTAGGGAACCTGCCGGCCAAGGATTCCCCTGCGGCGGTCCTCATCGATCGGCTGGTCCTCAAGCGTGGAATACGCCAGCACCTGTTCCTGCAGGTTCTCAATGGTGGTGGCCCCGCCGACCATCGCCGCGATGGCGTTTGCCAGCGCGAAAAGATCCCCCACTCCCAGCGGCGAAACCGTGCTGCCGGCATCTGCCGAGGCGTTGAGGGCGGAGTCCAGGAGCGCGTTCAGATGCCGCCACCGCACGTCGTCGTCCACCACCAGGAGGGCAATGCCGGCATCATCCGCCACCTCCGCGAGGTGTCCGACGTCCTGCTGGAGCTTCTTGACCACCACGGCAGCAAAGCCGGCTTCCGCCGCATCCCGGATCACGCCCGCGGTATCCGGCTCCGCGGGGTGCAGCCCGATCCCGAGCAAAATGCCCCCGCGCAGCCCTTCAAGCGGCACGAAGGGGTCATACAAAGACGGACTCATCAGGGACACCCTGGGCGGCGCCGCCCTTGAGCCAAGGACCAGTCCGGTGTCCTGGAGCATCTCCAGCAGGTGGGGCAGGTGGATGCTGCTGTTGAGCTGCGTGGCCTCGGTCATACGCCAAAGCTATCCATCCGTAGTGCTGGAACACAACAAAGGATGGAAACCTTCGTTGGCTGCACTGAAGCCCCGGCCTGCCGGCGCAACAGATAGTTGACGCATGTCACTTACTCTTGACGCTGGCCCGGCCGCACTTCAGGCCGCAGAATCAGCAACCGCAGCAGCCTCCAGGGCCGGCGTCCTGGTGGTGGACGAACACGACCGCGACCGGCTGCGGGACGTGGAAGCACTGCTCATTGCCATCTGGGGCATGTCGCCGCACGGGGCACCCATCCCCTTCGACCTCCTGCGCAGCATCTCCCATGCCGGCTGCAACGTGTCCGCCGCTTACAGCCAGGCAGGCCAGCTGTGCGGGGCAGCGGTGGGCATCGTCTCTCCCGGGGGACGGTCCACCTACTCGCTGATTGCCGGCGTGCTTCCCGGCACCGGGGACAAGGGCGTCGGCTTCGCCCTCAAGCAACACCAGCGGGCCTGGTCGCTGGCCCGGGGCATTGACACCATGACCTGGACCTTCGACCCCCTGGTCAGCCGGAATGCCCGCTTCAACCTCACCAAGCTGGGCGCGCACGCATCGGAGTACGCCCGCAACTTCTACGGCGAGATGCAGGACGAGATCAACGCCAATGACGAAAGCGACCGGCTGGTGGCCGTCTGGCCGCTGACCTCCCAGCGGAGCATGGATGGCGGACTGGGAATCCAGGCCGAGCTCGAACTTCCGCCAACCCACCTGGCTCACGTTCTCGAGTACGGCCCTGACTCGCTGCCTGTCCTCCTGGAATCGGACGGAACCCTCTGGTGCCGCGCCCCCAAGGACATCGTGGCACTCCGCAGCTCCAACCCCGACGCCGCTGCCCAGTGGCGCGTGCTGCTGAGGGAAATCTTCGAATCCGCTTTCGCCTCGGGACGCCAGGCATCCGGCGTCACCCGCGGCGGCTGGTACCGGCTCGCAGCCGCCGGCCAGGCCTAACCCCACCCCAAGAGGAGTACCAATGCGCATCACACCCCGCTCAGTAACGGCCCGCACCGCCGCCATGGCCGCCGGCCTCGCCCTGGCGACAGGCCTGGCAGCCTGCTCGGCAGAGACAACACCTGCCAGCAACTCCAACCCCTTCTCGGAAGGCGCCGTGGATCCCGCGGCCGCCGCCGCCCTCCCCGAGCGCTACAAGAGCGCAGGCGTCATCAACGTGGCCTCCGACATTCCCTATCCGCCCATGGAGATGTTCGACGAGAACCAGCAGCTCACGGGCCTGGACTACGATCTTGCCCAGGCCCTCGGAGCCAAGCTCGGCGTGCGGCTGGAGCTCCAGACCCAGGCGTTCGACAGCATCATCCCCTCGCTGCAGTCAGGGAAGAACGACATCATCATGTCCGGGATGAACGACACGCCCGAGCGCCAGGAAACCCTGGACTTCGTGGACTACTTCCACGCGGGATTCTCCATCCTGGTTCCCGAGGGAAACCCTGGAAACATCACCACCGTCCTGGACCTCTGCGACAAAGACGTCGCCGTGCAGAAGGCCACCGTCCAGGCAGAAATCCTCCGCACGTACGAGCAGCAGTGCCTGGACAAGGGATCCAAGCCCATCAGGGTTTCCGAACTCCCGCTGGAGACGGATGTCCAGACAGCCGTCCGGTCCGGAAAAGCCGCGGCCGACGTCGTCGATTCCGCAGTGGCAGCCTATGCCGCCACGACCGCCGGCGACGGGAAGATCTTTGACCTCGTCAAGGACCCCGCCAACCCGGCCGGATACAACCCCGTCTACACCGGCATCGGCGTGCTCAAGAAGGACGCGGAGCTTTCGAAAGCGTTGCTCGCCGCCCTCCAGTCGCTCATCGCCGACGGCACCTACGACCGGATCCTGGCGAAATACAACCTCTCCGACTACACGGTCAAGGAAACAGGGCTGAACCTGGGCGGTACCAAGCCATGACCCCCGCCGTCACAACACCCCGCCAGCCTGCTGCCCCCGGTACCGCGCCTGCCGACGGCGGCGGCCAGGACGACGTCGTTGCCGTTCCCCTCCGGCACCCCTGGCGCTGGGTGGGAGCAGCGCTGCTCGCCTTAAGCGCCGCCGCGCTGGCGTCATCGCTGTGGACCAACCCGAACATCGACCACGGCACCATTGGCACCTACCTGTTCCATCCCCGGATCCTCGGGGGCGTGGGCCTGACCATTGTCCTCACCGTTGTCTCCATGGTGGTGTCCACCGTCCTGGGCGTGTTCCTCGCGGTGATGCGGCTGTCGAAAAATCCCGTCATGAACGCCTTCGCCTGGTTCTACGTCTGGGTTTTCCGGGGCACTCCCCTGCTGATCCAGGTGGTGTTCTGGGGCTACCTGGGGCTGCTCTATTCACAGATCTCGCTGGGCATCCCCTTTACGGATTTCACGGTCTTCTCCGTGGACACCAACACCCTGGTGCCGGCGTTCACGGCCGGACTGCTGGCCATGACCCTGAACCAGGCCGCCTATTCCGCGGAAATCATCCGCGGCGGAATGCTGTCCGTCGACTCCGGCCAGCAGGAAGCCGCCTCCTCCCTGGGAATGTCCCCGGCGTTCACCCTGTTCCGGGTGGTCCTGCCCCAGGCCATGCGGGTCATCATCCCGCCGATGGGCAACGAGACCATCTCGATGCTCAAGAACACGTCCCTGCTCTCCGTCATCGCGGTGCTGGAGCTCTACACCGTGGCCACCCAGATCTCTTCCCAGAACCTGCGCCAGGTGGAACTCCTCATCGTGGTCAGCTGCTGGTACCTCTTCCTCACCTCCGCCTTGTCCGTCCCCCAGTACTACCTGGAACGCCACTACGGCCGGGGCAACGCCCGGCAGCAGGCGCCCACTCCCCTGGCCAGGATCAGGACGCTCCTCAGCAAACAGCCGGCCCCCGGTACGGCAACGGCCCCGAGTTCGGCCCCGAAAGCATCGAAAGGACACCAGTCATGACCGAGGCACTGGTCTCTCCCAAACCTGGCCACCGCCCGGCAGCGCAGCCGCTCCTCGTGGCCAGCAACGTCCGGAAGCACTACGGCGGCGTCGAGGTCCTCAAAGGCATCTCCCTGACCGTCAACAGCGGCGAGGTCATGTGCCTCCTGGGCCCCTCCGGATCGGGCAAGTCCACCTTCCTCCGGTGCATCAACCACCTGGAAAGGATCGACGGCGGCCGGATCTCCGTTGCGGGGGACCTGATCGGCTACGCGCAGCGCCAGGACAGAATCTTCGAGATGAGCCCCCGCGAGGTGGCCAGGCAGCGCCGCGGCATCGGAATGGTGTTCCAGCGCTTCAACCTCTTCCCCCACATGACGGCCCTGGAGAACATCTGGGCCGCCCCGGTGGGCGTCAAAAGGGTCCCCAAGGCAGAGGCAGTCAAGCGCGGGATGGAACTGCTGGACCAGGTGGGGCTGGCGCACCTGGCCAAGGCCTACCCGGCGCAGCTTTCGGGCGGTCAGCAGCAGCGCGTCGCGATCGCCCGTGCCCTTGCCATGGACCCCCAGCTGCTCCTGTTCGATGAGCCAACCAGCGCCCTTGACCCCGAACTGGTGGGAGATGTCCTGGACGTGATGCGCACGCTTGCAGCGGACGGAATGACCATGATCGTTGTCACCCACGAGATCGGCTTCGCACGCGGGGCCGGCGACAGCGTGGTGTTCATGGACGGCGGCGTGGTGGTGGAGTCCGGCGCCCCCGAAGACGTGCTGGACAACCCGCAAAACCCCCGGACCATTTCCTTCCTCGAAAGCGTGATGTAGTCCCCGCTTCGCCTGTCCGCTCAACCGCCCTTCCCTACGAACCCTCCGCCTTCTGTGAACTGTGAGCCTGCCTTGAAGATCTCCCGCGCCACCATCACCCTTATCGACCTTCCACTGCTGGAACCGTTCGTGGTTTCCTACGACACCTACGCCTCCATGCCCAGCATCATCCTCACTTTGGAGACCGACGACGGCCTGACCGGGTACGGCGAAAGCGTCCCCGACGGGCACATCACCGGAGAGACGCCCACCGGGACGGTTGAGGCACTGCGGACGGAGCTGATTCCCGCTGTGCTGGGGCTGGACCCCCGCGATATCACTGCCGTCCACCAGCACCTCAACAAGGCGCTGAAAGGCTGCGGAGCCGCGAAGGCCGCCGTCGACATTGCCTGCTGGGACCTGGCCGGGAAGGCGGCCAACCGCCCCATCTACAGCCTGCTGGGCGGGCGCCGCCCGGAACAGCCCACCATCGCCCGGGTGATGAGCATCCTCGCCCCGGAGGCCCTGGCCGAACAGGCAGTGCAGGCGCGGAGCCAGGGTTTCCGCCACCTCAAGATGAAGCTCGGGGGCGGTGACGGCCTGGATGTTGAACGAGTGCGGGCCGTCCGGGCAGCGATCGGCACGGACCTAGCCATCCGGGTGGACGCCAACCAGGGGTGGTCCGATCCCGCCACCGCACGGGAAATGATCCGGGCTTTGGAACCGTACGGGATCGACTGGGTGGAACAGCCGCTCCACGCCGACGACATCGACGGTTTCAGGCTGCTGCGCCAGGCCACCGGCGCCCGCCTCATGGCCGATGAATCTGTGGTGGACGCAGCCGACCTGGTCCGGTTTGTCCGGGACCGTTCAGTGGACATGGTGAACCTCAAACTGATGAAGAGCGGGGGAATCACGCCCTGCCACCGCCTGGCAACGCAGGCCGAACTCGGCGGCCTCAAAGTCCAGATCGGTTCCATGCTGGAAACCAGCATCGCCTCGTCCGCCGGGTTCCACCTTGCCCTGTCCCACCCCAACATTGTGTCCACTGAACTCTCAGGCCCGGTGAAGTTCGCCCGGGAACCCGGCAACTTGGCCTACGTCCTGCCCGAAGTCCACGTAGGCGAAGGCCCCGGGCTGGGCGTTGACGTGGACCTCGATGTCCTGGCCGACCTGACGGTGAGTGAGTGTGGGGTAACGGCCTGATCGACAAGGGAGGGCAGCGCTATACTCCCGGCGGTACGTTCCGGCCGCCGGGGTCAGCGCTGGATCAGGCGTTCTGCTTGATGAGGTCTTGGGTTTTGGCCTTGCGGGTACGCTCGGCCCGGTCATCGTTGCCCCACCAGGTGTAGTTAATGGTGACCGGGTCCTCCGCGGAGCGCGTCTCTCCAGCGCTGGTGCTGGATCCCGTGCCGCACGCGGCCAAAGCTGCGGCAAATGCGGTGCCGACAGCCACGGTGGTGAGGAAATGCCTTCGGTTGATCATGGGAGCCTCCTTGCTCAATGTGTTGCCTGATGGTCGGACATTCCCCTGTGAGGTGACGTGGGTTACACATTGTGAAACGTATCAGTTGTTGCCGGAAATATCCAGAAACATTTCCGTTGACAGGAAAATTGCAGCAACATAGGCTTGGTTCGCGATTACATCCCCTCATTTCAGGAGCACCGTGAGCTTTCCTTCCCGCCGGGTTACCCTGGCCGACGTCGCCAACGCCTCGGGCGTGTCAGTTGGCACGGTCTCCAAGGCGCTGAACAACCGGGGACAGCTCCGGGAAGATACCCGGGACAGGGTCCTGGCTGCAGCGCATAAGCTCGGTTTCGAAACCCTGCCTGCCGAAAGCAGCAGTAGCGGGGTAATCACCATAGGCCTGGTCACCTCGGACGACATCGGGCGCTTCAGCATTCCGGTGATGTACGGCCTCGAGGATTCATTCGGCCCTGACCAGGCCTCGGTGCTTATCAGCAACTCACGGGGTGACCTGGTCCGCGAGCGCCACTGCGTTGAAACGCTCGCTTCGCGGAATGTGGACGGCATCGTCGTCATGACCAACCACACCGGCCCCCGTGCCCCGCTACCCAAGACATCAGTGCCGATCGTCTATGTCATGGGGCAGTCTTCAGACCCAGAAGACATGTCAGTGGTGGTGGACCAGGTGCAGGGCATGCTGCTGGCCCTTGAACATGCAGCCAACCTGGGGCACCAGAACATCGCCTACGTGGCGGGCCCCCGCCAGGACTACTCTGCCCGGATCCGCGCCCAGGCCGTACAGGAACATGCCCCGGCCTTCGGGCTCACCCTCGTGGGCGACCGTGCACTGTATGGAAACTGGTCCGAGGCCTGGGGCCGGCAGGCAGCCCAGATGCTCCGCCAGCGGGTGGAACCCGTGGACATGGTGCTCTGCGGCAGCGACGAAATCGCCCGCGGCGTAGCCGACGGCCTGCGCGAAGCAAACATCGTTGTGCCCCATGACGTCTCAATCATCGGCTTTGACAACTGGGCAGCAGCGGCCCTGAACAGCCGCCCCGCCCTGACCACCATCGACATGAACCTCGAAGAACTGGGCCGCGCGGCAGGAGCACGCGTCCTCGAAGCCATCACCGGAAATTCCAGGCCCGGGATAGACGCCCTGCCCTGCCAGCTGATCGTGCGCGACTCCACCTAGCCCCTTCCATTCACCCCCTACAGAACACGAGGGAACAATGATGTACCCACCACCCTCCCTTCAGCGCGCCCAAAAACGCCGCGCCGATGGCATCAGCGGCCCCAGCCGGCGTTCCGTCCTTACTTTGGGAGCCGCAGCCGCCGCCCTTGGCCTGACCGGATGTTCGGCCGTACTGCCGGAAGCCAACGTCACCGCCGCCGGCTTCGGGAAGAACCCCTCCGGCACCATCCGGTTCTGGTGCCGAAGCACGGCGTTCAAACCGGCGCAGCTCATCGTGGACAAATACCATCAGGCCCAGCAGGCAGTGCGGATCCAGCTCACCGTACTTCCGGAGGGGCAGATGACAACAAAGCTCGCCACCTCCATCCGGAGCGGCGCCGTTCCGGACGTCGTGGCCCCCGATTCCGTCACAAGTCCGGTTTTCACCACCAGGGAAGCCTTCACGGACCTCACCTCCCTGGTGACGGAACTCCCCTACGCCGCGCACCTCAACAAGCCGCTCCTGGACGTGGCCTCCTACGAGGGAAAGATCTACGGGCTCCCGGCCCTTTCCAACGTCTCGCAGCTGTTCTGGAACAAAGAGCTCTACGCCAAGGCCGGACTGGACCCTGAAAGAGGGCCCGGTAACTTCGCGGAGTACCTGGAGCATGCCACGGCCCTGCAGGGGATCGACGGCGTCTCCGGAGTGACCTTCACCGGCAACTCCGCCGGCATCCTGGGCTACGTCATCCAGCCGCACTTCTGGGCAGACCAAAGCCCTTTCTACGACGGGCCATTGGGCCGGCAACAAGCTGCCGTGCTGGGCAATGATCCGCTCCGCCGAACCCTGGAGCTTTACCGGGAATTCCACAGGAAGGGCCTCTCGCAACCAGGGGCGGCAGCAGATTCCGGAGCGGCCTGGGGCCAGGACTTCCTGGCCGGAACCGTGGGACTGTTTCCCGGGTCCTACGACCTGGTGGTGGGCAGCGCCAAGCCGGAGTTCCTGGACAAGCTCGGCGTCAGCGCCTTTCCCGGGCCGGACGGAAACTTTTCCCAGTTTTCCGGCGGGGCGGTGCTGTCCATCCCGCGGGGCGCCCCAAACCCTGGGGCGGCGTGGGACTTCATCCGCTTCGTGGGTGAACTTGAACAGCAGTCGGAGCTGGCGGCGCTGGGCTGGTACCCGGTCCGCAGCGACATCCTGGAGACCGATTTCAGCGAGAAATTCCCGCTGATGGTCCCGGGCATGGAACGGATGAACGACGGGTTCGCCGCTCCCACAACGCTCTATACACAGCTCACCAACACCGTACAGTCACCGTGGCTTGCGATGTTCCGCGAAGCAGTTTTCGGCCAGGAGGCGATGGAGGACATCCTCTACCGCGGGCATCAGGAAACCGCCCGAGTTTTGAAGGTGAACCAGGCATGACCACCGCAACCCCCTCCCTCAGCCGGGACAAGCGCACGCGCGCCCCAAAACCCGCCTCGCGCCGCGATTCCTATACCGGGATGCTCATGCTCGCGCCGGCCATGCTCCTCGTCGCCGCCTTTGTCATCTTTCCGCTGCTGTTCGCAGTAGTCATCTCACTGACCAACTGGCCGCTCGTTGGCGATGTGGAGTTCACCGGCGTCGAAAACTACCTCACTGCCTTCACCGACACCACCTTCTGGGGATCCATTCTCTACACGCTCCTTTTTGCGGTGGTCTCCACCGTGCTGGGGGTGGTGGTCGGCTACCTGCTCGCCGTGCTGGTCCGTTCCAACCGCAGGGGTGCCGGGCTCATCCGCACCGCCGTTTTCCTTCCGTACGTCATCGGCATCACGTCATTCAGCTTCGTTGCCCTGCTGGAGTTCCGGCCGGACAGCGGCGTGCTGGACCAGATCCTGCTGGGGCTCGGCATCACCTCTGCGCCTACTCCCTGGCTTCTGGACGCAACCAGCGCCACGGTCCTCATAGTCCTGCTGGGCGCCTACGTGGGGTCCGGGTTCGCCATGATCATCCTCATGTCCGGCATGCAGGGCATCCCGGACGAACTGTACGAATCAGCACAGATCGACGGCGCGGGACGGTGGCAGCAGGAATTCCTGGTGACGGTCCCGCTGGTCAAGCGCTACCTGGGGCTCCTGACGGTCATGGGATTCATCGGGGCCATCCTGGCTTTCACCCAGTTCTTCATCATCACCGGCGGCGGCCCCGGAACCGGCACCCTGACCGTGATGCTCTACGTCTACAACAAAGCCTTCGGCGACCTGCAGGTGGGCTACGCAACCGCCCTGTCCTTCGTGGTGGTCATCATCGCGGCGATCCTCACGCTCATCCAGTTCCGCGTCATGCGCGAGGACTGACCCACCCACTTCTTTGGCCCGGCCCCGAACAGGAGATGCCATGACAACGTCCGTCGAAGCGCCGCCGCAGGTGACGCACCACAAGCCCCGCCCCACCACACCCCCCGCTGCCTCCCGGGCACGGACAGCTGCCCGGTTGAGGACCGCCATCTACGCGGTCATCGGCACCGCAGTGTCCATCGCCTTTGTCATCCCCGTGGCGTGGTCCTTCCTCCGGTCCCTGCAGCCAGGATCCCAGATCGCGGCCCCGTCATCGGAGCAGTCATTCGAAAACCTGACCTTCGAAAACTACACGGGGCTCATTGCCAACATCGGGGCAGGGTCCTACATCTGGAACAGCCTGGCCATTGCCCTGGGCGCCGCCGTGTTCAGCGTCATCATCACCACCCTGGCCGCCTACGCCCTGGTGAACTTCCCGTTCAAGGGGTCCAACATCGCATTCGCACTCATCCTGCTGACCATGATGGTCCCGTTCCAGGCCGTCCTGACGCCGCTCTTCCTAGAGATGAACGCGCTCGGCCTCACGGACTCACTGGCCGGCATCATCGTCTTCCACATCACCTTCAACCTGCCCTTCGGCGTCTTCCTGATGCGGAACTCCTTCGCCCAGATCCCCAGGGAAGTTGTTGAGGCGGCACGGATCGACGGTGCCGGTCCACTCAGGATCCTGCTTTCGGTGCTGCGGCCCATGATTGTCCCCGGCGCCGTCACGGTGTTCCTTTTCGCCTTCCTCGGCGGATGGGGGGACTTCCTGGGGGCGCTGACGTTCCTCACCAAACAGGAACTGTTCACCCTGCCCGTCGCCGTCCAGAACCTCGCCTCCGGCGCGTTCGGCGTGGTGAACCACGGCTACGTCATCGCAGGGGCCGTCCTGCTCATGCTCCCCTGCATCTTCCTGTACGCGGCGGTCCAGCGCTACTACGTGCGCGGCCTCGTAGCCGGCGCCGTCAAAGGCTGAGCGCAGATATCCTCCTGCGCCGCCGAAGCAACCCAAGAAAGCAACCATGCACCTCACCAGTCCCCCGGCAATCACGCAACTGCCGCCGTCGTCCTTTCCCCTGGACCGGATCCGGCTGCTGCCCGGCCAATTCAAGACCGCGCAGGACGTGGACGTCCGGTATGTCCTCGAACTCGACGCCGACCGTCTCTGCGCACCGTACCTGCGGGAAGCGGGACTTGGGACGGCAGCGGAACCCTACGGCGGGTGGGAATCGGACGGCATGGGCGGACACATCGGAGGGCATTACCTGACCGCCTGCGCCCGGCTGTTCGCCGCCACAGGTGACGTCCGGCTGCTGGAGCGGGTGCAGTACGTTGTGGAGGTCCTGGAACAATGCCAGGCTGCAGCCGGAAACGGCTACCTCGGTGGCGTTCCCGGTGGCCGCCGGCTTGGCGAAGAACTTGCGGCCGGGAACATCGACGCTGATCTCTTTACCCTCAACGGCCGGTGGGTCCCCCTCTACAACCTGCACAAGACCTTCGCTGGACTCCTGGACGCGTACACCTATGCCCGTTCCGAAAATGCCCTGACTGTACTCACCGGGCTGGCGGACTGGTGGCTTACGGCATCGCGCCACCTGGACGATGACTCCTTCGAGCAGGTTCTCACCACGGAGTTCGGCGGCATGAACGACACCTGGATGTCCCTTGCCCGGCTGACCGGCCGGGAAGACTACCTGCGCGAGGCCCGCCGTTTCTCCCACCGGGCACTCCTGGACCCGCTGGCTGCGGGTGACGACCGGCTGGATGGACTTCATGCCAACACCCAGATTCCCAAAGTTGTGGGTTACGAACGGTTTGCCCAGGCTACGTGCGACGCGCGCTACTTCAAGGCATCCGATCACTTCTGGGACGTTGTCACCCGGCAACGGACCGTGTCGATCGGCGGCAACAGCGTCCGCGAACATTTCCATCCATCGCGGGACTTCACTCCCATGGTTTTGGACGTCCAGGGCCCGGAAACCTGCAACACGTACAACATGCTGAAGCTCGCCAAGCTTCGCTTCGAACGGACCGGCGATCCGGCAGCGGTGGAGTTCTACGAGCGCGCCACCTTCAACCACATCCTCTCCTCCCAGCACCCCGAGCGGGGAGGTTTTGTGTACTTCACGCCCATGCGGCCGTCCCACTACCGCGTGTACTCAAAGGTCCACGAATCAATGTGGTGCTGCGTGGGCTCCGGAATGGAGAACCACGCGGCCTACGGAGAACTCATCTACAGCCACAGCGGCGACACCCTGGCGGTCAACCTCTACATTCCATCCACCCTGGACTGGACCGAGCGCGGGATACACGTTCAATTGGAGACGGATTTCCCGCACTCGGACGTCGCCACACTGACCGTCACCGCGGACACACCCACAGAGTTCACCCTGCGGCTTCGGCGCCCCGCGTGGGCCACCGATATGGAAGTCCGCTTACCCCACAGCGACGGGGCCGTCCCCCCACAAGCTGGAACCGCCGACGACGGCCATCCCGTGCTCATCCAGCGCGTCTGGGAGGGCACCACCACGGTTTCAATCCGGCTCCGCGCTGAAGTCCGGGCCGAAGCTCTTCCGGATGGTTCGCCCTGGGTGTCATTCCTCTACGGACCCGTAGTCCTCGCCGCCAGGGAAGGGAACGCAGGCATAGGAAGCTTCGAAGCACCCGACGAACGCATGGGCCATGTTGCCAGCGGCCGCCAGGCAGCGCTGGCACATACCCCGGTGGTCTCCGCGCAAAAGCCGACAGACGCCGTCGTCATGGTCAACCGCGAAGCGCTTTCCGCGGAACTCACCGCCGCCCAGGATGATTCTCCCGTTCGGGTCCGGCTCGAGCCGTTCGCGGGGATCCACGACGAGCGCTACACGGTCTACTGGCCCACCGGCCCCGTTCCCTCCGCGCGGACTGCCGAACTCGCCGCGATGGACGCAGACGCAGCGGAACTGGACGCCGTCGTCGACGCCGTCACGGCAGGCGAGCAGCAACCAGAAGCTGACCATTTCTTCGCCGGCGAGGGCACCCGCGCCGGAAGGCGGGACGGGCTGCGTTGGCGAACCGCCACAGGCTGGTTCTCCTATACCCTCAAGGATCCCAACTCTGAAGCAGCCGTCCTCAGGGTCAGGGCCCGGCAAAATCCGGGACGCCGTCAGCGGCTCACCCTCAACGGCTCACCGCTGACGAAGATACTGTGCTCCGACATCGATCATGACGATGGATTGACCGAGTACGCTATCCCGGCGGAAGCACGGCTCAAAGACGCGCACACGCTCGTGTTCGCAGTGCATGCGGAGCCCGGCTACGCCACCGAGGACTTGCTGTCGGTGGAACTGCGAAAAGGACCCTAGCCTCACTTATACAAGTGGCGGCGTTTAGCCACCCCGCGTAGCAAACCGCCGCCGGTACTCGGTGGGCGTCGTCGAAAAGGCGGCAGCGAAGTTCTGCCGGAGTGTGACGGCGTTACCGAAGCCACAGTCGGCAGAGATCTGCTCTATCGACAGGTCTGTGGTCTCCAGCAGCCGCCGGGCAGCGTCCAGGCGCCGGGCGCGGATCCAGGCAGCCGGCGTCGTACCTGTTGCTGCCCGGAAGGCGCGGACGAAAGTCCGTCGGCTCAGGTGCGAATGTGCCGCCAGCAGGTCGACGGTGAGCGGCTCACCCAGGTGCGCCAAGGTCCATTCCAGCAGGCGCGAAATCGGGTCGTCGTTGGAGCGCTCGGGCACGGGTCGCTCAATGTATTGTGCCTGTCCCCCGTCACGGTGCGGAGCAATGACCAGGCTGCGTGCCACCTGGTTCGCCGCCTCCGCTCCGAGCCGGGCTCGGACCAGGTGCAGGCAGGCGTCCAAGGCAGAGGCGGTGCCGGCCGAGGTCAAGACGTCGCCGTGGTCGATGTAAAGCACTGACTGGTCAAGGGCGATATCGGGATGCCGCGCCGTCAGGGAATCGAACGCCTGCCAGTGCGTGACCGCCCGGCGCCCGGCGAGCAAGCCGGCGTCGGCAACGGGAATCGCACCAAGGCACAAGCCCAGGATGGGCACCTTTCGTCCATGTGCCCTTTGGAGCACCTGCCGCAGCGAATCACTCGGCAGCCGCCCGTCGTCGAACCATGAAGGCACCACCACCACGTCCGCCGCCTCCGCGGCTTCCGGCCCTTCCACCTCGCCCAGCCGGTAGCCCTCAGCGGTGGTTACCTCGCCTGCCTGGTCGGAAAAGAGAACGGTCTTCCACCCGGCGAGGCCTTGGCGGGCAACCTCGTCAAAAACCATCTGTGGAACGGCCAGGTGGAACATCGTCGCCCCGTCGAACGCATAGACCGCAATCTTCATCATGCCCCTTCCCAACAGCTTGGCCCGAATCGATCGTATATCTGCCTTCGTGTCACTGTTGGCCCGCGTCGACAGCGGGAAAACTGGAACAGTTGCCAAGTGGCACCCCAAAATAACCACCAGGGAGAAACCCGAATATGAGCACCCCCCGCCGCGCCCTCATCCTCATCGACGTGCAGCAGCAGTACTTCAGTGGCCCGCTCGAAATCCAGTACCCGCCGCACCAGGAGTCGCTGCCCACGATTGCCAGGGCAATTGACGCGGCCACCGCCGCCGGGATTCCGGTTGCCGTCATCCAGCACTCTGCAGGCGAAGGCGCACCCGTGTTTGCACCCGGCACGCCCGGATTCGAACTGCACCCCGAGATTGAACGCCGCAAGACCGGTGAATGGAAGTCGCTGGTCAAGCAGTACGGCTCCGTCTACGCAGGTACGGACCTCGCCGACTGGCTGCGGAAGCACGACGTCGACACGGTCACCCTGGTGGGCTACATGACGAACAACTGCGTGCTCGCCTCCGCCGTGGAGGCAGAGTACCTGGGCTTCAGCACCGAAGTCCTCTCAGACGCCACCGGCGCCATCAACCTCGCCAACGAGGCCGGTTCCGCCGATGCGAGGACTGTGCACACCACATTGCTCGCACTGCTGAACTCGAACTGGGCAGCAGTAGCGGATACTGACACGTGGACCGGCGCCCTGGCTGCGCAGCAGGCACTCCCAGGGAGCGACCTCGGCAGCTCCGCAGTGGCCGGCTTGGAGTTGGTCCCCGGGGCATAACCAGCTGCATTGGCTTCCCGCCGGTCACACCGGCGGGAAGCCCGGGAACACCAGCAGCACTCACGCCGTTGCACCCACGGGGACCAAGCCCCAACGAATTACAAGGACTCAACACATGAAGTGGTTTCTTCTCGCCGGCGCGATCCTGAGCGAGGTGACAGCATCCCTCTCGCTGAAAGCGGCCCTTGATAATCCTGCCTTCTTCATTGTGGTGGTCCTCGGCTATTCCGCTTCCTTCGCTTTCCTCGCAGGAGTCCTCCGGAAAGGCCTTGGCCTCGGCGTTGCCTACGGCATCTGGGCTGCGCTGGGTGTAACACTCACCGTGCTGCTGGCCGCTGTCCTTTTCGGCGAAGCCCTGACGCCGGTGATGATGGCCGGCGTCGCCATGGTGATCGGCGGAGTCCTGTGCGTGGAACTCGGGTCGCACAAGGAGCGGGCAGAAGAACCCGCAGAAGAAATGGTCCTCTCGTGATGTGGCTATTGCTGGCGGCGGCCATCCTCACCGAGGTGACCGCCACCTTGCTCCTGCGGGTCGCGTCCACCGGAAAGCGGCGCTGGTACGTTCCTGTCGCCGTCGGATACTTCCTTGCCTTCACCCTCCTCACGCTGACGCTGGAGCAGGGCATGAACCTTGGCGTTGCCTACGGCATCTGGGCCGCTGCCGGCGTCGCCCTCACCGCCCTGGCCAGCCGCTTCTTCTTCAAGGAGACAATCACCCCGGTCATGATGCTGGGGCTCGGCCTCATCATTGGCGGCGTGCTGCTGATCGAGCTGGGCGCGGCGCACTAGGCAGGACGCTCACCCTGGGCTGGCACGGCCGAACGCCGTGGCAATCGGGCCTGTTCTCTCATCGCGGACGGCCCCTCCCCCATGCGCTCCGTCCATGTTCAAATGGGAAGGTTGAACCGGCCGCCCGAGTCCGCTCCACGGCCTCGGACCGATGGAAGGAAGCACATGATCGATCGCCCGGAACACCCTCCAATCCCCACTCCCGGAAGTGCCCAAGGCCTGGACAGCAAGGTCGAGGGCGGATGCCCGGTGGACCATGGCAGCGTGACCTCGCACGGCAGCGAGAGCGAAAACCCGGCCATCGATTCGCCCCAGCCCAAGGGGCACCGGCCGCGGACCGTCGCGGACTGGTGGCCCAACCAGCTGGACCTCTCCGTGCTCCACGCCAACCACCCCAAAGGCAACCCGCTCGGCCCGGACTTCAGCTACCGGGAAGAGTTCCAGAAGCTCGACGTCGAGGCACTGAAGCAGGACATCACCGAGGTCCTCACAACCTCCCAGGACTGGTGGCCGGCGGACTTCGGCCACTATGGCGGCCTGATGATCCGCTTGAGCTGGCATGCCGCCGGCACCTACCGCGTCCACGACGGGCGTGGCGGCGCCGGGGACGGCAGCCAGCGGTTCGCGCCGCTCAACAGTTGGCCGGACAACGCCAACCTGGACAAGGCCCGGCGCCTGCTGTGGCCGGTCAAGCAGAAGTACGGCCAGAAACTCTCCTGGGCCGACCTGCTGGTCCTCGCCGGCAACGTCGCCCTGGAGTCCATGGGCTTCGAAACCTTCGGTTTTGCCTTCGGCCGCGAGGACGTGTGGGAGCCGGAGGAGATCTTCTGGGGCCCTGAGGACACTTGGCTGGGCGACGAGCGCTACATCGGCGAAGGCCAGATGTCGGAGGAGGTCGGCTCCACGGAGATGGGTCTGATCTACGTGAACCCCGAGGGGCCCATGGGCAACCCGGATCCCAAGCTCGCGGCAGCGTTCATCCGCGAGACGTTCAAGCGGA
This sequence comes from Pseudarthrobacter sp. NPDC092202, assembly GCF_044755505.1. Lineage (NCBI taxonomy): Bacteria > Bacillati > Actinomycetota > Actinomycetes > Micrococcales > Micrococcaceae > Pseudarthrobacter > Pseudarthrobacter sp. NPDC092202. The sequence continues at coordinate 16,179 of NZ_JBIVRG010000021.1, read as the reverse complement.
TGGCCATGAACGATGAAGAGACCTTCGCGCTGATCGCGGGCGGCCACACCTTCGGCAAGACCCACGGCGCAGGCGACGCCGATGCGCACGTCGGCCCAGAGCCGGAAGGCGCCGACCTTGAAGCCCAGGGCCTCGGCTGGCTCAGCACCTACGGCAGCGGCAAGGGCGGGGACACGATCACCTCCGGCCTCGAGGTCACGTGGACCGACAAGCCCACCCAGTGGAGCAACCGCTTCCTGGAGATCCTGTTCGAGTACGAGTGGGAGCTGGTCAAGAGCCCCGCCGGCGCCCACCAGTGGGTGGCCAAGGACGCTCCGGAGATCATCCCGGACGCGCACGACCCCACCAAAAAGCACCGGCCCACCATGCTGACCACCGACCTGTCACTGCGGTTCGACCCTGTCTATGAGGAAATCGGGCAGCGCTTCCTGAAGAACCCGGACGAGTTCCAGCTCGCCTTCGCCAAGGCCTGGTACAAGCTGCTGCACCGCGACATGGGACCGGTGGGACCGCACATGCTGGGGCCCTGGGTCCCGGAAGCGCAGCTCTGGCAGGACCCGGTCCCGGCCGTGGACCACGAGCTGATTGATGAGCAGGACATCGCCTCGCTCAAGGCGTCGCTCCTGGACTCCGGCCTGCCCGTCTCCCAGCTCGCCGCCACCGCGTGGGCCTCCGCCTCCACCTACCGCAAGACCGACCGGCGCGGCGGCGCCAATGGTGCCAGGATCCGGCTGGAGCCGCAGAACGGCTGGGAGGTCAACGAACCTGAGCAGCTTACGACGGCGTTGCGCGCCATTGAGGGCGTGCAGCAGCAGTTCAACGCTGGCCAGGCCGGGGGCAAGAAGGTCTCGCTGGCTGACCTGATCGTCCTCGGCGGCTGCGCCGCCGTGGAGAAGGCAGCGAGCGACGCCGGGTTCCCCGTCACTGTGCCGTTCCGTCCGGGACGCACCGATGCCGCCCAGGAGCAGACCGACGTCGAGCAGTTCCAGTACCTGAAGCCGCGGGCGGACGGATTCCGCAACTATGTGCGCCCGGGCGAGAAGCTCCAGCCGGAGACCCTCCTGCTGGACAAGGCGTACCTGCTGGACCTCTCGGCACCGGAGATGACGGCGCTGATGGGCGGCATGCGTGCCCTCGGCACGAACGTTGGCGGCTCGAAGCACGGCGTCCTGACCGACAAGCCAGGGGTCCTGACGAACGACTTCTTCGTCAACCTGCTCTCCCCCGGCACCAAGTGGAAGGTGTCCGAGAACGAGGAGAACGTCTACGAGATCACGGACGTGGCCACCGGTGAGCTGAAGTGGACCGCCACCCCCGTGGACCTGGTGTTCGGCTCCAACTCGCAGCTCCGGGCGATGTCCGAGGTCTACGCCAGCCAGGACGGCAAGGCGAAGTTCGTCAACGACTTCGTGGCGGCCTGGGTGAAGGTCATGGAACTCGATCGCTTCGACCTACGCTGATTTAGGCCACGAACCAATGAGTCCGGGCCGGCTGCTTCGTGCAGCCGGCCCGGACGCTTGCCGCAGGTCAAGAGCAACGCTCAGGGAATCAGGTTCTCCGCCCGGTAGCGGTCGAAGAGCGCAATAAAGGCGTCCAGCGTCCGCCGGTATCCGGTGAATCCGGCATCCCGGCTCTTCCCCATGTCCGTCACCACTTCAATGCCGCGCCCCAGGTCGCCGTCCGTGTGCCACCAGGACGCCAGGCGGTTCAGATCCGGTTCGCTGAGGTTATGGCGCGCGGCGATGTCCCGCCACTGGTCCTCCCGGCCTGCCATCGACTGCTCCAGGGGGCGGGGCTTCTCCTCGTACCCCTCCCAATCCACGCCGAAGTAGGCGGCGAGCTTCGGCCACATCCAGCGCCAGCGGAACACGTCGCCGTTGACGATGTTGAAGGCCTCGTTGGCAGCCGCCGGCGTGGTGGACGCCCAGAGCATGTGCTCGGCGAGCAGGCCCGCATCCGTCATGTCCGTCAGGCCGTTCCACTGTGTTTCGGAGCCCGGGAAGACAAACGGCTCCCCGCTCTCGCGGCACAGGGTGGCCTGGGCGGCGAGCGTCAGGCCCATGTTCATGGCGTTGCCGACGGCGTGCCCGATCACCGTGTGTGCTCGGTGCACGGACCAGGTGAAGCCCTGCTCGGCCGCGGCGGCCCAGAGCTCGTCCTCCTGGGCGTAGTAGAAGTTCCGGACCGGCAGGCGCGGCTCCTCCTCGTGGAAAGGAGTGTCCGGCATTTCTCCGGCCGCGTATGCCTCGAAGGGCCCGAGGTAGTGCTTGAGTCCGGTCATCAGGGCAACGTGGGCTACGTCCTTCCCGCGAAGTGCCGCCAGGAGGTCCCGCACCATGCCGGCATTGACCGCGATGTTTTCCTCCTCGGTGTCCTGCCGCGACCACGCCGTGAAGAAGACATGCGAGGGGTTCTCCGGCCCGAGCGCAGCGGCCAGCGATGCAGCCGAGGTCAGGTCTGCGGAGAGCCACCGTACTCCGGGACGCTCAGCACCGGGGTTCCTGGAGAGGGCAAGCACGCTCCACCCCTCGCCTGCCAAGGTTTCGACGAGGGCGGACCCAGCGATGCCGGTCGCCCCCACTACAAGAGCTGTACGCCCGGTGCCCGCTGTTGTTCCTGCCTCAATTGTCATGCTTCTCCTTCTTACGCCTGCTGCACACGCCCACGCACGGTCGCGCGCCAAGTCCTCTAGCCACAAGCCGCCGGCCGAGTGAGATATTCCGCGGCCCGTCGTCGTCCGCTTGGCCTTTGGCGGTCGGGATTCACCCGTTAGCCTGCTGGAGTGGGACGGGACGAGCAGGAACTGACAGGCGGAAACGCGTCCGGCAGGGTTGTGCGCATCGGCAACACCGTACGGAAACCCTGGCTGGGGAACTCCGCCGCGGTGCAGGACTATCTCACCGCGCTCCGCTCGTCCGGCGTCGACGTTCCCCGGCCCTTGGGAAGGGACGACGGCGGCAGGAATGTTTTCGAGTATGTGGACGGCGTCCTCGCGCTGGAGGAACTGCCGCTCACCCAGGACGATCTGCTGCGGGTCGGGCGGATGATCCGCGAGATCCATGACGCGAGCGAAGCTTTTGTGATCCCTGATCCAGGTGCGTGGACCATGCTGCTGCCCGCCGAAAAACCGGACCTGATGTGCCACAACGACCTCGCTCCATGGAACCTCGTCAGGGGCGGCCGGTGGGTGTTCATCGACTGGGACGGCGCCGGCCCCAGCACGCGGCTGTGGGATTTGGCGTACGCCGCCCAGTCCTTCGGCATGCTGTTCAAAGGGCAGCCCGTGGAAGACGCGGCAGCGAGACTGTCCGCTCTTGTTGACGGGTACCAGGCTGACGAACCGCTCCGCCGCGCCTTGCCGACTGCTATGGCGCAGCGAACGGCGGCCATGTTCAATCTTCTGAAGTCCTCTCACGAGGCCGGGTTCCAGCCGTGGGCGGACATGTTCATCAACGGGCACGGTGAGCACTGGCGTGGCGCTGCCCAGTATGTCCGGCAGCATCAATCGGCATGGGAGCAGGCCCTCGCCCGGCCGTAATCGGCGGGGATCACAGAGGTGAAGCAAGCGTTCGATTACGATCTTATGATGGCCCGCCTTATCGCTCCGGACGTTAGTTACCACTCCTCCTGGCTGGAAGGGGCAGCGGATTTCAACGGCACCCGCCAGGATGGCGCGGGCGCCGAGGACTGGCCCCTGGAAGACCTGGGAGACCCCCGGGCGTTCGGCCGCTTTGTTGACTGGCTCGTCAAGGACGCACTGCCGGAGACCCCGCGGAAACCGGAGCACGTGCCCTGCACCTACCTGTGGATCGTGGAAGATGACACGTTCCTTGGGTCTTTGGCCATCAGGCATGAACTGACCGAGTTCCTCCTCAACGAGGGGGGACACATCGGCTACAGCGTCCGGCCCTCAGCCCGGCACCGCGGCCATGCCGCAAAAGCACTGGCCGACGCCCTGCCCATTGCCAGGGAACTTGGAATCCGCAGGGCCCTCCTCACCTGCGATGAGGACAACTTCGCGTCCCGGAGCACCATCGAAAAGAACGGCGGCCTCTATGAGGACAGCCGCAACGGCAAGCGCCGCTACTGGATCGATAACGCCTAACGAGGAGATATCCCCTACCCCGCCGGCCGCAGCGACGTGATCATCCGCTTGATGTCCGCGTACTCCTGCGTCCCCGCATACAGCTTGGCCTTCTCCAGGTACGGCAACGAGGGGTCGCCCGGTGTCAGGTTCAGCTCCGGGTTGTAGAACGCCCCGAACGTGGCGGCGTTGGGCGGCCAGTTGAAGAAGTGGAATATGTAGCAGGCCGAGTCACCTTCGGGCAGCGGCGCGGTGGTGATGCCGTAGGCCGCCGCCGGGGTGTCCGGCGGACCGGCAGCGGCGTCGTTGCCGCGGGTCTCGAACGTGTATCGGGGCACGGTGCCGTACTGCGCCAGCTGCGGCATCTCCTGGGACTCCAGCACCGAATACGGGTACTTTTCCATGCAGGTGGAGCCGGTAGCCATGTTGGTCCGCAGCGTCGCCAGCAACCGCCCGTCCTCGCTGGTCACTTCCGCGAACGCCCCGCCGCCCTCCGCGAGTTCCCCAGCCGGGTCCCGGATGCTCCAGGTGGACGGAAGGTCGAAGGCGAGATCGCCTGCCGCCGTTGTGTACGTGGTCCAGGAGGCCGACGCCGGGGCGCTGGTTGTCGGGTTGGGCGTCGCTGATGCACCGGCTGTTTCCGTAGTTGTTGGGGTTGCCGTCGCTGAGGCGAAAGCGCCCGACGGCGTCCCTTGCGGCGCTGCTGGATCGCCGCATGCGGTGAGCAGCGAAAGTGAAAGAAGTAGTGCCGCGCCGGGCCGCGCTGACCGCCGCATGTCCGCCTCCTCGGAAGCCGTTGTGATCCCTCAATTGTGGCGCCGATGCGCCTGCCGGGATCCATTAGTCAACCGATTGGAGCCAAACCGTTGCGGCCCATAACGAAACCCGTCTCAAGACCCCGGCCGCCCGCCGTCGGACGCTTACGTCCCCCTCAACGCACTTTGCGGGGCGGGCTGTTTGGGTGAGCGGATGGCAACCAGCGTGAACACGAAGGCGGCCGTGGCCGTGACCACCAGCAGCATCAGGCCGATGAAGTAACTGTTGTCCTCGGCGTTGTACGTGGCGCCCATGACCAGCGGGGGGAAGTAGCCGCCCATCCCGCCGGCCGCGCTGACGATCCCGCTGATGCTGCCCACCTTCCCCTGCGGCGAGAGTCTCCCCACCCATGCGAACACGCCGCCAGTACCGAGACCGAGCGCGGCAGCCATCGCCACGAAGGTCAGGCCGGCCGGGATCTCGCCGTCGGGCCGCAGGTTTACAACAAACGCCAGCACCGCGATGCCCGCCAGGGACGAGAGGACCACCGGCTTGGACCCGATCCGGTCCGCCAGCACTCCCCCGACTGGCCGGAACAGGACCGCCGCCAGGGCGAACCCGGCGGTGCGGGTGCCGGCGGCCGTGGGATCAAACTGGTAGATGTCCCGGAGGTACGTGGGCAGGTAGGTGGCGAAGGAGACAAACCCGCCGAAGACAATCGCGTAGAGGAAGCACAGCTTCCAGGTGACGGCCAGCCCGGCCGCGTCCTTGAGCTTGGGGATCACGGGCGCGGTGTTCCGGTGCCAGTCCGGCGACTCCTTCAGGTTGAACCAGATCACGGCCCCCATCACCACCAGGAGCCCGGCAATCAGCAGGTGCGTGGACAAGTAGCCGATCCAGGTGACCAGGCGCGGGGTCAGGAAAGCCGCCAGCGCGGTGCCGCCCATCCCGGCGCCGAACACGCCGGTGGCAAAGCCGCGGCGGGACGGCTCGTACCAGGCGGACACAAAGGGAATTCCGACGGCGAAAACGGTGCCTGCGATGCCCAGCAAGAGGCCCGCGCCCAGCACCACCGCGTAGGAACCGAGCGTGCCGCCGAGGGCCACCAGCAAGACAGGAGGCACACTGCCGAGCAGCACGAACGTGAACATCACCCGCCCGCCGAACCGGTCCGTCATGGCTCCCACGACGATCCGGCCCAGCGATCCCACGAAGATGGGCATGGCCACCAGGACGGCGGTGGCAGTGGAGTCCAGCCCCATCTCCTGCGTATAGCGGGCGCCGAGGGGCGCCACGATGTTCCACGCCCAGAAGGCCATCACCGATGCGCTGGTGGCCAGCGCCAGGTTCAGGCCCTTGCCGGAATGGGAGGTTTCCGTGGGCGGTACGGGATTTGCGGGGCGTGCGGCTTCAGTCATGGTGTGCTCCCCTCACCGGTTCCGGGTGTCCCGGTCCTCGGTCCCCACGGCCGACCAGCCGCGTTTGCCGGCGGGGGCATTCGGGTTGTGGACGGAACTGGCGCCGGACTTGTTCCCGGCCCTGCCCCCGGGCCGTGCGCCTCCGGACCGTGCACCCGCGCGCCCTCCTGCCCTGCCGCCGTCGCGGTCCCGCGAGCGGTACACGATGTACGGGCGGAACAGGTAGTGGAAGGGTGCGGTGAAAGCGTGGACCAGCCGGGTGAAGGGCCAGATGATAAACAACGCCATCCCCACCAGCGTGTGCAGGTGGAAGGAGAACGGTGCCGCAGCCATGGCGGCAATGTCCGGCTGGAAGATGAACAGGGACCGGAACCACGGCGCCACGGTTTCGCGGTAGTTGTGCCCGTGCTCGCCCTCGAACACGCTGGCCAGGGTGGTCCACAAACCGAACACGATGGCCGCCGTGAGCACCACGTACATGGCCTTGTCGTTCTTGGTGGTGGCCATGAACACCGGCCCGGTGGTGCGGCGCCGGTAGATCAGCAGCACGATCCCGCCCAGTGTGCCGATGCCCGCGATCCCGCCCACGAACAGGGCGTTGAAGTGGTAGAAGTCCTGGCTCATCCCTACCGCCTCGGTCCAGGACTTCGGAATGACCAGCCCGAAGAAGTGCCCCGCAACCACGGCGAGCAGCCCGAAGTGGAACAGCGGAGAGGCGATCCGCAGCAGCCTGGACTCGTACAGCTGCGAGGACCTGGTGGTCCAGCCGAACTGGTCGTACTTGTACCGCCAGACCAGCCCGCCCACCAGGACCACCACCATGACGTAGGGCAGGACGCCCCACAGCACAATGTCCAGGGCGGAAAGTTCGACGGCGGCAGCAGGCTCAGTCTCAAAGTTCGGGCTTGCGAAAGCCAGCATGGTCACGCCCCCTTCACGGGCAGCAGGCGCGGATCGTACGGGTCAAGGCCCACGGCTTCGCTGGGCGGCCCGTAGCCTGCCATCCGCATCACGGCCTGCTCGTCCGCCGGCGACTTTCCAGGGAGCGTGGCGCAGATCGCCTGCAGGATCCGGGCATGCGGCAGCTTGTCCTTAAGCAGCCCGAACTTCAGCATCTCCAGGCTGGGGCGGTACTGGATGAGCAGCTCCCGCCCGGCCGCGAAATCCACCAATGCCGTGTACTCGAGCACCATGGGCAGGTAGTCCGGCAGCTCCCCCTGGGTGTCCACCAGGATGTCGCTTTGCCGGTAGGCCTTCTTGAAGCTGCCCAGGACCTCGCCGCGGCGCCGGGTATCCCCGTCCGTCCAGTAGCTCAGGTGCAGGGCATGCCGGCGGCTGAGGTCGAACTCGCGCACGTAATGCGCTTGGGCCTCCATCAGCGGCGTGGCCTCCAGCGCGTCCAGCACTTCCTGGAAGTTTTCGACGACGCCGGGAAACTCCGCGAGCGCGGCGAGCATGAGCGGCACCTTGGCCAGGAGGTCCTCGTCAGGGTAGGACAGGCACCACGCACCCGCCATGTACATCACCTGGTCCCGGCGGCTCACGGCTGGTCCTCCGCCGCGGCCAGGGTCCCCGGCTCGGGCCCCTTGTCCGGGAAGAGCCCCGGCGGAGCCCCGCGTCCGTCCCAGTTCAGCAGGTTCACCCGGCCCTTCAGGCTCGTCCCGGCCGAGATCTCGTCGCTGGTCTGCCGGTCCCGCAGGGCGTTGAACGTGTCCACGGCAACCGGCACCGGCCTGCCGCTCGCCTCACCGAAGGGCGAGGAATCCTGCATGCCCGGGCCGCCGTCGAAATCCAGCGAGCAGCCCATCTCCTCCAGGTCATGCGCCTGTTCCACGTGTGCCTTGGGGATCACGTACCGCTCGTCGTACTTGGCGATGGCCATCAGCCGGTACATCTCGTACATGGTCTGCCCGTCCATGCCCACGGATTCGGGGATGGACTCGTCCGGATCGTTGCCCAGGCTGATGCCGCGCATAAAGGAGCGCATGGCAGCGAGCTTCCTCAGCACCGCGGTGACCCGGTCCGCGTCCCCGGCCGTGAACAGCTCCGCCAGGTATTCCACCGGGATGCGCAGCGCGTCGATTGCGCCGAACAGGTTGCCGTGGTCCTCGCCGTCGTGCCCCTGGTCCCGCAGCAGGTCCACCACCGGGGACAGTGGCGGCACGTACCAGACCATCGGCATGGTCCGGTACTCCGGGTGCAGCGGCAGCGCCACCTTGTAAACCTTCGCCAGGGCATACACCGGCGAGCGCCGGGCGGCATCGATCCAGTCTTCGGGGATATCCTGCGCCCTCGCCTCGGCCTGGACTACGGGATCGTTGGGATCCAGCAGCACGTCCATCTGGGCGTCGTAGAGTTCCTTTGGATCGGTGACGGACGCCGCCGCGGTGACCGCATCGGCGTCGTACAAAAACAGCCCCAGGTACCGCAGCCGGCCCACGCAGGTCTCCGAGCACACGGTGGGAATCCCCACCTCCACCCGGGGGTAGCAGAAGGTGCACTTCTCCGCCTTGCCGGTCTTGTGGTTGAAGTAGATCTTCTTGTACGGGCAGCCCGTGACGCACTGCCGCCAGCCGCGGCATTTGTCCTGGTCCACCAGCACAATCCCGTCCTCCACCCGCTTGTAGATGGCACCGGAGGGGCAGGATGCCATGCAGGACGGGTTCAGGCAGTGCTCGCAGATCCGGGGCAGGTAGAACATAAACGTCTGCTCGTAGGCGAACTTGATCTTGTCCTCGGACTCCCGCCGGACCTTCTCCACCAGCGGGTCCAGGTGGCCGTTTTCGGCGGACCCGCCCAGGTTGTCGTCCCAGTTGGCGGACCAGGTGACCTTGGTGTCCTCGCCGGTGATCAGGGATTTGGGCCGGGCCACCGGAAAATCGTCGCCCAGGGGTGCGTCCACCAGGGTTTTGTAGTCGTAGGTCCAGGGCTCGTAGTAGTCCTTGAGCTCGGGCTGGACCGGGCTGGCGAACAGCCCGAACATCTTCTTCACCCGCCCGCCGGCCTTCAGCACCAGCTTGCCCCGCTTGTTCAGGTCCCAGCCGCCGCGCCACTTGTCCTGGTCCTCGTACCGGCGGGGATACCCCTGGCCGGGGCGGGTCTCCACGTTGTTGAACCAGACGTACTCGGTGCCCGCCCGGTTGGTCCAGGCCTGCTTGCAGGTGACCGAACAGGTGTGGCAGCCGATGCACTTGTCCAAGTTCATCACCATGCCCATCTGAGCCATGACTCGCATCAGTACTGCACCTCCTGTGAGCGGCGGCGGACCGTGGCCACCATGTCGCGCTGGTTTCCGGTGGGGCCGAGGTAGTTGAACGCGTACGCCAGCTGGGCGTAGCCGCCGATCAGGTGCGAGGGTTTCACCAGTAGCCGGGTCACCGAGTTGTGGATGCCGCCGCGCCGCCCGGTAGCCTCCGACTTCGGCACGTCGATGGTGCGTTCCTGCGCGTGGTGGACGTAGACCACGCCGGCGGGCATCCGGTGGCTGACGATGGCCCGGGCCACCAGGACGCCGTTAATGTTCAGGCACTCCACCCAGTCGTTGTCCCTGACCTCGATGGAGTCGGCGTCCGCGGGGCTCATCCACACCGTGGGCCCGCCGCGGGAGAGCGAAAGCATCAGCAGGTTGTCCTGGTATTCGGAGTGGATGGACCACTTGGAGTGCGGCGTCAGGTACCGGACCACCACCTCCAGCTGCCCGTTCCGGCCGAGTTTGGGTTCGCCGAACAGCCGGTGCATGTCCAGCGGCGGCCGGTAGATGGGCAGCGCCTCGCCGATGTCCGTGATCCAGTCGTGGTCCAGGAAGAAGTGCATCCGGCCGGTGAGGGTGTGGAAGGGCTTGAGCCGCTCGATGTTGATGGTGAACGGGGCGTAGCGGCGGCCGCCCGTTTCCGAGCCCGACCATTCCGGCGAGGTGATCACCGGGACCGGAGCCGCCTGGGTCTGGGCGAAGGTGATGAACTTTTCCTCGGACCCCTCGGAGAGGTCCGCCAGTTTCCGGCCCGTACGGACTTCGAGGTCCTTGAAGCCCTGAACGGACAGCACGCCGTTGGTGGTGCCGGAGAACGCCAGGATGGCTTCCGCCATTTTGGCGTCCGTGTCCATGGCCGGGCGGCCGTCCGCGGCGCCGCCGAGCATCACGCCGTTCGAGTGGCTGAGCCGCTTCAGCGGCTCCTCCAGTTTGTAGGTGATGTTCTTGACGGTGAAGCCCAGCCTGTCCGCAAGGGGTCCGACGGCGGCGAGCTTGTCCGCGATGGTTGTGTAGTCCCGCTCCACCACGGAGAAGACGGGCATGTTCTGCCCGGGGACGGCGGGGATGTCCGGCTCCCGCCAGTCGCGGACGATTCCGCCGGGCTGGGCGAGCTGGCCCGGGGTGTCATGCTGCAGCGGCACGCTGACCAGGTCCTTCCGGACGCCCAGGTGGGTCTTGGCCAGCCTGGAGAACTCCCGGGCCAGCAGGTGGAAGGTGTCAAAGTCCGTCTTGGTTTCCCACGGCGGGTCGATGGCCGGCGTGAACGCATGGACGAACGGGTGCATGTCCGTGGAGGACAAGTCGTGTTTCTCGTACCAGGTGGCGGCGGGGAACACGACGTCGGACAGCAGCGTGGTGGAGGTCATCCGGAAGTCGGCGGAGACCAGGAGGTCCAGCTTCCCTTCCGGCGCCTTCTCGTGCCAATTCACGGAGGTGGGCTTGAGCCCTTCGGCATCCTTGCCCAGGACGTTGTTGTGGGTGCCCAGCAGGTTCCGCAGGAAGTACTCATTGCCTTTCGCGGAGGAACCGAACAGGTTGGAGCGCCACAGCACCAGGGTGCGCGGCCAGTTTTCCGGGGCATCCACGTCCTCGATGGCGGGGTTCAGCGTCCGGTTTTTGAGTGCGTCCGCGATGTAGGTGGGGGTGTCCTTCGCGGTCCCGGCGGCGACGGCGGCCTCCGCCTCGTCTGCCAGGTCCAGGGGGTTGCGGTCGAACTGGGGGTAGAACGGCATCCACCCGAGCCGGGCGGACTGGGCGATGGCGTCCGCGGTGTGCAGGCCGTCCAGGGCTCCGGTGGACAGCGGGGACTTCAGCGCATCGGCGGAGTACCCGTCCTGACGCCACTGGTCCGTGTGCATGTACCAGTACCCGGTGCCGATCATGGTGCGCGGCGGCCGGGACCAGTCCAGGGCGTTGGCCAGCGACACCCACCCGGTGATGGGGCGCGTCTTCTCCTGCCCCACGTAATGGGCCCAGCCGCCGCCGTTCCGGCCCATGCAGCCGGTCAGCATCACCAGCGCCAGGATGGCCCGGTAGGTGGTGTCGCCGTGGAACCACTGGCAGATGCCGGCGCCCATGATGATCATGGACCGGCCCTTGGACTGCTCGGCATTGCGGGCAAACTCGCGGGCCACACGGATGCAGGCCTGGGCGGGAACGGACGTGATCTCCTCCTGCCAGGCCGGCGTGTAGGGGGTGGTGGCGTCGTCGTACCCCGCTGCCCAGTCCCCCGGCAGCCCTTCGCGGCCCACACCGTACTGGGCCAGCATGAGGTCGAACACCGTGGTGACCAGCTGGCCCTCCACTTCCATCACGGGCACCCCGCGCCGGAGCACGCTGCCGTCCGCCTGCTCGAAGCACGGAAGCAGGATCTCGGCGCTCTCCCCCGAGACCTCCCGCAGGGACAGCGCCGGTTCCATCCCCTCCAGGTCCAGATTCCACTTGCCCTCGCCGCTGCCGGAGTAGCGGAAGCCCATGGACCCGTTCGGGACGGCGGGACGGCCCGCTTTTTTGTCGAACAGGACGGTGCGGAAAGCAGCGTCCTCAGCCCCGGACTGCGCCGGGATGTCACGGGCGGTGAGGAATTTCGACGGCGTGAGGGCGCCGTCGTCGCGCTTCTCCAGCCTGACCAGGAAGGGCAGGTCCGTGTACTGCTTCACGTAGTCAGTGAAGAAGGGGACCTGCCGGTCCACGAAGAATTCCTTGAGCATCACGTGGCCCATGGCCATGGCCAGCGCGGCATCGGTGCCGGCCTGGGCGGGGAGCCACTCGTCCGCGAACTTGGTGTTGTCCGCATAGTCCGGGCTGACGGTGACCACCTTGGTGCCGCGGTACCGCACCTCGGCCATCCAGTGCGCGTCCGGGGTGCGGGTGACGGGGACGTTGGAGCCCCACATCATGAGGTAGCGGGCGTCCCACCAGTCGCCGGATTCAGGGACGTCCGTCTGGTCGCCGAACACCTGCGGGCTGGCCACGGGAAGGTCCGCGTACCAGTCGTAGAAGGAGGTCATCACGCCGCCGATGAGCTGGATGAAGCGTGTGCCCACGGCATGCGAGACCATGGACATCGCCGGGATGGGCGAGAAGCCCGCACAGCGGTCCGGGCCGTAGGTCTTGATGGTGTTCACGTGCGCGGCCGCCGCGATCTCGATCGCCTCCTGCCAGGAGACGCGCACCAGTCCGCCCTTGCCGCGTGCCTGCTGGTAGCGGCGCCGCTTGTCCGGGTCCGCGGCGATCTCCGCGAAGGCGAGGACCGGATCGCCCAGCCGGGCTTTCGCCTCACGGTACATCTCAACCAGGACACCGCGGGCGTAGGGGAAGCGGACCCGCGTGGGCGAGTAGGTGTACCAGGAAAAGGCCGCCCCGCGCGGGCAGCCCCTTGGTTCGTATTCAGGACTGTCAGGCCCCACCGAAGGATAGTCCGTCTGCTGCGACTCCCAGGTGATGATGCCGTCCTTGACGTACACCTTCCAGGAGCAGGAGCCGGTGCAGTTCACGCCGTGGGTGGAGCGGACCACCTTGTCGTGGCTCCACCGGTCGCGGTAGAAGATGTCCCCCTTGCGGCCGCCTTCCCGAAAGACTGCCCTGCCGTCGTCGGTCTGGTCCCACTTCGTGAAGAACCTGCCCACCTTCAGCATTGCATCCGATGCTGCTCCGTCTACCCCCGGGACAAAACGCTCCTCTGCCATGCTGCCACGGTAGGCACGGCCTTTCCGGACGAGTAGGGTCTTTCGACTCGTTGCGTTTTGGGAGGGGCAGGACTAGGTTTCGGGGCTGCCGTAGGCTGAAATCCGCAGGCGACGGACAGGAGACAGACGGTGGCCGAGACGAAGGCGACGGAAACTGCAATGACGGGGACAACAGTGGCGGGAACGGCAGCGACCAGCACGGAGGTGGCGGGGCTGATGGCCGAACTGGCTGCGCTCGAGGACCCGCGGGCACGCGAGGTGAACGAGCGGCACGGGGACGACCACGGCGTGAACCTCGGCAAGCTGCGTAGCATCGCCAAGCGGCTGAAGACCCAGCAGGACCTTGCCCGGGAGCTCTGGGGCACCGGGGACACCGCGGCCAGGCTGCTGGCGCTCCTGGTCTGCCGGCCCAAGGCGTTCGGGCGGGATGAACTGGATACGATGCTGCGGGAGTCGCAGGCGCCCAAGGTGCAGGACTGGCTGGTGAACTACGTGGTGAAGAAGGGCCCGCATGCCGAAGAGCTGCGGGTAGCCTGGCTGGCCGATCCTGATCCAGCGGTGGCCAGTGCCGGCTGGGCCCTGACTAGCGAACGCGTGGCGAAATCGCCCGAAGGCCTGGACCTCCCGGGGCTGCTGGATGTGATCGAGGCAGAGATGAAGGATGCTCCGGACCGGCTGCAGTGGGCCATGAACACCTGCCTTGCCCACATCGGCATCGAACATGCCGCGTACCGGGCGCGGGCGCTGGAGATCGGCGAGCGGCTGCAGGTGCTCAAGGACTATCCCACGCCCCCGGGCTGCACGTCGCCGTTCGCCCCGGCGTGGATCAATGAGATGGTCCGCAGGCAGGACGGCGAGTAGGAACGGCGAAGCCCCCGCGCGAGTCTGGCTCCAGCGCGGGGGCTCCTTGGTGCTTCCGTGTTGGGGAATAACGTGGAAACAGACAGCAACTTACCGGCTGGTAACAGGCCCGAAAGTCCATTTCGCAGGGTTGCCGCAAATCTTGATTAAAGATTGAGGGAGACAGCGGGACCCTGGTTTCGGCCCTAGTCCGTCTCCGGCGCGTCCGTGGCGTCCGGATCCTCCTCGGGCTCAAAGGTGTTGGGTTCAGCATCCGTACCGATTCCGACGCCATCCTCCTGGCCGGGAACACCGCCGTCGCCCTTTCCCTGGGGACTGGCTGCACCCTCCTGCGGATCGTCTTCAGGCAGTGAATCTGGTGAGTTGAGAGTCATCGCTCCTCCTTCATTGGCCGGTCCTTCACGCTAACAGCCCCCGGCAGGAAAGGCGCGGATACAGCCAAAGATTTTACGGCCGACGGCGGGCGGGCGCCGCTGCGCGGAGGATGACTTCCAGCCCGGCAGGTGTGCCCGGCCAGTGCCGCCCAAGCGCCCCGGGACCCGCCCGTTTGAGGACAGAGCGCAGTACCAGCGCTACGATGACGGCGTCATCCGCGTAGCCGATCACCGGAATAAAGTCCGGCACCAGGTCGATGGGCAGGAGCAGGTAGCCGAGCAACAGGACCAGCCGCACCCGCACACCAGCGGGGAGGGTCCGGTCCGCGGCAAGCCTCCGGACCAGCCGGAGCAGGTCCGGGAGCAGGCGCAGCGCGTCCTTCATAGTGACGGTTTCGGGGTGGCGCCGGGCGTAGATCCACAGGAGCAAGAGGAGCACGGCGTATGCCAGCAGCAGGCCGGCCACAACTCCGGCAACGGTTTCCCAGGTCATCCTCCGCCTCCTCCGCAGGGCCGGTGGTGGACGCCGGCTACTGACTGAGGGTACGCCAAGGGGCGGTGCTGCTACGGCGTCATCCGGTAGCCCACGCCCCGGACGGTCTCCACCCAGCGGGGATTCTGGGAGCTGTCACCCAGGCGCTTGCGCAGGTTGCCCACGTGGACCTCGACGGCGCGTTCCTCGCCCGCCGTGACAAAGGATCCTGTGTTGTACGGCTCGTTGCGAAGCCGCCGCACCAGGTCCGCCTTGGTCTGGACGGTCCGTCCGTTCTCCATGAGCACCAGGAGGATGTCGAACTGGGTGCGGGTCAGGTCCACGGGCTCGCCGTTGATGGATGCCTGGCGGGACGCCTCGTGGAGGGACAGGCCCCGGTGCGCGAAATCGCAGCATCCAGCGGCTGCAGCTGAACCCGGCCCAACCTCCGGGCTTTCGTGGGGCTGCTGCCCCGCAAGGGCACCCTGCCGGGCTTGCCGTGGCGGTTGCCGTTCGCCTCTTCGTGGTGGATGCGCCCGTTCTGCGGGAGCTTCCCGCAGGGTCCGCGGCCGCCGGAGCATGGCCGCGATCCGCGCCCGCAGCTCCCGCGGGCGGAAGGGCTTGGTGAGGTAGTCATCCGCGCCGGCCTCAAACCCCATCAGGGTGTCGGCTTCGTCCACCCTTCCGCTGACGATGATGAGGTAGGCATCGCTGAAGGTCCGGATACGCCGGGACGCCTCGATGCCATCAAAGTCCGGGAGGCCAACGTCCATGGTGACGATGTCCGGGTTATGCTCGCGGACGGCATCCACGCCCGCAACGCCTGAGGCTGTTGAATGGACGGCGAACCCCGACTGCTGCAGCACTTCCGTCAGGGTTGTCCTGATGTCGTCGTCGTCCTCCACCACCACGGCAACACCGCGCTCCACCATTCACTCCCCCAAGCTCTCTTCACTTTTGCGCCCAGGTTTTCCTCAAGCACATTCAAGGAATATTCGGAGAAACGGGCAATATGGATTGCTTTTGTTATTCCGCACCGTGGGACGCGTAAAAGCCTAACCCAATGGATTGAAAGGTTACTTATCTCCTTCGTCTAAATTGAGCATTTCTTGAGCTTTGGCAAATATTGCGTATTTCCTGAGATGTGCCTCACGAAAAATTAAGTTCGTTGAGCTATTGCGGCTCTTCGCAGTTGAGGGTGTAGTCGAGGGTCGGCGGCTGGTTCGTGGATAGACGTCGAGGTCTTCCAGGATGGAAGTTCTCACACTGCCCATC
>NZ_JBIVRG010000020.1:0-48475 GCF_044755505.1 Pseudarthrobacter sp. NPDC092202 | reverse complement strand
AACCTTAGACAAGCTCTATTTTCCCTGATCCGAGGGGCATTTCCGTGTCACGGCACCCGCTCACACCCCAAACTCATCGGTGGATCGAGGCTTAGGCGTCCGTGCGGAACACCTGGATCACGGACGGACGGGGTGCGCGCGCCTGGCCGGGTGCCGGCGTCGTGCCCTCTGCGACGTAGTCCGGGAAGAAGGAAACCTGAGCATCAAAGGTGCCGTCCTCGCCCGGGTGCTGCACCGCGACGAACACGGTGCGCTCCTCGTCGTGGATGATGGGGCCGCAGGTTTCGCCGTCGCGGGGAACGGCGAGGAACTGCTCCACCTTGCCGCGCTCGGCGCCGTCCAGGGTGACCTTGAACAGGCCGTCGGCGCGGCCAATGCCGGAGGGTGCGCCGTCCGTGGAGATCCAGAGGTTGCCCACGGAGTCGAATGCGAGGTTGTCCGGGCAGGAGATGGGCGAAACCTTGTCCACCGGGAAGCCGGAGAAGTAGGTGACGTCGCCCTGGGCCGGATCGCCGCAGACCATGAGCAGGTTCCAGCTGAAGGTGGTGGAGGTTTGGCCGCCGGTCTCGGTGATCTCCACGATGTGGCCGTCGCGGTTCTGGTTGCGCGGGTTGACCTCGGTGGCGGCCTCGTTCGAACCGACACCGCGGTTGGAGTTGTTGGTGCAGGCCACGTAGACCTTGCCGGTGTGCAGGCTGGGCTCCACGTCCTCGCAGCGGTCCATCTTGGTGGGGCCAACCTTGTCGGCGGCCAGGCGGGTGTACACCAGGACCTCCTCGACGGTCATGCCCGGAACAGCGGAAGCCCCGTCCACCACCAGCGGCAGCCACTCGCCGATGCCGTCGAAGGCTCCGTCGGCGGGGACAGCCCCGGTTCCGGTGATTTCGGCGGCCGGCGAGTTGCCCGTGAACCTGGCGACGTAGAGGTTGCCCTCGGACAGGAGGGTCATGTTGTGCTTGCGGTCGCCCTCGCGGTACTTGTCCTTGGAAACGAACTTGTACAGGTAGTCGAAGCGCTCGTCGTCGCCGGAGTAGGCCACCACATGGCCGGATTCGGCGATGATGACGTTGGCGCCCTCGTGCTTGAAGCGGCCCAGCATGGAGTGCTTCTTGGGTGTTGAGGTGGGGTCGAACGGGTCAACTTCGACGATCCAGCCGAAGCGGTTTGCCTCGTTCTCGTAGCCGGGGTTGCGGGTGTCCCAGCGAGGCTCGTCCAGCTCCCACTGGCGGGCGGTGGGCTTGGAGGTGATGCCGTAGCGCTTGTCGCCAGCAGAGGTGCCGTTACCAACAAAGTAGCTCTGGAAGTTCTCTTCGCCGGACAGGATGGTGCCCCACGGGGTGGTGCCGCCCGCGCAGTTGCCCAGCGTGCCCTTGATGAAGCGGCCGGCAGGATCCTCAACCGTTTTGAGAAGCGACGAGCCGGCGGCCGGGCCGGTCAGTTCGTAGACCGTGTTGTTGAGGAAGCGGCGGTTGAGCGGCGCACCCTTGACGTACGTCCACGGCTTGTTCTTGTTTTTGCGCTCCAGCTCCACCACGGACAGCCCGTGTGCGGCCGCCCCCACAGCGCGCATCTGGTCCGCGGGCATGGTGGCCGGGAACATGATGTTCTCGTTGGTGTACTCGTGGTTGGCGAAGAGCACAGCGCGGCGGCCCTTGCTGTCCGGGATCTCCAGGATGTCCGTGTAGTCGTTGTTGTAGCCGAACTGCTTTTCCTGCGCGGCGGCCGTCTGGTTGTTAAGGTCGAACTCCGGCGCACCGTTGAAAATGGGGTCACCCCAGCGGATAACCGGCTGCCAGGTGAAGCCCTCCGGGACGGTGACGGCGTCAACCATGGCGTCGATGGACGGGATGGCGGTGAACTGCAGCTTGGACTTGCCGAAGCCTTCCTTCGCAGCCTTGGACAGGCCGGCGGCGTGTGCTGAGTCAGGGGAGGTTGCGGCAGAGCCGAGGACGACGGCGAGCGCACCGGCGGCCCCGAAGCCCAGGGCGGCGCGGCGGGACATGGTGGTGGAGGCGATGTCACGGAAGTAGCTGTTGGAGCTGGTGTTGCAGACTTCGCCGGCGCAGGCGTTGTCGCACTTCAGCGCGCAGGTGACGGCGCTGCGCTTGCCCTTGGTATGGCCGAGCATCGGCAGCAGGGTGAACTTGCGGGCAGTCGTTTCAGACATGGGGGCCTTCCAGGGAAAATCGATGCGGTTCACTCACCTTGTCAAGCGGTTTCTACGCGGAGTCATCCAGAAAGTGAAGTTCCGGTTAACCGAATATGACCTGCAGAAATGTGTCACGCGCCTCGTCATTACCGTCGTACGTGAGAGAGCGTGCCAGGAAAACCCGCATCAACTGAGAGAGGGTCCCGGGAAAGGCGACGTTAAGTGAGAGAGGGTCCCGGGAAAGGCGACGTTAAGTGAGAGAGGGTTCCAGGAGCGCGTGGACGCGGCGGAGGCGTGCCAGCCACCAGTCCCGGCGTTCCCCGGATGCCGCATACCGCTCAAGCAGCCCGGCGTCGGCGGCAACATTGCGGAGGCGGATGGCGCCGTCGTCGGCCACCAGCGGATCCGTGGTGACGTCCGATTCAAACAGGGACACCGTCCCCAGCCCGCACGCATACGGCAACTCGGGCAGGGCAGCCGCCAGGGCAAGGCCGGCGCGGATGCCCACCGAGGTGTCCAGCGCGGAGCTGACAACGGCGGGCAGCCCGGCCTGCGCCACGATGTCCAGCGCGCGCCGCACTCCCCCGAGCGGTGCCACCTTGACCACCAGGAGGTCGGCCGCGCCGGCCCGCGCCACGCGAAGGGGGTCGGTTTCCTTGCGGACACTTTCGTCCGCAGCGATCAGCACCGGGGTGCCCGCGGCCCGCAGCCGGCGGCGCACCTCAGCGAGTCCGTCAATGGTGGGCACGGGCTGCTCGGCGTATTCAAGCCCGACGCCGGCAAGTAGGGTGAGTGCCTCGACCGCCCCGGGCACGTTCCAGCCGCCGTTGGCATCCACGCGGATGGCGGCGTCCGGCAGCGCCGCGCGCACGGCGGCAACCCTGGCGGCGTCATCGTCGAGGGTCTGGCCGGACTCGGCAACCTTGATCTTCACGGCGTCCACGCGGCCGAAGCGCGCCAGTACGTCGGGAACGCGGTCCGCGGGCACGGCGGGGACGGTCGCGTTGACCGGGATAGCGGAACGCAGCGGCGCGGGGAACCCCTCCCAGGCGGCCTCGATGGCGGCGGCCAGCCAGCGGGACGCCTCGGCATCGCCGTATTCCGGGAACGGGCAGAACTCGCCCCAGCCTTCCGGGCCCCGCAGCAGCAGCGATTCCCGCTCCATGATGCCGCGGAACTTGACCCGCATCGGCAGGCTGACCACGTGCGCGCCGGCCAGGAGCTCCTCGAGCGCGGGCAGGTGCGGCGGGGAGGCAGGCATGGATCCAACTGTACAAGCGTGCGGCAATGCGTGACTTTCGGCGGGATCCCAGCTTTCTGTGACACCCTTAACCCGATGACTCTTCAACGCCAGGCAACGAGCAGGACCGCAGCCCAACCCGCAACGGGTTCGGGTTTCCTGTTCATGCTCGCCACGCTGGCGTGTATGGCCGGACTGGTGGCCACCTACTACTACTTTGTCCAGACCACCACGGGCCAGTTCATTGATGAATCCGCGCTGGTGGAAGCCGTGGAGCTGCACGGGCCGGCGGGCAAGGCGACCACCAAGTTCCTGGACCTGCTGCCTACGGTCTCCCTGGTGATGGCCGCCGTCGTGGTCCTGTTTGTGACCGTGATCCGGAAGCACTGGGCGGAGGCCGGGATTGCCGTGGCAGCCTGCATCGGGGCCAACATAGCAACGCAGGTGCTGAAGGACCTCCTGCCGGCCCGCCCGGACAAGGGCGTGGTCACCCTGGCATTCAACTCGCTGCCGTCCGGGCACACCACGCTGGCGGCGTCGGCGGCGGCTGCGGTGTTCCTCATGGCCTCGCCACGGTGGCGTCCGATGGCCGGATTCGTCGGCGGCACATTCGCCATCGCATCCGGGGTTTCCACGCTGATCAACCAGTGGCACCGGCCCGCGGACGTGGTGGCGGCGTTCCTGCTGGTGGGCGCCTTCATGATTCCTGCCGGCTGGCTCATCGTCCGGCGCGGGACGTGGAATGCCTGGGACGGCTTTGGCGGGCACATAGGGTCGGCCCGGGTCTGGCTGACGTTGCCGGTTTTCATCGGGCTGGCGTCCGCTGCGGTGGCGCTCTACTCGCTGGCGCGCATTGCCCCAAGCCCCTGGCAGGAAACGAGCACCACCCACTATTTCTGGGCCGGAATCTCACTCATTGTGATCGCCGGGTATTTGGCCACGGTGGCCACAACGTCCCTGTTCGCGTACGCAGCACGACGACGGGTCCCGGCAAGGCGCTGACCGTCACCTGTCCCGGGGAAGACGGGATATTCCCCGCCGCCTACACGGGCCTGGGCGGGGCCGACCAGGCTCTCAGAACCCCACGAAACCTTGACCGAACCTTGACGTATTACTGGTGAGTATTTTGATGGGCCCGGTAGATAGTAGTGGCTATCAGGAGACGGGCGGCAGCAGCAGCCAGGCGGCAGGCCATCCAGCCGGATGGTTCCGCAGCCCATCACTCTCCTGGCGGAGTTTTGAAGTGGGCCCCGCCAGGTATCAGCAGCCTTCCGCCCGGCTCCTGGCAGCCGTGAGACGGCGAGCGCGCTGGTCCCCCTGCAACCGGACCGCGCGCTCCTAAAGCGTCCCGGCGTCGCCCTTCCCCCCAATGGCGGCGCCGGGATTTCCACGCTTGTGCCGGGTCAGTCCCCGGCAGGGTGCCCGGGATTGACGGCCGTGCCCAGCACGTGGGCCCAGGCGGGCGACAAGGGGCCTACGGCGAAATTGAAGCGCCGGCTGCTTAACGCCGCAAAGCCAGCGTCCCCAATGGCGGCCACGGTGTCCCGGTTGGGATGGCATCCGCCGGCGAACCGCTGCCAGGCGGGCGTCAGCAGGTCTTCCACTGCAGCGATCAGCCGGTTGTCCGAGCGGACGTGTTCGTAGAAGGCAAGGATTCCGCCGGGACGCAGGACGCGCCGGATCTCGGCCAGCACCGGGGCCTGCTCGCTGACGCTGCACAGGACCAGGCTGGACACCACGGCATCCACGCTGGCATCCGCTGCCGGTATGTGCTCGGCCGCTCCGGCGCGGACTGTCACGGGCACCGCGGCGGAAGCTGCCTTGGCGGCGGCGATACTCCTGAGGTAGTCGTCCGGTTCGATGGCCAGCACGTGGGTTACGGCCGGCGGGTAGAGCGCGAAACCGGACCCGTCGCCCGCACCGATTTCCACGACGGAACCGCGCAGCCCGGCCAGCAGTTCACGGCGGTGTTCGGTAGCGCCACGGCGGTTCATCTCCCCGACCACCCGGGCGTAGGCCCGGGCGAAGCGGGGATGCTGCAGTTCCGCCGGCCCGCGCTCCCCCGCGGGATCCATTCCCTGGCTGCCGCCGGTCATGCTGCTTAGTTCGCCGGGCCGGCGCTGCCACTAAGGCTGGCGAGGGCCGCGCGAAGGCGCGTGTCGGCGTCGTCCGCTACTTCCTTGACCGCAGGGTTGTCGCTCAACTGCACCATGGTCTGCGGGTCGATTGCCTGGATGGTGGTTTCGCCGGCGTCGGTGCCGCGGCGGACCACCACGTTGCAGGGCAGCAGGGCACCCATGTCCGGATCGGCACCGAGGGCCCGGCTGGCAAGATTCGGGTTGCAGGCGCCGAGGATGACGTAGTCGCCAAGGGCTGCGGCGGCTTCGGCCCCCAGTTTGGCCTCGAAGGTGGCGCGGACGTTGATCTCCGAAAGGATGCCGAAACCCTGCTCGGCCAGGGCGTCCTTCGTCTGCTGCAGCGCCTCATCCCAGGCAAGCGGGACAGTGATGGTGTGCGTGTAGCTCATGTTGCCTCCTTAGGCGGTTGCTCCTACTGATGGGTACGCCGCCATCGTATACCCCCGGGGGTGTTTATGGCTATGGGGATCCATCAACCGCCAGCACTCGTAGCGTCAGTTGTCAGCTGCGGGGCACCCACAATGCCTACGGACATGGACGGCAGCATGAGGGCATCGGATCAAAGGAGATGTCGTGGCAGACCAGGAACCCCAGTTCAACATTCCAGAACCGGTGCGGGCGGCGACCCCGGACGCGGTGCAGACGCACCTTGACCACGAAATCGAAGAGCACATCAAGTCCTACGAAGCACGGTCAAAGTCAGAGATTTCGGCGCGCATCCGGGAGCTTGACAGTGAGTGGGACATCGAGCGCCTGCTGGAGCTCAACGCCTCTTCCCTTGCCCTTACCGGCACCGTGCTGGCTGCGGGAGTCAACAAGAAATGGCTGGCACTGCCGGCTGTTGTCCTCACCTTCCTTGTCCAGCACGCCATTCAGGGCTGGTGCCCGCCCATCCCCCTTTTCCGGCGGATGGGAGTCCGCAGCCGCAAGGAAATCGACCTGGAGAAGTACGCCCTCAAAGTCCTCAGGGGCGACTTTGGCAACGCCAGGTCTGACGCCGATGACGCCCTGGACAGCGCCGGAAGCTAGCAGGCCACCACGGCACTATATGCTCCTGACCTGCGGAAACGCCTAAAAACTCTTGACTCAACCTTGAGGAATTGCTCGGGTGTAAGTTGAGCCTGCCCCGCGAAAGTATTCCTATCGGAGCCGCTCAGGGCTCACAAGGTCTCTGCGTACACCGCACACATTTTCAAGGGGATTCACATGGCCAAGGTGGCTGGACGTAAAAAACGCATCATCGGAACCACTGTGGCATTGGTCGCCATCGGCGGCGGCGCCGCCTTCGCATACTGGACAGCCGCAGGCACCGGGAGTGCCACCACCACGGCGGGGCAATCGAAAAGCTTCACCATTGAGTCAACCGGAGTGATCGGGGATGCCCTTTCCCCCAACGGTCCCACGCAGACTTTCAACTTCAAGGTCACGAACCCCGCCGACGCCGGCGTTCAAAAGGTCACCGCAGTGAACGTCAAAGTCGCTGACAGTGCCGGCAACACTTGGAGCCTTCCTGCCGGCTGCTCAGCGGACGACTTCGTCGTCGGCGACCCGGTCTTCGAAGAGGCTGAACTTGCCCCCGGGGCATTCGCCACAGGCACCGTGACCCTGCAAATGATTGACCGACCAGGCATTAACCAGAATGGCTGCAAGGGCGTCTCTGTTCCCCTGTACTTCTCCGCCAGCTGAAGAGGGCACGGACTGTCATTCCTGACACAGACCGTCAGCATCCTGGCCCGTTGGTGAACAAGCCCGCCTAACTGCTCCCGAAGACGACGTCCGGAAGGTCCCATGCCTGCCCCCGCCAGCTCCCCCGAAGCCCGCCCCCGGCTTCGGCGGGAGCTGGTGGCGTTTCAACGTGCGGTATGCTCCGCGGCGGTGATCGCCGCCGTTGTCATCATGGGCGCTCTCCTGGGCGCAGCCCCCTCCGCCGCGTACTGGGGATCCTCCGGGACGGGAAGCACGACGGCGCCAGTCGCCACACTGCTTCCGCCCACCAACGTAACGGTGCCAGCAAGCAGTAACTCCAACGTAACTGTCAGCTGGACCCCTTCGTCAGGTGCGCTCACCCCGACCGGCTACGTCGTCACCCGGCTGTCCGGTACTGATGCCTTCGCAGCCTGCGGTTCCAGCTATGCTGCACCCATCGCCGCCAGCACTTGCACGGACACCTCCGTCCCGGAAGGCACGCACCAGTACAGGGTCACCGCCGTCTACCGCTCGTGGACCGCGGCCGGTGCCGTCAGCGGGACCGTGGCCGTAGCCAGCTTGCGGGACCTCACCTTCAGCTCACAGCCGTCCGCCGCGGTGACAGCCGGGTCACCCATCGCCGCCTTCCAAGTCCAGCTGCGGACCATCTTCGGGTTTGAAGTGTGGGAAGCCGGAGTGCCCGTCACCATCAGCATCGGCGCCAATCCCGGGAGTGGAACGCTTTCGGGAACAGCCACGGCCAGGACCGACTGGTCCGGCACTGCAACGTTCAGCGGACTCTCTATCAACAAGGCCGGAGCCGGTTACACTCTCATCGCTTCCAGCGCCGGCTATGCCGGTGCGGTCAGCAGCAATTTCACCGTCATCCCTGCGGCTGCTGACAAACTTGTACTCACAGCAGGGAGCCATCTCTCAGGGCCGGCGTCCTCCGCCGCCCTCCTCGGCCCTGTCACGGTGGAACGCCAGGACGCCTACGGCAACGCCGTCACAGCCGGGACCACTCCGGTAAGCCTGTCATCCAGCGCGGCAGGGACAGGCGTCTTTGCCGCCACTGCTAACGGCACACCAGCCGGCACGGTGACCATCCCCGCGGGCTCAGCGTCGGCGTCGTTCTTCTATGGGGACACCAAAGCGGGCACGCCAAGCCTCACCGTCACCGCGCCGGGGCTGGCCGCTCCGGAACCAGTGACCGCAACCATCACCGCAGCGGCGCCAGCGAAACTCGTCTTCGCGGCCATCAGCCCAGACGTTGAAAAGAACAAACCCATCACTCCTGCAGTAACAGTGCACGTCCTGGACACCTTTAGTAACCCAACAGATGCCCTTGTCCAGGTCGCGCTGACATCGCCCTGCAGCATCAAGGGCATACTCCCGCTGTCATCACCAGGCGCCGTATCGTTTCCGGACCTTGAAGTTGCAGGAAAAGCCACCGGCTGCACACTGACCGCCACGAGCGGAACACTTGTTCCAGCAACCAGCAACGCCTTCAACGCATCCTAGGACCCCACCACGCCCGGCCGCCCCGGCTCGTACAGATCGATGATGGGCAGGTGACCGTCGGTACGGATCGCGTCGCCGCCGCCGTTGCGGTGGTGGTAGCCGCTGGAGTAGTTGAGGATGACGTGGACGGACTCCACCGCGTCGGCAGCCTCCAGCGTGGCGATGATGAAGTCCCGCTCCTCATCGGTGCGGTCGGCGATCTTGTGCGTGATCTGGAACGTGAACAGGGACAGGCCCACGCTGCGGTCGTACGTACCCGCGCCCACCCAGTCCACAGACAGGCCGCCGGGCAGCATCCATCCGGGCGGACACTTCCAGAACCGGACATGGTGCCGCTTGCGCGGGTTCCCGTCGATCTCACGCTGGAACGCCAGGTCCTGGCGGTTGCCGAACACATAGAGCGAGCTGACGGGCGCGGCCGGGTAGCTGCGGCCCAGGACCGTGGAGGTGAGGGTGTGCCAGGCGGTGGCAGGGGTAATGGGATCGGCCTCCACCCAGCCGGCGGTGCGCATGGCCCGGCGCAGCTCCTCCTCCGTCCCCACCACGGCGAGGTTCACCGGATCGCCGAGGACGCCGTCGCCCGTCCTGGCCCTGCCAATAAAGTAGTCCGGGATGTAGAGGCTGCTCAGGATCTTATGGACGCGCGGTAGCAGAGCATACGCCAGGACCAGCCAGACGGGCAGGAACACCCACGCCTGCGCGGGCCCGCGCGAAAGCCGCGATAACAGGAAAAACCACACTGCCCAGCCGACGGCGACCGTCACCACCAGGTACAGCAGCCGCTGCAGCACCGCCAGGACCGTGGCCCACCTGCTTTGCCGCCGTTCCACCGGACTCTCGATCCGCGAATGGTCCGGCTCCTGGGGAACGGCCTGGTTCCCGTCCACGCCAGATGTCATGCCCACGTCCTCCCGGCCCTGCATTTCATTGCCCTACATCAGTACCGGCCCATAATACGTTCCCCGGCCACGGCGAATCCGGGCGGCGCCGGCGGTCCTCACCCGCCGCCGTCGGCAAGCAGGAGCCTGCACCACGCATCGGTAAGCCAGCCGGCGAATTGCTCCGGCGTCCAGCCGCGCTGGTCCACCAGCAGCACCCAGTACTCAGGGCCGTTCATGCTCCACACCGCGTCCGCCAGTTCCGCGGAGGGCCGGTCCGTGCGCAGCTCACCGGTCAGAGAAAGGTCCTCAATGAATTTCCGCATGTTCGCGGCCCGCCTGTTGGAGATTTGTTCCCACAGCTCGGCACAGCCATGGTCCGTGCCGGCGGCATCCCTTAACGCAACGTAAACCGGCGCCAGCCGCGGCTGGATCAGGGCCAGGGCATGGGCATAGATGCTGATTTTCTCCCTGGCCGTCTTTGCCTCACGCACGCGGAGGACGTAATCGCGCTGCTCAGCAGGGACCGCCTGCCCGGTACCGGAGATGGCACTTTCAACAACCTCACGCAACAGGTCCGGCTTCCGCCCGATGGCGGCATAGACGGTATCGACGGCGACTCCCGCACGCCGGGCGATGGCATTCACGGTGGTGGAACGGTACCCGTCCCCCACAAACAGCTCCCGGGCTGCGGCCAGTACTGCGCCGCGGGTGGCGGACGCCTGCTCCTTCCTGCGAAGGGAGTTGTAGCGACGGGAAGAGGCATTGACTTCACTCATGGCCGGTCCTACCCTTTATTCATCCGAAGCTGATTCGGATGAATTGTAGCAGGACGCCGGGAGCGGCGGTGCGGCAGCTCAAGGCAGGAAGGCAGGGCATCATGCTGGCCGAAAGCTTCGACACTGTTGTGATTGGGGGCGGACAGGCGGGCCTGGCTATGGGCTACCACCTGGCAAGGCTCGAGCGACCCTTCGTCATCCTGGACGAAAACCCGCGTACGGGCGACAGCTGGCGCAACAGGTGGGACTCACTCCGGCTGTTCACGCCAGCCCGGTACGACGCCCTGCCCGGCAGCCGCTACCCTGCCGCGCCCTGGTCCTTCCCGGGCAGGGAGGATTTCTCCCAGTACCTCAGCGACTATGCGGCTGAATTCTCCCTGCCCGTGCGGAACGCCGTGCGCGTTACAGGGCTGCGCCACAACGGCCAGCGCTTCGTGATCGAGGCAGATGGCCAGCGCTTCGAGGCCGCTAACGTCGTGGTCGCCTCCGGGTGGGACCTGCAGCCAAACATTCCGTCCTTCGCCGCCGGGCTCAGTCCGGACATCCGGCAGGCGCATGCAGGCCAGTACAAAAACCCTGCGCAGCTCTCCCCCGGCGCCGTCCTGGTGGTGGGAGCCGGCAATTCCGGCGCGGACATCGCACTGGAGGTCTCCCGGACCCACCAGACGTACCTCTCCGGCAGGCACCCCGGCGAGCTTCCCTGGCGGATCGACGCTCCGGCTTCCAGACCGCTGACCCTCGCCGTCTTCTTTGCTTTCCGCCATCTCCTGACGCGGCGCACTCCTTTGGGGCGCAAAGCGCGGCCGCAGGTGCTGGCCCACAGCGGCCCGCTGATCCGCGTGAAGGACCGCGACCTCACGGCGGCCGGCGTCCGGCGGGTCCCCAGGACGGAGGGGACGCGGAACGGCCAGCCGCAACTGGCCGACGGACAGACCCTCGCTGTATCCAACGTGGTGTGGTGCACCGGCTTCCGCCCCGAGACTGCCTGGATCCACCTCCCGGTCTTTGATGCGGGCGGCGAACCGGAGCAGGACCGCGGCGTAGCCCGCAACCAGCCGGGGTTGTACTTCCTGGGATCTCTTTTCCAGCACTCGCTGGCATCCTCGATGATCCACGGAGTAGGCCGGGACGCGGCCTATCTTGCCCGGTATATTGCCGCCCGCAGACCGGCCGCCCCGGAACCGGCGGCGGAAACAGCCCCCGGCAGTGCGGCGCCTCGCGAATCCGCGCCCAGCTGAACTGCGTTCAACCGGGTCAGGGCTCGTCAAGGTTCAACTGCTCAACGATGATCCGCGCCGTCTCAGAATCACCCAAAATCCTGAAGTGACCTGCCGTGGGCAGCTCGATGTTGGTGGCGCCGGGGAGGATGCTGCCCTCCGGAATGTGCGGATCAAACGGCCCGTAGATGGAGGTGATGCGGCTGTTAATGGTCTCCTCGCGGGCCAGCTCAAGCGTCAGGGCGTTGCGCGGCGAAAAAATCCGCAGGGTGGGCAGCAGCATGTACCTGGCGTAGCGCGATCCGGAGAACGGCGTGCATACCGTGACCATCCGGGAAACGCGGCGCTCAGGGTCCAGGTTCAGCATGGCGTACTTCCCGATCAGCCCGCCCTTGCTGTGCGCCACAATCGCCGCGTCCCGCAGCCCCGCCTCTTCAAGGTGCTGCGCCACCATCCGCGCCGCCACGGGAACGTCCAGTTTGTTCCGCTGCAGCACGGTGACCACATGGACGGGATGGCCTTCGTCGTGGATCGCCCTGATGAGCGGCATCATGAACTGCCAGTTTTCGTACACGCCGGGAATGATGAGCACCGGGGTGCGGTGGCCCTGGTGGAAAGACCCCGGCTGTACCCGCGACACCAGGCCCTGGATTTGGCAGACCGCGGCGTAGGCATAGTCCTGCGCCCACCACACGGCTTTCTGCAGCGGACTGATCCGAGTGCTCACGTCCCGTTCACCCATCTGTCGAGGATAGCGCGTCAGTAGTTGCGGCGGTGCTTCAGCCGGGGAATGACGACGGCGAACACGGCTGCCGCCGCGAACCCCAGGATGCCCGTGGCTGAGACCCCCGCGCCCAGGGTGGCAAGGGCCGTCACCGCGGAGAGGAGCACGGGACCGCCGGTGGATCCGGCGTCGGCCATGAACCTCCACAGCCCCAGGAACTGCCCGCGGCCACGGTCCGGCGAGAAGTCCGCCCCAAGGGTCATCACCAGACCGGAGCTGATCCCGTTCCCGAACCCGATCAGCAGTGCCGCCAGCAGCAGCCCCATAAAGGAGCCGGTCAGCGGGATCAGCAGCAGGGCCGCCCCCATGATCAGCGTGGAGGGGACGGCCACGAACTGCCGGCCTTTCCGGTCCATGAGCTTGCCCGCGGGATAGAACACCAGCATGTCGATGGCCCCGGACAGCCCGTAAATCAGGGAAGCCGAGGTGGCGTCCATTCCCAGGTTGTCCGCCCACAGCGGGATGACCACCTGCCGGGACGAGCGCAGCGCACTGAGCAGGAGGATCCCCACGCCCAGCGAAAGGAACACGCCCGCATGGGACACCGCGACGCTCCGCAGCGTGGGCTCCGGACCCTTGTGTCCGCCGTCGGGCGCTGGAGGAACGGCCAGGTCCGGAATGGTGAGGGACAGCAACGCGGCGGCCGCCATGGCCACCACACCCACCCAGTAGGCGCCGCTGATGCCGGCGAACTGCATCACCGCCGCGCTCAGGAACGGGCCGATGAACACACCGATCCGGTTCACCCCGCCCAGGGTGGACAGCGCACGTGCCCGGAATGCCACGGGCACGGCCTCGGTGAGGTACTTCTGCCGGGCCAGGCCAAACACGGCACCGGACATTCCGACGACGGCCATCGCCGCAGCGAGCAGCCACAGCCCGTCCGGAACCAGCGACGTCAGCCCCGCGGCGGCGAGCGCCAGGCCGGCTGCGACGGCGGCGCCCACGATTGACCAGCGCTCACCAAATTTGAGGGTCACCAGGGAGGCGGGCAGGTTGAAGAACCACGATCCCAGTCCGATCAGGGTGACAATCAGGGCAGCCACGGCCACCGACGCACCCAGATCGCGGGCAGTCAGGGCCACCACCGGCAGGATGGCGCCCGTTCCTATCCCGTACAGCAGCGTCGGCCCGAACGCGGCCACAGCTATGCCGCGCAGGCTGAAGGGCTCGGGATCATCGGGGGAAGTCATCAGATTTATTTTATGGGTGAGGATGGCCAGGTTTAGCCGCGCACCCGGTGTGGTTCCGCGCACCCAATACGGACCCTGGCACCCTCGGACCCGGGCGCGCGAGTCCGAACCGGGCGCACTTCTAAATCCTTGTACTCCACGTAAATCCGGGGGTCACAAACGCCCCGCGGAGGAGTAGCGTTCGCCTTATGGGGCGCTGATCCGCGCCCGTACCAAAGGGGAGGTCATTCGATGGGTGAAGTGTGGATCCGAACGCTCGGCAACGGGCTGGTCCGGGCAGACAGGGTCACCGAAATTTCATCCACCCGGGGGTCCCTCCAGGAGGACCAGGGCTATTCGCTGAAGGTCATCGTGGACGGCAAGGGCCACGTGCTGATTGACGACGCCGAACTGCAGGGCTCGCTGGCCGACCGGCTGGAGTATGCGCGGCATGTGGAGGATGCCCTGCTGCTTGCCATGGACGAGGCCAAGGACAGCGAAACCGCCGTGGTCATCTCCTATGAGCCCGAGCGTGAGCGCTGGTCTGCCGCGCCGGTCACGGTGTTAGCCGGAAGGCTCTCCGAATCAGTGGGGTGAGACGGCGGGCGTTGGTGGAATCCGACGGCGGGCGGCGGCTTAAGTACGACGGCGGCACGCACCGTAGTGCCGCAGCTGCGGTTCCTGCAGGGCCGCCCGAGGGGGCAGCCCGATTGTTCCGGTGCGCATGAACCACAAAGCCCAAACGTTGTAATAAATGGCCTTATGTTGCGTGGATCACATTCAGTCCCTACTCTGGATGAGGCTGATGCAAACGGCCACAAGCAAGAAGCTGCAGCGTCGCAGCCAATGCCGGGGAAGGCTTTACATTTTGAACTCTAAGCTCAACGTTGTTGTCCGTGTTGATCTCGACCACGCCAGGGCCCAGGTGATTGCAAAGGGGCATATCACCGTCCACAGCGTCAATGCACTGTATGTAGTAGTTAAGCGTGCCAATTCCTTACGCGAAGGTTTAGGCGTGGAACTGGACATTTCCCATGCGCGGGTGGACCAGGAAGCGCTGGAAATGCTCCATGCGTCCTCCGAAACACACCACCTGCCCGCCAGGATTGATCCGCAGCAGGCGCCGTGCACCATCAGCGTCCTCGCTCCGCGCTCTGCGGCCCGCAGGACCCACGCGCCGGCACTGATCGCCGCATAGGCACCCAGGCAACGGCACCCGAAGAGCCCAATTGTCGGGCCAGGGTGCCAGCCGCAAACTTTCTTTTTTCAGACGTCCAGGGACTGCGAGTGCAGCTGTATCCGAATAGACGGGTAGCTGCCCTCCCAGTTTGCTGGAACCCTTTGACCCGCCGGGGAGCACAGCTTTTCCCGAGTCCAGCGGCAGGCGGCAAACGCTGCGTCAGTACTTTGGCCAGTACTCCGGATTGAAGCCACTGGGGCTCGGAGGCCTGGGCGGGTCCTCCCATGGGCCGGAAGGAGCTCCCGGCTCCTGCCCGCTTTCAGGCCCGGGCTCTTGCTGCGGAGGCTCGTCCTGCCCAGGCTCGGGCTGCTGGGGTTCTTCGGATTCGATCTTGTTGTGCGCCATGTCGCTCCCACAAGGACCGGATGGCCCACTGCCAGACCACTTCCAGCGTAGGATCCCGGACGCACGCCATGTCAAGGTGTCCAACTCCCCTACTTGGCAGCCCGTCCGCGCCGCGGCCCGTATAGGGGATGCGTACTTTCCCCTATTCCTCCACGAACTCCAGCAGGTCGCCGGGCTGGCACTTCAGCACCCGGCACATGGCTTCCAGAGTGCTGAAGCGGACAGCCTTGGCTCGGCCGTTCTGCACCACCACCACCAGGCCCAGGGCGGCCCCGGCCACGAGGACCAGGAACAACAGGAGCGGCAGCCCGGGATCGTCCGCATCAAGGACGACGACGGCGGAGAGCGCCGCGAGCATCGTCCAGCCGGCGGCGATGGCCCAGACAATGGCATCCACCCACACCAGGGCTCCGTTGCTGAAAATGCGGTCGCGGTGACTGCCAAACGGGTGATTTTCATATATCGAGCTTCACTACTAGCTATCGAAAGTCAATCGATACGTGCTGATAATTGCGCAACCGTCAGGAGGCCAGCTGGTCCCGGCGGAACCGAAGCTCCCTGCGGGCGCCGTTGAGGGGCGATCCGCTGAAGGGCAGGGCGTCCAGATGGATGTCCGCTGCCGCCTTGAGGGCCAGGGCGTTGGCGGCTGCTGCGGCCCGAACTGGCAGTCCAATGGCAGCCGCGAACTCCTGCCAGTGCCTGGCCTTGAGTCCCTTGACCTTGCCGGCGAGGGGAAGCGCCATGCTGTCGTCACCGTAGAGCAGCGTGCAGGGGATGTCGTACATGGGGGACACTGCCCAACTGCCGTTCCTGCCCGCGAGGACGGCGGCGTTCTTGGCGTGCAGGTCCCCGTTTCCGGTGAGCCAGGCAAAGACGAACTGCAGGTAGAGGTTGCGGACGGCCACGGCCTTGGCCTTGCACAGTCCGGCCAGCGCCATGACCAGCTGCTCGGAGGTGACTGCATATTTGGACGCCGGCGGCAGGTTCATCACCTGCGCCCCGTCCTCCAGTGCCAGGCGCACCAGGCCATCGGAATGGGCACGGTCGAACCGCTCCACCAGCAGCCCGGGCATGCCGCGCCTGTCAGTGACCACGCTGTGCCTGGCCACAGGAATCTTCAGGGCTTTGGCTGCGGTGAGATGGGCTGCCTCGTTCAGGACCAGATGCGGATAGCTGGGGGGATCCAGCTTGAGCAGGTAGCGGCGGTTGGCGAGCGCCAGCGGCGTGGTCATCATGGAGGCGCTTGCCTTGTGCTGCACTCCGGGCAGCCCGTGTGGATCCACTGCGTCCGCCAGGTATGCGAAGTCCAGGTCCTCCGGGCGGGATGTGTCCGCCAGCGGCCGCTGTTCCACCAGCGGCTCGCCGGCCGGGACAACCTGCACGTCACCCGGCATGTCTGCGCCCACGGCCAGGAGGAGGCTCAACTCGTCGCCCAGGCTGGTTTTAACGGCATCCTTGAGCACGGTGAGCCGGTGGCCTTCCGGCAAGAGCCCGGAGAAGAAGGCCGGCAGCGCGCCGCTGGGAGATTCCACGGGCTCGCTGGAAAGAGGCAGTGTTGTTGCCACGGGACGGGCACCGGCAGCAAGGTATTCGCCAGTGTAGGAAAAGGCCACACTGCCGCGGTCCGTGCGGGAAAGGTGCCCGGCAAGTGCGCCGGCTTTGTAGACGTCGGCGCCGCGGACGAATTTCAGGCGCTGCAGGTCTTCAGTCATCAGCGGCCCGGAGGTGGAGCCCCACCGCGTTGGCAGCGGCGGCCACAGTGCCCAGTGACGGATTTCCCGTTCCCGTTTCAATGGCGTGGATGGTTCGGGAGGACGTGCCTACCAGATCGGCCAGCGTGCCCTGGGTGATACCGGCCTCCCTCCGGGCACGCCGGATGCTGGCTCCAATGGCCTTAACGTCTTCCATCATTGCCTTTCCGCGAGATATTGCTGGTTAACACCCCATCACCCACGAGGATCCTCCACCAGGGGTAAAACCGCAATATATTTCGGAAAAGCCATCACCATCAATGCTTACCAGCCAAGCAAGCCCTGTATCGGAAGTATCTTTCCGACTTCGCCGTCTCCAGGCCACATGAGGGGCCTGCCCCGGGAGAACTACGGGTGGGGTCCAGCGGGTCCTTGGCTGATCTTGAGGTAATCCTCACCGGTCCTTGATCCCTCCACCGCACACTGGTGTGCGAGGGGCCTGAGGCATAAGGCAGCAGCAGCTGGGATCTGGGCCCGGCAACAGGCCAGGGCCGGCGGCGGAGGCGGCGGAACAGCGTGGTTCCGCAAATAGTCGCCGGCCCTCCCCCTCGCTCCGGCCACCAGCCCGGCCTCTTGGCAAGGGGCCTCGGCATCGGCAGCGACACAGGTATCGGCATAGACATAGGCACAGGTATTCGGCATTGGAAAGCAAGAGGCCGACGGCCACCCCTGGTGCACTTTAGGCATTGCATCCACCCAGCCGCTGACACACGGGCCCCTGCCGGGCATAAGATTTGCTGCATGAGGATTGCCGTCGCAGGGGGAACCGGTACTGTTGGCCGCCACGTGGTGGAGGTGGCACAGGCACGCGGACACGAGGTCTCGAGCATGAGCCGGGCCGACGGCGTGGACCTGGTGAACGGCCGCGGCCTTACCCAGGCCCTCCAGGGCGTGGAAGCAGTCATCGACGTCTCCGGCATCCAGACCACGTCCACCAAAAAGGCCGTGGATTTCTTCACCAACGCCACCCAGAACCTGCTGGCAGCAGAAAAGCAGGCGGGGGTGAAGCATCACGTTGCCCTCTCCATTGTGGGGATCGACGGCTCGACCTCCGGCCTCTACGCCGGGAAGCTGGTGCAGGAGGACGAGGTCCGGCACGGCGGCATCCCGTGGTCCCTGCTGCGCTCCACGCAATTCCATGAGTTCGTGCCGCTGGCGGTGAAGATCGGGGCCGTGGGTCCGCTGGTGAACGTTCCCAAGATGTTTACCCAGCCCGTGGCTGCCAGGGAGGTGGCGGAGGCCCTGGTGGCGGCGGCAGAGGCAGGACCGCAGGGAAGGGTCACAGACCTGGGCGGGCCGCGGACCGAACGACTCGCGGACCTGGTCCGCGCCTATCTGGCCAGGACTGGCCAGCGTAAGAGGATCCTTGAGGCAGTGCTGCCAGGCTCCATGGGCAAGGCAATGCGCAGCGGCGCCCTGATCCCGGCGCCGGGGGCCGCCGTCGGACGCCAGACGTTCAGCGAATGGCTGGAAACACGTGATGCCGACGGCGGCCGGAATCAGTAACGGGGTTCGCGCGCCAGACTGGCCAGTGGTTTAGGGGGAACCATGCTTTTTGAATCGACAGACCGGTATTTCCGGACCTTGGGGTCCCGCGGCCGGACAGTGCTGTTCCAGCTTCCGCTGTCCGTCACCGTGCTGCTCGTGACGGTCCTGGTGGCACTCCTGCACCCCGGGTTCGAGTGGTCGGAGCCGTTCCTGTACAGCCTGGCGGCACACCTGATGTTGCTTGCGGCCAGTGCCGTGGTGCCGTGGGAACGCCTTCCGGCCTGGGCCGTCTTCCTGATTCCGTTCCTGGACTGCCTGGCCATCGGGCTGTCCCGCGAATCAGGCGGGCAACACCTCACAGCCCTGAGCTTCCTGCTCGTATTTCCGGTCGTCTGGATGGCCGTGGGCCTGCGCCACGCCGGTGTTGCTTTGGCGATCCTGGCCACCATCCTCAGCGTGGCACTTCCGCCGGTAATCCTGGGCACCGGTTTTACCAGTGCCTCCCTCATCCGGGTGGTGCTCCTGCCGGTCATCCTGGGGGCCGTCGCGCTCACGGCCTACGGGGTTGCCAACGGCATCACCATGCAGCGGCGCCTCCTGGCCAAACAGGAAGCCGACCTCCGGGACCTGCTGGCGGCCAGCGAGGACCGCGAACAGCTGCTGAACACGGTGATGGACACGGTCAGCGTGGGTGTCTGCGCCCTCGACAGCCAGGGCCAGGCTGTACTGGTGAACCGGCATCTCGGCAGCCGCCTCGAGGACGCCATCGGGGCTGAAGCGACGTCCGGCAACGTGACGGACATGCCCGTCTACGGTGTGGACAGGAAACACCGGCTTCCCCCTGAACGGCATCCCCGCACACGCGCTGCCCGCGGTGAATCCTTCACCGACGAACTGGTCTGGGTTGGCAGCGGAACCGCCCAGCGCGCCTACTCCGTGACCTGCCGGCTCATCAGGACTTCCACCGGAGGCCACTCAGGCGCGGTCCTGGCCTTCACGGATGTCACAGCCCTGGTGACGGCGCTTTCCGCCAAGGACGAATTCCTGGCCAGCGTCTCCCACGAGCTGAGGACGCCGCTGACGTCCATCCTGGGTTACCTGGATCTGGCCCTGGACGAAGAGGACCTTGAACCCGGCCTGGAAGAATGCCTCAAGGTTGCCAAACGCAATGCCGGGCGGCTGCTGACCCTCGTAGGTGACCTGCTGACCATCGCGTCCGGATCGTTGACCATCGCACCCCGGCCGGCGGACCTTAACGACGTTGCCGCCACCAGCATCCAGGCTGCAGAGCCGCACGCCGTGGCCGCCGGCATCACCCTCGAACTGGAGTCGGCAGGTCCTGCCACCGGACGGTTCGATCCTGACCGCCTTGGCCAGGCCATCGACAACCTGGTGTCGAACGCCATCAAGTACACGCCGGAGGGCGGAAGGGTCACCGTCCGGGTCAGCGCCGCGGGACAGAACCTCAGGTGTGAAGTCATCGACACCGGGATCGGTATGACCGGCGATGAGCTGGGCCAGGCGTATACCCGTTTCTTTCGGGCAGCCAATGCACACTCCTCCGCCATTCCCGGAGCAGGGCTGGGGTTGGCAATCACCAAATCGATTATGGAAAACCACCGGGGAACCATCAGCCTGGCCAGCAGCCCCGGAAAAGGAACCACCGCAGTCCTGACCCTTCCGGAGGCGGACGCTTCCCTTCCCTCCTTCGCCGTCGCCCAATAGCACGGAGCTCGCAGCACGCAGCACGCGCACGGCGCCGGGTGCCGCCGTCGGATGAATCTCGCCCGGTGGCCGTGGCGGGGACAGGCTACCCGCGAAGCTTCCTGATGCCCCTGTGCCGTCCGGCCGGGGCGCTGCCGGTGAGCGGATGGGCCAGGCGCCAGTGCTTGCGGGCATGGCTGCCGACGCGGCCGGCTGCAGGCGCGGGGCTGGCGGTGGCCACCAGCGACGATCCCCTCCGTCGGCGGCGCAACCGGAGGAGGAAAAATACCGTTAACCCCAGCCAGATAAAGGCGACACCGAAGACCAGGACCAGTGACGGTATCGCATCCATGGTCAAGCTTAAACGGGGAACCGCCGGCGCATGCTACCTGTTTTCCGGGCCGGAGACTACGCGCCCGGCAGCTCCCTCCTTGCGTACTGCACAGTGGGCCAGGCGCACCGGCAGAGGCCGTGCCTTGTGCCAATGCTCGGCCAAAACTAGGCGGATCCTGAGCCGGAATCTCCGCTGCACCGCCCTGGCAGCCCCCAGACTTGGAAAGGGGGGATCACTCCGGTCTCCTCCCCTTAGCGTGCCCGCCCCCGCCGTCGCTCTTTTCATCCAGGATGCGGCCGCACATCACCTGGAGGTCCAGTGAAGCTGTTCAGATACATCCTGTGTTTCGCCGTGCTGCTTGCCTGGGCAGTGCCTGCCGGCGCGGCCCCGGCGCACGCCGCGATGGCCGCCATCACCCTGAGCCAGGCCACCGGCCCTGCCGGCACCTCCGTTACGGTGACTGGGACGGGGTTCCCCAAGAAGACCTCGGGCACGCTCAGCGCGGGAACCAACAGCGTCCCTTTCAAAACCAGCGCTTCCGGCTACTTCACCACCGAGCTGGTCATGCCCGAATCAGCCGACCCCACCGTCACCGTCCGGGCCGTAGCGGCGACGGCGGGCGCCACCGCAACATTCACCCTCACCTACAGCTCCCCCTCGACCGCCGAGGAAGATCCGGCCGAGCCCGCGCCGGCTCCCGCGCCTGCCACCCCGGCGGCGCCGGCCCCCGCAACACTGCGCTTCGGCGTCGGCACTCCCGGCGGCCCGCTCGCAGCGGCCGAACTGGACGAGGTCACCGCCCTGGCCGGTGAGGCGCCGTCCATCATCCTGTCCTACAAGGACTTCAACCAGGCTCCGCCCATCACGGAGCTGGAGGCTGTCCGCGCCCGCGGCGCGCTCACCCTGCTGACCTGGGAACCGTGGGCGTGGGGCAGCGGGACAGCGCAGCCCGCGTACTCCCTGGACCGGATCACCGCCGGGGACTTTGATCCCTACCTGAGCCAGTGGGGCCAGTCGCTGGCCGCATGGGGCCACCCGGTGATGCTGCGGTTCGGGCACGAGATGAACGGCAACTGGTACCCGTGGTCGGAGCAGCTCAACGGCAACGGCTCCGGTGACTACGTGGCCGCGTGGCAGCACGTGCACGCCGTAGTGACGGCGGCGGGCGCCACCAACGTCACCTGGGTGTGGAACCCCAACGTGCCGTACTGGGGATCGGTGCCGCTGGCCGGCCTGTACCCCGGGGCAGCGTACGTGGACGCCGTGGCGCTGGACGGCTACAACTGGGGCACGTCCGTGTCCTGGAGCTCCTGGGTGTCCCCGTCGCAGCTCTTCGGCGACGGCCTGTCCCAGCTCCGGACACTCGCCCCGGGCAAGCAGATCCTGATCGCCGAAACGTCCTCAGCGGAACAGGGCGGCAACAAGGCAGACTGGATCACTTCCCTGTTCAGCTACCTTGCCGCCCAGCCGGACATCACCGCCGTGACCTGGTTCCACTACAACAAGGAAACCGACTGGCGGATCAACAGCAGCACCTCCTCCGCCGCCGCCTTCAAGCAGGCACTGGCCGCCCGCAGGTAACCAAAAACAAGTGGTCCCCGCCCCGCGCCGGAAAAGTAGAGTACCGGCTACTCGTGCCCTCCGCGGGCTGTACTCGTAGATTCGGGGAAAGCCCGCGAGGGTGCGGGGCGGGACTGAGGCTTATGGGGGCAGAAGCGTGGCAGTACAACCGGCGGACGGAACCATGCGGACAGAACGCCCGGGGTTCCTGCTGGACCTCATCACGGGCGCGGAGACTGACCAGGACCTGGTGCAGCGGCTGGCCGAGGCAGGCGCGCTTGCCCTGGCAGGCTCCGCGGACTGCGCCGCGCTGCTGATGCGGGCAGGCGGCCCTCCCGTCACGGCCGGAAACAGCCCGGCTGCCGCAGCCCTGGCCTCCTCCGAGGACCGGAACGGCGGAGGGCCCCTGGCCCACGCCATGAGCGCGGCGGAGCTGCTGAAGGTTGACCGCACGGCGCCCACCAGGTGGCAGGCATACCGACGGCGGCTCTCGGCTTCCGGATTCGGCGCAGCGCTGGCTGTCCCGCTGGGGCTGGCGGACCGCACGTCCTGCGCGCTGCTGTTCCTTGTCCGCGGCAGCACCGGACTGACACCGGACCTGGTGGCGGAGGCCCGGTGGTTCGCGGAAGTGGCGGCCCAGAGCCTGCGGCTGGCGCTTGAGGTGCGCAGCGTCCGGTCCGCCGGGGATAACCTGAAGAACGTGCTGGAGGGCCGCACGTCCATCGATGTGGCCTGCGGAGTGATCATGGCGCAGAACAGCTGCACCTACGCCGAGGCTTTCAGCAAGCTGGCGGGCGCCTCACGCCAGCGGAACCTGAAGGTGCGCAGCGTTGCCGAGAACGTGGTCAAGTCGGTGGCCGCCGGCAGCCCTGGAACAAGGCCCGATTCGCCGGGCCATCCGCAGCCACTATGAACCCGTACTGGCACACATTCCCTGCGGGCACCCACATATTTCCCGCGTTTGCCTCCATAGCGGAGCGCCGCTCCATAGGATGCCTGCATGTGGACTAAACAGAGCCAGGGCTTTTGCCCCGCATGCGGCAGGACCACCAACCATGTGACGCACTTTCACAAGGACGACGCCGGCACGCTGGTTGCCAGCGCACGCTGCGCCGAGTGCCCGCCCCCGGAAGTTGCCGCCGAGCACCACAGGTCCGCCCCGCACTGGCCTTCCCGCGGGGTCCCGGCAGTCTGACAATTGCTGGTCCACGCCGTGCGGGTCACCGGCGTCGTGTCATCCAGTCCGCCCCGGCGTGGTCCTAGTCCTTATCGCCGAAGTCCAGTGCCTTGGCGGCGTCCACCAGTCCGTGGCCGCAGTCCTCGGAGCAGTCAACGGGGAGCGGCCGGGCCGTTGACTCCAGGCGTTCCTCCACCATCTTGGGCGTGTAGCTGCTGCCCTTTTCGGACATCAGCAGGGCGGCGATTCCAGCCACATGGGGGGTTGCCATGGACGTGCCCTGCATGAAGGCGTAGGCCTCCAGCCCGGGAGTCGTGGCGCCGAAGTTCGAGGTGGAGAGGATGCCCTCGGTGAACTGGCTGGTGATGTCGCCGCCCGGTGCGGTCACGTCCACGTCATCGCCGTAGTTTGAGTAGGACGCGCGGGCACCGGTGGGTCCGGCGGCAGCCACCGTGATCACCTTCTTGCAGTTTGCCGGGCTCATGCCGGAGGCAGGGCGGTTCGCATTGCCGGCAGCAACCACCACGGCGGCACCGGCCTTGTTGGCGGCATTGATGGCGTTCTGCATCATGGCGGAGCAGGGCCCGTCACCGCCAACGCTGAGGTTGATGACGCGGGCGGGGTTGGGGTTGACCGGCAGCCCGGCCACCTGCCCGCCTGCGGCCCAGACAATGGAGTCTGCCACGTCGGACTCGTAGCCGCCGCAGGCGCCGAGGGCGCGAACGGGAAGCAGCCGGGCTTCGGGCGCCACTCCCGCGATCCCGTCATTGTTGTTGGCCACCGCGGCGATGGTTCCCGCCACGTGGGTTCCGTGCCAGGAGGACATCCCGTCCTCTCCGCCCATCCCGCACAGTTCCGCGGTAAACCAGTCCCCTTCGTCCTGCGGATTGGCGTCGCGCCCGTCGCCGTCCCGGGCTGAGGCGGCGTCAATGATCATGTCGTAGCCCGGCAGCACCCGGGAGTCCAGCTCAGAGTGGCTGGTGATTCCGGTGTCCACCACCGCCACCACGGCCCCCTCACCGCGGTTTACCTTCCAGGCGCCGGAGATCCGGAGGCCGGCGGTGCTGTCCCACAGGTTCCACTGGGCCGGGTAGCCGGGATCGTTGGGAGCGTCGGCGTGGCTGGGAAGCTCGGAGGCCGGGTACATTCTGATGTCCGGCTCGGCGTAGGCCACGCCCGGCGCTGCCCGGAGTGCGGCCAGGAACGCCTCGGCTTCGGCACCGGGAAGGGGCCGGCTGGTCTTCACCACCTGCGCTCCGGCAGCAGTGCCTTTGACGTTTTGCGCAGCGATGCCCACGCTGCCTGCGGCCATCCGCGCGGCCTGGGAGGTCGCAGCCGCCTCGGACGCGATGCCCGGGCCGCCCTGGATCCCCACTATGAACTGGTCGGTGGCGGGCCCCGTCGCGGGCGCCGCCCGCGGCGGGGTTGGCCGGATGTTGTCCAGTCCGCCGTCGGCCCGGGCAGGAAGGGCCAGGGTTGTATTCGCCAGGACGGCAGCCAATGTGATGGCGACGGCGGTGCGGGGGCTGAAGCGGTGGGTCATTGGCGGACATCCTTCAAGGACAGGCGCCAAGCGCTGGGTGCCGGCGCGCGGACAGACTCACCCCCGCCCCGATTCTAGCTACCGGCAGTAAGGGGACGATAGGGGGCAACGGCAAATATCCCTGCCAGTGGCCGCTGGCGGGGGGTGACCAGGGCTGATGTCCTCGGACGGCGGCGGCAAGCGCCCGCCATTTCCGCGGCTCCACACGGGTGCCGTAACCTTGAAGGGATTCCTGCTTCGCTGGCGGACTGACACCTGGGAGGGTTCCGTCCGGGCACCAGGGCAGGCATCCGTTTCCCATCGGTCTCACATAAGGCGCAGTCGTGAACACTACTCTTCCCCAGGGGAGCAACCTTGGCCCGCTCGAGGACCTGGGCTGGACCGCTCTCTCCGTCAGCGTGGCCCTGGTCCTGCTGCCCGCGATCGGCCTGAAAGCACTGGGCCGGTCCTTCTTCCCGAAGACTCCCAAAGCTGAAGAACGCCACTACCTGATCCAGTAGTGCGCCGTAAACCCGCCGGCAGGACCGGATATTTTGCAGTGCTCCCCGCCGCGGCGGCCGCCCTGCTTGCCCTTGCAGGCTGCGCCCCCGCGGCAACGCCGGCACCGGGCACGGCAAGCACCGCCAGCGCCGGGGACACCCTGCCCGGTTCCCACGTGCACGGAATCGCCGTCAGCGGCGAGACCAGCCAGGTACTCCTGGCCACCCATGAGGGCCTGTTCGACGCCACCACCAGCCCGGCCACCAAAGTCGGCGGAACCAACGACCTCATGGGGTTCACCCCCGGCCCCACCGACGGCGTCTTCTACGCCTCTGGCCACCCGGGCCCCGGCTCGGACCTGCCCAACCCGCTGGGCCTGCTGAGATCGTCCGACGGCGGCAAGACCTGGGAGCAGCTCTCGCGCCAGGGCGAATCCGACTTCCACGCGCTGACCGCCACGCAGGCGGGAATCGTGGCCTTCGACGGCGTATTGCGAACCAGCCCGGACGGCAAGGCATGGAACACCGTGGCCGCAGATTTCGCCCCGGCCGCCCTGGCCGGCCACCCGCACAGCACCACCGTCCTGGCCACCACGCAGGACGGGATCCAGCGCTCCACGGACGCCGGCAGCACCTGGAAGCCGCTGGATGACGGCCCGGTAATCCAGTTCGCGGCGTTCGCCCACCCGGCAGAAGCCGTGGGCGTGGAACCGGACGGCACTGTCCATTACTCCGCAGATGCCGGCGAAACGTGGACCGAAAAGGGCCGCATCGATGCCGAGGTCATGGCCATCGCCGCGCTAAAGGGCGAGGACGGCCGGCCGTGGATCTGGGCCGCCACCGCGGACGGGGTCATCGTGTCCACGGACGGCGGCACGAACTTCCGCCCTTCAGCTGCGGACTAGTGCACCGCGCCGGGCTGCCCGCCTAGTGGCGGGCCCTGAACCGGATCAGTC
Source organism: Pseudarthrobacter sp. NPDC092202 (assembly GCF_044755505.1). NCBI lineage: Bacteria > Bacillati > Actinomycetota > Actinomycetes > Micrococcales > Micrococcaceae > Pseudarthrobacter > Pseudarthrobacter sp. NPDC092202. The sequence goes on along the minus strand of NZ_JBIVRG010000020.1, from coordinate 22,334 downwards.
CTGCCGCCAGGAGGCCCACTCCGCCTAGTGAGGCCAGCATCCCGCCAAGGGCTGCAACGTATTCGGTGATGGTCATTGTCTCCACTCCCTTCCCTACTGCCTGGCTGCCAAAGCTACGCCCGCAGGCTCAGGATTCCGCGAAGGATCGCCCGCGTGTTTGGTCAAGATCTGTGCAGGGTCCCGGCCACGGGGCGTCAGGCGGGAATGCACGACGGCGGGGGCGCTCCGTCGTCGTAATCTCGCCTGGCGTTCACCTTCCGTTCGTTTCCGCCTGCTAAGCAGGACCGGTGGCCCCCTCCCCTCCGTCCCGTCCGCGCTGTGAAGCCGTCCGCGCCCACGCTGGGTGACCTCGGGTTCGAGGCGTATTGAAGCGCTGTTCCGGGAGGACCGCGGGCTCCGGGCAGTGGTTATTGAGGTACGGGGAGACCTGTGCCTGCTGACCCGGGACCAGCTGGACCAAAAGATGACCGGGCGGCTGGGCTACGGGCGGGCGCTGAACGCCCGGGTGGCGGCTGAGGCGCTGGTGCCGTGCACCACGTTCAGCCTGCCGCCGTCGCTGGATCTTCGGCAGGCCGCGGCCGCGCTGCTGGGCCGGCCCGAGGAGAGCAGGTACCAGGATGTCCTGGTGGTGCCCGCCCTGGGGGCGCCGCGCGTGGTTCCCGTCTCGCAGGTCCTCGAGGGCCTGTCCGACGTGTTCCGGCATGCCGCCCTCCATGATCCGCTGACGGGCCTGGCCAACAGGCTGGGGCTGGAAGAGTCCGGGCACGCCCTGCTGGCCGGCACCACGTCCGCCCGGACGGCAGCACTCTATGTGGACCTGGACGATTTCAAGGTCATCAACAACACCTTTGGGCACAGGGCCGGTGACAAGGTGCTCACCGCCTTCGCGGCGCGGCTTGAGGCCTGCACCAGGCCTGCTGCGCCAGGCGGATGCGGCCATGCTGCAGGCCAAACACGAAGGCAAAAGCAGGCTGGGCCGGATCGATCCTTCCCAGCCGGCCGGCCGGTTCGCCCGCCAGGCCCTCATCCGCCGCCGCCTGCCACAGGCACTCGCCAGCAAAGCGTTCAGCCTCCACTACCAGCCGCTGATGGACATTCCCACTGGTGCGTGCGCCGCGGTGGAGGCGCTACTGCGCTGGCAGGACCCCGAGCTGGGCGCCGTCTCACCCAGCGAATTCATTCACGTGGCAGAACACACCGGCCTGATCCACGCTGTGGGCCGGTGGGTCATCGACCGGGCGTGCGCGCAGGCCCGGCTCTGGGCGGACGCCGGCACGCCCCGGGCCGTTTCGGTCAACATTTCGCCCCTGCAGCTGGCGGCCGGGAACCTGGTCACAGTTTTTATGAATCACTGCAGCGGCATGGGCTGCCTCCCTCCCTGCTGAACATCGAGATCACCGAGAGCGCCGCCATCACGGACCTGCCCTCCGCCGTGGCCCAGCTGCGCACACTGGTGGGCTCCGGCATCGAGGTGGCCCTGGATGACTACGGGACCGCGTATTCGTCCCTTTCCCTCCTGCGCGAGCTTCCCCTTACCGGGCTGAAGCTGGACAAGTCCTTCATCGACACCATCGACACGGATCCCACCTCTGCTGTGCTGGTGGCCAGCGTCATGGCCTCCGCCAGGGCCCTGGGCCTGAGAACCACGGCCGAGGGCGTGGAGCGGGAAACGCAACTGGAGGTCCTGCGGGACCTGGGCTGCGATACCGCCCAGGGCTATCTCATCGCGCGGCCGCTGCCTCCGGCCGAGCTCCCTGATGCCTGGCCGGTGGGTACAACGGCGGGAAGTGCGGCCGGAACGACGGCGGACACGGCGGCGGTCGCACAGGATCCGGGCCGCTGAAATTGTCTACATTGTAGACCTTGGACGTAGACTGACTACTAAGCAAGCTGAGGAACCACCCATCCAGGGACGCCCGGCGTTCAACAGGATGGATTCCCCGTGGCCTCACCCGAAAATACCGGCAGCAGGACACGCCGCCGGAAGGCGCCGCTTAGCCAGGAGCTCGTGCTCTCCACCGCGCTTGCCCTGGTGGACGCTGAAGGACTGGACGCCCTGACCATGCGGCGCCTGGGGCAGGAACTGGACCGGGATCCGATGAGCCTGTACCGCTACGCGGCCAACCGGGCCGCCCTGCTGGACGGCGTGTCCGAGCTGGTCCTGGACGAACTGGCAATCTTCCCCGACGATCCGGACTGGCAGGCGCAGCTCCGCAAAATCGCCCATGACCTGCGGCTCCTGGCCCTGCGGCATCCCAACGTGGTGCCCCTGCTGGTCACCCGTCCACTCTCCACTCCCCTGGGCCTGCGGCCGCTGGGAACCCTCCGCCCGCTGGAGCAGATCCTTGCCCTGCTGATCGAGGCAGGATTCGCGCCGGCCGCGGCCCTGCACGTTTACCGCGCCTACTACGGCTTCCTGTACGGCCACATCCTGAACGAACTGCAGGAGTACATCGTGGACCCGGACGAAAACGAGGCCATCCTCCGCCTTGGCCTCCACCGCCTGCCCGCGAAAAGCTTTCCGCACCTCCGGGCACTCGGCCCGGTCCTGGCCGACTACGACGGCGCCGCCGAGCTTGACCAGGGGCTCAGCATCCTACTCTCCGGCCTGGCCGGCCAGCTCTCCTCCGGGCAGCTCTCCTCTGGGCAGCTCTCCGCCGGGCAAAGGGAAAGCCCCTCCTAGGAGGGGCCTTCAACGTAGTGGTCAATTGTCTTTCGGTCTAGGTCAGCGGTGATGCACTCCCCCTTCCCGGATGCCCCCTGGCATCCATCCGGACTATGACAAGAACCGACTTTAGTAACAGGTTCCCGTCAAGTAAAGGGGTCTGGGACAAAGAATTTTCTTCCGCCCCATCGCTCCCGGTCAGGCGGCCGGCGCGCGCCCGGCTGCCACGAATTCACGCCCGGATTCTGTGGAATGCCCCGGGGAAGAAGGCACGACGCCGGGCTCCAGCCGTGCGTTGGCCCAGCGGCGGACAGGCGTCTCCACCAGGCGGTGGGACGCGCAGGCCAGGAGCACCGTCAGGGCCGCGGCCAGCCCCACGCGGAGCCACAGATTGGGTACGAGCGGCATCAGCAGCAGGTAGACCGGCAGGTGCCAGAGATACATGGCGTAGGACAGGTCCCGGCCGGGTCCGGCAAGCCACGGGTGGCTGAGGAGCCGTCCCGCAAAGCCGGCCGGCTGCAGGACCAGCGATCCGATCAGCACGGCGGACAGCAGCGACAGCACCGTGGGCCCGGCCGTCCAGAAGGCGCTGAACCACGGGCCGGGAGTGTCCGGTTCCTTCAGCAGGAACACGGCGGCCAGCAGCGCGGTCCCGGCAAGCGGCCCGGCCCAGCGCGCGGCGTTCCGAAAGGCGGCGTGGGACCGGGATCCCGGGGTGACTGTGGTGAAGATGAGGGCCAGGGTGCAGCCGATCAGCAGCTCGTCGGCCCGCGTGTCCGGGCCGTTGTAAAGGCGGTTCAGCGGAGCGCCGAGCAGCATCAGGAGGAACCGTTCCAGCAGGAATGCCACAGCCAGCCCTCCGGTAATCCATGCCACCGTGCGCACCCTCCAGAAGCGCAGCAGGACCAGCAGGAGCAGCGGCCACACCAGGTAGAACTGCTCCTCCACGGCCAGGGTCCAGGCGGGGCCAAGGGTTTCACCGGGTATGGATTCGCCAAACACCCCGATCCGCGCCAGGTTCATCACGTAGCCTGCGGCCGGCAGGACAAAATCTTCCTGGCTGGCCCACTTGGACGCGGGGAACACCACGCCCACCGTGACGATCACGCCGCACAGTGCCAGCAGGGCGGGCCACAGCCTGGCCAGCCGCTTGGCGTAGAAGATCCCCAGCCGCAGCCGGCCCGTGGCCAGGTACTCCTTCATGATCAGGAGGGTGATCACAAAGCCGCTGAGGGTAAAGAAGACGTCCACGCCGATCGATCCGCCCGGGACCAGTTCAGTGACGGTATGGAAGAGGAAGACCGCCGCCACGGCGATGGTCCGGAGCCCGTCCAGGGCGTGCTTCCGTCCGGAGATGAGCCCGCCGCCCGGCTCCGCCGGACGCACCGGAGGCGGCGAATTTCCACTGCTTGACCTAAAAACCACCTGTCAAGCATATATAACGTTTCGGTAACTGCGCTGGAAGGAAGCTGGACGCAGGCTCCACGCACCCAACGCAAAAGCGTACGACGGCGGCACGCGCCGCCGTCGTACGCCTCACCTTAGGCCCAGCTCTGGTCCCTGTAGATGCACTCGGAACCCGCCACTTGGAGCGAGGACACCTGGTTCTTCATGCCGAAGGCTGCCAGGTTCCAGCGCTCGCCCGGGTAGATGATGAACCCCGTGCCTGAGCAGTCGTTGTTGTAGTACACCGCAACATTCTTTCCGGTGTGGTTGATGGCAGAGGCCGCATTGTTGTTCACCTGGACACCCCACCCGGACCGGCCCTGCGGACCGTCCGTGAAGAGCTCGTTGCCCAGGCCCGCATCACTGTGCGCATAGTCGGCACGCGCCCCGCCGAAGTCGCTGTTGAAGTACAGGCAGAACCTGTCCGTCGGACAGGCCGTCCCGGTTCCGGCCGCGCTGGCCGCAGGAACACCGGCAAACAGTGACCCCGCCACTGCAAGCACGGCGCCCAGTCCTGCTGTTGCTCGCGACATTTTCATAATTCCCCCGAATCAATTGGTTGTAGCCGGAGACCCCGGCCGGCAGCACGGGCATTGTGCGGCCACTGCGAATCCTTCCAAAAGAACGGGGTGTGGGCGATGGGGTGAACTCCCCGTGTGGATCCCTGGGGGTAAGCTGCCGGTTGACGTCAGCGGTGTGTGGCACGTTCCACGATCTCGTGGGCGATCGCGTAAACCTTCCTGTTGGTGTCCTGGCTCTGCTGGCTCATCAGTTCGTAGGCCTCGTCTGCGGTGATGCCGGTGCGTCCCATCAGGACGCCCTTGGCCTGTTCGATGACGGCCCGGTTGCGGGCGGACGCAGCCACGGCCTCGGTGGCCAGCTGGTGGCGGTCGGAATGGATGGACTGGGTGAGGTCAACCACCACACCCCACACTCCAACAGGAACACCGCCCTCAAGGATGTAGTCAGCGGAGTAAAGCAGTTTGTGCTGACGGTCCTTCCGGTCGCGGATGGACACGTAGATGGACGACGGGCCTCCAACCGATGACACACGCTCCCAGTAGGCCTGCACCACGGGACGGTCGGCAGGCTCAATGTGGGCGAGGGCCATATCCATGGAAGGGACCACATCGCCGCGTTCGTATCCGTACATGCGGTACAGCCCTTCCGACCAGTGGAAGACGCCTTCTTCGAAGTAGAACTCGACAAGTCCCGTGGGGCAGTCGAGAAAGTCCTTGTGCGGGAACGCAGCTGAGTCAGGTGCTGGAAAGTTGTTGCTGGGTGTCACGGAGGGCCATTCGATGTGCTCTGTCCTGGCTTCCCCCAGCCGGGATTCTTTAAGGATGAGAACATCGTAAACGAGCCAGCACGCCGCCCCGCACCGTGTCAGCTACCGGTTGACGTACTCGCCGTCGCAGGCTGCCTCCTCGGCGTTGCTGCCGAGCACGTAGATGCCGTTGTTGTCCCCGGGGACGCCCTGGTGGACCAGCACATGGAGCGGATGCGTCCTGCCGTCTGTTTGCGGGATGTCCGCGGCGTGCGGGTTGTGGTCGAAGACGGCGCCGGGAAGCTCAACCTCTTCCTCCCCCGCGCCCTCCGCGATCACCACGCAGTTGCCGTTGCCCACCACCTTGACGTGGGTGTGGTCAGCTGCTGCAGGGCCGGAAGCAGCCAGCAGCAGCAGTGCTGTTGCGGCAGAGGCGGCTGCCCCGGCACCGAGTGCTTTTGTGGTTTTCATGACTGGCCCTTTCGATGATGTCAACGGGATATCATCGTGGCCAGAAGAGCCCCTCCAGTCAATGGGCAGACCGGGCATCAGCCGAGGTCAGCGCCTTCCTAGGCGAGCAAGGTGCAGATGTCCGTCACCTCGCCAGTGCCGCTGAACACCCTCTCTTCAGTCCCGTCTGCTTTGAGGGCGAAGGTGAAGTTCCCCTCCAGCAGGAAGATTCCCGGTTCCTCAGATTTCGCCTCCCGCGCGTTGAGCACGATGTTAAGTCCGGTTACCGTGACCTCGGTGGTGCCGTCAGCCTGCAGCTCGGCGTGGGTGCTGCCCGTGATGAGGAAGGTTTCCTCCTCCAACGTCTTGAGGTTGGTGATGGTGACTTCCTGGCCAGGAGAGGCGATGAACACCCGGTCGCCGGGAAGCTCAACAAGTTTTGACTTACCGGTTACCACCAGCTGGACAGAGTAGCTGCAGAGCTGGTTGGGCTTGAAGGTTACATCCACGAGGACATCCTCACTGGGTGGAGCAGCAACCGCAGGTGTGGCACTGGCGATAAAAGCAAAAAACAGGGCGCACAAAAGCATCAGTTTCTTCATCAGAAACTCCATTCAAAGTTAGTGTGAGCGCGCGGAGGCAAAAAACTGCGCATGCGCGGTTGGGAAGATGCCGAATTCTCGGCCTTGAAAAGTCAGCATCGGCGTCGTTGCCGCACTAGGCAACTCCACGGAGGATTGCGGGCCGGGGCGCAAAGCCCTGGTTCTCCCCGCATCATTTCTTACTTGGCAGTAAGTTCAGCTGCTGTACCGGTTAGAGGGATGGCTGGATCCTAGTCCGCCAATTCCGGGCTTGGGAAGCATAAAGCAAGAAGTAGGGGGCATACCCCCTAAGTGAGGGCCGCCGCTCCGATAACCAGTAACGGGGCAGTCACGCGCATCTGGAGAACCGCACCAGGCGGAGCCGCCTGCGCTGGCGCCTTAAGCGGAAAACTACCCGTCAAACCGCGCAGCGGTGCTGCCGTGCGGCACCACCACGTGCACGGCATTGCGATCAATGGTGAAGTCGGCGGGCGTGGTTGTGGCGATCTCGCCGTCGAGGTTCACCGGCATGGGCGGCTCGGTGACCAGCCGGACACGCTGGCAGGTCAGGTGGTACACACCACTGCGCTCCACGAAGCTGCCGTCCTTGAGCATCCGTGCGATCCTGACGTGCTCCCGGAGCGGCGCCCCCGGGATGGCATAGACATCAAGCAGGTGGTCATCAATGCCCGCCGTGGGCGAGACAGCATTGCCGCCGCCGTAATGCCGGCCGTTGCCAACAGCCACCTGCAGCAGGTTCTCGAGTTCCAGCGTTTCGTGGTCCCCGTCCGGGAACTCGAGACGGGCCCGGAAGGGCTGGTGCCTGGCATAGGCGCGCACGGCGGCAACGCCGTAGGCCAGCGGCCCGAGGTACCTTTTCAGGCGGGGGCTGAGGGTTTCGGTGACACCCACTGAGAGGCCTACGGACGCAACGTTCAGGAACGGCTGGCCGTTGGCGCGCCCCAGGTCGATGTCCACCACCTTCCCGCCGGCGAGCGCCGCGCAGGCCCCGGCAAGGTCGCTTGGAATTTCCAGCGTGCGGGCAAGGTCGTTGGCCGTTCCCAGCGGAAGGACTCCCAGCACGGTTCCGGTCCCGGCCAGGCGGCCGGCGGCGAAGGACACCGTCCCGTCACCGCCGCCAACAACCACGAGGTCGTGCCGGCCGGCTGCCACCCGGTCCAGGACCCCGGCCAGCTCGGCCCCGGAGAACACATGGTGCACGCTTGAGATGGGCAGGCCCGCACTTTGCAGCTGGTTCACCGCCAGCGCCGGCCCCGCAGCTCCGAGGCGTGCCCCGGCGTTGATCACCACGGCAGCGGACTTCGCCTCTTGGGCAACCTTCATGGGGACCATCCTAGGCCCGGCGCGCTGGGAACTCCCTGGGTAGTCCCCCTCGGCCCGCTCGGAGAAACGGAAGGCGTACGACGGCGGTGCGCGGCCGCCGTCGTACTGGCCGCCTTTGGTGCCGGGCAGTCAGGAACGGTTGGTGTAGACATCGTTGCTGAAGCGATTCAGCCCCGGCGCGGCGGCGTAGCCGAGGTAGGGCAGCCCGAAGATGTCCTCGATGCTTCCCAGCAGGCTGTAGTGGTTGTAGGCCCTCTGTGATGCTGTGCCGCCTTTGATGTGCGGGGACAGGACCAGTGCCCCCACGCGGCCGCCCCCGGCTCCTCCGGGCAGCGAGGAAGCGGCGCTTTCCTTGCCTTTGGCCTCGTCGAAGGTGATGACCAGGATCCCGTCCTTCTTGAACGCCGCGGAGGCCAGGATGTCCGGGACGTGCTTCTTCAGCCATGCATCGGCCCTGGGCAGTCCGCCCTTCGAGCCGTCATGGCACGGGTCGTCATGGCCGTCGTTGCACAGGTTGGGGCTGATGTAGGACAGGTTGGGAGTAGTGTCCAAAGACGTGAGGTCGGCGTCCAGGTTGCTGAAATCCACCACGTTGTCCTGGCATTCGGGCGAGGACGTGATGGCCGAGAAGTACACAAACGGGTTGTGCCTGGTGGCGTACTGGCCATCGGCGCTGGCGTTCTGGTTGGTGTCCTTCGCGCCGACTTCCGGGTGCCGGCACGGTGTCCCCATGTCCTCCATGTAGCCCTTCCAGGACTTCCCCGCCGCGCTGAGCTGGCCAGCCAGGGTGGGCACCGAATCGGGGTAGACGCAGCCGCTGCCCGTCACCTGGCCCGGTACGGCCGTCCCGGTGACGGTGAAGGCCTCGTACGTGTGGCAGTCGCAGCTGGTCACGGGGTTGGGGCCCTGCCCGGAGAGCTGCGCAATGTAGTTGGGCAGCGATGCGTGCCCGATCGCGTAGTACTCCGTCAGCAGCACGCCCTGGGCCCGCAGGGTCTTGGAGAGGTACGGCGCCGGCGAGTCGGCGCCCCACACCTTGGCGTACGACTTGTTCTCAAGGTTGATCACAAACACGTGCCCCAGTTTTCCGTCCGCGCCGCCGGAGGACGCCGGGCCGGGCGCCGGGCCTGGCGCGGCCTGGCACCCTGCAAGGACAACCGCCGCGATGCAGGCCAGCGCAAAGGAAACGCCGCGCCCGCCATTGCGGGGCCGTTTCCGGGGATTGTCAGCCGCCATCAATTCCTGCCTCCGGGGAGGACGGACTCAGTACCGTCCACCTGGGAGTCATCCTGCCACTGCGGCGCTGGCAACAGCATGGGCACAAAGCCCCGTTCCGCCTACCCTGCGAGGGCGAAGGCTGCGATGACCAGGCCGATCACCAGGACAACGTTGAGGATCACGTACGGCTGGATGCCGCGCTTGGTTTCGGTGGGCATCCTGCGGCGCCCGTGCTTGCGGTTGACTACTTCTGCCATGCATCGAACCTATGCAGCCTTGGCCGCCGGCACCCGGGTAATGCCTACTCGATTTACTAAACCCCACCACTGGGATGCGCGGTCCGGCGGAGGGAGCAGGGTTCATTGCTTCCACCGTTCCCCGTCCCTATGGTGTACCCATGGCGTTCCACCAGGTTCAGAGCGATTACGATCAATTCCAGGGCCTCCTGTCCAAGGTTGGGGATCTTAGAAGCTTCCTGAACGGCCTGACCGGCCTCGCCTCCGAGGTAATGACGGAAGCGGCGGGGGCAAACGTCGAGTGTGCTGTCACCCTCCTCAGGCAAAAACGCCCGGTCACCATTGCAGGCAGCAGCGAGCTGGCCGTTCGCCTGGACGAGATCGAGCAGGCTGTTGGCGGCGGTCCGTGTACCGAGGCCCTGAGGATCGGCAGGCCGGTGCTGCTGGAGGATGTCTCCACCGATACCCGCTGGCCCACGTACTGCACCGCCCTGGCTGCGGCCGGATGCGGCAGCTGCCTGGGTGTCCCGCTGGATCCCGGAGAAAACGCGGCGGCGGCACTGAACTTCTTTGCCTCCCCCGCCGGCCCCATTACGGAACCGATGGTCGCCAGGGCCACATCGTTGGCTGAAGCAGCAGGCCAGGCCACGGCTTTGGCGGTGAGGATGGCGTCCAAGGACGAGCTCACCAGCGACCTGCGGGCGGCCATGGAAAAGCGGACAGTCATCGACCTGGCCACGGGCATCATCATGGGGCAAAACCGGTGCACGCAGGATGAGGCCTTCAAGATCCTGATGAAGGTTTCCAGCAACCGCAACGTGAAACTGGCTGCGGTCGCCGAGGAAGTGGTGGGGCGCGTGTCTGGCAGCCGGGATGTGCAGACGCACTTCGATGATTGAGGGCGCCCTGCGGATTTCCGCAGACTTCCAGCGTTACCCTTCCCCCAACCACGCGCGGTGGTGATGATTCAAGGATGCAGACCGGCTCAGAATCGTCCAGGTGGTCCTTGCCCCGCTCTTCAGGCAGGAGCGGCAGTGGCAAAGAAATCTGAAGCCCAGGCGGTGGCGGCCGTGGTGGACCGGCTCGCCGAGCGTTTCCCGGCGGTGGAGCGCTCCGTCATCGAGGACATGGTTGCCCACGAACATAGCCTGTTCGCTCACGGCCGCGTGCGGGACTACATCCCCATCCTGGTTGAGAGGGCCGCGAAACTCCGGCTTTCCGGACGGCACCCGCAGCCCGCCGGGCCTCCGCAACCTGCCAGCGCCGCGCAACCCGCCCCTGCCAGCCCCGCGCAGCCTGCCCCTGCCAGGCCCATGCAGCTGGCCAACGCCGTTAGTGCTCCCGGCGGGTCTCCTGGAGCCGCTTGATGAACCAGCGGGACTGCTCCGGCCCGTAGGGCAGCACCGGGATGGCCTTGGTGGCATCGTTCGGGGTGTCCCGGATGGACTGGCGGGCCTGGCGGACCGCGGTGGTCATGGTGTCCGCCATGGTCCGGACGAACTGGTCGCTGCACGGCTTGCCGTGCCCGGGAACCAGGAACTCGTAGCGGTGGCGCAGCGCTGAGATGTGCCGGAGCGCGTCCGCCCACTCTTCCGGGTAGGAGTCCTCGAAGGAAGGGTGCGCGCCCTGCTCCACGAGATCGCCCACGAACAAGGTGGTGGGGGTGCCCACCAGGAGGTCACCGTCGGTGTGGCCCCGGCCCAGGTAGAACAGGGTGGCGGTCAGCCCGCCGAGATTAACCAGGACGGGCTGGTCCCCCACCACGGCGTTGGGCACCACGAGTTCCACATTCGCGCCCTCGCCGGTGGACATTTCCGGTTCCAGCGTCCCCACGAACCGGCGCTGCAGATCCCCGCGCTCATCGATTTCGGTGGCGCAGTTCTGGTGCGCCCAGAATTCGGTGACGCCGGCTTCCGCGAACACGGCGTTCCCAAAGAAGTGGTCGTAATGGGCGTGGGTGTTCACCACCACCAGCGGCAGCTGGGTTTTCTCCCGGACCGCGTCCAGGATTTCCCGGGCCTGCCGGGGGCCGCAGCCGGTGTCGATCACCATGGCCCGTTCGGAGCCGACAATCAGCCCGGTGTTGAGCAGCGATCCTTCGGTGACCAGCACATAGTTGTCCGCGCCGACTTCGAGCCATTCCCGCATTGTTTCTCCGTACCTCCGGCAAAAGCAGTGTTCGTTCGTCTAGGCGTCGATTGTACCCACGGGGCCTTGGATATCCCGGGATGCGGCCGGGCACGACGGCGGCACGCGGCTGGTGTCATGCGGGCCAGAAAGCAATTGACTTTCGATAGAAAGACCTGAACCATTAGTGCATGTCTATCGTAAGTCGATTGGTCCTGCCCCTTCGGGTCCTCCTGGTACTGGTGTTCCTCGGATTGCTGGTTGCCCAAGTGATGTCCTTTCCCGGCGAATTTCTCTTCGAGACCGGGGACGGGCCGGGGATGGACCCTTGGAGTTGGCCTTTGCTGCTGTTCGCCGAGTTGGAAGCCCTGTGCCTGCAGGTTGTCATTGTCTGCATCTGGCGGCTGCTGACCCTGGTCCAGCGCGACCGGATCTTCACCACGGCTTCACTGCGCTGGGTGGACGTGATCGTGTGGGCCTTCGTGGTGGCGTGGCTGCTGCTGGGGGTTATGGCCGGCTCAATCATCGCCTACATCTACTTCACCCCGGAGCTGCGTGACCCCGGGACCCCTGCACTGCTTGTCGGTATCACGCTGATCGGCGCGGTGCTGGTCCTGCTGATTGTGGTGATGCGGGACCTGTTGCGGCAGGCAACGTCACTGCGAGCCGATATGGACGGGGTGATCTGATGGCGATCGTGGTGCGGATCGATGTTGAACTGGCCAAGCGCAAGATGAGCGTTGGGGAGTTCGCCGAGCGGGTGGGGATTACCCCTGCCAATGTGGCGGTGTTGAAGAACGGCCGGGCCAAAGCGGTCCGCTTCAGTACCTTGGACGCCATGTGCCGGGTGCTGGACTGCCAGGTAGGCGACCTTCTCGAGTGGGTCGACGACGCCGGTGAGGACGAAGGGACCGAAAACCCGTGAGGTGGCTGGTGACGGTCCTCGGCATGGCGTTCGGAGCGGCCATCTTCGTCCTCGGCGGAGCCGATGATTCCCCCGGTCTCCAGGGCATCGGAGTGTTGCTCGCGGCTGCCGCCGTCACCTTCCACGTCAGGGCTGAAAGCAGGGACCGGCGCGTCGGGAACGTCCATGCCCGTCGAAAACGACTGGGGTGAGCGGGCGCAGAGGGAAGCCCACGCACGAGCGGCGGCGCGCGGCCGCCGTCGTACGCGTTCCCTTCCCGGCATGGAAGCAAACGGCGACGGTAACGCCTCAGTAACGCGCAGCGGGGTCCACTGGGTCTGCCGGTACAGCTTTCGAGGGAGTGGAGCGCAGACATGGGATGGAGCGGCTGGTTCAATCTGGGTGGGCCTGCGGGCGGGTTCAACGGTGGCCCGGCCACCATCTCCCGCAACAAGGACGTCTGCAACATCTACGTCCGCGGGAATGACAACGCACTGTGGCAGCGCGCCTGGTTCTCCAACAGCTGGCACCCCTGGGGCCGGCACAACGACGGCGGCGTCCTGGCTTCGGAGCCCGCGCTGGGATCGATGGGCCCGGACCATGAGCACGTTTTTGTGCGCGGAACGGACGGGAACGTCTGGCAGAAATACTGGACACGGTCGGGCGGGTGGAGCGGCTGGTTCAACATCGGCGCCCCCGCCGGCGGCTTCAGCAACGGGCCCGCCACCATTTCGCGGAACAAAGACGTCTGCAACGTCTACGTCCGCGGGAACGACGGCGCCCTGTGGCAGCGCGCCTACTACGCCAACAGCTGGCACCCCTGGGGAAGGCACAACGACGGCGGCGTCCTGGCGTCGGAGCCTGCGCTCGGGTCCATGGGGCCGGACCATGAACACATCTTTGTGCGCGGCACGGACGGGAACGTCTGGCAGAAGTACTGGACGCAGGCCGGCGGGTGGAAGGGCTGGTTCAACATCGGCGCCCCGGCCGGCGGCTTCAACGCAGGGCCCGCCACCATCTCCCGGAACAGGGACGTCTGCAACGTCTACGTCCGCGGGAATGACAACGCCCTGTGGCAGCGTGCGTACTACGCCAACAGCTGGCACCCCTGGGGAAGGCATAACGACGGCGGCGTCCTGGCCTCCGAGCCTGCGCTTGGCTCCATGGGGCCCAACCATGAACACGTCTTCGTCCGCGGCACGGACAGCAACGTGTGGCAGAAGTACTGGGTCCATGAGGTGGAACCGGCGGGCGAGGTGTCCTTCGGGGTGAGCGAGTGCGTCTACAGCTGGACGGCGGCCTACCACCAGTCCGGAACCCGGGTCACCGTGCGGATCCAGCTGAACCCGGACGCCGGCATCAGCGACGCCACCATGAACACCCTGCGGACCACGTGGCGGAACGGCATCATCAACACGTGGTCGGACCGCTTCAGCTGCCTGGCCCCCAACGGCGGCCGCCAGTCCGTCACCTTCGATGTGCAGTGGGTCAGCTCAGGAGCCCACCACGTGGTGCGCGTCCAGCCGGGGCCCGCCCGGTCCAACATGCGGCTGTGGGACACCAGCGATACCGGCGATGTGGCCGCCCACGAGTTCGGGCACATGCTGGGGCATCCCGATGAATACGCGGACGCCGCCTGCCCCGCCAGGACCCCGGTGAACACCGGCACGGTTATGGCGGACAACACCGAGACCGTGGCCCGCCACTACAATCGGATCACCGGATTCCACGGTTCCGGCCACTCCCCCGTCGCGGGTCCATCAGAGCCGGCTGAGGTCCCCGAGGAGGCCGCCATGACGCTGAAGAACATCGACAACCTGAAGCCGGAACCGCGCACCGCCGTCCTGCAAAGGTTGCGCAGCATGGCCGGCGGCGGCGCAGTCCCCGAGCGTGCGGAGGACACCGAGGTCTCGTTTGAGGTCAGCGGCGGCGCACCGGGGGAACGCTACGTGTACCGGCTGGGTGTCCACGGGGACGGGGCCGCCCAGCGGAGCGTGGTGGACGAGATGCAGCACTCTGGGGATGACGAGACCTCCCACGCGGTGGACCGGCAGCTGGCGGGCCGGGTGTTCCAGGCGGCGGCCGACGCCGGCCTGCTCAATGACGGTGCCCCGTCCGTGCCCCAGCAGCAGCGCGAGGGTGAAGTCCTGCCGGACAGCATGGTTGCCGTCCTCACCGTCCGGGACGGCGACGCCATACGCCGCATCGCTTTCCCGGCGGACGAACCCGCCAACGCCGCGGCGAGCCTTCCCGGCGAGCCCGCGGACATCCCGCTGCGGACCCAGGTCCAACTGCCTGCCGAATCGGTCACGGCCCTGCGCCCGGTCCTGGACGCTTTGGGGGCGGTGGAAGCGGCGCTTTAGGGCCCGGCAGGTCACTGTCGGCGGGCTCCCGGCAGCGAAGGACAGCGCACGACGGCGGCGCGCGGCCGCCGTCGTACTTCTCAGCTCCCGCTCCCCCAGGGTGAGTTTTTGTCCAGATATGCAGGGTTGTGCGCGGTTTATCTCCGCATATCTGGACAAAAATTCCCGGTTGGGGGCGACGCGCATCCTCGCCCTCGACGCGCAAAGACGATGGCGCGGCCCATATGCGGGTAGCGTCACCGTCTTTGCGTGTCAGGAATACTTATGGGCGTCGAAAACGACTGCGAGAGGGTTCGGGTTTGAACCCACATCAAGTGATAGAGGGTTGGGGCATGGGACCCGTCTCGATCCGGGTATTCGGGTGGCGTGAGGTTGTGCAACGTACGACGGCGGCACGCGGCCGCCGCCGTACGTCACTTTCTGTCCGGCCCCGGCTCCGGGATGACAACAGAGGGACTGTGGCCCGGGACCGGTGGGAGGTTGTCTTTCTGGGCGTAGATGATCTTCAGGTGATAGGCGTAGCGGATAAAGAACGACGCGCAGAGCGTCCCGACCTGTGCCACCAGGCTGGGCAGGTGGACATACTCAACCAACGCCCATAGGAGAGGAACCCTGGCCATCGCCTCGAGGGTATTGAAGGTGAACGCATGGAGGAACCGGTGGAGGAATGGCCTTCGCCGGTTTCCCAGGTCACCAAAGGCCAGCTTCTCCTGCAGGAGGAAGTTGGTGATGATGGTGGTTTCCCCCGCGATGATTGCGGCACTGATGTAGTCCATACCAACAGCGGTCAGGGCCATCATAATGAGGATGTTCAGCACGGTGCCGAATGCCCCGATCAGGGCAAAACGGGAAATTCTGGCACCCAGAATGAGTTGAACCAGATAGGTCATTTTTGGTCCTCGATGGAAGTGGACGGCACCGGCGCTTTGAGTACTTTCCGCACCTTCCAGTCCCCAAATGACGCAACTACGCTTGAGTTCTCCAAGGCCCGGCCCGCGTTGTCCAGTCCAAGGTTGGTGATGTTGCGTTTCGTGGGCGGGCCTTCAACGATCCAGTCGATGCTCCGCCACCCTTCCGGGTGCCGTGCAGCGAAGTCGGAGTCCAGATCCATTTTTTCCAGGGCTATCACTTTCCACGGATCATGCCGCCCGTCAGCGTTAAGGTCATGCCACATGGAGTAGGGAACCAGGGCCACGTCATCCTTGGGCAGGTTGTCCTTGGACCATCGCAGGGCCTCGTTCCAGTCAGCATTGTCATTGCTGACCATCAATTTGTGGTTCATCGATATCCAGGGCGGTACTACCACCGTGGCCAGCCCGAAGATCACGGCAGTACCTGATACGGCAAGAGCGATGTGGCGCGCACCTGGCGCCGTCAGTGCCGCTTTTGATGCCAGCCCTTTCCCGAAAGGTTTAAGCCTGAACAGCCGTGGCAGGGTGCGCCCAGTGAGATCGGCGGCGACGGCGATGGCCAGCACCAGGAACGGGATGGCGCCGATGACGTACATGGCGGGCAAATAGCCCTGCCCCATCATCACGGGTGCCGCGAACAGCAGCAAAGCCACTGGAATCCACCGTGACTCGCGAAACGCCAGGCACACCAAGGCTGCCGCAAGGCCGAGAAGGATCAAGCGACTGTCGTAGTACGCCCAGCCCATGACGAGTTCATGCCTGCCGGAGGCCGGGTCCAGAAAGGTGCCGGATCCCGGCCGGGAAAGGAACTGGTACGTCAGGGCGTCCTGCAAGGACACATGGCCCGGGCCCGCTAGAAGCTCCCCTTGCAGGATTGCCAGCAGCGGGAAGAAGCCGAGTACCAAACCTCCCACGGAGAGGAACCCGACGAGCGAAAACAACCGCGTCTCCCAATAGGGGCGGTGTAAAAGGGCCAACAGCAGGGCCGGTCCGAAGATGGCCAGCGTTTCCTTGGACAGCACGGCGACGGCGAAACAGACGCCTGCACCGACGTGATCCCACAGCTTCAATTTCGGTGACAGCACCAGGTAGAACGCCATCAACAGCCAAGGCAGGCCCACGTTGTCGATGAACACCTGCCTGCCCAGCACCAGGGACAGCGGTGACGTGCAATAGAGCAGCGCTGCCAGCACCGCGAACGGCAAACGGAGCTGGAGCCGCCGCGCGATAAGGAACACCAATACTGTGCTGGCCACGAAGAACACAGCAACCACATAGCGCATTTGCCCTACGTAGACTTCGCCTCCCTGGCCGATCAGCCCGGGGAGCCAGGACAGGGCGCCCAGCTGCAGCCACCCCAGTGGCGGGTGATCGTACCAATAGGTATATGGCGCCAGGCTTCCGTGAAGCGAGGACAGCGCTTGGGCCGTATAGGTGCCTTCATCATCCTGGTATCCGGGGGCGCCGAGAATATTCCAGCAGGCGAGGACGGCCCCAACCAAGGCAACAAGGAACCCTGTTTTCTGGTCCACAGTACGGCGCAGGAACATTCGGCCGGCTGCGCGGAGGAAGCCTCCGGCACCGGTAACAGGGGCAGGCGGGAACCAGCGCTTACGTACAGGTTGGAGCAGGGTAATCATGGCTGCGCCGCCAGGTAACCAAGATGTGCCCCTGAGTGCATTGTCTTTTCCCAGGCGAAGTCGCCCTGCCGGAACTTAGCGAGGGCACGAAGGGCGGAATATGCGAGCAGGACCTGGTAGAACGGGGTCCCCAAGACGAGCCTGACGTGGTCATAGATCCGGATTTTGTACCCGTGGTCCCGGCCGAATTCGCGCAGCATGCAGACGTCGAAAGCGACGGCGGCAACGGCCGGAACCAACGGAACGAATGTCAGCAGGGCCACAGGGACGGGAAATTTCCCAAAGAGCGCGGTGAGTATGGACAGTGGGATGCAAAGTCCTGCAAACGCCATGAAGTGCTGTTGCATCAGCGTCCACCATGCGACGCTCCGCTGTCTCAAGGTGGGGAGTGCCCGCCAGTCCCGCTTGGCAATGACCTGCATGAAGCCGAGGGACCACCTCGTCCGCTGTTTGATCAGGGCACGGATCGAATCCGGGGTTTCTTCCTTGGTGACCAAGTGGGGTGCGTAGGCGATAACAATTTTGCGGTTCAGTACCGAGAGTCGAACCCCAAGATCGCAGTCTTCCGCAAGGCAGTTGCCGTCCCAGCCGTTTATGGAGCTGAGTACATCACGCCTGACGAATACGGTGTTGCCGCCGAGCGGGATGAATCCCTGTTTCGCGTAGGCGTGGAGCCGGGAGCGGAACCACATAAAGTATTCGAGGCAATTCCGGAGGGCGTACCAGGAGTCCCGGTAGTTGACCAGCTGGACTGCTCCCTGGACGACGTCGGCGTTCCGGGCAACGAAGCAGGTGTCCACGTGCAGGAGCAGGTCAGGGGCGGCGATCGACTCCGCGTCGAAGATCCCCACAACGTCTTTCCGGCACATCGCCAGGGCTGTGTTGAGTTGCCTGGGTTTGTTCTTGACGGCCCCTTCGTCCACACTGACACGCACCAGCCCTGGACGCTCCGCGGCCAGTTTCCGGGCCACCGCTACGGTGTGCGGGTCGTCGTCGCCCACGGAGATGACCACTTCGATATCTGGATGGTTCTGGTTGCACAGGTGGTCCAGGGTGGAGCGCATGACCATTTCGCTTTCATGCCGGCACGGCATGATGAGGGAAAAGGAGACTCCAGGCGTGGGAAGCAGCGGCCTGTAAGACGTCGCCGCCTTGGTTCTGGGGTCCCACCAGGCATGGGTGGAGACGTAGAGCGTGGATAAGGCGATAACAAACAGCACGGCCGATACGCCGGTGATGAGCACACCGAGAAGAACGGGGAGGACTTCAGAAAGCATTGTGAGCCTGTTCAGTAGCAGGTGGCTGACGCCTTGTGCCGGCACCAGTTTTTGGGCGAGCTGAAGTAGGGCCGCTGGGTCGCGGCCTTTTTGTGTTCCTGCGGGAGTACGGGATTCGCGCTTATGGCTCAGCCGTCTCCGGCGGCGCAGGCCTTTCCATCGCTGTTTGTATCCAGGTTTTGGGGATCGTTTCCTGCCTGGCGCACTGCCAGCCCGTCCTTGAAGTATTTGCGGACTTCGCTGCAGGACCAGCTGTGCTTCATGGCGTTCGGGTCCTTGTTGGCCGCTTTCATCTCATGCACATGCTGGGAGAGGCTGGGAGGAATCACCGGCAAACATTGGCCGTCGTCGCCATATGCCTTAAGGCACCCGCCGCCGCCCGCCGTTGCTCCTTTGAACACCTGGGACGGTAAGGTCTTTTCCCGGAGCTGTGGCGGTGGCCCCTGCGGGGCGGAGCCCGTGCCTATCGGATGCTCCCGTGCCGCAGCCGATTCCAGGGAAGTCTGCTGCCTGTTGGCCGGATCAGCTGCATCTGCCGGTCCCGGCTGTACCCTGCCGCCGTTCGCGGCGGGCCGCAGGACTGGCGCGGAGGGCCCTGCGCCCGCGTCTGCAGGTATCTGCGCGCCTGCCAGCTCGGCCCCGGTATGGCTGTGGTTGCTGGTTTGGCCCGAAGCAGCGCCTACGACTGCACCGTTTGCCGAGTGGTAGGACAGTGCCAGCAGAGCCGTTAGGCCCAGTGTCACGATGCAGTTGCGCACCCATCTAGCTGCTCGGCCGCGCGGGCTCCTGTTCTGGTATTCAGTCACGATATCCACACCCATTTCGCAATGCTTGGAAGGTTATTGGTGTCAAGGACGGTCAGCAGGTAAGGCCCTGGCGGCAGCAAATTCGGGTTGGCGGGGACCGTCGCGCTGACCGTGTCGCCACTGGTGGTCAGCGGCAGGTCCACCAGGCGGGCGTTGGTGTCTGTTTGGTGTGTGGCCGACATCGGGGACATCAGTTGGGCCGCTTTGATGGTGCCCGTGGTCTGCAGGGTGATCTGTTGTCCACGCGTCGCGGCAGTGGGCGCTGCCGTGATGGCGGGCCGTGTCCCGTTGAACATGTATTTGGGGGAGTAGATGGAGATGCGGGTGTCGTACGAGTTGTCCAGCGGGTTTGATCCCAAGACCGCCACCCTGCCATCCGGGAGGAGGATGGCTGAGGAATGGTAGTTGCGGCCTACCGGATCGGCGCCGATGTCCATCCACGCATTGGTTGCGGGCTGGTAAATGGCCGCCGTCATGACGTCGTCCGAACGGTTATGCCGGGCACCATTGGCGGCAAGCACCGTCCTGTCAGGGAGGTTCAGGAGGTTGACGTAGCTTTTCCCTGGGCCCGGCAGGTCGGGGCCCGGCACATACACCGGGTTCGGTGGCTTCAGATCGATGATGTCCACCAGGTTGATGGCTGGAGTATTTGCATCGGTGTTTCCGCCGCCAACAATCATGACCTTCTGGTCCTGTGCCGGGCCCAGCAGCACGGAGCCGGCTTGGTCCCGCATGTCCTTTTGCCGCAGGCCCGGAACGTCCCAGATTTGTGCTGCCTGCCAGTCGTAGAGCGACGCTCCGGTCCCGGGGAGCCCGTTGCCGAAAGTGTGGCCCCCGGAGTAGAACATCCGCCCGTCCTGCAGCAGGTACATGTGCGGGTACGTGCCCCAGAAGCTCCAGGTTTGTGGAACGTTGCCCGATGGGAGCCAACTCAGCGTTGAGGATTGGAACATCTCTGTCAGGACTGTTCCTTCGGCCTTATCGTCCAGGCCGCCGGCCGCCCACACATCGCCGTTTCCGAGTTTTGTCATGGTCGGGTACCAGTGGCCGCCCGCCATATCGCCAAGGGGGTGGAATGCGTTGTCAACAGGGTCGAAGTAGTAGCTTTTCCGGGAGCCCTTAAAGGTTGTGGGCCCCTCCCCCGTCGTAGGGTAAGACAGCGTTCCGCCGCCAATGAGGACCTTTCCGTCAGGCAGCGTCACATGCCCGGCACAGAACATGTCATACGGGACGGGTACGTCGGTGAACATGTTCGTGGCCGGGTCCCACACGGAGCCCACGAAGGAGCCCGCGTCAAATGCGCTGCCCTCATTTCCGGAGCCGGCGATCAGCAGCACCCTGCCATCACTCAGCAGGGTGGAGTGGATGGAACGCAGCGGCAACGGGGCTTCCTGCACTTGCCAGGACCCGGCGCTGGCGGGTGTCGCGGCTGGGGGTGGCGGCGGTGCCACGACCTCCTTGAGCGAGTAGTTGGTGGTTTTCAAGGTGCCGTTCGCCGATATGGACATTCCGAACGAGATGGCGTCCACTCCGTCCGGAACAGCAGGGGTTGTGGCCGCAGCAAGGGCCCAGGTGGAGGTCGCGGCGGGCTGGGCGAGGTCTGTCCAGTAATTCCATCCTGCCGCTGTATGGGCAAAAACAGTGATGGAGTTGCGGGAAGACGTGGATGTGTAGTCGACAGAGAGGTTGTACTTGCTGCCGGCTTTCACTCCCGGGGCGCAGGCGGGCGTTCCGGAGGGTAGGAGTTTCGCGTCACCGCTGACGTAGTTGCTGACGGTGATGGACCATGAGCGCGACCCTGCAGGAGCAGTAGTGGGTGTGTCAGGCGATAGGGTCTGCGAGATGTCCCGTGTACCCCAGCCCGCAGCTGCGAAGCAGGTTGGCAGCGGACTGCCGGCAGCAAGGGTCCCGTTGACCACGAGTTCACCGCCGGCAGGCGGCGGCGTTGGGATGGTGGTGGACGTTGCAAACAGCGAGTAATCGTCAGTGGTGAGCGTTCCGTCGGCGCTGATGGAAAGTCCAAAAGCGATCTGATCCGTCCCTGCCGGGACTGGCGGTGACGTTACCTTCGCTTCGGCCCAGTCGGCGGACGCGGGCGCCAGGCCCAGGTCACCCCAGTACGTCCAGCCGCCGGCAGTGTGCCTGAAAGTGGTGATGGATACCTGAAGCGTCGACTGGTACCAGATGCCCAAGTTGTAGGCTTCCCCGGGGCTCACTTTGGGCGCGCAGGCCTCGGACTCTTTCTGGATGGCCTTCCTGTCACCGGTGGTATGGCCGCTGACGGTCACGCTGAGCGCCCGCCCCCCTGTTCTCCCGGGCGAATAGTTCCACTCTCCAGGGGTACCCCAGCCGGAAGCCTGGAAGCAGTCAGGAAATGCTGCACCGGCTTCCAGGGAGGGATTGAGGACCAGATTTGGGCCCACACTCTCTGCTGCCGAGGTGGGGACGCTGGCAGAGACCAGGCCCCCCAGGACAAGGCCGGCCAGCAGGACGCTGGCAGTCAACCGAAGCAGCTTGGGACGGAGGCGGCTCCTGGTCTTACGCCTGGCGGAACCCGGCAAACGACCGGTGTAAAAATCCTGTGGAAATGGGATCAGCTGCACTCGGGCACCAGTCCTTCGTCGTTGCTCCGTCATCCAGTGGTCACAGGAAGCGTGATGCCGCCGTCCCACGCGGACGAAGGCCGTTCACTGCCCCATCACATGCAGAAATCACTGGAATTACGGAATGAGCTGCTATAGGTCTCGGATCTCAGCAGGATCAATGCATGTGGCTGATCATGAGGGAAAGCCGGGATATTTGATACAACGACTATAAAAAGCGGCATTAGCTTAAACCCGAGTAAGTAGTACTCGAAAAGAAATTGCAGGATTACTTTTAAATTGGGCGACGCCTGCAGGTGAATGTAAGTAAGTAGATTGCAGGTAAATAAAAAAAGTCGCGGACACTAACAATAGTTGAAAGCTTTATGCTTGCAGCAAACCTGCTTTAATATGGCTGTTTTTGCGGCTCTTCGGAATCAAGGGTGTAGCGAGGGTCTGAAACCTCCGGCCTCGAGCAGGCTCCTGGCTGTGTAGTTCGCGAGGTTGCGGAAGCCGA
>NZ_JBIVRG010000019.1:0-49050 GCF_044755505.1 Pseudarthrobacter sp. NPDC092202 | reverse complement strand
GACGCCCGGAACACACCCCTGCCCGCGGCGCATCATCTCGCACCGGTCACGCCAGGACGGCCAGCCGAAGGCTCATCGGTGGATCGAGGCTAAGGTCTTGCCCGGGGCTTCCCAGCCGAAGGCCTGTTCTTGGGGTGGCTTGTGAAAAAGTGAAATATCCAACGCTAAGGTTTTGCGCCAGCGGTTGCGAAACGTCCCTCTAGGCCGGCTTAAATCCTCGCCCGGGCCGCACGTGGCGGGCGCGGCAACCGCTCGGCCTGGCTGTGCATCATCGGATTCGCCGCTAGTGTTCAACTTCACCGTCGTCAACGTGTACTTCCCCGGCCTGCACTCCTACTCCAGACGCACCTGACCCCGTCCCCGGCACCGCGGCGGCCGAATAACGATGTATCATCGCTTCGGTGAAGGGAACCTGCCATGCCACCGATTGACCAGTGGGTCGCGTTCGAACCCCTCGCGGGCTCGCCAATCGCCGTCGCCGCCCTGCTGCTCGCGGCGCTATACCTGAGGGGGGCGATCTGGATGTGGCGGCATCGCCGTCGCTGGGCAATCGCCCGTACGGCATCGTTCTTGACCGGATGCGTCCTGATCTTTGCCGTCACGACGTTCGGCGTGAACCGCCTGGCCGAGGAGTTCGTCTCGGGCCTGGTGTTCCAACAGATCACCCTGTTGACCGTCGTCCCGCCGCTTCTCATCGCTGGCTCGCCGGGGCGTCTTCTCCTGCGCAGTACACCGCACACCGACCTCGGACGACTCGTGCTCCGCGCCGCGCACGCGGGACTCCGATCACGATTCTGCCGCGCCGCACTACACCCCGTGGTCGCCATCGTCGCCGCGATCCTGCTGTACCCGGCTCTCTATCTCACAGACGTCATCAGCATCATCATGCGCATCCCCTCCGGCCATGACGCCATGTTGTTCATCTTCCTCGTCCTCGGCGTCATCTCGGCGATACCGCTATGGTCGTCCGACCCCTTGCCACGTGTCCCATCCTTCGCTGTGCGGTTCGTCGACATCGTCGTCGAGCTCCAAATCCATGCCGTCTTCGGCCTGATCCTGCTCCGAACCGGGACACCGCTTTTCAGTGCATACGCCAACCCCACCGGCGACCATGATCCGATCCTCGATCAGGCGATCGCCGGGACCCTGGTATGGACCTATGCAGAACTGCCGCTATTCGTGGTACTCATCGTCTGCCTTTCCCGCTGGCGCACCCGGGAGATGCGCACCTCGAAGCAACGACAACGCGTCGAGGATGCAGAGCTCGACACATACAACGAATACCTCGCAAGTATGGCCCAGGGACGCCTTGAGAGGTAGTGGGATCCTCGTGTGTCGCGGCCAGCGCATCAGTGCCGGCCCCAAGCGACCAAGGTACTGCTGGTTCCGGGCAGCCGGTGACGTCGTTTATTTTCCACGGTCGTCCTCTCGTCAGCCCGTATTCCGGGCCGGAATAAGAAAGCTTAGCGCCTGCCGCAGGCGGCCGGCTTGGGTAGCAGGCTGAGTAATCAGTGAGCGCCGTTCAGCCGCCGCGCGTACCGGCTCAAACCGTGCAGGTACCGCCGCCGGCCGCCGGCAACCCTGAGCCGATAAAGAGGATCACGGCGTACTAAACAGCGGCATCCACACGAACTGCCGTGTCGGTAAAGCGATGAAGGGCCCAGGGCAGTCATGGCCGCAAGCCAGGGCACTGCCGGTGAGCAGCGGCGGTGCCCGGCCAACCACCCCGGGGTGAGATACTGCAGTTCAGGCGGCACGAGTACCGGTGATTAGTGTGCCTATCCCGACAATCCACGCCAGTTATTCAACCCAGGGGAAACAATGCGACGTTTCTGTTTCATCGCGATGGCCATCTTGGGACTGATAGGAGTGATGGCTATCGCCGCGGCCGCCGACAGCACAGATCGGGCCGTCGGGATCCTACTCTCCCTCACAGGTTTCATCGGCGCAATCGCAGTCGTCAGAACCAACAGAAACTCAAGCTAGCTGTATTGGGGCAGACCGTGAATCCGCAGGGATGGATGGAGTGAGGGCTGACGGCCGTCGCCAAGATGAAATATCCCGGGAAAAGTGGAAAGCTGGCCCTATGCCTGAATCCAGTAGAGCTGCGCCTGCCCCAAAGAGCGCACCCGGTGACGCCAGCGTTCTTTACACCGAGAAGCTCTGGCCGAACTTCTGGATCTGGCTGGTCTCCGCGGGCTTCTCGAGCGCCGGAATCCTGATGCTGGCGCCCATCAGCATCGCGGCCGGGATCACCGCAGCTATTGTGCTGTTCGCCATCATTTTCGTGCTGTTGGTCCTCTCGACCCCGACAATCCAGGTGACCGGGTCAACGCTGAGTGTGGGCCGGGCCACGATCGAACGGAGCTTCGTCGGCACCACCATGGCGTTCCGCCGCGCCGAAGCGACGGCGGAACGCGGCACCCGGCTCAATGGCCTGGCGTTTCTGTGCATCCGTGGCTGGGTGGATCCGGTGGTCCGGATCGAGATCACTGATCCCTCCGACCAGACCCCGTACTGGCTGGCGTCCACCCGGCACCCGGACCAGCTGATCGTGGCCCTGTCGGCCCAGCGGCACTAGGCCTGGGTTAGCTCAATGTCCCCGTAGGGCTTGTTTATTACCACCGTCCTCCAGCCCGGGCTCCGGGTCATAACGCCCGGGTTTATGACCCGCAGATTATGGCACCGGCAAAACATAGCATGGGCACATGACGCAGACCTCCGTACCTCCTGTCGAGGCCCGCCCAGCCCCTCTGGAGCATCCGGCGCCCGGGACGCCTGTACGCAATCTTGCAAGCCACCGGTGGATCCGCCGGCCGCAGGAAGCATTCACCGAAAGCGCCCTGCAGGAACGGCTGCTTGGCGGCATCCGTTCATGGCGCGATTATCCGACGTCGCTGCGGCTGTGGTTCTGGCTGATTCCGGCCCTCAACGCCGCGATCGGCGGCGTCCTCCGCTTTGTCCGCCTGGACATTCCGCGCAGCCTGGTGTTTGACGAGACCTACTACGTCAAGGACGGCTATTCGCTGCTGGTGAGCGGTTACGAACGCAGCTGGCCGGAGGAGGCCAATGTCTCCTTCAACGCCGGTAACCCGGCCGTCCTGCTGGACACCCCCCAGTACGTGGTCCACCCGCCGGTCGGCAAGTGGATGATCGCGGCAGGAATGTGGCTGTTCGGGCCCGACAATCCCCTGGGCTGGCGCTTCGGCGCAGCGCTGACGGGGACCCTGTCCATCCTCCTGATCGCCCTGATCGCGCAAAAACTCTTCCAGTCCCTGACCCTTGGGGCCGTAGCCGGCCTCCTCCTGGCAGTGGACGGACACCACCTGGTGATGTCCAGGACCTCCCTGCTGGATATTTTCCTGATGTTCTGGATCCTCGCCGCTTTCGGTGCGCTCCTGATGGACCGCGACGACGGCCGGCGGCGGCTGGCCGCTACGCTGGGACGCCAGTCCGCCGCTGCTGCCCCGGACGGCAGGCCCTCGGTGCTTCAGCTGTTTTCCGGACCGTGGCTGGGCGTCCGCTGGTGGCGCGTGGCGGCGGGCATCTGCCTGGGCCTTGCGGTGGGCACCAAGTGGTCCGCGCTGTTCTTCATGGCTGCCTTCGGTTTGCTGACCGTCTTCTGGGACCTGAGCGCTCGCCGGGTCGCCGGGATCCGGGGCTGGATCAGCGGCGGCCTCATCAAGGACGGAATTCCCGCTTTCCTAAGCATCGTCCCTGTTGCCGTCCTGGTGTACGTTTCCACGTGGGCCGGCTGGTTCCAATCCAAGGATGCGTACTTCCGGCACTGGGCCGACACCAACCCCTCAGTCCAGTGGGGCTGGATTCCGGGCCCGCTGCGGTCTCTGGCCCAGTACCATCTGGAAGTCTACAAGTTCCATCAGGGACTCAGCTCCGACCACCCCTACGAAGCCAGCGCCTGGAGCTGGCTGGTGATGGGGCGGCCCACGTCGTTCTTCTACGAGTCCCCCAAGCAGGGAAGCCCAGGCTGCGACGTTACCAGCTGCGCCTCGGCCATCCTCTCAGTGGGCAATCCCCTGATCTGGTGGAGCGCCACGGTTTCGCTGGTGATCCTGCTGTTCTGGTGGGCAGGCCGCCGGGACTGGCGGGCCGGTACCATCCTGGCCGGGGTCGGCGCGGGCTACCTCCCGTGGTTCCTGTACCCGGAACGCACCATGTTCACCTTCTACGCCGTCTCCTTTGAACCGTTCCTGGTACTCGCCCTGACATACTCCCTCGGCCTGGCGCTCGGACGGAGGCAGGACCCGCTGTGGCGTCGGCGTTCCGGGCTCTACCTGGTGGCCCTGTTTGTGGCCGCAGCAGTTTTGCTCTCGGCATTTTTCTACCCAATCTGGACCGCGGAAATCATCCCGTACCAGGAGTGGCGGCTCCGGATGTGGATGCCGTCCTGGATCTAGGGCAGAATGCTCGCGACCTCTGACCTGTCCAAAAATTCATCCACGTCCCGGCCGGGACTCGCCTCCAGCTTCCTTTGCCCCAATCCTGGCCCTGCCAAAGACCTGGGCAGGCCTTGTTCGACCAGCCTTCGAACACATGTCACCGAACGAGCTCTGGACCTCGAGGATCTGGCCCGGGGACGGCAGTGCGGTCTGGAAAGGTAAGGTTACGGCGCTGGACCAGCGAACAGGGCGCAGGCGGCGGAGTACATATCAGCCGTCGCTCCTGGCAGGAACCGGCTTTGCGGCCACACCGAGCAGGTAATCGCCGGAGATCCGGGTGAGAGAACCAATCACCACGAGCCCGTGGTTGGCCAGTTCGTCGAGGAATTGCTGGGCGGTGAAGCGGTCCTCGGTGGGATGGTCGAACAGCCGCTGATAAGTCGGGCGGGCCAAGGCGTGAGCGGTGACCTCTTCGAAGTAGAACCGCCCGCCCGGCGCCAGGACCCTGCTGGCCTCGGCGATGGCTGCGCGCCAGTTCGGTATGTGGTGGACGATCCCGAAGTCGAACACCGCGTCATAGTCGTCGTCCCCGGCACTGAGCGCGGAACGCAGGTCGGTTGCGCTGCCTTGCGCCAGTCGCACCCGGTCACCATAACGGGCAAGGCGCCGGGCAGCGCGGTTGATCATCGCCGGGTCCAGGTCTACAGCGTCAACGCTTGCGGCGCCGAATCGTTCCAGCACCAGCTGGGACCCATAGCCTAAGCCGCAGCCGATCTCCAGCGCCCGTGCCCCGGGCAGCAACCGGCCACCCAGCCGCAGCAACACCCGGATCTCGTAGAAGCGCTGCAGCCACCGCCGGGGCGGAGAATTGACCAGAAGAGTTTCCATCCGGTTCATTAACACCGTTAGCCGTCCCTTCGTCCAAACGATGTGGGTGAGTCAACGACAGCCACCTGGGACGACCGGGGTGGCAACACGGCGATGGTGAAGCCCGTCCGCAGAGTCGAACCGAGCAGACGTCGTTCAACCGTGGGCGTGCAAGGGTTTGCCCGCCAAGGCGAGGGCAGCCTCACTGATGGCGTCGTTCTGGGTGGGGTGGGCGTGTACCAGGTTCGCGACGTCCTCGGGATAGGCCTCCCAGTTGACCATCAGCTGGCCCTCCCCGATCAGCTCACTGACACGGGCGCCGAGCATGTGCACCCCAACGATCGGGCCCTTCTTTTGACGGATAAGTTTGATGAAGCCCGCGGTCTGCAGCATCTGGCTTTTTGCGTTCCCGCCAAGGTTGTACTCGACCGTCTCGACGCCGTCGGCGCGGAACTGTTCCTTCGCCTGGGCCTCCGTGAGGCCGACAGAGCCGGCCTGGGGTTCCGAGTAGGTCACACGCGGGATGCCCGATTCGATGATGGGTGCCGGGTTCAGGCCGACGATCTCTTCGGCGACGAAAATCCCGTGCTGGAAGCCCCGGTGGGCCAGCTGAAGGCCGGGCACGATGTCCCCGATGGCATAGACGTTGCCGACCCCGGTGTGCAGCCGGTCGTTGGTGGGCACGAAGCCGCGCTCCATGGGGATGCCGGCTTCTTCGTAGCCGAGGTTTGCTGTGGAGGGGCCACGGCCCACCGCCACGAGCAACACCTCGGCCTCCAAAGTTTTCCCGTCCTGGGTGGTGACGGTGACGCTGTTATCGTTCTGGGTAACGCCGGCGAACATCGTGTTGGTGAGAAATTTGATGCGGCGTTTGGTGAAGGCCCGCTGCAGTCCCTTGGACAGGGATTCGTCCTCGTTGGCGATGAGGCGCGGGAGGGCCTCGACGATGGTCACTTCCGTGCCGAAGGAAGCCCAGACGGAAGCGAATTCCACGCCAATGACGCCGCCGCCGAGGATGATCGCGCTCTTGGGTACGAAATCTAGTTCGAGTGCCTGTTCGGAGGTGATGACCCGGCCGCCGATCTCCAGACCGGGCAGGGACTTGGCACAGGACCCGGTTGCCAGCACGATGTTTTTGCCCTGGTAGCAGGTGCCGTTGACTTCCACCGTGTCGGGGCCGGCCAGCGTGCCCCATCCCTGGATCAGGTCGATACTGCGGGAAGCCACCAGGCCCTGGAGCCCTTTAAACAGCCGGGCAACGACGCCTTCCTTGAACTTTGTCACACCGGCCATGTCGATACGGCCCAAGGTGCTTTCGACGCCGAATGCTTCGCTTTCACGGATGGTGTCCACGATTTCCGCCGAGTGCAGCAGGGCCTTGGTGGGGATGCAACCGCGGTGCAGGCAGGTCCCGCCGAGCTTGTCGCCCTCAACGAGGGCCACCTTCATGCCCAGCTGCACCCCGCGCAGAGCAGCTGCATAACCGGCGCTGCCACCTCCGAGGACTACGAGATCATGGGCCATAATTTTCCTCCCGATCCAGTACGTGAGCTGTTTCCCGATATTATTGCCCAAGGCCGATCTTTCGGGGAGTCCTTTCCGGGATTTCGTGGTTGTGGGTTGGCAGTTGTGTTCAATCGCTTACCACGGCAGCTGCGGCACCCGTTATCGCCGCACTTTCAGCGTGCGGGGTGCGGTAGCGTGCCGCCGGTTTCGACTTTTGACCGTGCCCGGGATCTGAGGGTTTGGAAGAGTGCCAGCCCGGTGACGAGGACAAGCCCGGCTACCCAGGTGTTGACGCGTGCACCGAGGATCGTGTTGGCAGGATCGGAGCGCATCAATTCGAGAGCAAACCGGCCGGCCGTGTAAAAGACGAGGTAGAGGGAGAAGACCGCTCCGGCGCCGAGGCTGTATTTGCGGTCCAGGATTATCAGCAGTGCCGCCGCGGCCAGGCACCAGAGGGATTCGTAGAGGAAGGTCGGGTGGAAGTAGCCGATGACCTCAGGGGCGCCTTCAGGGGAAGTAATTGCCTTCCCTGTGGTGGAGTCCATGGCGTGGATTTGCAACTTCCATGGCAGATCCGTGGGGGCGCCGTAAATTTCGTTGTTGAACCAGTTTCCCCACCTGCCCAGGGCCTGCGCCAGGAGCAGTCCAGGGGCGGCGGCGTCAACGAATGCAGCGAAGGGGACTCCGGTGCGGCGGGCACCAATGGCTGCCCCGACGAGGCCGAGGGCGACCGCGCCCCAGATCCCAAGGCCGCCTTCCCAGATCCGCAGGCTGCCCCAGGGGTCCTTGCCCGGCCCGAAGTACAGCTGGTTATCGGTGATCACATGGTAAAGCCTGCCGCCGACGATGCCGAAGGGAACGGCCCACATCACGATGTCCAGGGCCTGTTCGGAGGTGCCTCCCCTTGCTGTGAGGCGGCGGACGGTCAGCCAGGTGCCGACGACGATGCCCGCCAGGATGCACAGCGCGTAGAAGCGTATCGTCAGCGGGCCCAGTGCGAAGGCGCTCAGTGTCGGGGAAGGCAGGAAGAGATCCGGCGTTGATAACGGTTGCATGGCTCCGGTTCGCTCAGCGTCGTGGCGGGTAGGGAAATCCTGCGGCGGTAATCGTTCTCGGCACGGAGCGGCAGGTCAGTGGAAAGGCGCCCTCGGCTCCATGCCCTGGACTGGCCGCAGCCGGCTGCTGCGGCCCTGCCGGCGCCTAGGGTGAGATCACAGGCCGGAGTAGGAGTGCAGGCCGTTGAAGAACTGGTTCACGATGGTGAAGTTGAAGACCACGCACAGGTAGCCGACGATGGACAGCCACGCGGCGCGGGTTCCGGTCCAGCCGCGTGTGGCACGGGCGTGGAGGTAGCCGGCGTAAACCACCCAGATGACGAAGGTCCAGACTTCCTTGGTGTCCCAGCCCCAGAACCGGCCCCAGGCTTTTTCGGCCCAGATCGCACCAAACATCAGGGTAAAGGTCCAGCCAATGAACCCGAGCGCGTTGATGCGGTAAGAGAGGTTCTCCAGGCTCAGCGCCGACGGGACGACGCGCATGAACCCAAGCCTGGCCGCGCCTCCCGCGGCGACAGTTTTCTGCCGGCGGGACTGGACCAGCTGCAGGGCGGACAGCGCGAAGGTCAGGGTGAACAGGGCCGATGAGAGAACGGCGATGGAGACGTGGATGATCAGCCAGTAGCTTTGCAGGGCGGGAACGAGGTGGCCCACGGGAGTCCAGTACGCCACCGAGGCGGCGACCTGCATGATGATGACCAGGCCGATCACGAAGGTGCCCAGGAACCGCAGGTCACGGCGGATCAGCGCGAGCAGAAACACCGCTGCGACGACGAAGGCGCCGGTGGTGAGGAATTCGTACATGTTGCCCCAGGGAACCCGGCCCGCACCGAGGGCCCGGGTCACCACCCCGGCGCCGTGGATCAGGGCGCCCAGCATGGTCA
Organism: Pseudarthrobacter sp. NPDC092202; assembly: GCF_044755505.1. Lineage (NCBI taxonomy): Bacteria > Bacillati > Actinomycetota > Actinomycetes > Micrococcales > Micrococcaceae > Pseudarthrobacter > Pseudarthrobacter sp. NPDC092202. The sequence goes on along the minus strand of NZ_JBIVRG010000019.1, from coordinate 40,338 downwards.
GGGCTACACCGACGCGCGCGGGCATGCGCCGGGCGGGGGCGTAGTCCATGTCGGTCCCGGCAGTTCGTCCTGCGCCGGCTGCGTCTTCTCCTGTCCGGTGCGCTGCTGAGCTGGGGCGTTCAGCAAAGCCAGCCGGCCCGCCGACGCCGGAAGCCGCCCGGTCCCCGGACGCGCGGGCACTGGTTCCGGCGCTGATCGGAACCCTGGCGGGTGCGGAGGCTTGAGCGGGCGCGGCTGTTGCGGCTTTGAGGTCCACCGCACGCAGGGTCCTGCTGCTGCGGGCCAGGTCCCAGGCGAATGCGATGAACGCCACGGTGTAGGTGCCTGCGGCCAGGAGCATGAACAGCTCGCTGTACTGGCCCATGATTTCGTTGATCTCAGGCATTAGTGCTCCTTCGGTGAGCGGGCAGGGACGGCGGCGGCAGCGGCGGGGTCGGACTCTGCCAGGTTCCAGCGGGCGGCGAGGCGGGCACGGATCGCGGCGGCTTCGGGCGCGAGCCTGTGGTCTTCTCCGCGGGCCAGCAGCCCGTATTCGATCATCGTGCGGCCGTCCACGTGGGCGCCGGCACGGAGCCAGACGCGGCGACGGTTCACATACAGGGAGACGATCAGCCCCGCGACGGCGGCCAGGGAGAAGATGAGAACCCCCTCCTGCCCGGGGACCGTGCGGATGTCCACCCCGATATAGCGTTTGAGCCCGTCGAAGCTGATCGAGCCTTTACCCTCCGGGAGGGTGTAGCTCTGCCCTGCGTCCAGGACAATGCCGCCGGCGGGAAGATCCCGGCCGTTGAGCTGGGTGAGGTTCTGCACGTCCAGGTTGTAGACGTTCTGGGGTTTCCCGGTGTCCAGCCCGAGGTCACCGTAGTAGGAGTTCAGGTTCAGTTGTGGGTTCAGCGGGTCCGGGTCGAAGCTGTAGGACACACCCTCCTGGTTCTTGATGGCCGAGGGCAGGAAGAACCCGACGAAACCCAGCTGGGAAGGTGACGCGTCCGGGGCCTTGAGGACAATGCTGGAGGTGTAGACGGCGTCGTTGGGGACGGAGACGACGGGGCCGCTGAACGCGGTGTTCCCGTCCCCGTCCTTGACGGTGACGATGGGTGCGTAGCCGTTGCCCACCAGGAAGATGCCCGTTCCGCCGAAGTAGACCGGTTCGTTGACTTTCAGGACCTGCTGTTGCGGGGCGGCGTCAGGGCTTTCCCGGGTCGTCACGGCGGCTTTGAAGTCGATGGGCTGACCGAACTGCCGGGTGGATTCGCGGTCGAAGCGGACCTCGAACTTGTCCAGCGTGATGGCGAACGGGTCCAGCCAGTCGGACTGGAAGTTGGTTCCGGGGGTGAAGTTGTCGTAGCCGACGAGGGTGTTGACGAAGGTGTCGCCTTCGATGATGATTTTTTGGCCCCGGTAGCCGAACAATCCGCCGATGGCCACGGAAACCAGCACGCCGATCAGGGCGGTGTGGAAGACGAGGTTGCCGACCTCCCGTAGCAGCCCCCGTTCAGCCCCCAGTGAGGGCATCGCGGCGTCGGCGTCCCGGATATCGACCCGGTAGCCGCGTTTTTTCAAAACGTCCGCTGCGTCCCGGATGGCGTCGCCCGGGCTGACACCGGATTCCGCCGGCAGGACGAGCGTGCCGTATTCGGGCAGCCGGGAGAGCCGACGCGGGGTGCGGGGCGGGGCTGAGCGCAGGGCCTTCCAGTGGGCCCGTGCCCTGGGTATCACGCAGCCGATGAGGGAGATGAACAACAGGATGTAGATCGCGGAGAACCAGGCCGAGGAATAGACATCGAAGAGCTGGAGTGAGTCAAGGATTTTTCCGTACTCCGGGCGGTCCTTGATGTATTGGGTCACCAGGGCAGGGTTCGCAGGACGCTGCGGGAACAACGAGCCGGGCACAGCGACCACGGCCAGCAGCAGCAGGAGAAAGATTGCGGTCCGCATGCTTGTCAGCTGCGTCCACGCCCAGCGCAGCATCCCGGCGGGACCCAGCGGCGGCGGGACCGGGCCTGCCGCAGTCTCCGGCGCGTCAGATAAGGACATCACTGCCTTCCAATCGGGATGAACAAGAGCTCGCACGGTCTGCAGACCGCAGTTTCTACCTTACGTAGAATTAGTACCAGGTGGGTGGCCACGCCTTCCGAGCGCCCTCCTGATAATATCGCCTAAAGACGATTGCACCGGTTCCGGTTAAGTCCCTCTGCCCGAAGTTCTCACGGAATACGGGGGCGGGCCGGGAACGGCTTCTGCAGGTGCGTGCCTTAGCCGGCTGGCTTGATCCGCCAGGGAAGCAGTGGGCGTGACGATCAGCCGGAAACCCGACAAACGAGGAAGTCATCCATGAACACCCCATCCGGCGGCGGCCTGGCCCGGCGCAGCATCCTGACAGGATTGGCCGCGGCGGCCTTCCTCGGCCTGGCCGCCTGCGCGGGACCTGACCCCCTCGCCCAGCAGGCAGCGGCAGGGGATAACAAGAACTACATTGCCGGTGACGGATCGGTGCAGGAATACGCTGAGGAATCACGCAGCGCTCCTGTGGCCTTGAACGCGACCCTCTATGACGGCACCCCTGTCAGTTCCACGGACTGGGCCGGCACTGTGACGGTACTCAATTTCTGGTACGCGGCGTGCGCCCCGTGCCGCGTTGAGGCCCCGCACCTGGAAGCGCTGTACCAGGAGTTTGCCCCGCAGGGAGTTTTGTTCTACGGCATCAACGTCCGGGATGAAAAGCCCACGGCGGAAGCCTTCGAGCGGACCTTCGGCGTGACCTATCCAAGCGTGCAGGACAAGGACGGGAAGGTGCTGCTCGCCATGACCCGCTTCGTTCCGCCCCAGGCGGTCCCAACCACCCTCGTGCTGGACAAGCAAGGCCGTGTCGCGGCCAGAATCCTGGGCGGACTGGACAAAAGCACCCTGAAAGCCCTGATCACTTCCACACTCGAAGCCTAAGAAAAGCTATGACGCTCCCGGCTTGGCGTTCCGAGCGGGCCGGTACGCTGGGATTCCCGAAGCGCCCGGGCCGCCTCAACGCCGGCCATGCCGGGGCGGCACGAGAGAAGGCTGGTCCATCATGACGGTGCAGTTGCCTGAGAGTTCCCTTGCTCTTCTGCGTGAGGGATACACGTTCATTTCGAGCCGGTGCGACCGGCTCGACACCGATTCGTTCCGCACACGGCTGATGCTTCGCCCCGTTGTCTGCCTCCGCGGGGCGGAAGCGGCAGAGTTCTTCTACGGCGGTGGCCGGTTCGGCCGCGAGGCGGCGATGCCCCGCTCCGCCCAGCACCTTCTGCAGGACGCCGGCAGCGTACAGTCCCTCCAAGGTCCTGCCCACCGGCACCGGAAACAACTGTTTCTTGACCTGATGACCAAGGAATCGGTCGAACGCCTCGGCCAGGCCTTCGATGAGGAATGGGTGTCGGCGGTGCATTGGTGGCAGGTCCGCGGCGAAGTTGTGCTGCATGACGAGCTGCGCCCGCTGCTCACCGCCGCCGCCTGCCGGTGGGCGGGAGTGCCGGCAAACCCGGCAACGGTCGAACGGATCAGCCGCGAATTGGGCCTGATGATCGAAAAGGCCGGAGCGGTCGGGCCGGTGAACTGGTATGCCCGGTGGCGCCGCCGCTCCACGGAAAAGTGGGCCGCCGAGCGCATCAGCACCCTCCGCCGGAGCGGTCCGGCCGCGGCCGGCGATACCCCTGCCGCTGCGATCGCCTTTCACACGGACGAGCACGGCAACGCTCTGCCGGCGGACATCGCGGCGGTGGAACTTCTCAACCTGCTCCGGCCCATCGTGGCTGTCGGCCGCTTCATGGTCTTTGCAGCCGTCGCCCTGCACCAGCACCCGGAATGGAAAGAGATCCTGCGCGCAGGCCAGGACGCGGACCTGGACTGCTTCGCCCAGGAAGTCCGCCGGTACTATCCGTTCTTCCCCTTCGTCGGCGGCACTGCCCGGGAAACGCTGGAATGGAAGGGCCACGCGTTCAAAGCCGGGCAATGGGTCCTGTTCGATCTGTACGGCACGAACCACGACGGCCGGATCTGGAAGGACCCGGAAAGCTTCAACCCTGCCCGGTTCCGTACCTGGCACCCGGATCCCCACACCCTTGTTCCACAGGGCGCCGGCGACCCGGCCGCCGGGCACCGCTGCCCCGGCGAGGACATCACCGTTGACCTGATCCGCCGCGCCACCCGGGCGCTTGCCGCGGAGACCCGGATGACCGTACCCGCTCAGGACCTGAGCATCAACCTCACCCGGATGCCCGCCCTGCCCCGGAGCGGCTTCATCCTCTCCGGACGCCCAGGACCGCACTGACACCTCCCCGCACACACGACAGGGGAATCCTTCGGGCGCACGCCGCATGAGCAACGGTTGGCACATATCCACATGTATGGATATCATCGGTGCATGACGATTGATATGAGGAGCGGTACCCGGTTGGAACCGGCGGCCGCGTTGTTCCACTCCCTGGCGGACCCGGCCCGGCTTGCCATCGTGAAACGCATCGCCCAGGGCGAGGTCCGGGTCGGTGACCTCACCGAGGTACTGGGTCTGGCGCAGTCCACGGTCTCGGCGCATGTGGCCTGCCTGCGGGACTGCGGCCTGGTGACGGGCCGGATGGAGGGCCGGAAGGTGTTCTATTCCCTGACCCGCCCTGAACTGATCGATGTCCTGGCCCAGGCCGAGATCCTTCTGGCCGCCACGGGCAATGCGGTCAGCCTGTGCCCGGTCTACGGCGACGCCTCCCGCGCCACCGCAACCACCAAAGAGGAGCAACTGTGAGCGACGCCTGCTGCGGCGATGACAAGCCTGTAACAACAGAAGAGGGTCAGGAAGAGGCTGAGGGCTTCTGGCAGGTGACTGAGGTCCGCGCGGCCGCGGTCGCCGGCGGGCTGCTGCTGATGGCATGGATCGCTTCGCTGCTGGACGCGTCCGAGTGGGTCACCCTGCCGCTGGAGGCCGCGGCGCTGCTGGTCGCGGGGTGGACGTTTGTTCCCTCAACCCTGCGCCGGCTTGCCAAGGGCAAGATCGGTGTCGGCACGCTGATGACGATCGCGGCAGCGGGAGCCGTTGCCCTGGGGCAGGTCGAGGAAGCGGCGATGCTGGCCTTCCTGTATGCCATCTCGGAGGGGTTGGAGGAATACTCGGTAGCCCGCACCCGGCGCGGGCTGCGTGCCCTGCTGGATCTGGTCCCGGCCGAGGCCAGGGTCCTGCGCAACGGAACCGAAGTCACCGTCTCCCCGTCCGAGCTGGTGCTCGGTGAAACCATGGTCGTGCGCCCTGGCGAACGGCTCGCCACGGACGGACGCGTCCTGACCGGGCGCACCTCCCTGGACACCTCGGCCCTGACCGGCGAATCAGTCCCGGTCGAAGCAGGACCGGGCAGCGACGTTTACGCCGGCTCCATTAACGGCACCGGCCCGCTCGAGGTTCAGGTCACCAGCACCGCGGAAAACAACTCGCTGGCACGAATCGTGCACATCGTGGAGGCCGAGCAGTCCCGCAAGGGCCCCGGCCAGCGGCTGGCCGACTCGATCGCCAAAAAGCTCGTCCCGGGTATCCTGATCGCCGCCGCGCTCATTGCCGTCTATGGTTTCATCGTCGGTGAACCGCTCCTGTGGATTGAACGTGCCCTGGTGGTCCTGGTGGCAGCCTCACCGTGCGCCCTGGCCATCTCCGTGCCCGTGACAGTGGTCGCCGCCGTCGGCGCTGCCAGCCGGATGGGCGTCCTGATCAAGGGCGGCGGCGCCCTGGAAACCCTCGGCAAGATCCGCACCATCGCCCTGGACAAGACCGGGACCCTGACCCGCAACAAACCCGCCGTGATCGAAGTCGCCGCCACCGCCTCCTCCACCCGGGAGCGGGTGCTGGCCGTCGCCGCCGGCCTGGAAGAACGCAGCGAACACCCGCTCGCCCGCGCCATCCTCGCCGCCGCCAGCGACCGGGTCACCGTCACCGGCCTGGACACCGTTCCCGGTGCCGGGCTCGAAGGGACCATCGACGGGCACAGCGCCCGGCTCGGCAGGCCCGGATGGATCGCCCCGGGGGAGCTGAAGGACACCGTTCAGCGGATGCAGGCCAGCGGCGCGACAGCGGTCCTGGTCGAGGAGAACTCTGTCCTCATCGGCGCCGTAGCCGTCCGCGACGAACTTCGCCCCGAAGCCGCGGCCGTGATTGAACGCCTCAGCCGCGCCGGCTACACCACGGCCATGCTCACCGGTGACAACCGGCTCACCGCCGAGGCCCTGGGCAAGGCAGCGGGCATCACCGAAGTCCACGCCGACCTGCGCCCCGAAGACAAGGCGGAGATTATCCGCGCCCTGAAGGGGCGGCAGCCGACCGCCATGGTCGGTGACGGTGTAAACGATGCCCCCGCTCTGGCGACCGCCGATACCGGCATCGCGATGGGCGCGATGGGCACCGACGTGGCCATCGAAACCGCCGACGTCGCACTGATGGGCGAGGACCTGCACCACCTGCCGCAAGTACTGGAGCACGCCCGCCGCACCCGCCGCATCATGTTCCAGAACGTAGGACTCTCCCTGGCCCTGATCGCCGTGTTGATCCCGCTGGCCCTGTTCGGCATCCTGGGACTGGCAGCAGTTGTGCTGATCCACGAACTGGCCGAAATCGTTGTCATCGCCAACGGCGTCCGCGCCGGCAAGGTGAGCAAGTACGGCACCATCCCGGCCACCCAGGACACCGTCCCCACCCTGGAACCGGCACGGTGAGCCAACCGACACCGGTGCGCGACAGCACCCCGTCCCGGCCGTGGATGCGCCGGGGCGGGCTGCTGGCCGGCGCGCTCCTGCTGGCCGGGGCCGACCTGCTCATCAAGACCCAGGCCGAAGCCGGTCTCTCCCGGGGAGAAGTGATCGAGGTGCCGCTGCTGACGATCAAGCTCCTCTACAACATGGGCGTGGCCTTCAGCCTCGGATCCGCCCTGCCCACCGGAATTGTCGTGGCCGGTACCGGGGCCATCATCGCCGTGCTGCTGACATGGCTAACAGTGAACGCACCAAAGATGTCCAGGACCGCCCTTACCGGTGGTACTCTCATTGCCGGCGGCGCCATCGGAAACTTCATTGACCGGCTCGACGGGCGCGGGGTCGTCGATTATCTGCACAGCGGATGGTTCCCCACGTTCAACCTCGCCGACGTCTTCGTCACCGTGGGAACCGCCGTCCTGGTCCTGGGAATGCTGCGGGCAGGCAAGGAACCGGAGACAGCGGAATGAGTCTTGGCGGCTTCTTCGCCGAGTCTGTGCAGTCCGGAGCCCTGCTCCTGGCAGTGCCCCTGGCGGTCATCGCCGGTCTGGTCTCGTTCATCTCACCCTGTGTCCTGCCCCTGCTCCCGGGCTACCTGGGTTACGTCTCCGGCCTGGCCGGAACCGATGAAAAGGCCGCCCGCAGGCGCACCACCGCCGGCGTCGGGCTGTTCATCCTCGGCTTCGCCGCGGTCTTCACCCTTTACGGTGCGGCGTTCGGGACCATCGGACACTGGCTGGTGAGCTGGAGCGACATGATCACGCGTGTTCTGGGCGTGGTCGTGATCGTGATGGGCGTCGCCCTGTCCGGAAAGATCCCGTTCCTGCAGAGCACGGCCAAGCTGACCTGGAAACCGAACACCGGCCTGGCCGGGGCGCCGCTGCTGGGCATCGGCTTCGGGCTCGGGTGGACGCCGTGCATCGGCCCGACCCTCAGCGCCGTGCTGGCGTTGAGCACTACCACCGGGTCGGCCTGGCGCGGGGCGCTGCTCGGCTTCGCGTACTGCATCGGTCTGGGTATCCCGTTCCTCCTCGTCGCCCGGGGCTTCAGCTGGGTCACCGGCACCCTCGGCTTCGTCCGGCGGAACATCAGGGCCTTCAACCTCGCAGGGGCAGCGACCCTGGTCCTGGTCGGGATCCTGATGGTTTCCGGTGTCTGGACGACCTGGATCCTGAGCCTGCAGAACCTGATCGGAACCTTCACCACGCCCATCTGACCTGGCCGCGGGTATGCAACCGGCGGGGACGCCCTGAGAGAGGTGCTGATTAATGCTTGGCATCATCGCGGCCGCGGCAGCAATGTTCGCTGCCACGAACATCGACGACATCGTCGTTTTGACCGTGCTGTTCCTCGCCTCCTCGAAAGGCCGCCGGCCCCGGCCCTGGGAAATCGTCGGCGGGCAGTACCTGGGATTCATCACCCTGGTCGGCATCAGCGTCCTGGCCGCGCTCGGGCTGACCCTTGTCCCGGACGAATGGGTCGGCTGGCTCGGCCTGCTCCCCCTCGGAATCGGCGTTTTCGGCCTGATCCGTTTCCTGCGCAGACGCGGCGAAGAGGAAACCGAAGGCGCTATCAGCGCAGTTGGCCTGCTCAGCGTCGCCGGCATCACCATCGCCAACGGTGCAGATAACATCGCCATCTACACCCCGATCTTCCGGACCATGCGCCCCCAGGACACCGTGGTCACCATCATCGTGTTCCTCATCCTGGTAGCCGTCTGGTGCGCACTGGGACGTGTTGTGGGAACCCACCCCAAAGTCATTGAGACCCTCGAAAAAATCGAACACTGGCTCGTCCCGGCAGTGTTCATCGGGCTGGGCCTGTTCATCCTCCTCAGCTCCGGCGTCCTGACCCGGCTGTTCAACGCCTGAGCAACAAGGAATCACCGGGGACCAGCCACGGCCAGGGCCAGGAGGAATCATGAAAGAAACGCCAGGGGGGCTGTTGCTTGATGCCCGTGCTGCCCGTGACGACAAAGGCAGCCCTGATGGCTCACTTCGATGAGTGGGTGACGGATCCTGCCGTGACGCTGGAGGGTGTGCAGTCGTTCGTTAATGACCCGTCGCTGGTCGGCGCGAAATTCCTCAACCGCTACACGGTCGCTACAACGTCCGGGACGACCGGCACCCGGGGAGTGTTCCTGCTCGACACCACATCCCTGGCCGTGGCCAAGGCCCTGACATTTCGCATGCTCAGTTCCTGGCTCACCCCGGCCGATATCCTGGGGATAATCCGCGGTCACGGGCGGATCGCCATGGTCATCGCCACGGGCGGCCACTTCGCCTCGGCAGCAGCCGCGGCCGCGCTCCGGAAGGGACCAGGCAGGCACAGCGTGGGGGTGTTCCCGGTCCAGACACCGATGCCGGACCTCGTCGCCCAGCTGAACAGCTTCCGCCCGGCCCTTCTTGCCCCCTACGCCTCAACCGGACGGTTGCTGGCGTCCGAGCAGGAAGCCGGACGGCTGAACATCCACCCCGTTGCCGTTGTTCTCTCCGCCGAGGGCCTGCCCGAGGGAGACTACGGCAGGATCAGCGGAGCGTTCGGAGCCAAGGTCCGTCAAGGCTACGCAGCGACTGAATGCCCCTTTCTGAGCTACAGCTGCCAGGAAGGCTAGCTCCACGTCAACAGCGACTGGGCCATCCTGGAACCGGTCGACGCTAACCATAAACCCGTCCCGCCCGGGCAGCCCTCGCACACCGTGCTGCTGAGCAACCTGGCCAACCGCATACAACCGATCCTGCGCTACGACCTGGGCGACAGTGTCACCACCAGGACTGACCCGTGCCCGTGCGGGGACCCGACGCCGGCCATCCACGTGCAGGGACGAACAGCGGAGCTGCTGACCTTCCCTGGAAACGCCCGGGCTCTCCGTTTCAATAACACCCCTCACGCTGAGTGCCGCCTTGGACAAAGTTCAGGGCCTGAGTAAGGGCCAGATCATCCAGACAGGACCCCAGGACCTCGCCCTCCGGCTGCAACCCGCCCCCGGTGCCGAACCTGCGAGGGTTTTCGAAGCCGCCCGTTCCGAAATCGCCGCCGTGCTGGCCGGTCATGGACTGGGCCATGTCACCCTGACAAGGGATCCCTCCCCTCCGCGTCTCACCCCAGGCGGCAAACACCGCACAGTCATCCCGCTGCCCCCGTAGGGCAGAGCAGTTATCCCGGTGTACGCGGCGTTCCTGGTGGTGATGGTCCCGCCAGGAATGGCTGCCGCGGTGGGCAGGCGGACTGGACGCAGCCAGTGCCAAGGCCGTGATCTTCAGTGGCACAACACGCAACTCATTGTCGTACTCCCCCTGGTCCTGGCCCTGCCCGAGCCGCTCGCCCTGGTATCCCTCGTCGTCGTCACCCAGGCATTTGTGGAGCTCCTCGGGATGGTGGCCTACGTCATGATGGTCCCCCGGGTCATCATGTCGGACCTGCCCCTCCAGCCAAGTCGCATCCCCTCCCGATAGGCAGCGGCTGATGCTTGGTATTCAGGCGTGCTGCTCTCGTAGGCCTCACTCGGAGTCTGCCCTGCCAGCTGCAGTAGATCTACGGAGAAGGATGCGCGGCCGTTGCAGCTGGCGCTCAAGCAATCCCATTACCTTGGTGGCCCCCGCCCAGTAGAGGATGCCTGCGGCCAGGGACGCGACGACGGCCAGGCCTTTTTGTGCCGGGTCAACGAGCGGGTACACCAGCCAGTGGGTGACGTAGATGTACAGGGAGGCGCTGGCCAGCAGTGCCGTGACCCGGTGCAGTCCGCGCGGGACGGTCAGGGTGGGCAGCCAGAGCAGGATGAGGAAGCCCACCAGGATGGTTGCGCTGCGGTACTGGTCGTCGAAGGACTGTGGGATGGTGAGCAGGGCAATGGCGGTCACGGCTGCCCGCTGCCACAGTGTCCGCGACGCGGCGGCGGCCCAGCCCAGCCCGAACAGCCACAGGACCGGCCCCTGCCCCGGATACCGGCTGTCAACCAGGTCGAAGAGCAACGGCAGGTCAACAGCTACCAATGCCAGGGCGAAGGCCCACGGCCACCGGCGCTGGGCCCGGTCAGCGGCAGGAATTGCCATCAGGGCGGCCAGGCCCAGCAGGATGTAGACCAGGATCTCGATAAACCAGAACCGGGAATAGTCGGTCCAGCCTTCCGGCCCCAGCAAGGAGTTCAGCAGGAAAACATTCGCCCAGGTATAGGTATCGGTCACGGCAAAAGCCAGGCCTATGACCGCAACGCTGGGCACGACGATCCGGGCCACGCTGCGCAGTTGCCGCCGCAGCCGGGCACAGCGGGTACCGGTCAGCTGGAAGCGGGCAAAGTTATAGCCGGCGACGGCGATGAGCACGTGGGCGGTCCCTTCCCAGTGGAAGAAACCTATATGCGTGGAAACAATGAAGATGATGGCAACGGCGCGGAGCACAATCCCGGTGTCCATCGGGGCCAGCATCCGCCGGTGCCAGCGACGTGCGGTCTTCCCGGCCGGGCGGCTAAGCTGGCCCGCAGCCTCACCCGTGGCCGCGGGCTGCGTGCCCTGCGCCCGGTGGGTGGCAGGCACAAGTTCACAGACCGGCGTCAGGTGCCAGCCCTGCGGGATGTGTCCCAGGGCACGCTCCAGCCGGACGGACGCTGCCACGTAGGACAGCGAGTCACCGCCCAGGGAAACAAAGGTGTCCGTATCGGCGACGTCCTCCTGTTCGAGGACCTCCGCGAAAATCCTCCGCACGTCAGCCGGGCGTCCTGCCGGTTCCGGTGCAGTAGCAGTACCGCCGGCGCGGTCATCATTCCTGGACGCCAGGGCCAGGACCGCGGGGTAGTCCGGCTTTCCGTTCTCCAGGCGCGGTATGGACCCCACGGCATGAAGCTGGACCGCTGAACGCGGCAGACCCAGGTCCTGGGCAAGGCTCTTGGCCACCAGGGCAAGATCGTGGCTTCCTTCCACCGCCGCGACCACTGCGTCGTCCGAGCCGGCAGCCGCGGCGATCAGGCCAAGATCGGCCAGCAGCCGTTCCACCTGGCCCAGGTCCACCCGCAGGCCGACGATTTTCACGAACCGGCTGCGCCTGCCCACGATCTCATAGAGGCCATTGGACCCGCGCCTGGCGAGGTCACCGGTGTGAAGCTCCGTGACAACCCGTCCCAGGGCAAGGTCTTCCGGCTGTTCGGCGTACCCCAGCATGACGTTGGGACCTGAGTAGACGAGCTCGCAGGCATCCAGGCCGGGGACGGGCTCCAGCCGGAAGGATCCACCGGGGACAGGCACTCCAATGGCGTGGGGGTGTTCTGCCGCCAGGTCCGGGGGCAGATAGGCCATGCGGGCCGTGGCTTCGGTCTGCCCGTACATGACAAACAGGTCCCAGCCCTGCCGCCTGCCCAGTTCCGCGTAGGAACGCACGCGGTCCGGATCGAGCCGGCCGCCCGCCTGGGTGATGTAGCGCAGGCCCGGCAGGTCCATGTGCTCAAATCCGACGCGTTCGAGGAGATCGAAGGTGTAGGGCACGGCGGCGAAGGATGTGACGTTTTCGGTATGAACCAGTTCCCAGAAGCACGGGTCAACCACTGAAAGGTCGGTCAGTGCCAGGGACGCGCCGACCAGGAGGTGGCTGTTCACCACACTCATCCCGTAGCAGTAGGAGAGCGGAAGCGTGGTGGCCGCGGTGTCGTCCGGGCGCAGGTGCAGGTATTCGGCTATCGCCGAGGCGTTGGCCTGCACGGCTTCGGCGGACAGGCGCACGAGTTTTGGCGAACCGGTGGATCCGGAGGTGCTCAGCAGAAGCGCCAGCTCCGGGTGCAGCTCATGCCTGGTTTCTTCCCGCCGTACGTCCAGGACCGCCTCACCCTGCGAGGCGCGGACCACGATATCGGGATCGTATGCGGCGACGAGCGCCTCGGCGGCGGTCCCGCCGCCTGTGGGCAGGATCAGCAATGGGTTGCCGGAGGACAGGGCGGCGAGGTAGACCACCAGGGACGGCAGCGTGTTCTCGGCCTCAAGGGCAATGAGCCGCCGGGCGGGTCCGAAGGAACGGGCCATGTCGTCGACACGGCGTCCCAGTTCGCCGTAGCTCACTGAGTGGTTTTTGGTCCTGATGGCGGTGCGGTCTCCGAAGCCGGCCAGCTGCGCGGCGAACGAGACTCCTGCCAGTTCCGGCTGTACAGTCACAAACCTGCACAGTAAAGGCAAAAGCTAACCTAACTCAAATGGACATTCCTTGGAACAGGGCCACCACGACAGCGATGCGATCACCAGCCGCCACTCGGGTTGGCGCAGACAGCGGTTCAAATGGACCTTGGGCTGAGGGGCTCAGCCTTTATAGTGATCGTGAGCGGTAAGGATCACAGGCTGGTAGGTGAGGCCCTCGCGATCCGCCAACTGCCCAGCGGCGGCTGGCAGGTCAGCAACCACACCCCCGGCAGCGTCCTCCCCGGCGGGGAAGGGCGACTAGTGGTGTCAGTCAGCCTTGCTGGGCCGTGTCATCCCCAGGCTGCTGGGCGCTGCGGGTACCGGGCAGAGCAGGGCTCTCAGCGCCCGCTTCGCTGACCTGTGCACGGTATCTCATGCGGCGGATTCGTCCGGTCATTGACACCATCAGCATCACAACGGCTATAACCATGAACGCTGTCATCACGAAGCCAAGGAAACCCGGGGTCACCTGGTCGGGGCTAAGACCTGGTCTTAGCCCATTCTCGCCAGCGCTCGGGGAGGGGGTTGCGCTGAGGGCAATAATTCCCTGGGCCAGAGAATCGACTAACGATAGCTTCATGTAATCCTTGCAGTTCTGCCCGGGTTGCGTGCCCCCCCGGAGTCGGCCGGGCAGAGCGTCCGGCTCATGAAAAATCTTACGACAGCAGGGCCGAGGGGCCGTGGAGGTGTTGGGGCCATGCCATCGTGCCATAGCCCAGCCGAGGCCTCCCGTGCCAGTGCTGGCCGACGGCGGTACCCGTTACCTGATCATCTTGCGGACCTGGTGCCCTCGTACCGCCACTCCTGCGGCGTGGAGAACCAAGCCAGTTCCGATCACGGGCAAGGAAGCGAAAGCCAACCCCTGATTCTGGGTGGCATTGCCCAGGACGCTGATAACGAGGCCTGCGGCGATGAGCCCCATGGCACCAAACACCAGGGCTTTGTAAAACTTGGAGGCAACATTCCAAAACTCATTGAGCACGAATGGAGTCTACCGCTCAACGGGCGGGACACTGGGCCGGTCAGGCGAAGTGCGGTCCACTAAACGGGCCGGCGCGGTTGTCTCGGGGCCTTGCGGGCCCCTCCCCCGCTTGTGCGGCCCTTTCCTCAATGTTCGCCCCCGGCGATCGTCGTGTCACAAGCGCCGCCTTTACCGCCGGCTGCCCCGGCACGTTCCGGTTGCCGTAAAAGCCCAGACTGCCTACAGGCCCGGCGAGGCGAAACAAAGACCAGGGCCGCACCGAACCCGGCGCAGGTGTGCAATTGGCCAGACTGGGCGTCAGTCGATTATCTTGTGGACAATCTGGCCCGGGTGCTGCCTTCCCAGCAAATCGCAAGGTTATGGCAGGCATAATGGAACCGAAGCTCCGGTCAACCGCTATTTGATCGGAGCTTCGCCAACTGAGCGGCACCAGGGCTGGTGCTGCTTCGCGCAGTGTTAGTCGGCTGCTGCCCACACGTCCCTGTTCTGCGTCCGGAAGTTACCAATGCGGCATTTCAGCCTGGTAGCATTGGCACTCCTGGGTGTGCTGGGTGTGGCCTTTATCGTGGCGGGTGTCCACGGCACAGACCGAATCGTAGGAATTCTGTTCGCCCTTACTGGACTGATCGGTGCCGTCGCAGTGGCGGCATCTCAGGGGAAAAGCTCTTAAGCAGTCAGGACGTATCGTGGACCGGTAGCGCTGCAGGTGCCACCGCCCTCGCCTGATTTCCGGGTAGGTTTGAGGCATGCCCTTCCAATTCCTGTCCGTTACGCACGCCCTCCGGGGTGTCGCTGCAGCTGCAGTGGCGGTCGCACTCTCGGGCTGCACCCAGCAGCTTTCGGTCGAGAACGCTGATATCCCATCGTGGAAGGCCACCGCCCTCCCGACCACGGGCACAGCAGTGGCCGAAGGTGCCGGCAAAATCCTGGATGCGCAGCCCGTCAGCAACATCGTGCCCGTGCCCGAAGGCGACTACACACTTGTGCTGGCGTGTGACGGCGGCGGCAAAGCCTTCCTGACTGCACGCGTGGAAGAACGCGAGCTGATCGACTTTGGTGCTGCCTGCAACGGTGCGCGCGAAAATATTAGACTCCATATTCCGCAATCAGGTCCGGTGGAATTTGCAGCATCAAGCGTGGACGCGCCTCTGCTTTACGCATACCAGCTCCTTCCTCGAACTTAGCCACTGCAACTGCCGGTCATCATGGCACCAGCCTGCGCACCTGAACAGCCACCGGACCAGCCGCCCCCAAGATGAAGGGGGCCATGATTTCAGGCCTACCTCAGCCGCTCAGGACACACCTGCAGCGGTCAATGAGACTGGCAGTGCGCTCACCCATGGGTGGTGAGGGCGGCACAAGGCTGGAGTCTTTGTGGGGAGGCCCAGTACCGAGGGCTGAGTGAATCAGCCGAGCCCGACCGCCCTTCCAAACAGGCTGAAACCGACGAACGCCACAATGTTGATGAGTGCGTGGGCGACGACAAGCGGCATCACACGGCGGCTCTTGGTATAGATCCATGCAAAGACCACCCCCATCACCATATTGCCAATAAACGGCCCGAAGCCCTGGTACAGGTGGTAACTGCCCCTTAGCATGGAACTGGCAAAAATGGCCAGGGGAACTGACCAGCCGAACTTCCCAAAGCGGTCCAGCAGATAACCCACTACGATGACTTCCTCGACGACCGCGTGCCGCACCGCTGACAGAACCAGCACGGGAACCGTCCACCAGTAAGGGTCCAGGGCGCTGGGAATGATCGCTGTCGTGATGCCCAGTGCGCGCCCGGCCGCGTAGAGGCCCAGTGAGGGGATGCCTATCAGGACGGCAAGCCCGAGCCCCTGCAGGATGGCCAGCCCGGGGCGGGTGAAGTTAAAACCGATTTTCGTGAAGGCCGAACCATTGCCCTCGCCGTTGCCGGTGTTCGTCCTGTGCTGGTCGGTCAGGAAGTAGAGCGCCAGAACGACAGGTACCAGCGCGAAGAAGATCTCCAGCAGTTGATATGTCAGATCAAAATATTCGCGGGTGCTTTGGGAGTTGTTGAGCGTGGAGGTGCCCTGGGCCAGCGGCGCGCTGGTGATCTTGTCCAGAAACTGCACCACGGAGTAAACGGCGGACTGTCCTAACGACAGTCCCAGGACTATCAGGACTTCAATCCGCAGACGGCGGCGGGAGGGAACGAGCATGGTCCTATTCTTGCCTGCAGTTGCCGGGTCTCTGCCGGGATGCCACAAGGAAGTCCATCCGCGCCCGGCCCGGCTACCGACCCTTTTCTACTGGCCGTCAGCCAGTGGCGGAGGGGGAAAAACAAGCTCCCCCAGGAGGCTCCCGGGTTCAGTTGTCCTTAATGTCGACGCCTTGGCAACAGCTTGGACCGGGCTTTATCGAGGTCCCCGTTATCCTGCATCACCTGGCCCGGCGGGTTGAGGCGTGCGGAAGCCTCGTCGGGCTTGGCCGTGGCCGTGGCAGGTTTGCAGTTCTGGTTTTCCGCTGCGGTCAGCCCAGGACGCCCAGGGCGTTACCTACGATGTCGAACAAATCGGTGTTGTCCACGCTGCCCTGCAGTTGCTCCGAGCCTGGGCCGTAGGCGTAAACGGGCACGTCTGCACCGGAGTGGTTGCCGGAGGCGTAGCTCAGCCAAAGACTGGCTTCCTTTGAACCGTCCTTGACTTGGGGCGGGTCGCTCGGCGTCCGGAAGGTGGCAGGGCCGAAGTTTTGCTGGTCCTTTGCGCCTGCACCGTTGCTGATACCGGTTGAACGTTCCGGGTCCTTGAAGTTTCCGTCGGACCGGGTCGGGGTGGAGTTATTGGCGGCGTTCCCGGAATCGACGTTGACCGGGGGCGCGGCTGCTTCGGCGTTAGTGAAGGAGCCCTTTTCGATGATGTGGAAACCGCCGGTTTCGTGGTCGGCGGTAACAATGACCAGGGTATTGCCGTCCTTCTTGGCGAAGTCCAGGGCTGCGGCGACGGCATCGTCGAAGGCCTTGACTTCCTCCAGTGTCTGGGCCGCGTCGTTGTCGTGGGACCGCTTGTCAATCAAGGAACCTTCAACCTGCAGGTAAAAACCCTTGCCGCTGCTTTCCTGTTGCTGGTTTAGAAGCTCAAGAGCTTTCTTTGTCATCTCCGGCAGGGACGGCTCCTTCGCCTGGGGAGCTCCGGGGTCGTCCTGCTTGGCTTTTTCAACGGTCAGGTTTCCCTTGTTGAACAGGCCAAAGACCTTCTCCCCCACGGCTCCGTTCAGGTCGTCCCGGGTCGCGGGAATCTGGCTGGAAACCGAACCCAGGATCGAGTAGCCCTGCTCCTTCAGCTCGGTTTCATCCGAGGCGTCAAAGCGGCGCAGGCCGCCGCCGAAGATGATGTCCGCGGTACCGTTGCGGGCGATCTGGTCTGCGATCGGGGTTACTCGGACATCACTGGTCGGCAGCGGCTCACCGGTGATCTCTGTGTCCTGGCACGCGTCCGCGGAGTAGTCCGGTCCCTGGCAGCCGCGGGACAGGACGTGGCTCATCTGCCCGGCCGGGGACGCGTCGGTAATTTCGGCCGTGGAGACACTGCCAGTGCGGTAGCCGGTCTGCTTGGCCAACTCCATCATGGTCGGCACCACATGGCCCGTGGCATCCACCCCGAGGGCGGCGTTGTAGGTTTTCACCCCGGAGGCCCACGCCGTGGCTGCAGCGGCGGAATCGGTGACCAGTTCCGGGGCGAAGTCAGACTGCCCCGGCTGGCCGGAGTTTTTCTGCACAGCATAGGTACTGACAGAACCGTGGGCCGGGAGGGTTTCCATAACCAGCCTGCCCTCGGCACCGTAGAAACGCTCCCTGCCGGCAGTGACTTGGGTGCGGCCCATGCCGTCACCAAGCAGATATATAACGTTCTGGGCTGTGCCAGGTGCCGGCTTGGTGGCGGTAAACACCGCGGACGAGATCAGCCCGGTGGCCACGACGGTGGCCACGACGGCTGCCAGGACGACCCAAATGATCCTGCGTCTTTTCCGTGCAGGGTCGGCGGGCGTGACGTCGGCCGGAACTTGTGTCATCGGAGGGTGCTTTCCTGTCAGGGGCGGGGGGCTATATCGCCTTTGCCTCAAACCGTACCGCGGCCATAGCACTACCCGAGGGTTTCTCGAGCCAATGGAAATAGATCCGTTCAGAAAGGATACGCATGTTCCGGGGCATTGAATCAGTTAAGGACAACCCGGCCTTCATCCGGCTGGCCCGCCCGGTCCTACCAACCGGTGCGCCCATCAGTGGGGCCTGTTCCAAAGGCAGCCGCTGAACAGAAGCCTTTTAGCGGCGGCGAAGACGGAATGCACTTCCGGCTTCGCCTTCGTCTTCTTCCAAAGCATGTTTCAGACTTCACAAATGATTATGTGGCCGACCGGGCAGGAAGACGGGCCGTTCTTTTTCGACTCCCGGCGGGCGGCGGCGCGATTGTTCAGCCCCCGTCCTTAGCGCCGTCCTTCAGGTATTCGGACGGGGGATCGCTGCTTTGCGTTATGCAAATGTGACAACGCCGTGGTTTTTGCAGTAGGGTCGGACGCGTGCCGGTCTCAGAATGCGGCACTCCTGAGCAGATTTGCCTAACTCTGCCGCTGCCCCGGGATCCCTTCGCAACATTCGTCCGGCAGAGACGGGGAAACCACATGACGGCCTGCTTCGGGCGGGCCTTGGGGTGAAGCCGCGCCTCCTGCCTTGCGCTGGAGATGCGGCCGGGTGTCTCCCATCCGAATCCGACAGCTAACCTCGCAGGCAGTGGGAGAGGCCCTTTTTCGTGTCTATTCGCCGTGCTCACGGCCGCCACCGCGCGGTCCCCGTTCAGACCAGTGCCCTTGCGGTCCTGTCCAAATCCGTCGCTGAAAACGCCGGCGGTGTGGGCCGTCAGGCCGCCGTCATCGCGGCAGCTTCCGGGCTCGTCCTGACCAGCGGCCTTGCAGCGCAGGCAGCGGACGCGCCGGCCCAGCGGGACACGGAGCCGACCTCGACCCTGGAGCTCGCCAGCCAGGTCCAGGCCCCGCTCAGCGCAGACGCCACCGTCCAGATCTCCTTCGAACGTCCCGCCGTGAAGACCACGCCGGCCCCTGTCGTGGAAGCGCCGAAACCGGTCGCCGTCCAGGCCCCCAAGGCAGCCGCTCCGGCCGCGCCCGCCGCCGTGAAGGCTGCTGCGCCGGCCAAGGCCAAAGCCCAGGTCACTGTCACCCCCGCCCCTGCTGCCGCGCCGGCAGCCGCCCCGGCGGCCGCTCCGGCAGCAGGTGGAGTCAACGCCACCATGGTCTCCTCGGCCTACGCGCAGATCGGCATGATCCAGGACTGCACCCGGCTGGTGGAAAACGCCCTGAACGCTGCAGGGATCCCCGTCGGTGACCTCGGTCCCATGCAGTTCATGAACTACGGCACCGTGGTCTCCGATCCCCAGCCCGGGGACATGGTCATGCAGCCCGGCCACGTCGGCATCTACGTCGGCAACGGCCAGGTCCTCAGCTCCGGGCTGAACGGCAAGAACGAAACCGCGGTCCACCCGCTGACCTGGATGACGTCCAAGGGCGCCGTCACCTTCGTCCGCGCAGGCAAATAAATCCACTGAAGGCCGGTCATTCGGTGCCTTGGGGGCGGCGAATCACCGGCCTTCAGTATCGCTTGAGCAGCACCCGCCGCGAATGCTGTTCCTGGAACTACGGCCTGTCCGCACTGACCAGCCGACCGCTTAGTAACGATTTGGACACGGCCTGCACGGCTTCTTCTCCTCAGCGTCCAGCCCTTGCCTTGTGCACGAGGTCAGTATCGGCGTCGTAGCGATCGCGGCAGGAGCCTGGCTCTCAGGCGCGCCGGCAGGGTCTTCGAACCCCACAAAGCCCGCCTGACTTCCTGGACATCGGCCCAGGTTGGAGACACCGTCCCGGGTACGGGTTGTACCTTCGCAGCAGCGTACATTTGCATCTCAAAGGCGTGGCGGAGCCTGGTCAGTGAGTCGACGGCCTGGCTGTTGAACCGCGCCTGCTGCATCAGTCGGCTGGTAAAAGCCCGCGGTGTTTCTGCCGCGCCCGGAGTGTAGCCATGGTCAACGGCGCTTTCCGTCGTCTCGGCCCAGGCGATGCTGGCTGCTTGTTGCGGATTCGACCTGAGAAAGCGGCGCTTCCGTCCACCGGATCTGGCGGCGCGGATCAGGAAGGGCGCGGCGGCCAGAAACAGCAGGACCAAGGCCACCACCGTCATGCCGGGCTCCACGCCGGAAGGGATGGGCGTGCCCGGCGTGCCGCTGCCCGAAAGTCCCGGGGCAGGAGTCGGGGATGTCCCGGTGTCCGGCATGGATAAGCCGTCGGGTCTGAGGTCGTCTTCTACCGGGAGGTTTGGAGGAGTTGCCGGTTGCTGCGCGTAGTCCGGGACCACGCCGCGGGAGGGTGTCGGTTCGAACCTCACCCAGCCGGCACCGCGGAAGTACAGCTCAGGCCAGGCATGGGCATCCTTGGAATCAACGGCGAATTCGGGCAGCTGTTCACCGCCAACCATAACGGTGTTTCCGGTTGGTTCCCCTGGTGCATAACCGACTGCGACGCGGCTCGGGATCCCGGCCAGCCTTGCCATGACAGCCATGGCACCGGCGAAGTGGACGCAGTAGCCGGCTTTTACCTCAAGGAACCGTCCAATGACTTCAAGGCCGGTGCCATCGTAGTTTCCTTCAACAGGGGCCTGGAGGGAGTAGGTGAAGTCACCGCCGCGGAGGTAATTCTGGATGGCCATTGCTTTGTTATAGGGGTTGATCAAGTCCGAGGTGAGGTTCGACGCCGTTTCCCTGACGACTGTCGGAAGATCCTCGGACAGGTAACTAAACCGGGCGTCAACTTCGTCATTCCCCACAGGTGCGCTGCCGGCAAGGACTTCACGCGTCAATTCCGGTACTGAACTGGTCACCTGGTAGCTTTGCCCGGCCGAAGTTTCCCCTGTAGCCGACAATACCGTCAGTGTTCGCGGATCCCATGTCCACCGGCCGTCGACTCCCGTGATGCTCAGTGGGGCATAGGGGGCGAGCAACCATGGACTCGTAAAGCTTCGGGTATCGATCCGGGTGGTGGTCAGGTTCCCGCTGCCGACCGGAAGGCCGGCACTGATGCCCATCTGCCTGATCCCGGTGCGGCGGGAATCCATGCGCTGGTCCGGTTGCCATCGCCTTCCCGAGAAGTCCTCCAGCGTTGTCAGCCGCAGATACAGTGGCTCATTGGCGGTGGTGGCATAGGTGATCCGGCCAGAACCGTCGGGCTCCCGCAGGGAGTTTCCCAGGGTTACGCTCGGGTCGAGCCCGGATGCTGCCGTCCACCATTGCAGGCGGGATCCCTGCGGAAACGTTCCTGTGGTGAATCCCGGGACCATGGCAGGCAGAACGAGGGCCAGGCTGAGCGCGGCCGCCCCGATGGTTGCGGCCTGCGTGAGGTAGCCGGCGGTCCGGTGCGCTGCCCGGCCTTGAGCTTCAGAGCTTTCCCGCCATTGCCCGGTAGCCAGGAGGAAGATGTAGCCTGCGGCGGCTGCAGTGAATGCGGGAACACCGACGCTGTCAGGAAGGATGATTGCGGGGATGGAAAGGACGGCCAGCAGGGGTATTCCGCTGGTCGCGGGCATCCTGCAGGTGATGGCCAGGGTATCGATGAGCAGTGCGGCCAGGCCGGTTGCGGCACAGGTGATCAAGAGGACGCCCTCGCCGGGCGCCACCGGTGCCAGCTCTGAGGCGACGGTGGTTTCGGCGTTTTCGAGCAAAGACGCAAGACGTTCCGTGGCCTGAGAGCCCGGGATAATGCCCAGGAAACTTTGGTCACGGAAAAACTGCCAGACGAGCACCCCGGCAAGGGTCAAAAGGCCCGCCCCCAGGCTCAGGACCGGGGGCCAACGGAGGCTCCGTGTCCCTGCTGTCGCCGTCAATACGGCAGCGGCAGTAAACATTACGTTCGGAAGCCAGCCCCAGCCGTCAAGGACTCCATGGATGCTCAGCGATACCAGGACCATTGCCACCAGGGCGGCCAGCGATACCATCAAGTGCCGCTGACTCTCCGCGGCGTGGTTGCTTTGCCTCAGGGAGCGCCGCTGTTGCGGGTCGGGCTCCGGAAGCGTCTGGCGGTCCGTCGCAGTGGCGGTTTCCATGGAGACGATGTTCTTTCCGCTATGGAAAAAGGGGAGGCCGATGGAACAGGACGGTCGGCGGAACGGTGGAAGGTTTCCTGCCCGCGGAGCGCTGATCGATTGTGGTCATGGAAACCTTCCTTATGCAGGCCAAGGAAGAATCCCTGGGAGCTGCGCCGGGAGAAATCACTGGATTGACATTCCAACGTGTTGATCGAGTGGAAGGTTCCGCTAACGGATAGGTGCTTGAACCTGTTGAGGTCACCACCACCGTGTTCGATCCAGCTGATGCTGTAACGTCGGGGAAGGCAATCATCCGCCGCACCATTGGTCCGGCACCAGCCCGGAACTTCGGTCCGGGCCTAATATTTAAGAGGAAGTTCATGGATTCGACCGTGCCAGACAAGACGACAAGCCAGGGGGCGCGAACTGACGGGGACCAGGGAGTGGCGGCCGGGATGCCCCTCGGTGCCAAGCGGCTGGTACTCCTGGGCGGTTTAGGCGTTCCCGTCGGTCTGGTTGCCGGGCCGTATGTGCTCGGCATGCAGCTCCTGGCAGTGACCGGGGTAGTGGCGATAGCCATCGCCTTGTCCTACCGGGATGGCACGGCGTGGTTTTCCCGGTGGTCGTGGCTGACAGCGTGCGCGGGCCTCATATGGACAGGGGCCACCGTCGCGTACTGGCTGACCATCATTGCCGCTGCGGATGCGTCCGCCCCTGCGCCGCCGGTGTCCTCCGTACTGTTCTATGTGGGCGTTGCCGCATTCGTCCTGATGGCCGGGGCTGTTCTGGTTGCCGCCGTGGCCAGGTACACGGGCCGCAGGCGGTCGGCGAAGGCCCGGCTTCACGCGCAAAACCCCGAGACCGCGCCATAAAAAGCCGCCGTGACAGGGCACCTTTCCGGTGCCCTGTCACGGCGGCTGCGAATGGGAACGTCCCCCGTAGCGTCAGCCCTGGTTGCCGGGCCGCTCCCGGCGGCGGCGGGCGAGGTAAAGGATGCCTCCCAGGACGGCGATGATGGCAGCGCCGATCCCTGTCACGAGTGGACCGTTGCTGTCATCCGGGCGGGGAGCCTGGGGCATCGCGTTTGCCGCGGCGCTTGGGGTTGGCGATGCTGTCACGGACTCCGATACTGGCGCTGCCGGTGAGGCCGTTGGCACCGCCGCGGGGTCCTGGACGGTGAAGGAGTAGTTTCCCTCGATGGGGTGGCCGTCGGAGGAGACCGTCCGCCACAACACGGTGTAGGGTCCGTTGCTTCCCGGGGCGACTTTGGTTGAGATCGTCGGGCCGGTCACCGTGACCTGTCCGTCGCTGAGCGTTTTTCCGGTCGAGTCGGTCACGGTGATCACGCTCAGGTTCAGGCTCTTCGAATCCGTGGGCGGTTCCGACAAGGTGAGGGTCACGGTGTCGGGGGCGGCTGTCACCGTAGCGTCCCGGTCCGGGGATGTGGACTGGAGAGCGTCATGGGCCCGCGCTGGTCCGGCGCCGATTGCTGCGAGCAGCAGCGCTCCGGCGAGAGCCAGGCCGGCCCGGGAGCGTGCGTTCTTTTTCCGTGCTGTCATGGGTTCTTCACTTCTGTTCGTATCCGGTCCCCGCACTGCAGAGCGCAGGCGGGTTGCCCTGCCGTCACCGGCGAGGGTCTTATGAGCAGCCCAAGCGTGGCGGCGGCCCACGGACAACGGTTTGAACGGGGACTGTGACGCCAGGAGGAAGAGGCCGCCGGGTACGGAGCGGCTGGCGGAAGCCCGGCGGAATAATGACAGGATCGATGGGTCCGTTGAGGGGACGCAGCCACGCCGCAAGCGCCCAGAGGGCGGCCTCGCCGCGGGCAAGGAGGAGTGCTGTAGCCAGCGTTGCAATGACGTGCGCGAACGTCATTGGCGAACCGGCGTCGGCCATCAGATGCTGATGGGTCGCTGCGCTTTCCAGCATCAATGGCCCGGCCGCCAGCCCGGGCCCGTGATGTGAAGGCTCTGAACCGGGCACGGCGCCGGCGGACAGGGTTGAGAAGGCCAGGTGCAGGCTCAGCTGGGCCCCGCCGAGGTAGGCGGCCAGGAGCGGGGCTGTCATTTTCAGCCCCGCGAGCAGGACTGCGGAGAGTCCCACGACCGCGGCAAGCGCCATCATGATTGCCGGCGCTGGAAGCTGACCCCCGGCTCCCACGTGTGCCGCGGCGGCGAGTGTGAGCACGGTCAGGGCCAGCACCCCTGCGCGGGGCAGGCGCAGCGGCGCGTGCCGAAGGACCACGTGCCAGCTCCTTCCGGGCGTTGTTCTGCTACGTCATGTAGAACGATAGCGTTTCTGCAGGCCCCGCTGCGTGCCGGCTATTTGACGGCGTCCTCGAGTTTCTGCCGGAATTCCGCTTCGGTGTTGAGGGTCAGCTTTTCACCGTTGAGGAAAAAGGTCGGCGTGCCGGAGACGCCGAGGGCTTTTCCGTCAGCGATGTCTTTGCGGATCCGTTCCTTGGTCTCTTCGGCAGCCACGGCAGCGTCGTACTTCGCCATGTCCAGGCCCAGTTCTTCGGCGAAGGTCCTGAACAGGGCGTTCTGGAAGTCCTGCTTCTCGCCCCACTGCGGCTGGGTTTCGAACATCTTGGCGGCCATCTGTTCGTACTTGCCCTGCTGGGCTGCGGCTTCCACCGCCAGGGCGGCCTGGCCTGAGTTCTTGTGAGAGGGCAGCGGGAAGTAGCGGTTGACGAAGGTGATCCGGTCCCCGTATTCCTTCTTCAGTTCCTCCACCAGCGGCGCGGCGGCCCCGCAGGCCTCGCATTCAAAGTCCAGGAACTCTACGAGCTGGGCCTTCTCGGTGGCGGGGGCGGTGAGGCGGTGGCTGTCGTCCCTGACCACCTGGGCGTCCGCTACCGGCTGCACTGCGGCCGGTTCGGGTTTGGCGGCGGTGAACACCGCGTACCAGATCAGGCCGGCGCCGACGGCGGCGGCGAGGAGGATCCAGAGGACGATCCGGACCTTCCGCGCCGGGTCGGTGGGCTTGGCGGTGGATTTTGTTGCCTGTGTCATTAGTGGGGAATGCTTTCCTGGTTGCGGTGGGCTACTGGTTCGATCTGAAAAGTTGAGTGCTCGACGCTGACTTCGAAATGTTCCGCGACGCAGCGCTGCAGGTCCGCCAGGATCTCGGCGGCGTGGCCGTCCAGCATGCAGCCGTCTTCGACTGTGACGTGCGCGGAGAGGACTGGGGTGCCCGAGGCGACCAGGGAGGCATGCAGGTCATGGACGTCGATGACGTGCGGCAGGGCAAGGATGTGTTTACGGACCTCTGCCAGGTCAAGGCCTGCCGGCGCGTTCTCCATCAGCACGTTCAGGGTCTCGCTGAGCAGCTTCAGGGTCCGGGGGATGATCAGCGCCCCGATCAGCAGGGATACGACGGCGTCGGCCTGCACCCAGCCGGTGACGGCGATGATGATGGCGGCGACGATAACGGCGACGGATCCCAGGGCGTCATTGAGGACCTCGAGGAACGCGGCACGCATATTGAAGTTATGCTTCCGGCCCGAGGCCAGCACGATCAGGCCGATGACGTTGCCGGCCAGGCCGATGATGCCGAACCAGAGCATCGTGGACCCACCGACATCCGGAGGTTCGAACAGCCGGCGGATGCCTTCGATGATGACGAAACCGCCCACGCCCAGGAGCAGGGCCGCCTGCCCGGCGGCGGCGACGATCTCTGCCCGTTTGTAACCCCAGGTCCGCTTCATGGTGGCGGGTTTGAGCGCCAGCGACGCGGCAATAAGGGCGATCAGCAGGCCAGTGGAATCGGTGAACATGTGTCCGGCGTCGGCCAGCAGGGCAAGGCTGCCGGTCAGGAAGGAACCGATGATTTCGGCGACCATCACGGCGAAGGTGATGGTGAAGACGATGATCAGTTTTCCGCGCTGAGCCGCCCCGTCACCGGCGCCGTGGGCGTGATCGTGGCCGCTCACGAATGGATCTCCTGGTTTACCGCCCCGGTCCGGGAGAATGCGGTTGTCTCCTGGGCGCAGTCAGGGTCAGCGCACTGGCAGATGGGGCCGACCGTGAGGATGGTACCGAGCAGGTCATCCAGGGCGTGGGCAAGGCGGGGATCAGAAAGTTCGTACCTGACGCGCCGTCCCACGGGCTCGGCCAGGACCAGCCCGCAGTCGCGCAGGCAGGCAAGGTGATTGGAAAGAATCTGGCGGCTCACACCGATCCTTTCGGCCAGATCAGAGGGAAACGCCGGACCGTTCCGCAGCGTGAGCAGGACCGCTGCCCTGGTCGGGTCTGCGAGGGCTTTGCCGAACCGGGCCAGGACCTCAGTGCTCGAGAGAATGCGCATACCGGCAATATTACAGCTGTTTCTGGATTCAGGAAAGCCTGGATCGACGCGGTTCACCGGCCATCCCGCCGCCGGTCGATCCTGCTGTCGCGCTCCTGCAGCTGGGCAAGCATGTCGTTGTATGCGTCCAGATCCGCATCGTTGTTCCGTACGGCGGCGCGGTCGGTGCGGCGCATTTCCCTGGCATCAGAGCGGGACCACATCACCGCGACGCCGATGGCAATGAGTAAAGTGGGGACTTCCCCGATGCCCCAGGTGATGGCTCCGCCCATCTGCTGGTCGGCCAGGGCCGACGGTCCCCAGTCCCGGCCCAGGCCGGTGAACCAGTCCGGCTGCAGGAGAGTTGGTGAGCCCATGAGCGTTACCCCGAAGAAGGCATGGAAGGCCATGGTTGCCAGCAGCAGCAGGAGCCGCAGCGGGTAGGGGGCGCGGCGCGGCAGCGGGTCGGTTCCGATCATCGAGAGGATGAACAGGTAACCGGTGATCAGGAAGTGGGCGGTCATCAGCTCATGTCCGGCATGTTCGCGCAGAGCGAACCCGAAGGCGTCTGAGTAGTAGAACAGCACGATGGAACCGGCGAAGTTGGCCGCGACAAACAGCGGGTGGGTCAGGACCGCCGCCACCCGGGAATGAACCAGAATCATGATCCATTCCCTGGGGCCGCGGGAGCCGTCCCGCCGCGGGGCCAGGGTGCGCAGGGCCAGGGTGACCGGGGAGCCGAGGACCAGGAAGACGGGGACGACCATGGTCAGGGCCATGTGATCGACCATGTGGGCGCTGAAAAGTACCCTGCCATATACGGAAGGGCCGCCGGACGTGAAAAAGACCAGCGCCGCAAGCCCGGTGAGCCAGAGCGCCGTCCGGATCCAGGGCCAGTTGTCCCCGCGCCGGCGCAGGCGATGCGCGCCCAAAAGATACAGGACAGCAGCGGTAGCGGCCAGGGTGATCCACAGCCAGTCCGGCCGCCACACGGTAAACCAGCGCTCCGGGGTCAGTTCCGGCGGCAGAAGGTATCCGGTGAGCACTTCGGCCGGGGTGAGGGCCGCGCGGATTTCTTCGCCGCCGGGCGGAGGCGTCCGGCTCAGGGCTGCTGCGAGGCCGCTGACGGCGCCCATGATCAGCAGTTCCG
The DNA here is from genome assembly GCF_044755505.1 of Pseudarthrobacter sp. NPDC092202. Lineage (NCBI taxonomy): Bacteria > Bacillati > Actinomycetota > Actinomycetes > Micrococcales > Micrococcaceae > Pseudarthrobacter > Pseudarthrobacter sp. NPDC092202. The sequence goes on along the minus strand of NZ_JBIVRG010000019.1, from coordinate 12,904 downwards.
CGACGATGAACCGCCACAGCACCGTGCCCGCTCCCGGCGCATCCTTCCGGCTCAGGGCGGGGATGAGGCGGGTACGGTGCAGATATCCGATGATGCCCAGGATGATGACGGCGGCGGTTTTGGCCATGACCAGGACGCCGTACGGGGAGGCCAGTCCTTCCGGCAGCGCCATCCGGATTGAGGCGTTAATGATGCCGGAAGCGGAGACCAGGATGAAGGCGAACAAGGCCAGGGACGAGAACCGGCGAAGGACCGCTGCTGTGTCTTTGCCCAGGGCTGTTCCGGCCACGGTGAGGGCGATCAGTCCGCCGAACCAGAGGCACACCCCGACCAGGTGAAGGCCCAGGGAATTGGTGGCCTGTTCGTGGTCGGTACCGCTGGAGGCATGGCCAATGAGGATGACGGGAACCAGTCCTGCGATGGCCAGCAGCGCCGCGGCCGCCAGGGGCCCCGGCGAGCGGGCACCGAACACCACTGTTGCTACCACTGCTGCGATGATCACGACCGACAGCCACGCGTTTCCGCTGGGCAGTTCTGTCATATAGGCGACAAGGCCGGCAGAAAATTCGGGGCTGCCGGAGACCGGGACGCCGGCGATGTCCGCGAAGCCCAGGACCAGGACCGCCAGCGCCGAGAAGGTCCAGATGATGCTGGTGGTCGCAACCAGGACCATGATCCGGGTAAAGGCGGGGTGCTCAGCCCCTGTTGCCGGGGCCTGCCGGCGAACACCGGTTCGGGAGGCCCGGCCGGCGCTTTTGAGGGGCGGGAGAATGAAAGCGGCAAAGACAAGCCCGCCGATCGTTGCCGCCGCCGCCAGGTTGTGTATTGTCTGCGCCAGGCCGTAGCCCCACTGAACCAGCGCCCCCGGGTCCCGGGTCTCGGCCGGAAGAGTTCCCCTGCCGTAGGCGGTCGCAGCAAGGACGACCACCAAGGCAACTGCGCAGGCGGCCGCCAGCCAGACCGGCCCGGGTGAAACAGTTGTCCTCTCCTGTGAAGTGGAGGCTTTGAGCGCCACGATACGTCCTAACCTGGTCCTGGCCGCGTCCCGGAAGGGCGGGGACGGAGCGCGAAACGAAACACCGCGCGCGACACCAGATTATCTGTAGAGTTGTTCACACGTTAAACGCGCGTGTCGGCGTGCGTTCCCCCGGGCCGCGGGCCTCGTGCGCTTCCGCACGTATCCGGGGCAGATCACAGATTCAGCACATAAAGGTAGCCTAGATGGATGACGCAGATCCCACCCCTGGCCCCTTCCGGGCCGGAGTGTTCCCTCCGGCTCGTCGATGCAGACAAAGTCGAGGCGGTCCGGTCCCGGATGCCTGGAGATTCGGACGTGGCCGATTTGGCGGTGATCTTCGGGCTGCTCTCGGACCCTGGCCGGGTCAGGATCCTGATCGCCCTCCTCGAAGGGGAAATGTGCGTCTGCGACCTGGCAGCAACCACCGGGCTGAGCGAATCCGGCGTCTCCCACGCCCTGCGCCTGCTGCGCGGGCCCAGGGTTGTTCAGGTGCGCCGCTCGGGCAGAATGGCCTACTACTCACTGGCAGACTCCCACGTCCGGATGCTGCTCGATCTTGGCCTGACCCACGTGGGCCATACAGGGAAGGACCGGTTGCGCGCGGTCGAAACCGCCCAGCCAGGCTGATAGGGGCCGCTGTGTCTGCGCGGTGCGGCCGCCGGTGCTGCCATGTCTGAGCCGGAGATCACCGGTCCGGTCTGGCTTCCTTCGCTGCCCCCGTCGCTTACTGAATACCTGGCGCCCAACCTGCAGCCGGTACCGCTGATCCCTGCCCTGACGCTCCTGGCCGCGGTGTTTTACCTTGCAGGGGCGATCCGGCTGTGGCGGCAGGGCCGGCGCTGGTCCGTGGTGCGGACCTGTTCCTTCCTGGTGGGCTGTCTGGCCATCCTCGTGGTCATGGGAGCCGGTATCGAAGGGTACGGGCTGCGGATGTTCTCCATCTTCATGTTCCAGCAACTGACTCTCATGATGGCCGTTCCACCGCTGCTGGTAATTGGATCACCAGGAACACTGCTGCTGCGTGCCACACCACACGGCAGGCTCGGCCGCCGCGTCCTTCAGGCAGCGCTGTGGGGTCTGCGTTCGGGCTGGGGGCGCATTGCGATTCACCCGGCCTTCATGGTCCCGCTGTTCCTGCTCAGCTTCTACGGCGTGTACTTCTCGGGCCTGGCGGACCTGCTGCTGCCTAGCTGGTACGGCCACGTCGGCCTGGAACTGCTGTTTTTGATCTCCGGGATCCTCTTCACTGTCCCGTTAATCTCCGCCGATCCCCTGCCGAGCCGCCAGACACACTTCGGGCGGATGGTCGACATTTTCGCGGAGATGCCGCTCCATGCCTTCTTCGGGGTGGTCGTCATGATGGCGACCACGCCCATGGTGAAGTTCTTCGCCGCACCCCCTCCAGGATGGAATGTCGACCCGATGACGGACCAAGGCGTGGCCGGCGGACTGGCCTGGTCCTACGGGGAGCTGCCCGGGGTGCTCCTGCTGATGTTCATCCTGGTCCGGTGGCAGCGCGAGGAGGCAAGATCCAACGCCAGCATCGAGCGGGCCGAGCTGACCGGAGGAACCCCCGAGCTGGACGCCTACAACAGCTACCTGCAGCACCTGGCAGACAGACCTGAGCGTCACCGCTGATCAGCAGCGCCGTCCGACTTGACCCCCGGGTCTGGTCGTATGAAGATATCTGCAGACGAGTTTTACAAAGCGTAGAAGTAGCTTTCTTTTCCTGCTGTTATCGGATTGTGACATTCTCGTTCGGTTAGGTAGCATTGATTCAGGCTTTTCTGTATTAAGCCTCGGCTCCGCATGCTCAGCCCCGCCGGCGGTGCCAGACGACGAACCCTTTACGGCGGGGGCGGAGGACCCACTCACGGCAGCTTGCTGCCTTGGGGTGAAGACGCACACTCGGCAGCGGCCCTGCGGGCCGGTGACGGGGCTGCGTCCGGGCTTTTTTCCTTGGCCCGAACCCGACAGCTAACTTCGCAGGCGACCTGAAAGGATAGCTGTGCTCCCCTCCCGCCACGGCCGCCGCCGTGCCCTGCCCCGAGACCGCTCCCGAGCCCGCGCAGGTGCTGCAGGGCCGCGGGGACGGTCCGGTCCCCACGCCCCGTCCCGGCGCCCTGCCTGGCTTCCCGGGGCCTCCGCTTTTGCTGCCGTCGCTATGCTCGCGTCCGGTATACCCGCCGCGCATGCCGGCCTAGTTGCTGCCGGACCCGTCCCAGCCGCCCCGCCGGCGGCCGTTGAGGCTGCACCGGCCATTGCGGCGCAGGCGCAGGCGGTCATCACCTATCCACGCACTGACGTCGGAACCAGTCCGGCCGAACGGCCTGCGGCACCGGCGCCTGCCGGAACAGGATCCACTGCCGGAACGCCGGCCGCAGTTCCTCCCGATGCAGCGGCGGCACCGCCAGGGGCTGTACCCGTGGATGCCACCTTGGCCGCCCCGCTGGCCAGCATGTCCATTTCGTCTCCGTTCGGTTTCCGGACCAGCCCGATCACCGGCGGGTCCGGCGAACTGCATACCGGACTGGACTTGGTGGCCTCCTGCCAGACCGCAGTGTTCAGCGCCGGCTCCGGCACCGTGGTGGAGGCCGGGTGGTCCCAGAACGGCGGAGGGAACCGCATCGTGGTGGATCATGGCAATGGGATGAAGAGCACGTATAACCATCTTTCGTCGATAGAGGTTCCGGTCGGAGCCGTGGTGGGCAAGGGCCAGCGGCTCGGCGGTGCCGGCACGACCGGAAACTCCACCGGATGCCACCTGCACTTCGAAATCGTCCGCAACGGCGTGACCGTGGATCCCCAGGGCTGGCTTTGAGCATGACCGACATGGAGGCGCGCGAACAGCCCAAGGCAACGTCGGTGCTGCCCAGGAAACGGCTGTGGGCAGTTTTTGTCACGGTTGTGGCCCTCACCGCGCTGGGCTTCTTTGCCTTGGGGCGGCTTTCCGCCGCGCCCACTGTAGTCCCGGACGCCGGCCCGGACGCCGGGTTTGCCCGGGATATGCAGACCCATCATGCCCAGGCGGTGGAGATGGCCCTGCTGATCCGGGACAAGTCCGAGAACCCCGAGGTCCGGGCGATTGCCTATGACATTGCCACTGCACAGCAGCATCAAAATGGGCAGATGTTTGCCTGGCTGCAGGACTGGGGGCTCTCCCAGACCGGGACAGCGCCGCCGATGGCCTGGATGAAGGCAGATGGTACTCATGACGGGGCCGGTGCCTCGCACGGTGCCCCAGCTGCCGGTGGCGGAAATACCATGGAAGGCATGGCCACCCAGGAACAGATGCAGGCCTTGCGCGAATCCTCAGGTGCGGAGGCGGAGCGTTTATTCGTTGATTTGATGATCCGCCATCATCAAGGTGGCGTTGCAATGGCCACCGCCGGTACCCGTCTGGCGGAAACCTCAAAGGTACGGGACTTCGCTGCCCGTATCCTCGAAGCACAGACAGCTGAAATCAGGGCCCTTGAAGAGCTCCGTGGCCGACTTTGACCGCCCCAAAAGAGAGTGAGACCGCCGATGTCCGGAAAACCGAAAGCCGGTGAGGACCGCAAAGCGCTCCTAGCTGCAGTGCAGGCCAGGCATCGGGCCGCCGACAGGCGGCGGGCCTGGCTGATCTACGGCACCGGCGCGGCGGTCGTGCTCGCAATCATTGCCGCAGTGACCTTTGTCCTTGTGGCAGAGGTGCAGCAGCGCGAGCAGCTCAATGCCGCTGCGGCCCGCCCGATCGAGGGTGAGCAGGACTATCCGGACCAGTCCAGAAACCACACCAGCGGGGCCGTCAATTATCCGCAGACTCCGGCCACCGGCGGAGACCATGCACCGGTCTGGACGAACTGCGGGATCTACACCGCCCCCGTTGAACAGACCCGGGCAGTGCATTCCCTCGAACACGGGGCCGTCTGGCTCACCTACCGCCCCGACCTGCCCACGGACCAGATCGCCAGCCTAACCTCGCTGGCCGTCGGACAGGATTACCTCTTGGCCAGCCCCGTTCCGGGGCAGGTCTCCCCGGTGGTCGCAACAGCGTGGGGCAAGCAGCTCGCCGTGGACAGCGGCAGCGACGAACGCCTGGCACCGTTCATTAAAAAATACCGGCAAGGCGCGCAGGCACCCGAGCCCGGGGCTGTTTGTTCCGGCGGCGTGCAGGGCTGACATTGCTGCCAAATAAGGACCGGGAGCCCAGGGCCTACGGATTCCTGCTGTCCTGGCGGTGGGTGGGCATCCTGGGTCTGGCCGTTCTGTTCGCTGCGGCCTGCATAGGGCTGGGTAACTGGCAGATGGACCGGCGAAACCAGGCAGTCACCGAAATCCGCCGTGTCCAGCAGAACTACGACAAGCCGCCTGTGCCCTACGAAGAAGCCAGCCGCTATTTTGATCACGCCGAGCCGGACGCGAAATGGACGACCGTATCCGTTAGAGGCCAGTACCTCGCCGAAGACCAGCGGATCGTGCGGAATCGGCCCAACTACTCTGCCGCAGGGTACGAGATTGTGGTGCCGTTCCGTCTGCTAACCGGCGAAACGATCATCATCAACCGCGGCTGGGTTCCCATCGGAAACAACCGGCCCGGCTACCCTGATATGGTTCCTGCACCGCCGACTGGAACCGTCACTGCGGTGGTGCGGATCAAACCCTCAGAAGCCGACGTGGACCGCGCTGCTCCGGAAGGGCAACTGGCCAGCATCGACCTGACCTCCTATGCCCGCCAGCTGCAGTACCCTGTGAAGACAGGCAGCTATGGCCTCATGGCTTCCGAAACGCCCCCGCCGGAAACTGCGCCTCAGCAACTCGCCCCACCCAAGGTGCAGGAAGGGTCAAACCTGTCCTACGCGATGCAGTGGATTACCTTCGGCGTGCTGGCCTTTGTCGGGTTCGGTTACATGGCCCGGCAACAGGCCCGCATCGGTCGGGAGGAACGTGAACTTGAGGAACCGTCCGAACCCGGACAACACCGTGCCCAGGGCAAAGCACGCCGCCCACGCTCTGATGACGAGGAAGATGCTCTTCTGGATGCCATGGGCCTCTAAGAGCGGAGGCCAGCCAGCCGTGGAGTACCTGACGGCCAGCCGCAGCCGGGCCGGCGGATCCGCTGCAGAGGCGACGACCGGACCCTGGGCGGCCGTTTGCTGCGCACGGCGTCGATTGCCCTCAAGGACTGAGCCCCTGGCCCTGACCATCCTTCCCCCAAAGGGACGGCTCACTGGCTCTCTGCAGGGCGGGCGGCGCGGCAATGGCTAAGGCCGACGGTTCTGACCTGACCGTTGCCGCTCAGGACTATTTGAAGCTCCTCTACACCGCCAATGAATGGTCGGATGCGCCGGTCACCGTTGGGCTGCTGGCGGACCGGCTGGGCCTGAGCATGTCCACGGTCTCCGAGGGTATCGCAAAGCTCGCGCTCCAGGGCCTGGTCTCACACGCCAAGTACAGCAGTGTCAGTCTCACTCCCGACGGGAGGCGGTACGCCCTGGTCATGGTCCGCCGGCACAGAGTCCTGGAAACCTTTCTGGTGCAGACACTCGGATACACCTGGGATGAAGTCCACGACGAGGCCGAAAAGCTCGAACACGCGGCCTCCGAAGACCTGATCGCCAGAATGGATGAACTGCTGGGACACCCGTCCACGGACCCCCACGGTGATCCCATCCCCACAGCCGACGGGCAGGTAAACCGCCCCGAAGCCAGCCAGCTCACTGCCGCACAGCCAGGACAAAACGTGGTCATTTGCCGGGTATCGGACACTGACCCGAAGTTGCTGCGTTATTTTTCCCGCCTTGGCCTCACTCCCGGGACCAAGCTCACCACCGGCCAACGGAAGCCCTTCACGGCAGGGACAACCGTCCGAATGACCGGCAGCGGGCAGGACATCACGCTTGGAACTGAAGCGGCGGACGCGGTCTGGGTGGTTCCTGCAGCAGCGGGGATTGAGCGCTCATGAGCTTATGTGGGCCATAGCCGCCGTCAGTACTTTCGTCACTGCCTAAGGGTCACGGCGCTGGCTGCCGCCGCCTTCGACCTCTGACCACCGGTGCTCTCCCGCTCGTGGGCGGCGGACAAAGATGATGGCGGCCGGGCGCGGAAAGCCGTAAGGTCCAGGCTGTTGCGGTGAGGTCTTAGGACCAGTTCCCCGCGCGCGTGCTGCCGTTGCCGGGAATCTCCTCCTGGCTGCGGTAGAGCTGCAGCCCGTTCAGGTCGGTCACGAGGTCTCCCACCACCACCACCAGGGCAAGCACCAGGCCGGAGAACACCATGACGTTCAATCCGACCCCCAGCGCGAACAGCACCAGCAGGGCGGCCACTGTGGATACCGTCAGGACCAGCAGTCCCACCAAAGCGACTCGCCAGGACCTGAAGAACATCCCGAGCAGGAGAGCCGCCAGCGCCAGGCTGACGAAGAGCGCAATTCCCAGGCTCTCCACCGCGGACTGGATGAAGGACGCCGGACGGTAGACACTGCTGTCCACGTCAATGCCCGAAAGGCCCGGTTTCAGGTCCTCCAGCGCCGACTCCAGGGCGGCGGTAATCTCCATGGTGTTCGCCTCGGGGAACTTCTCGACGACCAGCATCAGGCCTGGATCCTCGTCCAGCACTGCATCACCTATGAGCGGCTGATGATTTTCGCGCACTGAAGCAACATCCCCCAGCGTCAATGGGGCACCCGTCACTTTCTCCACGCTGACCTTGGCAAGATCGCTCGAAGTGGTGATCGGCAGCACGTGCTGGATACCGATGCGCTGGTTCTCCGTCTCCAGGAAGCCGCCGGTACCTGGCGTGGAGGCCTTAAGGAAGGTCAGGGGAGACACCCACACGGCATTGCCCGTGGTCTCCATGACCTGGTTCAGCGTCACTCCGCGTGCCTGCAGCACTGCCGGGTCCACTTGGACCTGCATCTGCTGCTCACGCTGCCCCCAGATGGAAACGTTCGCGACGCCGGGAACGCCCATCAGGCGTGGTTTGATGTTCCAGCGGGCCAACACGGACATGTCCATGAGCGGCATCTCCGAAGAAGAGAGCCGCACCATCATCACCCGGCCGGTGGAAGACTTGGGCTGCATCAGTACCGGCGGCGTGGAGACACGCGGCAAAGAGTGCGCCATGACCAGCCGCTCCGCCACGAGCTGGCGTGCCCGGGGCAAATCCGTCCCCGGCTCGAACAGCAGCTGGATTGAGGACAGGCCAGGAATGGACTGGGATCTGATCTCGTCCAGATAGGCGACGCCGTTGAGCAAGTCGACTTCCATCGGCGAGGTAATGAGCTGCTCTACCTCAACAGCGGACAAGCCCAGGGCTTCCGTCTGAATTTCCACCTGCGCTGGCTCGAATTCAGGAAGGGCATCCACAGAAACATGGGGAAGATACCAAAGACCCATGCCTACAATGCCGGCCGCCAAAGCCAGGACCAACAACCGAAATTGCATGCTCCATCGAGCAAATAAACCCGTCATAGCTCTTCCAAAGTGCATGTGGGAAATTTGGGCCGGCAAAGCGCCGAAAACCTTCCAAGGGACAGTTACCCAAGCTTCCCCCCGATCACGGCCACCAGACAGCCCCAACTTGATGCGCCGGAACCCCCAAAACAGGGGCACCTGCCCCCCCCAACCACACGGGGTGGGGCAGCACCGTCCCCCAAATTTTGGTGGTCGACAAAAAGGAATTGGAGCACTTATATTGCGGTACCGGACCAGAATGCACGGCCATGAAGATGACGGCACTGGCCATCAGCTGGCCAACACTTATCCGATCCAAAAAGGAGCTTTGGCATGTCCCCACGTCACGCCCGCACACCGGCACGGGGAATGGTGCACTTTTACACAGTCACAATGACCGCCGGCGTACTGGGCATCAGTGAAGCCGAAGTTGTGAAAATGCTGGAAAATGGGGAGCTCCGCGGTCTCCGGCTCGTGCCCCCGACACCATGGCTTGTCGATGGCAAAACCTTGGACGAGTTCGCCCTCCACTGGAGGAACAGCCCTCCCCAAAGCGACGAACGCCGAGCGAGTGGTCCCGTCCAGCAGCGGCGACTCCGCGTCAAACTCCGGAAGGATCAGGCTTGACCGGTAACGGTGAGGACGATGAGGACACAGTTCAGTCCCACAATCAGCGTCGCGCTGGTCCAGCCGGCGATCTTCAGCGGCATCGAGTCCGTGTGGATGCCCATCACATCACGTTTCCCGGTCAGCCGGATCAGCGGGATCAAAGCAAAAGGAATACCGAAGCTGAGCAGGACCTGGCTCAGAACCAGGGCCAGGGTCGGCTCGATCCCGGCGCCGAGGATCAGCAGGGCAGGGATCAAGGTGATGACGCGACGGGTCAGCAGCGGTACGCGGAGCTTCAGCAGCCCACCCATGATCGTGGCGCCCGCATAGCAGCCGACCGATGTCGAGGCCAGTCCCGAGGCCAGCAGCCCGATGGCGAACACGACGCCGATGACGGGACCAAGAGCCGACGTGACGGCGGCGTGGGCACCGGCGATCGTGTCCGTTCCTTCGATGCCACGCAGGCTGGAGGCGGCCAGCAGGAGCATGGCAATGTTAACTACCCCGGCGAGCATCAGGGCGCCCGCCACGTCGAAGCGGGTGGCCTTAATGAGTCGTGTCCGGACGGCGGGATCCTTGGAGAAGCCGTGCCTGTCCCGGGCCAGCGCCGAATGCAGATAAATCGCGTGCGGCATGACCGTGGCTCCCAGCATGCTGGCCGCAAGCAGGACGGTGTCCGTGCCCTCGAACCTGGGCACCAGGCCGCCCAAGGCGCTCCCGGCATCGGGCGGGTTCACGAAGAGCCCGGAGACGAAACCGACCGCGATGACGCCAAGCAGGATCAGGATCGCGTACTCGAAGGACTTCTGGCCCCGTGCGCTCTGCAACGCCAGAAGCAGCATTGATGCCACACCAATGATGAGGCCGCCGGCCAGCAGCGGAAGGCCGAACAACAGGTTCAGCGCCACGGCACCGCCGATGACTTCGGCCATGTCGGTTGCGCCGGCGACCACCTCAGCTTGGAGCCAGTACATCCGCCGTCGGCCGTTGCCAAGACGCTTGCCCAGAATCTCGGGAAGGCTCAGGCCCGTGGCCAGCCCGAGTTTGGCCGACTGATACTGCACCAGCACGGCCATGGCGTTCGCTGCCACCAAAACCCAGACCAGCAAATACCCGTAGCTCGCACCCGCAGTGAGGTTAGCGGCCACATTGCCAGGATCGACGTAAGCGATGGCGGCCACAAAAGCCGGGCCCATCAGCAGCAAGCGGGACCACCGCCGGCCCGCGGCCGGGCGTGCCTGAAGTATCGGAATAGCCATCATGGTCCTCGTCATCGTGGGCGTGGTGATACCACTGAGAATAACGCAAAATTAGGCGCACCGAAAAGTAAAGCTTCGGCTTACCTTCTTTCACGTTGGACATCACTGCACCTACTCATCAAGGTTCCGTACGGCGGCGGTGGTTTCTCAGCTGAGGACGCCGGTGCTTGTTCCCGGGCCGGTTGGCCTGCTTCGTCATCTTCCGACGCCCTTTATTCACCCGCCTACGCTTGATGAATGCGAGTAGCCCGTTTGGTCAGTGTCCTGGAGCGCCGGCAGATCGGCCTCTACCTGCTGGCCGTTGTCGCTGGAGGAGTGCTCGGCTGGCTGGTTCCTGCCGTGTCTGTGCCCCTGGAACAGGCCATCAACCCTGTTCTGGTGCTGCTGCTGTTTGCGACGTTCCTCGGCATTCCGTTTGCCTTGATCGGTAAGGCGATACGCGATGTCCGGTTCATGGCGACCGTTCTGGTCCTGAACTTCCTTATCGTCCCGGGCGTTGTCTTTACCCTGTCCCGGTTCATCGCACATGATCAGGCCCTTTTGATCGGGGTGATGATGGTGCTGTTGACCCCCTGTATCGATTACGTAATCGTCTTCTCCGGACTGGCCGGCGGATCAAGCGACCGGCTTCTTGCGGCCGCGCCGCTGCTCATGCTCACGCAGATGCTGCTGTTGCCCCTGTATCTGCTGTTCTTTGTAGGCCCCGACCTGGTCTCCGAGATAGAGCCAGGGCCCTTCATTGAGGCTCTCGTCTTCCTGATCATCATCCCGCTTGTTCTGGCGGCGCTCACCCAGGAATGGGCCAGACGGGCAGCCGGAGGCCGTGCCGTGATGACGCTGATGGAAGGGCTGATGGTTCCCTTGATGATGCTGACCCTCGCTGTCGTCATTGGGTCACAGATCACCGGCGTGGGCAGCCAGATCGGATCCCTGCTGTCGGTCATCCCGGTCTACGCGGCATTCCTGGTGGTGATGGTCCCGCTGGGCATGGCAGCGGCGCGGGCAGGCGGACTGGACGCCGCCAGTACCAAGGCCGTGATCTTCAGCGGCGCAACACGCAACTCATTGGTCGTACTCCCCCTGGCCCTGGCCCTGCCCGAGCCGCTCGCCCTGGTATCCCTCGTCGTCGTTACCCAGACATTAGTGGAGCTCATCGGGATGGTGGCCTACGTCAAGATCGTCCCCCGGATCATCAGGACGGACCGGACCCTCAAGTCCAGCTAACGCGGCCCCTCCGCCCACTCCCCCAGCGCCGCCGGCCCATGAAACACCCCTCACACAGATGAGTAAATGAAGCCTTACCCGTTTCAGTTTGCCCAGCAGTCATAGAGAACGGATATGGCTGGGCCGCGGTCAGTCTTGGTCCCAGCAGCTGCGGGAGATTGCTGGCTCTGCACGGCAGCCAGCGGAGATGACGGAAAGAGCAGGTTCACTCTCAAGACCAGCGGCCCACCATGGCATTCCTGCCCCATGGACTTAGGCGTCCAATGTGAGTTCTCGGTAATTCTTACCGCGGCCAAAGAGGGTGTGGCTACACAAGAAACTGCTCCTTGGAAGTTTGGACTAATAAATTCAGTTCCAACTTCCAGGGAGCAGTCCTATTTGGCCCTAGGCCAGCAGCCGATTCACTTGGGCATCAGCACCGAGTCGATGAGGTAGACGGTTGCGTTCTTGGTCTGCACGCCGCCGCAGATGACGCTGGCGTCATCGACCTTGAGGGTTTCACCGCTGCCGGTGACCGTGACGGATCCGCCCTGGACCGTGGCGTGGGTGCCAGCGATCTTGTCGGGAGTGATCTGACCCGGGACCACGTGGTAGGTCAGGATCTTGCTCAGCAGAGCATCGTCGGTCTTAAGGGTTTCGATGGTTGCGGGGTCAATTTTGGCGAAGGCCTCATCCACCGGTGCGAAGACAGTGAATTCGCCGCCGTTAAGGGTGTCCACCAGGTCAACCTTGGGGTTCAGCTTGCCGGACACTGCGGCGGTCAGAGTGGTAAGGATCGGGTTGTTCGATGCTGCGACAGCGACTGGATCCAAGGCCATGCCTTCCACCGAGCCTGCGCCGGTGGGGACCTGCTCGGCGTAACCAGCGCAACCCGGGCCGACCAGGTTGACGGCCGGGTCCATAGCGTCGGCCGAAGAGCTGGCGGACGGTGCCGGCGCCGCACTGGAAGCAGAAGGCGCGGCGGCGGGAGCAGATGAGCCTGAAGTGGCAGCCGATCCCCCGCAGGCGGTCAGGCTTAGCAAAGCCGCCGCTGCAACGCCTGCGACCGTGAACGTGCTGCGCTTAATTGTCTGCATTCCAGTACTCCTTGAATTGTGACGGGCATGGCCCGGACCGATGTTCACCTGCCCCTGGCCGGTGTCTCAATGACTATTCGGCCGACGCAGAAACATGGATGGGTCAATATCAAGAAGTTTTTCCTGAGATCCTTCGCTTCTGAGAAACGCGCCATCGCGGACCGTCAAAGTGAGGTGCTCCGCCGCCGCTTTAGCCTCGATCCACCGATGAGCCTTCGGCTGGCCGTCCTGGCGTGACCGGTGCGAGATGATGCGCCGCGGGCAGGGGTGTGTTCCGGGCGTCGC
>NZ_JBIVRG010000018.1:48648-63888 GCF_044755505.1 Pseudarthrobacter sp. NPDC092202 | reverse complement strand
CGACGCCCGGAACACACCCCTGCCCGCGGCGCATCATCTCGCACCGGTCACGCCAGGACGGCCAGCCGAAGGCTCATCGGTGGATCGAGGCTAAGTTCCTTACTAAAGCACGCCCGAAACCAGGCCACGACGCCGGTGCCCCGCGCACGTCAGGCAAAATTCCGTCCTTTGGCCAGCGCGCCGCCATCCTCGCGACGTCCTGCGCGCTCCTTGTAGGCGTTGGAGCAGCAGGCCAGGCCACCGACACCGCAGTGCAGGTGGCAGCCACGGAGACGCAGGCCGCTGAGGCCCAGTCGAAGCTGAGCATCGAGAAGAGCGAAATCCAGGAAAACCCTGCTCCGGCACCTGCGGCAGAGCCCATCAACGTTGTTCCGCAGGCGGCCGAGCCGGCGCCGGCTCCCGCCGCTGAGCCCGCACCGGCACCTGCCCCTGCACCTGCACCGGAGCCTGAGCCCGCGCCGGCACCTGCCCCCGCTCCCGAGCCCGCCCCGGTCGTCGCAGTCAACGACCCCGCGGGCGCACAGGCCTACGCTGCCGGCCAGTTGGCCTCCTACGGCTGGGCACCGGACCAGATGCAGTGCTTGCAGACCCTGTGGACCAAGGAATCAGACTGGACCACCACGGCCACCAACCCGAGCAGCGGCGCCTACGGCATTGTGCAGTCCCTGCCGGCCGAGAAGATGGCCAGCGCCGGCGCCGACTACCTCACCAATTACCGTACGCAAATCAACTGGGGCCTGAACTACATCCAGGAGCGCTACCAGTCCCCGTGTGGAGCACTGAACTTCCACTACGCCAACAACTGGTACTAAACAGAAGCGGCTTCGCCTTGGCGGTCCGGTACGTCCCTGCCGGGGATGTACTGGACCGCCCAGCGGTTACCGTCAGGGTCCGCGAAGTACACAAAGTGGCCCCAGTCCTGCACGTCCACATCGCTGACGTCCACCCCGTTGGCCTTGAGCTGCCGGTGGGCGGCCTGGATGTCAGAGACCACAAGCTGCAGGTTGGAGCCGGTACCGGGGGGAGCATCCGTGAGGCCTTCCCCGATGCAGATGGAGCAGGCTGAGCCCGGCGGCGTCAGTTGCACGAACCTGATGGAGTCGTTGGGCCGCTCGTCGAAATCGGCGTTGAAGCCCACCTTGTTGACGTAAAAGTCTTTGGCCCGGTCCACATCGGATACGGGGACAAAAACGAGTTCCAGTTTCCAGTCCATGCGCACAGGCTAGGCCTTGCGCAGGAAGCGGGAAAGGCTTGAGTCCTAGCCGGCGATGCCGTACAGGCGGTCGCCTGCGTCGCCCAGGCCCGGGACAATGTAGGACTTCTCGTTGAGCTTCTCATCGATGGAAGCCAGGACGATGGTGACGTTTGCGCCGGAGAGTTCTTCCTCCAGCTTGGCCAGGCCCTCCGGCGCGGCGAGCAGGCAGATGCAGGTGACATCAGAAGCGCCGCGCTTGAACAGGAACTTGATGGCCTCGCGCAGTGTTCCGCCGGTGGCAAGCATGGGATCCAGCACGAAGATCTGCCGGTCGGTGAGATCCTCGGGCAGGCGCTCGGCGTAGGTGATGATGTCCAGCGTTTCCTCGTCGCGGGCCATGCCCAGGAAGCCCACTTCAGCCGTGGGGACCAGTTTGGTCATGCCCTCGAGCATTCCCAGGCCAGCACGGAGGATGGGCACCACCAGCGGAGTGGGTTTGGTGAACGCCGTGCCCACGGTGGTGCTGACGGGGGTTTCGATGGTCACGGGCTCGGTGCGGACTTCCCGCGTGGCCTCGTAGGCCAGGAGGGTCACCAGTTCCTCCGTCAGCTGCCGGAAGACCGGGGACGGAGTGTTCTTGTCCCGCAGGACGGTGAGCTTATGGGCGACCAGCGGGTGGTCCACAACGAGAGTGCGCATGGGTCAAAACTATCACCCGGCTGCCGGGCCGCTCCCCTGCCGTCCGCCGCCCGTGCCGGACTGCGAAGCGTCGTCGTCGGCCCTTTGTGGGGCAACGCCGGCGTCCTCCTCCGGGGCGGTACGTTCTGCGTCCCCGGTGTGGTCCTCGCGCAGGACGGGATGCTCGAAGGTGGGTGCAGGGCCTGCGTGCTCACGCCGCCGCATCAGGTGGAACAGCCTGTGGGCCAGGATCACGATTCCTACCCACGCCAGCCCCAGGAACCAGCCCGCCATGACGTCGGTCATCCAGTGGTGTCCCAGGAAGACCCGGCTCAGGCCCATGGCAATGATGAAGAGTGTGCCCACCGTGATGGCTGCGATCCGCGCCCAGAGTACTTGGAACTGCAGGCACATGAGGTAGATCAGGACCCCTATCACCACCGTGGTGTTCAGGGTGTGCCCGCTGGGGAAGGACGGCGACGTCTCGAACGGCGGGACGGCCTCGGAGTGGTCCGGACGTGTCCTGCCTACCAGCCGCTTGCCCCAAGTAGTGGCCAAGGTGGAAACAAGGGCCGCTCCGCCCACCAGGACAATGGGCCGCCATGTCCTGTTCAGGAAGGTCAGCCAGGCGGTGAGGATGCTCGCCAGGATGGGCATGCCGATCCCGCCGCCTACGTTGGTGAAGCCTGTGGCGAAGGCGTCCACCTCCGGGTTCCGCAACGACTGCGAATATTCCAATGCAGGAATATCAAGGCTCGCCAGGCCTTCCTCGTCTACGACGTCCGAGTAGACCTCGGCTCCCAGGAGTGCCAGGGCGATCACCAGCGTTCCGCCGATGATCATGGTCAGCCACAAGGCGGCGTACGGCTTGATCCACTTGTCCACGCGGTCTCGGACTGTGCTCACTGTGCCTCCCGGCGGATGTGCGTCACGGGCTCTGGGTATCCTTCGAAACTATCATTGAGCCATGGTCTCCGCAGATAAGAAACACCACGCGTGGATGGGCCTTGCCCTCGCCGAGGCCCGTCGCGCCCTCGACACGGAGGACGTACCCATCGGGGCCGTGGTCATCGGGCCCGACGGCGCCGTGCTGGGTTCCGGGCGGAACCAGCGGGAAGAGCTTGGAGACCCCACCGCCCACGCCGAGGTCGTGGCCATCCGCGAGGCGGCCGACCGGCTGCGCAAACTTTCCATGCTCGACGGCGGCAGCGGAGACGGCTGGCGGCTCGCCGACTGCACGCTGGTGGTCACCCTTGAACCCTGCGCCATGTGCGCCGGAGCGATTGTCCTGGCACGGATCCCCCGGGTGGTCTTTGGTGCCTGGGACGAGAAAGCAGGAGCTGCGGGGTCTGTTTTCGATGTGCTCCGCGAGAGGCGCCTGAACCACTGGGTTGAGGTGTATCCGGGGGTGCGCGAAGCCGAGTCCGCCGCCCTGCTGCGTGACTTCTTCGCCGGGCACCGCTCGCGGCTCTGACTCGCGCCCGGCAGTCAGCGGGCTGGGCAGTCAGTGAGCCTTCCTGATGGCGGCCAGCACGCAGGCCGCTGGCTGGTCCCAGCCCGGCAGCCTGCTCCGCGCATCCAGCGCCCGCGCCCGCCAGGCATCCCTGGCTCCGGGGTCTTCCAGCCAGCGCCGCAGGGCCTGGGCGAGCACGGCGGGGTTCGCAGGATCATCATCCGACGGAAAGGCAATCTTCGCTCCCGGAAGCATGCCGCCGTCGTCGTCCTTCCCCGCTGTTCCCAGGCGCAAGGCCTCAACGGCACCGGTCCCGTCGCGCACCACCACGGGGATCCCGTGCGCCAGTGATTCGGTGACCACCATGCCAAAAGCCTCGGCACGGGACACCAGGAGGCTGAGGTCCGCCCGACGCCATTCGTTCTCCAGTGCCTCGCCAGTCAGCTCCCCGGTGAACAGGATCCGTCCGTCCAGCCCGTGCATGCTCACAGCCGCCCGAACTCCTTGCGCGTAATCCCCGTCTGCCTTGTCTGATCCGACAAATGATGCGGTCCAGTCAAGGTCCTGAAGCATTGCCAGGGCGGACACCGTCAGCAGCTGGTCCTTGTTGGGCAGCAGCGCGGCCACCGTAAGCAGGTGGGGCGGAGTGGACCCGTGGGCCAACGGCGCCTGGTCCGTCCCGGGAAGGGCGACCTCCAGTCCATGAAGTCCGTGACGTTCTTCCAGGACTTTGCCGGCCCAAGTGCTGGTGCACACGACGCCACTTGCAGCCCGGAGGGACCGTGCTTCACGCTCGTGATGTGCCGGGGCGGGCATATGTACCAACACCCATGTTTTGCGTCCGGCGTTGGCCGCGAATTCCATTTCATCCGGTGCGCCCATGGCGATGAGCCCGTCCACAAGGGTTACTGCGTCTTCTGGTTCCGCTTCACCTGCCTGTTCCCACGCCCCCAGGAGGCTGCCCAGCCTGCGTCGGGCGTGGGCACCGGCATAGGGCCAGGAGCCGTCGACGGGGAACACGTCGACGGCGGCTCCCAGCGTTTTCAGCCCCTGCACCAGCCTGGCGTTGTAGATGTTCCCACCGGAATGATGGTGGATGTTGCCGGGAACCAGCAGCCGGATGCGGTCCACTGGATCAGGTTGCTGGAAGGTCCAGCGTGTAGGTGGCCCAGGCGTCCGGGTTTTCGCGCAGGGTGACGTCGATCCCGGTGAGCTGGCCGCCGTCGGGATCATCCTTCAGCTTTTCAGCAACAAACTGCGCGATGTATTCCGCAAGCGCCTCCGTGGTGCTGAGCTTCCCGGCGAAATCCGGGTGCTCGTCCAGGTTCCGGTAGTTCAGGCCTGCCAGCACCTCCTCGATCATGGTGCCCGCAGCACCGATGTCCAGGACGATCGCGTCCTCGTTGAGCGTCCGACGGCGGAAGGACACCTCGGCGACGAAGGTTGCCCCATGCAGGGCCTGGGCGGGCCCGAAGGCCTCGCGCGGGAGGCTGTGGGCGATCATGAAGTGGCGCCGTACGGTCAGGCTGAACATGGACTACCTCTGGTTTTCTCGGTTAGGGTGCTGGGAATCTTCGTCGCCCGGGTACTCAATGACGTGGCATAGAGCTTCGAGGTTGCCGCGGGCCAGGTCCTGCACAACGCCAGGCAGCTCAGCGAACGGGGAAGTACCCGTCAGGAAGGCATCGAATACCGGATCCTTGAGAAGCGATACTGCGAGGTTCAGGCGGTCCGCGTTGGTCCTGCGGTGCCGGCGCGCTCGTGCCACCACTCCCACCTGGCTTGCCCTGATGGACAGGCGCCGGGCGTGGAAGTCCTCACCCAGCGGCACGGTTACCTGGCGGTTCGCGTACCAGGACATTTCGATGACGTCCCCTTCGTCGCCCGCAAGCTGCAGGCTGCGCTCCAAGCCTTCCTGGGAGGCGGAGCAGTGGAACACGATGTCGCAGTCGGCGAGGGCTTCATCCGGGTGGGCGAAGTCTATTCCAAGGGTGTCCGCCAGTTGCTTCCGGCCCGGGTCCAGGTCCACAAGCTGCAGGCGTTCCAGCGGAAAGGTCCTGAGCAGGGTGGCCACCATGCCGCCCACGAGGCCTGCGCCCACAACCGCGACCCGGTCACCGAGCCTCGGGCCGGCCTCCCACAGCGCATTGACTGCGGTTTCCACGGTTCCGGTCAGCACTGCCCGGCGGGACGGGACGTCGTCGGGAATTTTCGTGAGTGAACTGATGGACGCGACGTAGCGGTCCTGGTGGGGGTTGAGGCAGAACACGCGCTGCTCCGGCCATCCCTCCGGACCGTCCTCGACTACGCCCACGGACAGGTAGCCGAACTTCACCGGCCCCGGGAATTCGCCTTCCTGGTGGGGTGCCCGCATCTCGTCGGCTACCCGGGGCGGGACGGCGCCGGCATGGACCACCATCTCGGTGCCTTTGCTGATGCCGGAATAGAGGGTGCGCACCAGGGCTTCGTCTGGGCCGGGGGCGGAAAGGTCCTCGGTACGGAGTTCGCCGTGTTCCTTGGCCGTTGTCCAGTAGGCGGTTGCGTGCGTGGGACTGGTTTGATTAGTCATCTTGCTGATGAATCTAGCCCTCCCGGCGTGGACCGCAAAAGTTGGCCGCTGCCTGGTTCTGGTTCCTGGGGCTTTGGGGCTGTGCTTGGACCGTCTCCCCAACCGGTGTGTCTTGGGCCGTCTCCCCGACACTGGGCTATTGACCCGCCTGGCTGCCCCCACCGTGGCATCGCTGGATCACAAGCTGCCTTGTGCGGCGCTTTGTCAGCAAGGAATTCAGGTCAGTGCCGGATTGCGGTCCGTTATCGGGTCCCAGTCATTCATGGGGTCCCAGTTCAGAGGGTATTGGGGCAGGACGGGCGGCAGGGCGTAGAAGTCGTTCCAGAGGGGGTCGTCCACGGGTATGTCGTCCAGGTCTATGAGGCCGTCATCTTCAGGTTCCTCCGGTGGAGGTTCCGGGTATGGGAGGTCTCCGGCAGGGCAGGCACACGCGCCGGGCATGGGCGGGTAGGGCAGCATGCCGGGGACTTGCCCGTTGTGATGCTCCCCCGGTTCCAGCCGCGCCGGCATGGGCGGCATGGCAGATTCGGGCCATTGGGGTGGTTCCCAGTCCTGGTGTTCGCTTTTGTAGTTCCGGCCGGTGGGTGAGGTCCAGCCGGGTGGTTCGGTTTTGGTGGCTGGTGTTGGTGTCCAGCCGGTGGTGTGGCGGAGTTTGTGGTGTTTCGGGCAGGGCTGTCCGAGGTTGCTGATCCCGGTGGTTCCGCCGTGCTGCCAGGCCAGAAGGTGGTCTGCCTCGTTATCCAGTGAGTTGTTGTTGCAGCCGGGGAAGGGGCATTTGCCGTCCCGCATCCGCAGCCAGTTCCGCATCGCTTTGGTGACCCGGTAGCTGGTCCGCCCGATCTCCAGCGGCGCCCCGTCCCGCGGATCAACGAGGACCCGGTGGAACGAATCAGCACCGTTCGCAACCAGGTCCCTCGCCATCGACGGCGGGATGGGCCCGAAGCCGTCCAGCATGGCCGGCTCGTCGGTCAGGCCCATCAGCGCGAATACCGGCACCATGACGAGCACCTGCGCCCGGACCGCCGACGACAGCCCGGCGGGATCCATCCCGGCACCCGCCCCGTCGCTGGTACCTGTGCTGTTGCCTGCAAGGACGCTGGAAATGTCTTCACACCCGCGACTGCTACCGCCATTGCTGCCGCTGGTGAGGATCGCTTCGGCGAAGTCGTCGGCCCGGATCTGGGTGAGGGTGCGGGACTCGTCGGGTCCCTGTGCGGCCCGGGCGAGGGCGTTGAGCCGGTTCCAGCCCGCCATTGCCTGATGGGCGGGGAGGTAGGCCGAGAGCCAGGCCATGCCGTCCTGGTCCGGCCTGCACTCCACCCGCCGGTCCGCCACACCCTTGGCGTGGCGCTTCTCGATCGATTCCGGGTGGTGGCGTTCGCGCCAGGTCCTGGCCTTGGCCTTGAACCGGTAAGCCGGCATCTCCCCCATCGCGGCCGCATTGACGGGCCTTGCCGTGTCGGGGTCCAGGAAGTGGGCCTCCAGGGCCGCGGCGCCTGCGGGGTCAAGACCGACTGTCTGGTTCACCATTTCCCGGGCATGGGCCCAGGAGATCGAGCCGCCCTGCAACGCGGCGAGGGTCCGGGGCAGGGACGTGGTCAGGGCGTGGGACTCGGCCAACAGGGCACCGGCGGCGCGGTCACCGATCACCAGAGCGCAGCCGACCTCGGCCACCAGGCTCCGCTCCTGCGCCGTGGCCTCATGCGGCGAGGACGGCGGACCGTTCAGCAGGCCCGTGGCGGCAGCGAGCACCTGAACCGCCTGCGCCTTCAACGCCGCCAGCTTCGCCTCGGACCGTGCCAGCCCGGCAAGAACATCCAGCGCCCCATCAACAACCCGCTGCAACGGATCATCAGCGGCGCCATCACCACCCCCGCCACCGCCGGCATCAGGCTCTGCGGCGCCACGACCGGAAACAGCCGTGCCGGAAGCAGCAGTACCGCCGCCCGCGAGCACCGCCGCAAAAGCAGCCACCGAAGCGTCAACCACCGCCTCAGCCTCCACTACCGCCCAATTGCCTTCCATGAATCCATCCTCATGGCAGGGTCTGACATTTAAGGGGCCCAGTGGACCCCTGCTAAAAAGAATTTTGAAAATCTTTTCAGGCCCTCTTGGGTGGCCAGCGGGAGCCCCTCCCGCCAATCTCGTTTTGGGGATGCGCGCCTTGCTCCGGTACCCTATTGAGGTTGGTGACGTGTCCGAGCGGCCGAAGGTGCAACACTCGAAATGTTGTTTGGTGTAAAAGCCAACGTGGGTTCAAATCCCACCGTCACCGCCACGTAGCGAGGCCCTGCTTTCCTGAGAACTGAGGAAGGCAGGGCCTTTTGCTTTGCGTTCAACGGGATGCACTGGCCACGGGCGCTGCCGTTCACGTGCCCACCAGCGCCGGTGAACTCCGCAGCGGGGGCAGGTATGTTTTACCGCATGGACGTCGCAGGGGGATGCCGATGAGTACCAACACGACCGCAAGGAACTACTGGCTGGCCTTGGCCGGCACGTATGGGCTGACACTGAGCGTTGCAGCAATGGCAGATTGGCCCTGGCCCCTCCTCATGGGCGGAGCCTTCATCCTCTTCGTCGTCCTCCACAGTTACCGGTACCGCCAAGTCGGCCGGAAGATTCAAGGCACGCTTGCCACGGCCAGCCCCGGTGTTGGTGTGGCAGGAAGCATTCTCGGAGCCGGGGCACTGCTTGTCCGGGGCACGCCGGTTGCCATTTGGGCCGGGCCACTCTTGGGGGTCATCGCTTTCCTGGGAATGTTCCTGTACCTCCAGCGGTTCGGTCGCTTCTACAGCCAAACGGGCACATCGGCCGACTGACCAGTTCACCCCATCCAACACCCGCGGCACCGACGCCGGACCCCTCATAAAAGTCACGGGCACTTCCCTGGCGTTGGACGACTGGGGTGCTGCGGACCCGACGGTCATCACCGGGCCGCTGCCCGCCGTCGTCGAATGGCTGCGGGCCCGGCTTTCTGCTGTCTTAGTGCCCGCCGCCCGGGGCACTTTGGGCACGGCGCACGACGACGGCCGCTATTTTCCCGGCGTGTCCGCGCCAAAGTGCCCGGGGACTGCAGGGCTGGACCCAACCCAGGTGTATTGGCGTTCCACGGCTGCGGTGCGCATCCGGTGACTTGGGCGGCGGGCTGAAAAAGCCGCGTAAGTTTTGGGTCGGCTTCCATATTTCCGCCAATTCCTGCTGGATACCATGAGTTGACCGGACAGAGCCGTCCGGTGCGATCGATGCAAAAGGACACTCATGGCTGCGGTGACGGTGGACGATATCCTTGCGGATCTCCCCCTGGGTTTCGCCACCCTGGTCCTGCGGCCGGCATCGGCCAGCCCCGCCATTGAACGGTTCCTGATCGTGGACGCCGACGATGAAGCGCCCGACGCCGCAGCCGCCTTCGTCCTGCTGATCGGCGTCCGCGGCCGGTCCGCCTTGCCGGCGCTGCGCCGGCTCCTGAAGAAGAGCCCTCCCCCGGTGGTGGCCGTGAAGGGAAGCCGCGAGGAGCTGTCCGAAGCCGAGGAACTGCTGCGCGATGCCGGTACGGGCCTGCTGCTGGTGGACCCCGGCGCGGACTGGGACCGGCTGCTGTCCATTGCAAAGGACAGGATCCAGCCGCCGAGCTACCAGCGTGAAGTGCTTACGCTGCTGGAAGAGGACCTTTTCGCCATCGCCCAAACGACGGCGAGGCTCACCTCCAGCCATGTGGTCATCGAGGACGCGGCCAACAAGGTGCTGGCGTACTCCACCGTCTCCAACGACATTGACGAACTCCGCAAGGCCTCCATCCTGGCGCGCCGCGGCCCCCGCAAATACGAGCTGCTGCTCAAGGACCTTGGCGCTTACCGCGAACTTCATGGCACCCGCTTGCCCGTCCGGGTTCCGGCCCGGCCGCAGGACGGGCTGCGCGAACGCGTGGCCATCACGCTTTTTGCCGGCGACCGCATCATGGGCTACATCTGGCTCCAGGAGACGGGTGCGGGGTTCGGGCCGGACGTCGACCATGTGTTGAAGGGTTCTGCGGCACGTACGTCCGCCGAGCTGATCCGGTACCGCAACCAGCAGTCCGTGCACATGCGGGAAGACCGCGTGGCGCGGATCCTTTCCGGCCCCGAGGAGGCCGCAGCCAGCGCACACAGTGAAAAGCTCCCGGCGGAGCGCCCGGCTGCCCTGATCCTGGTTGGCATGTCGGAGTCCGAAGCGCAGGCCGATGACGCCGCACTGAAGCACGGCGAACTCGCCAACCTGGCGTCCATCCACGCCGCCGCCTACAAAGCGTCCGCCGTGGTGGGCCAGTTCAAGGGCGACACCGCCGTCATAATTCCCGGCCTGCAGTCTGCCGCGGCCGAACCCGGGCTGCGAAGCCTCGCGGAGTCCATCATCAAGGACGCGCGGAAGCACCTGGGCATCAGCCCCTTTGCTGCTGTGGGCCCGGTGGTTCCGGACCTGCTGTCCATCCACTCGGTCACCGGCCTGACCGAGGCCCTCCTAAGCTGCGTGGGCCAGGCCGGGGATACGTCCGTAGGCACGGTGGACGACTTCGAGGGCGAAATCCTGTTCCGGGAGGCAGTCCGGAATTTCTCGACCTCCACGTTCCGCCACCGCAGCCTTTCGCGGCTGCTGAGGGAAGACGGGGAGTTGGCCGAAACCCTGCGGGCGTACTTTGACGCCTCGCTTGACGTGGCAGCCTGCGCGCGCCGGATGCAGCTGCACAAAAACACCGTTTACTACCGGATCAGCAAGGCTTCGCGCGTCACCGGGCTGGACTTCAGCAGCCCCCGCGACGCACTGGTGGCCCTGCTCCACGTCCAGGCATGGACCGGAACCACTTCCAACAAACTTTCAGGCAGGAAATGACAACAACACTCCAGGCACCGCCGCTGGGAGCGCTCCTCGAGGACATCGTCCTCCGCCACCGGCCGGAACGGGAAGCGGGCAGCGTCCCGGGGAACATCCCCCTCCTGGCAGCGGTCCCCTTCAACAGGTTCGGCATCGCCGTCGCCACCACATCCGGAGAAGTCTTCGCCGCCGGCGATGCCGCCGTGCCCTTCTCCATCCAAAGCATCTCCAAGGTTTTCACCCTTGCCATGGCACTTGGCGGTGACAGCTCAGGATCGCTGTGGCGCCGGGTCCTGCGGGAACCCTCCGGCACGCCCTTCAACTCCCTGGTCCAGCTGGAAGTGGAGCATGGCATCCCCCGGAACCCCTTCATCAATGCCGGCGCCCTGGTGGTGACGGACCACCTGATGGACAACGCGCCCGACGCCGCCACCCGGCTCCTGCAGTTCCTCACCGCACAGGCAGCCAGCAGCGGACCCTACATCGACGAGGAAGCGGCGGCCGGCGAACTGGCCAACAGCAGCCGGAACCTGGCGCTGGCCCACTTCCTGAAAAACTTCGGCAACCTCCACCAGCCGGCCGAAGCAGTGGTGGAGAACTACGTCCGCCAGTGTTCCATCATGATGACCTGCTCCGACCTGGCCAAGGCCGGCCTGTTCCTGGCACGGGCCGGACGGGGAACGCTGGGTCAAGTGCTCTCCCCCAGCGACGCAAAACGTGTCGGATCCATCATGCTGACGTGCGGCATGTACGACGCCGCAGGCGAGTTCGCCTACCGTGTTGGCCTCCCAGGGAAGAGCGGGGTGGGCGGGGGAATCCTTGTCATCGTTCCAGGCGAGTGCGCCATCTGCGTCTGGAGTCCGCGGCTGGACGCCAAAGGCAACTCACTGGCCGGTACCGCCGCCCTCGCAGATCTTTCGGACCGCACCGGCTGGTCCGTTTTCTGACCCACGCGCTTACAGCCCACGCGCCCTGAAACTCGCCCTCTCCAACCAGCAGGATCTTCTCCGTATCGAAAGGATCACCCATGCCCATCAACCCCAATGACGAGGTTGTACAGGACCCCAATGTTGCACCGGACCACGTGATTGATGGAGGTCATGCCCATGCTTCTGAGTCGGCGCTGCATGCCGAGGACCAGGGCTACCACAAGAACTTGAAGCCCCGGCAGATCCAGATGATCGCGATCGGCGGCGCGATCGGCACCGGCCTGTTCCTGGGCGCCGGCGGCCGACTGAACGCAGCAGGCCCGTCCCTGGTCATCGCCTACGCCGTGTGCGGGTTCTTCGCCTTCCTGATCCTCCGCGCCCTGGGCGAACTGGTCCTCCACCGCCCCTCCTCGGGCTCGTTCGTCTCCTACGCCCGGGAATTCTTCGGCGAGAAGGCCGCGTTCGTTTCCGGCTGGTTCTACTGGATCAACTGGGCCACCACCACCATCGTGGACATCACCGCCGCCGCCCTCTACATGAACTTCTTCGGCAACTACATCCCCTGGATGGCAGCGGTCCCGCAATGGGCCTGGGCCCTCACCGCCCTCGTCGTGGTCCTGGCCCTGAACCTCGTCTCGGTCAAGGTCTTCGGCGAAATGGAATTCTGGTTCGCCCTGATCAAGGTCGCAGCCCTGGTCATCTTCCTCATCGTGGGCACCTACTTCGTCATCTTCGGCACCCCCGTCGACGGCCAACAGGTCGGCCTGAGCCTGCTCTCGGACAACGGCGGGATCTTCCCCAACGGCCTGCTGCCCATGATCATCCTGATGCAGGGCGTCCTGTTCGCCTACGCCTCCATCGAACTCGTCGGCACCGCCGCCGGCGAAACCGAAAACCCCGAGAAGATCATGCCCAAGGCCATCAACTCCGTGGTCTTCCGCATCGCCGTGTTCTACGTCGGCTCCGTCATCCTCCTGGCACTCCTGCTGCCCTACACCTCCTACGAAAAGGGCGTCAGCCCCTTCGTGACCTTCTTCGGCTCCATCGGCATCCAGGGCGTGGACGTCATCATGAACCTCGTGGTCCTCACCGCCGCCCTGTCCTCCCTGAACGCCGGGCTCTACTCCACCGGCCGGATCCTGCGCTCCATGTCCGTCAACGGCTCCGCCCCCCGCTTCGCCTCCCGCATGAACAAAGCCGGCGTCCCCTACGGCGGGATCGCCATCACCGCCGCCGTGTCCCTCCTCGGCGTCCCCCTGAACTACCTCGTCCCCGCCCAAGCCTTCGAAATCGTCCTGAACGTCGCCTCCGTCGGCATCATCATGACCTGGGCCACCATCGTCCTGTGCCAGATCCAACTCCACCGCTGGGCCAACAAAGGCTGGCTCGAACGCCCGTCCTTCCGGATGTTCGGCGCCCCCTACACCGGCTACCTTTCCCTCCTCTTCCTCGCCGGCGTCCTCATCATGGTCTTCATCGAATCCCCCCTGACCATGCTCGTCACCGCCATCGCCTCCATCCTGATGGTCCTCGGCTGGTACGCCTGCCGCACCCGCATCCGCGAAATCGCCCAAACCCGCGAAGGCCACACCGGCCTCTCCCCCGTCATCGCCAACCCACCCGCCAACACCTTCAGATAAAGACCACGCTGACCAAAGCCGTCCAAACCGACAAAGAAAGCCCATGACAACGGAAACCGAAGCAACAAGCCCCACCCCGCCAGCCGCCGTCGTACGCCCTGCAGAAGGCGACGCAACGCCGGGCCGGCCTCCCCTGCCCACGTCCGACGCCCCGCCGGTGCTCAAATCCGCCGGGCACGTCATTGTCGATTCGCTGGTGGCCCACGGCGTGGAACGCACCTACGTGGTTCCGGGAGAAAGTTTCCTGGATGTGCTGGACGGCCTGCACGGCTCCAGCATCGATACCATCGTCTGCCGGCACGAGGGCGGCGCCGCCTACATGGCCGAGGCAGACGGGAAGATGAACCAGCGCCCGGGCATCGCCATGGTGACCCGCGGGCCCGGCGCCGCAAACGCCCACGTGGGCCTGCACACCGCCTGGCAGGATTCCACCCCCATGCTGCTCTTCGTCGGCCTGATCCCGTTCGCGCACCGCGACCGTGAGGCATTCCAGGAGTTCGACATCAAGGCGTGGTTCGATACCGGGGCGAAGCGCGTGATGGTCCTTGACCATGCGGAGCGGGCGTCCGAGATCGTGGCCGAGGCGATGTTCGCCGCCATGAGCGGCCGGCCGGGCCCGGTGGTGGTGGGCCTGCCGGAGGACATCATCCGGCAGCAGATTGACCCTGTACTGCACCCCGCCATCCCCGTTGCCGCCGGCGGCATGAGCAGGACGGACGCCGCCGCGCTGGAGGCCGCGCTGGCGGAATCCAAAAAGCCGCTCTTTGTCACCGGCGGCAACGACTGGACGCAGGAGGCGGCGGACCAGTTGACGGAATGGCTGGAACGGCACCACATCCCGGCGGCGGCTGAATGGCGCACGCAGGGAACCGTGTCCTTTGATTCGCCCTCCTACGTTGGCCCCATTGGCTACGGCCGTCCGCGCCCCACCTACGACCTCCTGGAGGAAACCGACCTCCTGGTTTTTGTCGGGACGGTTCCCGGGGACGTCATCACGGACGGGTTTCTCTGCCGGCAGGACTGGAACAAGGAGAACTTCCTGGTCACGGTTGACCCGTCACTGCGTGGCCGGTCTGGCCCGGTGTCCCGGCAGATCCTGGCCAAGCCGGAAGCCTTTGTCCGCGACCTCGCCGGCATCAGCCTGCCGGTGAAGGAAGAATGGAAGGCCTGGACGGCAAGGATGCGGACCGAGCAGCAACGGTTCGCCGCATTGCCTTCGGCCGCCCCTGCAGAGGGCAGGGCGCGGATGGATACCCTGATGGCAAACCTGGTGCCGCGGCTGCCGGAGGATGCCATGGTGACCTTCGGCGCAGGCGAGCACACCAACTGGGCCCACCGGTATTTCCCCACCCGCCGCTACGCCTCCATGATCAGCGCCCGCAACGGCTCCATGGGCTACTCCGTCCCGTCCGCCATCGCGGCAGCCCTGGCTGAACCACGACGACGGGTGGTCACCATTGCCGGGGACGGGGAGTTCCTGATGAACGGCCAGGAACTGGCCACCGCCGCCCAGTACGGGGCCACCCCGCTGGTGGTGGTGATGGACAACCAGGAATACGGCACCATCCGAACCCACCAGGAGCGGCACTACCCGGAACGTGTCTCCGGGACCCAGCTGAGGAATCCCGACTTTGGCCTGATGGCCAGGGCCTTCGGCGGTTTCGGCATCACCGTTACTGAAGACCGGGACGTTCCTGCGGCGCTGGACGCCGCCCTTGCGGCGATTGACCGGGACGGCGTCTTTGCGCTGGTCCACGTCGTGGTGGAGCAGCGCGTCAAGGCTTACTGAGCTCTCGCGAAGGAGGAGCGGGGGGGGGGGGGGGGGGGGGGGCGGGGGCCCCCCCCCCCCCGGGGGGGGGGGGCGGGCCGCCCCCCCCCCCCCCGGGGCGGGGCCCCACAATTGCCCAAAAAATTTTCCCAAGTGTGATGTA
>NZ_JBIVRG010000018.1:0-48638 GCF_044755505.1 Pseudarthrobacter sp. NPDC092202 | reverse complement strand
CGGCTTTGCGGGGGGGGGGTTTTTGGGGGGGGTCCCCGGGGGGGTGGCCGCCGGGCTTACCGTTTACGTCCCCCCCGGCGGGGGGGGGGGGGGGGGGGGGGGGGGGGCCCGCGGCCCCCCGCTCCTCCTGTTGCATGCGCGGCCGGGAAGGCCCGGCCCGGAAGGTGCCCTGCGCACAATTTGGCCAATATTGTTGAACAATCTGTGATTCTCGTGCATCCTAAAGAGACCACTTCAACGAGACGAGAATCACTATGGCCTTCATTGACCTCAACAGCGACGTCGGGGAATCCTTCGGCAACTGGACCATGGGCGACGACGCCGCCATCTTCCGCTCCGTCTCCAGCGCAAATATTGCGTGCGGCTTCCACGCCGGTGATCCTTCCACAATCGCCCGGACCTGCCGCGAGGCCGTAGCCGCCGGCATCAGCATCGGCGCGCATGTGGGATACCGCGACCTGGCAGGCTTCGGCCGCCGCTTCCTGGACTGCTCCCCCACGGAGCTCGCAGATGACGTGCTGTACCAGCTGGGCGCCCTGGAAGGGATTGCCCGGGCAGCCGGCGGCCGGATCAGCTACGTAAAACCCCACGGCGCGCTGTACAACACCATCGTGACCCACCGGGAGCAGGCGCAGGCAGTGGTGGATGCGGTCAAGGCCTTCGGCGGGGACCTGCCGATGCTGCTGCTGCCAGGTTCGGTGGCGCTGGACGCCGCCGAGGCCGCCGGTTTGCGCGGAGTGGCCGAGGCCTTCGCGGACCGCGCCTACAACCCGGACGGAACACTGGTGTCCCGCCGCGAACCTGGCGCCGTCCTCCATGACGAGGACGCTGTTGCGGCCAACATGGTGCGGCTTGCCACCGAGGGCACCATCGTTGCCAGGGACGGATCCACCATCAAGACCTCCGCCGAAAGCATTTGCCTGCACGGCGATACCGCCGGCGCCGTTTCCATGGCAGCCGCGGTCCGCCGCGAACTGGAAGCATCCGGCGTGGACATCAGGAGTTTCGTGTGAGTTCCCCGGAGATCCGCTGGGCCGGGCCGCGGGCCTTGCTCCTGAAACTGGAGTCCCTTGACGCAGTGCTGTCCCTGCACTCCCGCCTCAGGGAGGATCCGGTGGCGGGCCAGGTTGATGTGCTTGCCGCGGCACAAACGGTTCTGGTTGTCTTCGACTCCCGCGCCAGCGCCCGCAGGGCCCGCGGGCCCCTGGCACGGCCCGGGAGCATGCCGGCAGGCGCCGCGGCCCTGGCGGACAAGCCGGTGCACATTGAGGTTGTGTACGACGGCGAAGACCTCGCCGAGGTGGGCGAACTTACCGGCATGGGGGCCGAGGGCGTCGTCGCCGCCCATACCGGCCAGCTGTGGACCGCTGCGTTCGGCGGGTTCGCGCCCGGGTTCGCCTACCTTGTGGGGGAAACGGACGCCCTGAACGTTCCCCGGCGCGGCACCCCCCGCACGGCCGTACCTGCCGGATCGGTGGCCCTGGCCGGCAACTTCTCCGCCGTGTATCCGCGGCGGTCACCCGGGGGCTGGCAGCTGATCGGGCATACCGCCACGCGGATGTGGGACCTCCAGCGCGAGCAGCCTGCCCTGGTGCGCCCCGGCACCACCGTGCGGTACGTCGCGGTGCGCGAACTCATTGAACTGGCCTGGGCGGAGACGAACCCGGCCGAGGGCAGCCAGGCTGACGCTGCAACTGCGCAGCAGCCTGTTCCCGCAGGCCCTGCCCTGGAGGTAATTTCACCGGGGCCGCAGGCTCTCATCCAGGACCTCGGGCGCCCTGGCCTGGGCGACCTGGGGGTCTCCCCCGCCGGCGCTGCAGATACTGCGAGCGCGCGCCAGGCGAACCGGCTGGTGGGGAACCTCCCCACCGACGCCGTGATCGAAAACGTCATGGGCGGCCTCTCCGTGCAGGCAGTGGGCGAACTGACGGTTGCCCTCAGCGGTGCGGCCACGACGGCGGACATCCGCGGCCAGGGCAGCAGCAGCGATGGCCCCAACAGCAATGACACCAAAAGCGATGGCACCAGCAGGCAGGCGCCGATGTACGCCCCCTTCCCGCTGCACGACGGTGAGACCCTCCACCTCGGCGTGCCGGAAAAAGGCCTGCGCACCTACCTCGCAGTCCGCGGCGGAATCGATGTTCCACCCGTGCTGGGGAGCCGCTCCACGGACCTGATGTCGGGCATCGGCCCGGCCCCGCTGGCTGCCGGGACATTGCTGCCCGTCGGCGCCGTGGACAGCGCCCGGGCGGTGGGCCAGGCCGAACCGCCAGCCCTGCCCGAGGATTTGCTCTCAGCTGCCGGCGGCGAGCCCGTGGTCCTGCGCATCACCACGGGCCCCCGCCACGACTGGTTCACGCCCCGCTCCCTCGAGGCCCTCACCGGCCAGGTCTGGACGGTGACCGCCGAATCGAACCGCATCGGCGTCCGGCTCGGCACCGGGCCGGCCACACCCGGAGCGGAAGCCGGCACACCGCTGGAACGGGCACGGGACGGAGAACTCCCCAGCGAAGGCGTGGTGGCCGGCTCACTGCAGGTCCCGCCGTCGGGCCTTCCCGTCCTGTTCCTGGCCGACCATCCGGTAACCGGGGGCTATCCCGTGATCGGTGCCGTTATTCCCGAAGACCTTCCCGCCGCAGCGCAGCTTCCCCCGGGGGCCACCCTCCGCTTCGTGGAAGTGGACCCCGAAACGCTGCAGCCCCTGGCCCCTCTCCCGAGCACGCGAAAGAAGTAACGATGAAA
Source organism: Pseudarthrobacter sp. NPDC092202 (assembly GCF_044755505.1). Lineage (NCBI taxonomy): Bacteria > Bacillati > Actinomycetota > Actinomycetes > Micrococcales > Micrococcaceae > Pseudarthrobacter > Pseudarthrobacter sp. NPDC092202. The sequence goes on along the minus strand of NZ_JBIVRG010000018.1, from coordinate 45,896 downwards.
AAAGTCCTGATCGCCAACCGCGGTGAAATTGCCGTCCGGATTGCCCGCGCCTGCACCGACGCAGGCCTGGCATCCGTGGCCGTGTACTCGGACCCGGATGCGGACGCCCTGCATGTGCGCCTCAGCGACGAGGCGTACGCGCTGGGCGGTTCTGCCAGCTCGGAAACCTACCTGGATATCCCGAAAATCCTCGCCGTCGCTGCCCGGTCCGGCGCCGACGCCGTCCACCCCGGATACGGATTCCTTTCGGAGAACGCGGACTTTGCGCAGGCAGTGCTCGACGCCGGACTGACGTGGGTGGGCCCCTCGCCGGACGCGATCCGCAGCCTGGGCAACAAGGTCACCGCCCGGGAAATCGCGGTCCGTGCAGGCGCTCCCCTGGTCCCCGGTTCCGACGGCCCGGTGCCGGACGCCGACGCCGTGCGCGCCTTTGCCACGGAATACGGTGTTCCAGTAGCCATCAAGGCGGCCTTCGGCGGCGGTGGCAGGGGCCTGAAGATCGCGCACCGGATGGAGGACATCGACGACGCCTTCGACTCAGCGGTCCGTGAGGCAACTGTGGCGTTCGGCCGCGGCGAGTGCTTTGTGGAGCGTTTCCTGGACCGGCCCCGGCACGTCGAGGCCCAGGTCCTGGCCGACACCCACGGCAACGTGGTGGTGGTGGGAACCCGCGACTGTTCCCTGCAGCGCCGCAACCAGAAGCTCGTGGAAGAGGCCCCGGCGCCCTTCCTGACGCAGGAACAGCGTAGCCGGATCCACGAGTCCGCGCGCGCCATCTGCCGCGAGGCCGGCTACACCGGCGCCGGCACGGTGGAGTACCTGGTGGCCCCCGACGGCGTGATCTCCTTCCTTGAAGTGAACACCCGCCTGCAGGTGGAGCACCCCGTCACCGAAGTGACGTCCGGGCTGGACCTGGTACGGGAGCAGTTCCGCATTGCCGACGGCTTGCCGGTGTCCGTCACCGAGGACCCCACGCCCACGGGCCACGCGTTCGAGTTCCGGCTCAACGCCGAGGACGCCGGCAGGGGCTTCCTCCCGGCCCCCGGTCCGGTGGACATTTTCGAGGCGCCCACCGGAGCCGGGATCCGTGTCGATTCCGGAGTCCGGTCCGGCTCCGTCATTCCTGCGGAGTACGACTCCCTGATGGCCAAGCTGATTGTCCACGGCGAGGACCGCCAGCAGGCCCTGCGCCGTGCCCGTGCCGCCCTGGACGAACTGCGGATCGAGGGCGTCCCCACCGTCCTTCCATTCCACCGCGCAGTGGTGCGGGATCCCGACTTCACCGCTGCGGACCGGCTTGGTGTGTTCACCACCTGGATTGAGACCGAGTTCGCCGGCCGCCTGGCTGCCTCCCTGCAGAGCGGCGCCCAGGGCCCCGTGGCCCGGAGGGAAACCCTGACCGTCGAAATCGACGGGAAGGCCGTCCAGCTCGGGCTGCCCGCCAAGGTCTTCCACGCCCTGCTCCATGGCGGAGGCGCCGCCGTCGAACCTTCCTCCGGCCCGGAGGCCGCCGACGCGGACGGCGAGGTCACCGCTCCCATGGGCGGGAACCTGGTCAAGTGGGTGGCCGGTGACGGCGCCGGGGTTGGCGCCGGAGAACCTGTTGCCGTCCTGGAGGCCATGAAGATGGAAACCGTGGTGGTTGCCTCTGCCACCGGCACCTTCCGGCGCGGCGGCCAGGAACCGGGCGCCGCTGTGGCCCGCGGCGAAGTGCTGGGTACTGTCGGCTAGCATCGTTAGTCGAACGGGAATGGGGGAAACCAATGAACACTCCGGCAGACGGTACAGCCGAACACGCACACACCACAGCCTGGATCGCGTCGGTGCTGCGCACCCGCATCGCCGCGGGTGAACTGACCCCGGGCTCCAAGCTGTCCGAGGAGCCGCTGTGCGCAGCGCTGGGAGTTTCCCGCAACACCCTGCGGCAGGCGTTCACCACGCTCGTGGGCGAATCCATCGTGACGCGCATTCCAAACCGGGGCGTCTTTGTGGCCTCACCAGGCGTGGAGGAAGTACGCGAAATCTACCGTGTCCGGCGGATGATCGAGCCTGCCGCTGTCCTGTGGGGCGAGCTGACGCCCCAGGTGCTGGACGGGCTGGAAACCATCGTGGAGCGGGCGCAGCAGGCCCGGGACAGCGGATCCGTGCCTGCCATGGCCGACGCCAACCAGGCACTGCACGGGGCCGTGGTTGCCCTCACCGGGAGCGCTTCACTGCAGGAACTCATGGACCGGGTGCTGGCCGAAATGCGGCTGGTCTTCCACTCCATGGCGTCAGCCCCGGACTTCCACAGCCATTACGTGGACCGCAATGTGACGCTGGTGAAGCAACTGCGCGCCGGCGAACGCCAGGAGGCTGCAGAGGGTCTGCGCGCCTACCTGGACGAGGCCGAAGCGGAGCTGCTGGTGCACCTGGGCGCGGAGCAGGACCGCCGGTCCGAAATGCGCCAGCGCGCCGGATAAGCACACGGCCGAAACGTACAAGTGTGGGGCAGGAGGAAACCTCCTGCCCCACACTTGTTCTTTAAGTTGTCCATAAAGCGCCCACGGCACGGACTTTTCCCAGGGGCGCCTACGGCACGGGCTTTTCAGAGCGGCGCCTACGGCACGGGCCTTTCAGAGCGGCGCCTACGGCACGGGCTTTTCAGAGCGGCGCCTACGGCACCAGGTAATCGCTGTCCCGGGCGTCCGTGATCAGCATATGGCCGGGAGCATGGCCGATCGCCAGCGGAGGCCGCGACTGCATCACTGCCGCCTGCGGCGTCACCCCGCAGGCCCAAAACACCGGGATCTGGCCAGCCGGGATCTCCACGGCGTCGCCGAAGTCGGGCCGCCCCAGGTCGGCGATCCCCAGCTCTTCCGGGTTGCCCACGTGGACCGGGGCGCCGTGGACGGCAGGGTAGCGCGAGGTGATGCGGACCGCGTCCGCAACCTGGGACGCCGGCACGGGCCGCATGGACACCACCATCGGTCCGGACATTGATCCTGCCGGGACACAGGGCCGGTTGGTCCGGTACATGGGCACGTTCACTCCCTGGTCGATGTGCGCTATCCGGACCCCTCCGTCCTGCAGGGCTGACTCGAAGGTGAAAGAGCAGCCGATCAGGAACGTCACCAGGTCGTCCTGCCAGTAGCCGGTGATGTCCGTGGGCTCGTCCACTTTTTCGCCGTCCCTGTAGACGGTGTACTTGGGGACGTCCGTGCGGATGTCTCCGCCGGCCAGCAGCGGCCCGGTGGTTTGGCCCGGTTCGAGGATGCCCAGGATGGGGCACGGCTTGGGGTTGCGCTGGGCGAACAGCAGCAGGTCGAAGGCATGCTCACGCGGAATCGACAGGACGTTCGCCTGCGCGTAGCCGCGGGACCAGCCCGACGTCGGCTCCACGAGTCCGCCGCGGAAGGCCTCGCGGGCTTCTGCGGGAAGGAGGGACGCGCGGCTGATCATGACCACAGCTTCGCCAGGCCCAGCACGGAGTTCCAGCCAAGGAACAGCGTGAGCAGCCAGGTCAGGACGCCGACAATCAGCAGCCACTTGGGGTAGGCGTAGCCGTGCATCAGGTCGCGGCGCCGCCAGGCAACCCAGAGGAGGATCCCGAAGCCCACCGGGAGGATCAGGCCATTGAAGGCACCGGCGAAGATCAGCAGCTGCTGAGGTGCCTGGCCAAGGAACAGGTAGGCCGTGGCGCAGCCTGCGATGAAAACGACGGTGATGAGGTTGCGCTTGCGCTCGGGAGTCCGGGACGAGGTGATGAAGGAAACGGAGGTGAAGGCGGCGCCGATGACCGATGTGACGGCGGCGGCCCAGAGCACGATGCCGAACATGCGGGTACCGATCTCACCTGCAGCCGCACCGAAGGCTTCCGCAGCCATGTTGTTGCTGCTGAGCACCGTGCCGCCGGCCACGACGCCGAGGATGGCCAGGAACAACAGAACGCGCATGATGCCCGTGACGATGATGCCGAGTACCGAGCTGCGGGTGATCTCCTTGACATGCTCAATTCCGGTGGCGCCGGAATCCAGCATGCGGTGAGCGCCGGCGTAGGTGATGTAGCCGCCCACGGTGCCACCAACGAGCGTGGTGATGATCAGGAAATCCACCGTCTCCGGCAGGAAGGTGTTCTTAAGGGCCTCGCCTACCGGCGGAGCGGCAACGATGGCCACATAGATCATCAGCAGGATCATCACGGCACCCAGGAGCACCACAATCCGGTCCAGGGCCATCCCGGCCTTCTTGCTAAGGAAGATCAGGATCGCAACGAGCGCGGACACGGCACCGCCGATCTTGGGATCAACGCCGAGCATGGCATTGGCACCCAGCCCGGTTCCGGCAATGTTGCCGATGTTGAAGACGACGCCGCCAAGGAAGACCAGGCCGGCCAGGAACCACCCGACGCCGGGGATCACCTTGTTGCCGAGTTCCTGCGCCCGCAGCCCCGAAACCCCGATGACGCGCCAGACGTTCATCTGGACCGCGATGTCGATGAGGATCGACGCCAGGATTGCGAACGCGAAGGCCGCACCGATCTGGGCGGTGAAGACCGTGGTCTGCGTGATGAAGCCGGGCCCGATGGCGCTGGTGGCCATCAGGAACATGGCTCCCAGGAGGGCCGTGCGCCGAGCCGAGGAGCTCAGGTTCAGTTTTGTGCTGGTTTCTGCCATGGGTCCGTCCAATATTAAGGGTGACTGGAGTCACAGTGGTCGTCCCGATTGACGATACAGGTTGTTGAACAATCAGCGCAAGGTATTGTTGAACAATTGTTGGCCTGGCCGTCAACCTTCCTCACCGGACGAAAGAAGGCCAGGACCCGTAGATCCCAGCCTTTCCATCCCCAACCGCACCCGGAGGCCGGACTGCTACAGCCGGTCGGTGGGGTCCCCGCCGCCCTTGTGCGTCGAGCCCCGCAGGTTCTCCTGCACCTTGCCGAACAGGTCCTTGATGGTGGACTCCGCGTTGGAGATGACATCCACCTGGAGGTATACCGGGTGGCCCACCGGGAGATCGTACTCATCCTTAAGGTGCGTGCCGCCGGAGACGCCATCCAGGGACAGGTAGACCATGGCCTCCGTGCGGGCTATCCCCGCGATTTTGCCAAACACAACGGTGAACTCGTTCGGCTGGAAGCTGACCGTGTGGCCCACGTGGCTGCGGTCAAGCTCACCGGCGGGGACGGACTTTTCTGACTGGCTTCCGGTGTAGTCCATGAACTTCTCCTCAAGATCGCCTGGCAGTTACGCTCGCAGTCTACGCGGACCCGAATAGGCGGTACATAGCCGTAGGCGGGGCCGCACTGGCCCGCCCCGGAGCGCGAAGCAGCCCCTCCCACGCGTAGAATCTGAACGGCCATCATTCAACACGGCGCCGCTGTCCGCGGCCCGTTCCGTCATGGGGAGGGGGACCGTCCGTGCCGGCGCATCGTCCCCGTACGCCCTTCCACCTCCTCCGCGCCACGGCCGTGGCCACCGTCATCCTGACGCTTGCCGCCGGGGCACACCTCGCTGCCGGCGGGGCACTCCCGACGCCCGCCATCATGCTCGCTGCGCTGTCCCTGACCGCTCTCGGCAGCACGGCCGCAACACGCCTGCGCCTGGGATTCCCCGCGCTGGCGGCGCTTCTGGGCGGCGGGCAGTTGGCCCTGCATGAGGTCTTCTCGGCCTTCAGCTCCCCCGGCGGGGACCCAGGTTCCGGCACCGCGGCGCCCCATGAAAGCCACCTGGCCGGAGCCGGGATCCTCGCGCCGGCAGTGGACCATCTCGCCGGGGCCGCGGCAACAGCCGGCCCCCTGATGCTCTCGGCGCACATCCTGGCGACGCTGGCGTCCGCACTGCTGCTCGCCAAGGGCGAGGCCGCACTGTGGGCCCTTGCCGCGTGGCTGCGGCCCTTGGTTGCCCTCCCCCAGCCACTGGCATGCGACGGCGGCACCCCGCCTGTCGCCGCTTTTCCACCTGCCGCCGTCCCTTTGCGTCCCTGGCGCAACCTGCGGCAGGACAGCCGGCGCGGCCCGCCTTCCGCCGTCGTGCTTTCTTCCTAACCCGCTCCGCATCCTGCGGCACCGGGCCCACAAACTTTTAGCACCCCCGTACCCGGGCGTGCGCCAGAAAGGCAACCCATGCATACCTCCATCCTTCGACGTTCCCTGGCAGCGGCAGCAGCAACCGGAGGCGCCGCGGCGCTGCTGCTCGCAGCAGCGGGCGGGGCCGCCGCCCACGTAGGCGTCACGCCGGACAAGACCTCGGCCAACTCCTATGCCCTGCTCACGTTCGCGGTTCCCCACGGCTGCGACGAAGCCGGCACCACCAAGGTGGCCATCACGCTGCCGACTGAGCTGAACGATGCCCAGCCCACGGTCAACCCGAACTGGACCGTGGAGAAGGTGACTGAACAGCTCGCTGAACCGAAGAAGCTTGCCGACGGCACGTCCATCACCAAGCGGACCAGCCAGATCGTCTACACGGCCAAGGCGCCCCTGGAGCACCAGCTCCGGGACACCCTGGTCCTCTCTGCGAAGCTGCCCGACGCGGCCGGAACGACGCTCTACTTCCCCACCCTGCAGACCTGCGAAACGGGCCAGACTGACTGGTCAGAAATTCCGGCGGACGGCCAGGACCCCCATTCCCTGAAGGCACCCGCGCCGTCAGTCACGGTGACGGAAGCAGCAAGCACCGGCGGCCACGGGGCGGTTCCGGCCGCCTCCCACTCCACCGAACAGGCCTCGGCTGTCACGGACGGCGGGGCGGACGCGCGCAGCTGGGCGGGCCTGGCAGCGGGCGTCGGCGGGCTGGTGCTTGGCGGTACGGCGCTGGTCCGGAGCACGGCACGGCGCAGCCCGGCAGAACCCGCGGCGAAGTAGGGCCCAGCCCCGCAACGCCGCACCAAAGGAGGCCCGGCACACCCGATGCCGCCGCTTTTGATGCCCGGATCATCACGATCCGGGCATCAAAATGCCGTGGCGGCCCGTTGCGGCGTTGACGCGGACACCCGCTGCCGCGAAGGTGGTGCCATGAGGTCTCAGCGAATTTTCCAGGGGTTGGTCATGTCCACGGCGGCCGCGGCGGCGGCACTGATGCTCAGTGCTTGCGGGCCGGGCCAGCCAGAAGCGCAGCCCACCGCGGCAAACACAGGCACCGGTTCGTCCAGCAGCCCAGCCGGCACGGGCACCCCGTCCGCGGCGCCAACACCGTCTGCCACGCCGTCGTCCACCGGTACGTCCCCGTCTTCCGCAGCTCCCGTACCGGGAGATCCGGCCCTCTGCAAGGCGTCAGGGCTCACGGCGGCCACCGACGCTTCAGGAGGCGGAGCAGCCGGCAGCGTCTACATGAAGCTCAACCTCACCAACACCGGCTCCGGGCCGTGCATCCTCCGCGGGTATGCCGGGGTGTCCCTGACTGCTGATGCTGCCGGGGCTCCCATTGGCGCGCCCGCGGTCCGTGACGAATCTACGGCGGTGTCGGACGTCCTCCTTGCCCCCGGGCAAACCGGCACGGCCGTGCTGCGCTACACCCAGGCCGGCAACTACTCCGACTGCGCCATGGTGGATGCGGCCGGCTACCGCATCTATCCGCCGGAGGACACGGATTCCTTGTTCCTGCCCCAGCCCACCCGGGCCTGCAGCAACGGCGCGATTACGCTGCTGACAATCAGTCCGTTCCAGCCGGCCTAGTTCCCTTGCGGAGGACTCGACCATAGACGCTGCAGGCGGCCCGGCAAATGCCGGACCGCCTGCAGTTTTCTTTTGTGGGACCCGTTTGGGGCCTGGGTTACCTGGTGGCCGTGGTGGTCCGGCCGGTACGGGCAGTGCCGCGGGACAGGGCAACGCCCAGACCGATCATGGCTACACCAAGGACAAAGTGCAGCCAGTCATCCGCTGTGTTTACCGGCACGAAGTTTGCCGCGGTGTCCTTGCCGATCAGCAGGCCGTAGATCCACAGGACAAGGTAGACGGCGCCGCCTCCAATGAGGTAGTTCCGGGACTGGGCTGCGCTGCGTGCCATGGCAATACCGGCCACGCCGAACAGCAGGTGGACGATGTTGTGGAGGATCGACACCTGGAAAATGCCCAGCAGGAGCGCCTCGGACTCATGGCCGGCGAAACCCAGGGTCTCGTAGTTGGTGGTGATACCGGGAATGAACCCGAGGACGCCCACAAGAAGGAATACAGCTCCCACTGCAAGGGCTGCTGTTTGGATGGTGGTCCGGCCTAGTGTGCGGCCGTCGGAACTCATGCTTGTCATGACTTCTCCTGATGTTTGTCGTTTATGTTCACTGGCTGCCGGGCTGCCACCTGACCATAGACTTAATCCCCGACATCGTAAGTATACTTAGCAAATGCGCTGTACCTGGGTTGGGGTTCATAACAGACCCATCACAAACTGGGCCGTTGGCCCTGGAGCGAAGGCAGGCTGAGCAGGGATGACGTCCATTTGGCTGGATCGCAGGGAACCGTTCGCAACTGATCCGTTCGAGCCGGGAGGCGCCTACGACACCGTGGTGGCCGGTGCGGGACTCACCGGCCTGGTGACCGCACTTTTGCTGGCACGCTCCGGGCAGAACGTGCTTGTCCTGGAGGCCAGGTACCCCGGTGCCGTAACCACCGGAAACACCACCGCCAAGGTCAGCCTGCTCCAGGGGACATTCCTGTCACAGCTCGCCCGCCAGTATTCCCAGAGCCAGGTGCAGGCATACGTGGATGCCAACCGGGAGGGCCAGGCCTGGCTCCTGCGGTACCTCGACGAACAAGGTGTGCCGTACCAGCGCAGGGACGCCTATACCTATGCAGCCTCCGCCCAGGGGACGGAAAAGCTCCGCGAGGAAGTCAGTGCCGGCACCACCGGCGGGCTGGACCTGGAATACGTGCGCGACGCCGGCCTGCCGTTTCCCGTCCACGGTGCCGTACGCCTGGCGGACCAGGCACAGATCCACCCTGTGAGGGTGCTGGAGACGCTGGTGTCCGATATCCGGGGCCGGGGAGGATCCGTGGTGGGCGGCGTGCGGCTGCAGGACGTCACCGGCAGCGGGCCGGCGACCGTGCACACCGACCACGGCACCGTCACAGCCAACGAGGTGGTGCTCGCCACCGGCATTCCCGTGCTGGACCGGGGGCTGTACTTCGCCAAGCTCAAGCCCAGCCGCTCCTACGCGGCAGCCCTGCAGTTGCAGGAGGACCAGGCTCCTCCCCGGGGCATGTACATTTCCGTGGAGCAGCCCACCCATTCCCTGAGGGACTATGAAGAGGACGGCCGGCGCCTGCTCCTGGTGGGTGGCCACGGGCACCACGTGGGCCGGGCCAGGTCCGAAAAACACCACCTTGGCAGCCTCCTGGACTGGGCGGTACAGCACTACCCCGGCGCCGTTGCCACCCACACGTGGTCAGCCCAGGACTACATGCCCACCAACCTCATGCCCTTTTTCGGCAGGTTCCCGCGGGGCAGGGGCCACATCCACTTCGGCACCGGCTACAGCAAGTGGGGGATGACCAACGCGGTGGCGGCCGCCGTCGGAATCTCTGCCGACATCCTCGGCGGAAACGTGCCCTGGGCGGACACCATCCACCACAGGGTCACCTCGCCCTCCGGCGCCCTGTCCGCCGTCGCCCTTAACGCCGGCGTGGCAGCCAAGCTCGCTTCCGGCTGGGGGCAGGTGGCCGCAGAAGGCCTGCGCAAGGACAAGAAGGAGCATGCGCCCTCCCCTGCGGTTCCGGCCGAAGGCGAGGGCAAGGTGTACAGCGAAGGACCCAAACCGGTGGCCGTCTCCACCGTCGGCGGCACCACCTGCAGGCTCTCCGCCGTCTGCACGCATCTGGGCGGCATCCTCCACTGGAACGACAGTGAACTGACCTGGGACTGCCCGCTGCATGGCTCCCGTTTCAGCAGCGACGGCAAACTCCTGGAGGGGCCCGCCACCAAGGACCTTCCGTCCGCGGGCAAGGCGTGAGCCCTGGCAGGCGTCCGGCATCAGTGTCGGTGCCTTGGGGCATGATGGAGGCATGATCGAGGAACGGCCCTCCGCAACTGAAAGCGGCACCGGCGGAAAGGACACCGGGGCTGCGCCCATGGCCCAGTTCAGCAGGCCCACGCGCGACTGGTTCCTCGGTGCCTTTTCAGAACCAACACCTGCCCAGGAGGGCGCCTGGCGTGCCATTTCCTCGGGCTCACACGCCTTGGTGGTGGCGCCAACCGGCTCCGGAAAAACACTCGCGGCCTTCCTGTGGGCGCTGGACCGGCTGCTGGCCTCCTCCACGGAAGCAGCGGAAGCACCGGTCGATGCCGGAGTTGCGGGAAACACCAAGGCCGCCGCGAAAGGCAAGCGCGCCCGGGCGCCGAAGCGCAAGACCCGGGTCCTGTACATTTCACCCCTGAAGGCCCTGGGTGTGGACGTGGAACGGAACCTCCGCTCCCCGCTGATCGGCATCACCCAGACCGCCAAGCGCCTTGGACTGCCGGCACCGCTGACCACCGTGGGCGTCCGCTCCGGGGACACCACGACGGCCGACCGCCGCGCGCTGCTGAGCAACCCGCCGGACATCCTCATCACCACCCCGGAATCCCTGTTCCTGATGCTCACGTCCAAGGCGCGGGAAACGCTGACCGAAGTGGACACCATCATCATCGATGAGGTCCACGCCGTGGCCGGAACCAAACGCGGCGCCCATCTGGCAGTCTCGCTCGAGCGGCTGGACGCGCTGCTGCCCAAGCCCGCCCAGCGCATTGGACTGTCTGCCACCGTGGAACCCAAGGAGCTCGTGGCGCAGTTCCTCGCGGGTTCAGCGCCGGTGGAAATTGTTGCCCCTCCTGCCAAGAAAAACTGGGACCTCACCGTCTCCGTCCCGGTGGAGGACATGTCCGATCTCCAGGGCGCCGCAGGGGCTTTCGACTCCGGCCCCGCTTCCGGGCTGCAGCCGCAGGCATCGATCTGGCCGCATGTGGAAGAGAAGATCGTGGACCTGGTGCTGGCCAACCAGTCAACCATCGTGTTCGCCAACTCCCGGCGGCTCTCCGAACGGCTGACCGCCAGGCTCAACGAGATTTACGCGGAGCGGCAGCTGGTCGCGGCAGGCGGCGGCTGGGATGACCCGGACCAGCTGGCGGCGGTGCCCGGCGTTCCCGCCTCCACGGCCACGCCGGCGCACATGATGGCGCAGGCCGGAAGCTCTGCGGGAGCGGACCCTGTATTGGCCCGCGCGCACCACGGCTCCGTTTCCAAGGACCAGCGGGCACTCATCGAGGACGACCTTAAATCCGGCAGGCTGCGCTGCGTGGTGGCCACGTCCTCCCTGGAGCTCGGCATCGACATGGGCGCCGTGGACCTGGTGGTACAGGTGGAATCGCCGCCCTCCGTGGCCAGCGGCCTGCAGCGGGTAGGCCGGGCAGGGCACCAGGTGGGCGAAGTCTCCCAGGGTGTCCTCTTCCCAAAGCACCGCGCAGACCTCGTCCACACCGCCATCACCGTGGAACGGATGCTCGGCGGAAAGATCGAACGCCTCAGCATCCCAGCCAACCCCCTGGACATCCTGGCGCAGCAGACCGTGGCCGCCACCGCGCTGGGCAGCATCGACGTCGAGGAATGGTTCGCCACCGTGCGCCGCTCGGCGCCCTTCGCGTCCCTCCCCCGCTCAGCGTTCGAAGCCACCCTTGACCTGCTGGCCGGACGCTACCCGTCCGACGAATTCGCCGAACTCCGCCCCCGGATCATCTGGGACCGCAACGCGGGCACCATCGAAGGCCGGGCCGGTGCGCAGCGCCTGGCGGTGACCTCCGGCGGAACCATCCCGGACCGCGGCCTCTTTGGCGTGTACATCATCGGCACGGAGGTGGAAGGATCAGCCTCCCCCTCCACAGACGGAAAACCAGCACCTGCCCCCAAGGGTGGCCGGCGGGTCGGTGAGCTGGACGAGGAGATGGTGTACGAATCCCGGGTGGGGGACGTCTTTGCGCTGGGCGCCACCAGCTGGAAGATCGAGGACATCACCCATGACCGCGTGCTGGTCTCGCCCGCCTTCGGCCAGCCGGGCAAGCTGCCTTTCTGGAAGGGCGATTCGCTCGGCCGGCCCGTGGACCTGGGCCGTGCCCTGGGCGCGTTCGTGCGCGAACTCTCAGCGTCCGACGCCGGCCCTGCCATCGAGCGCTGCAAAGCCAGCGGCCTGGACGAGTTCGCCGCGAACAACCTGATCCAGTACCTCACCGAACAGAAGCTGGCCACCGAGGTGGTACCCAGCGACACCACGCTGGTAGTGGAGCGGTTCCATGACGAACTGGGCGACTGGCGCGTGATCCTGCACAGCCCCTTCGGGATGCCGGTGCACGCGCCCTGGGCACTCGCCGTCGGGCAGCGCCTGCACCAGAGGTACGGCCTGGACGGATCGGCGATGGCTGCGGACGACGGCATTGTGTTGCGCGTTCCCATGATGGAGGACGAGCCGCCCGGAGCGGAGCTGTTCCTCTTCGATCCCGAGGAGCTGGAACAGATCGTCACCGCCGAGGTGGGCGGCAGCGCGCTCTTCGCCTCGCGGTTCCGGGAGTGTGCCGCCCGGGCTCTGCTGCTGCCCCGCCAGACCCCCGGCAAGCGGCAGCCGCTGTGGCAGCAGCGGCAGCGGTCCGCCCAGCTGCTTGATGTCGCCCGGAAGTATCCAACCTTTCCCATCGTGCTGGAAACTGTCCGGGAATGCCTGCAGGACGTCTACGACCTCCCGGCGTTGAAGGACATCGCGGCCTCCGTGGAGCGCCGTGAACTGAGGATTGTCCAGACCACCACGTCCCAGCCGTCCCCGTTCGCCAAGTCCCTGCTGTTCGGGTACGTGGCCCAGTTCCTCTACGAGGGCGACTCCCCGCTCGCAGAGCGCCGTGCCGCCGCCCTGGCCCTGGACTCCACGCTCCTCAACGAACTGCTGGGGCGCGTTGAGCTGCGGGAACTGCTGGACGCCAAGGTTATCGACGCCACCGAACGCGAACTGCAGCGGCTGGCACCGGACCGGCGTGTGCGGGGCATGGAAGGGGTGGCGGACCTGCTGCGGCTTCTTGGCCCCCTGGCGCCCGAGGAAGTAGCGGCCAGGCTGGAACCCGTCGCACTCGATCAACCAGCCGACATCCCCGCCGTTGGCGCTGCGGACGCCAGTGGCTCTGAGGACACCGGTCACGTTGAAACCCCGGTGGACGCCGGCCACGCCCCGCCGGCGGAGGCAACCACCCACCTGGTGGCGCTCCAGCGCGCCAACCGGGCCATCAAGGTGAACATCGGCGGGGTGGAACGGTTTGCCGCTGTTGAGGATGCCGCGCGGCTTCGGGATGCGATCGGCGTTCCGCTGCCCATGGGTGTCCCGCTCGCGTTCATCGAGCCTGTCGCCGATCCCCTCAGTGATCTTGTTTCGCGGTACGCCCGTACGCACGGACCCTTTACCGCGGCCGAGGCAGCAGCGCGGCTCGGCCTGGGCGTGGCAGTGGTAGGCACCGCCCTGAAACGCCTGGCGGCAGACGGGCGCGTCGTGGAGGGCGAATTCCGGCCGCATGCGGGGCCGCCGGAAAACGCCCCGGAAGCCACGGGCGAAACCCCGGGTGACGCCACCGGTCGTGACAATGGACCGGAAGAGGGCCAACCGGCAAGTGATCCACCCACGTCCAGCCTTTCCCAGCACCCGGTAACCAGTGAATGGTGTGACGCCGAGGTCCTGCGGAAGCTCCGCCGTCGTTCGCTGGCAGCCCTCCGCGCGGAAGTGGAGCCGGTGGACGCGGCAGCCTACGGGCGCTTCCTGCCCGCCTGGCAGCACGTCAGGACGCCCGGCGGAGGGCGCGGCCAGCCGTCGCTGCGGGGGCTGGACGGCATCATCACCGCCATCGACCAACTGTCCGGGATCCCCATTCCGGCGTCGGCCTGGGAGCCGCTGGTCCTCGCCGGCAGGGTCTCCAACTACCAGCCCGCCATGCTCGATGAGCTGATGGCGGCCGGGGAGGTCCTGTGGTCCGGCGCCGGAGCCCTGCCGGGAAATGACGGCTGGATCAGCCTCCACCTCGCCGACTCCGCCGAACTGACGCTGAACCCTGCCATCGAATACGAACCCGGGGACGCGCAGCAGCGCCTCCTGGAGCACCTGCGCACCAACGGCGGCGGCTACTTCTTCCGGCAACTGACGGACGTTGCCGGCGGCATGGACTCCGTCCTCAGCGACCAGGAAGTGGTGACCGCGCTCTGGGACCTCGCCTGGGCGGGCCGGATCACCGGGGATACCTTCGCCCCGGTCCGGGCGCTGATCGCCGGCGGCCACACCGCGCACCGGCAGGTGGCCCGCGCACCCCGGGCCCGGGCGCCCCGGCTCAGCAGGCTGGGCCGGTCCCACGGGAGCGGGCTGCTGGGTTCGCCGGGCCTGGCGGGCGGCCGCTACAGCGCGTCCGCCGGCGGCGCGGCAACTCCCCCGATGGCCGCAGGCCGCTGGTCTGCCCTGCCGCAGCCGGAACTGGACCCCACCATCCATGCCCGGGCCACGGCTGAACTCCTGCTGGACCGCTACGGTGTGGTCACCAGGGGTTCGGTGATGGCGGAACAGATCCTGGGCGGCTTTGGCCTGATGTACAAGGTCCTCGCCAGGCTGGAGGAGGCCGGTCGCTGCCGGCGGGGCTACTTCATCGAGCACCTGGGTGCGGCCCAGTTCGCCGTCCCGGCCACTGTTGACCGGCTGCGCTCCTATTCCGAGGACACGCAGCTCGCCAGGCCCGAACCCGTTGCCCTCGCGCTGGCCGCCACGGACCCTGCCAACCCGTACGGTGCGGCCCTCCCCTGGCCTGCACTCCATGACGACGCCGGAACGGGGCACCGTCCCGGGCGGAAGGCTGGTGCCCTGGTGGTGCTGGTGGACGGGGCGCTGGTCCTCTATGTGGAACGGGGCGGCAAAACACTGCTGGCCTTCAGCGACGATGAAGCCGTCCTGGCGGCCGCCGGCGCTGCCCTGGTGGGCGTGGTGACCCGGGGAGCCGTGGACAAACTGATCATGGAGAAGGTTAATGGCCACGGCATCCTGGACACCCCCATTGCTTCCGCGCTGAGCTCGGCCGGCGCCTACTCCACCCCGAAAGGACTGAGGATCCGTGCCTGAGGGTGATTCCGTCTGGCGGGCAGCCAACCAGCTGCACCAGGCCCTGGCAGGACAAAAACTCCTTGCCTCCGATTTCCGCGTGCCCCGCTTCGCAACCCTCAACCTTGCCGGCTGGACCGTGGCTGAGGTGGTGCCCCGCGGCAAGCACCTGCTGATGCGCGTGGTGGGGCCGGACGACAAAAAGCTCACCATCCATTCCCACCTGAAAATGGAGGGAACCTGGCAGGTGTACCCGCCCGGCGGACGGTGGCGGAAGCCCGGCTACACCGCGCGGTGCGTGCTGCGCACCGCGGCTGCGGACGCCGTCGGATTTTCCTTGGGCCTTGTTGAAGTCGTGGCCACGGCCAGCGAGGACTCCATTGTGGGCTTCCTGGGTCCTGACCTGCTGGGACCGGACTGGGACCTGGACGAGGCAGAGCGGCGGGTCCGGTCCGCTCCGGATGTCCCTGTGGGAGTGGCGCTGCTGGACCAGCGGAACCTGGCCGGGATCGGCAATATCTACCGCTGCGAAACGTGTTTCCTGTCCGGCGTGCACCCGGCTTCGCCCGTCTCCGCGGTCCAGGACGTGCGGACCATGATGACCGACGCCAAGCAGCTCCTTGAGGTCAACCTGGGCCCCGGCCGCCGGGTCACCATCCTTAACGCCCGCGGCCTGCCCGTCGGCCGGATGGCGGGACGGCCGGGCTACTGGGTCTACCGCCGGGAACACCAGCCGTGCCTGAAGTGCGGAACGCCCATCCGGCGCGGCGTGCTGGGCAAGCTGAACGGTGACGAGGAGCGGGATATCTACTTCTGCCCCCAGTGCCAGCCGTTGTTGGCCCCGGATGACCCGCACCCGGCGTAATTTTCAGCTGTTGCCGGCCAGGGGCGCAAGCGCAGGAGTCGCGGCACTGCTGGCCTCATCCGAGGCTTTGTCCACGGCGGCTGACGCGGGCACCTTAGGGGCCGGCACCATAAAGACGGGGAGCAGCAGCTGGACCAGGGGCCCGATCGCGAGGGCGTAGAGAACAGTGCCCACGCCCACCGAGCCGCCAAGGAACCAGCCGGCGGCCAGGACCACAACTTCGATTAGCGTGCGGGACCACCTGACGGACCAGCCGGTGCGCCGGGCCAGGCCCGTCATCAGGCCGTCACGGGCGCCGGGACCAAACCGGGCACCGATGTAGCAGGCTGAAGCAATGCCGTTCAGGACCACGGCGCCTGCGAGCAGGCCGATCTGCCCGCCCAGGTGGGATACGTCTGGAATGAGGGCGAGGCCGATGTCCGCGAACACGCCGACCAGGACGGCGTTGCACAAAGTGCCGAACCCGGGCCACTGCCGCAGCGGAATCCAGAGCAGCAGCACCAGGAAACTCACAATGATGACCACCGCACCGATGCTGAGTCCTGTCCTGCCGGCCACACCCTGGTGGAAGACGTCCCACGGGTCCAGGCCCAGCCCGGCGCGGATGAACATGGCCAGGGAGACGCCGTACATGGCAAGGCCGATAAAAAGCTGGAGGAGTCTGCGGGTCAACATGAAAACGACTCTCGCAGAAAACTGGCATGAAATTATATAGCCAGTCTGGGATACTGGCCTGATGTCCTCCCTCACTGCTGCCGGCCTCTCGCGTCTCCTGGGCGAGTGGAATGTCGGCGCAACGCCCGGCTACCGCGAGCTGGCCGACGTCGTGCGCCTGCTGGTTCTGGACGGCCGCGTCGCCCTGGACACGGCACTGCCGAGCGAGCGCGCCCTGTCCGAAGCCCTGGGGGTCAGCCGGACCATGGTGACTGCCGCGTATGGGCTGCTCCGCGAGCAGGGTTTCCTGACCGGCGGCCAGGGCAGCAGGAGCCGGACACGGATCCCCCGCATCACCCCGGCGGGGACCACGCTCTTCACGGGCCCGGCACGGAACGATCCCGCGCTGACCGCCCCCGGGCTGGCTGCGCCGGAGGGACTGATTGATCTCGCGTATGCCTCCCTTCCCGCCAGCGGGGAGGTGGTGCACCGTGCGTTCGCGGCTGCCCTTACGGAACTTCCGGCCCTGCTTCCCGGGTTTGGCTATGACGCTATAGGCCTGCTTCCGCTGCGAGAGGCAGTTGCGGCGCGCTACACGGCGGCCGGAGCGCCCACTACGGCCAGCCAGATCCTGGTGACGTCGGGGGCGCAGCACGCGCTGAACATCATCCTGCGCACCCTGGCCGGCAGGCAGGACCGGGTGTTGGTGGAACACCCCAGCTACCCCAACGCCCTGGATGCCATCCGGGCTGCCGGCTGCCGGCCGGTCCCGGTGGCGTTCTCTATCGATGCCGGCGGCGGCAGCCATGGCGCCGGGGCTGCGCCGGCGTGGGACATGGCCGCACTGCAGGCCGCCCTGCTGCAGCGGCCCAGGCTGGCCTACGTGGTGCCCGACTTCCACAATCCCACAGGCCAGCTGATGCCGGACCTCCAGCGCCGCCAACTGGTCCGGGCGGCTGCGGCCGCCGGAACGGTCCTGGTGGTGGACGAGACCCTCCGCGAGCTTAACCTCGACGGCACCGGCACCTCCCCGGTCGCTGCCTTCAGTCCGGCAGTGGTGACCATCGGCTCGCTCAGCAAGTCCCATTGGGGCGGGCTGCGCACCGGTTGGATCAGGGCTTCGGAGGAACTGGTCCAGCGGTTTGCGGCGGCCCGGACCTCACTTGACCTCGGCGGACCCCTCATGGAACAGCTCGCTGCCGCCCACCTGGTCAGGGCACTGGACGAGCCGCTGCCGGCACGGCTTGCCGCCCTCCGGGAAAGCCGCGCCGCCCTCCTGGAACTCCTTGCCGGACACCTGCCGGAGTGGGAGGCGGCCTACCCCTCCGGCGGCCTGTCCGCGTGGTGCCGGCTGCCCGCCCCCATCAGCACTGCGCTGACCGTCATCGCCCCCGACTTCGGGATCCGGCTGGCCGCAGGGCCGCGTTTCGGGGTAGGCGGGGCCTTCGAGCGCTATCTCCGGATGCCCTTCACCCTGCCGCCGGACAAGCTCGAGGCCGCCGTCCGGGCCCTGCGTTCAGCACAGGACCGGCTCGATGCCGCCCCGCAGCTCCGCCGGACCCTCAAGAGCGCACCTGCCGTGGCCATTGCGTGAGCAGCCGACGCCAGCGCCATCCGGCCGCCCCGTCCCGGACTCCTACGCGTAGACCCTGTCCAGGAAGCCGCTCCAGGCCTTGGCCGTGGCGTCCGAGTCCCCTGCGCCACTGAAATCGTGCACCGTCATCCCCACGGGGGCGCCCCAGGCGTTGCGGCCAAAGAAACGGTACATGGCGCTGGAAGTGCGCAGGCCCAGGAAGTGCTCGTTGGAGAAGTCCACGTCTCCCGAAAGCCGACCCACGCCGTCGAGCTCCACATCAACGTGGGTGCCCTGCCCGGCGGAGTCCACCCCCAACGCTGCGCGAAGGCGCTCAAAGCCGTCCGGCGACTGGGACGCTGCCGGCGCCTGGATGTCCGTGAACACCACCGGCTTGCCGTCGAAGTGTTCCAAGTACTGGCCCAGGGTGTGGAGGTAGAACTGCGTGTGGCGGCTGGCGCCGTCGTACTGCTCGTCCCAGTTGTCCGCAAAGATGCCGCTGTGGACATAGTGCAGGCGGGCGCGGCCGCCGTCGAGCGGTTCCAGGACATGCTCCAGCTGGTTGAACCAGCCGTCGGGACCGTCCATCCTGGACACGAGATGGGTGGGGTATTCGTTCACGGTCTTGACGTCCGGCCACTGGTCCGTGGGAAACATCCATGCCGGGGTTCCCGTGGTGACGGCCTCCCACACACGCTCCGGCGTGCCGGGCAGTTCGGTGTCGTAGGCGATCTCGAAGTTGCGGTTGTCAGTCATTGCCCTGCTCCTTGCCTAAAAGGGTGTGGTTGGTTGTCTTGAGTGCCGGGTGCAGCGCCACCACCAGCCGGTGCCGCCGGCCGCGTGAGGAGGCGTCGCCGTCGTGGTATTTATCCACAAGCTGCGTGACCGCCACGCCGAGCTCCTCGGCAAAGGCGGCCCGCTCAGCCGCGCTGCGGAAGGTGACCTCGCCATCAACCGCGAACGTGGCCAGCTTCTGGCGGGCGGCCGCTGCGCCGGCGATCAGCTTTCCCACTTCCTGGACCATCCGCCCGGCGAGGGCGAGCAGCCAGAATGCCGAAAAATGGCTCGAAAAGCGTCCCGGATCCGGGGACACCGAAGCCAGCGCCTGGGGTGAGATCAGGTAGGACGACGCACTGGCCTGGAGGATGCGTTCGGTCATGTTGCCCTTGCGACGCTCCTCCACAAGCCCCACCAGACCGTGCTTTTCCAGGGCCTTGAGGTGGTAGTTGACCTTCTGCCGCGGCAGGCCCAGCCTCACGGCGAGCTGGGTTGCCGAGGCCGGCTGCACCAGTTCGCGAAGGATTCGGGTCCGAATCGGATCCAGGGACGCCTCGGCCGCTGCGGGGTCCTCGATGACCGCTATCTCCAACATGCTTCAAGTATCGTTACCGACAATTTAAATTGTCAAGAACTTTTTTATCGTCCGTTCTCGGCTCGCCGGAACGGTGCGCGATCGCCGGAAGCTTCCGGCGACCCCGCACGGTTCCGGCGAATTCGGGCACCAGGAGGCTCCGCCGGAGCCAGCAGGGCCCGCCGGTAGAATGGTCCGGTGATGCATTCCCCCCTCCCCGTGCGCGACGGCGTCAATGCCACGCGCCTGCGCCTTCCCGGAGAGGGTCCGTGGGACACCGCGATGGACTACATGATGCACCGCTGGGGGCACATCGACCCGCAGGGCATCGAGGACAGGTTCGACGCCGGCGAGATTGTGGGCGAGGGAGGGGTACCGCTAAACCGCACCACGCCGCTCCAGGACCACACGTTCATCTGGTACTACCGCAGCCTCCCGCCGGAGACCCGGATTCCGGTGGACATCACCATCCTCCACCAAGACGAACACCTGCTGGTGGTGGACAAGCCGCACTTCCTGCCCACCACCCCCGGCGGCACCTACATCCAGGAGTCGGCGCTGGTCCGGCTGCGCAACCAGTTGGAGCTTCCGGACCTGATTCCCATGCACCGGCTGGACCGCATGACGGCCGGCGTCCTGCTGTTCTCCACCAATGCCCGGACCCGCGGCAGGTACCAGGTGCTCTTCGAGAAGCGCCAGGTGCAGAAGGAATACGAGTGCGTGTCCGCCGCCCGCCCCGCGGACGGTTATCCCGCCGTCGACTTTCCCATGGTGGTCCGCAACAGGATGACCAAGTCGCGCAGCTACCTGCTCGCTGAAGTCATTGACGGCGAACCGAACGCGGAAACGCGGATCGAGCGGCTGGAAACGTTCGACGCCGGCGCTCCTTCGGGTGCCGCCGGCGCCTCTGCCGCGGCACCGGGCAGTCCCCGGCGGCTGGCCCGGTACCGGCTCGAGCCGCACACCGGCAAGACGCACCAGCTGAGGGTGCACATGGCGTCGCTGGGCCTGGGCATCGTCAACGACGCTTTCTACCCGGACCTGCTGGACAAGGCTCCGGACGACTACACCCGGCCCCTCCAGCTCCTGGCCCGAGGCATCCGGTTCGTGGATCCCATGAGTGGCAAGCCGGTGGAGTACCGCAGCGGGCTGGACCTCAGCGAGGCGCTCCGGGCCCAGCCCTGACCCTTGCCCCCTGGCTGGGTGGTCCGGGGCTCCTGCGGGGCCGGCTATATCTGCGGTACCTTGTGGCCATGGACTTCGGCAGCGCTGAGAGCTGGGGGGCGGCGATCTACTTTTGGATTATCCCCGTGGTCCTCGGCGACGCCATCTTCCCCCTGGTCCCCTCGGAAATGGTGGTGATCACCGGCGGGGCGCTGTCTGCGGACGGCCGGACCAACGTGTTCCTGGTGGCATTCCTTGCCGCCGTTGCGTCCTGGGTCGGCGACATGGTGGTTTTCCAGCTCTTCCGGCGGCGGTTGAGCCACGTACTGGACCGCTGGGCCTGGGGCCGCAAGGTCCACCGCGGGATCCACGACGCCATTGCCAGGGCCGGCCGGTCCTCCACCTACGGGACCATCATCGGCGCCAGGTTCATCCCGGGCGGCCGCCTTGCTACCTCCGCCGCGGCGGGCATCGCCAATGTAGCCGTCCGCGGTTTCAGCCTGTGCGCCGGGATCGGGGCGGTGCTGTGGGCGTGCTGGCTGGTGGGCCTGGGCTACTTCACGGGCTCGGCCACCGGACTGCCCTTCTGGGCAAGCTCCCTCATCGGGGTGCTGCTCGGCCTGGTGGTGGGGGCCGTCGTCGGCGTTATTGCCACGCGCCGGCGTGGCAATCCGTCCCCCGTGGAAGAACCCGGCCCGCTGGCTCCGGAGGCCTGAAGCGCCGGATCACGCCCCGCTGGCTAGACCGGAGTCCACCGGCCGCGGCTGCGGCGCAGCACGGCCAGTGCTCCAGTCAGCGCAACACGTTCGACGGCGTCGCGCATCATGGCTGCAGAATCCCGCGCCTGCCGGTTCTCCCCGCTGTATTCGGTGGCGTCAACGAGGAAGCGCAGGTTCAGCTGCGGCACTCCCCCGGCGAGCTGCAGCTGATGGGCCTCCACGTGGTGGCGGATCCCCAGGGCTTCCACCGCGGTGTCCATGACGGCCTCGGGCGGGTTGCCCGGCCGCAGCCCGGTGATTTTTAGTCGGGTCTGGAAGGAAGGCATGCCCTCAACCTTATCCAAACGCTCTCTCAATTAATGCTGGAAGACCGCAAACCCTCTCTCACGAGGGAGAGAGGGTCCCGGAAAAACCGGCGTTGAGTGAGAGAGCGTCGGGATTAGCCGGTATTGCGGAGGCCCGCCGCCACACCGTTGACGGTGATGAGCATGGCCCGCTGCAGGCGTTCGTCGATCTCGGCGCCGCTGATGCCGTCAGCTTTTTCAGCGGCTTCGGCAGCTTCGGCCCGGACCCGGCGGAGCAGCTCCACCTGGAGGTAGCTGATGGGGTCCAGGTACTGGTCCCGGATTTCCAGCGAGCGCTTGAGCGTGGGCTGGGCGTCCAGGAGCAGGTTCTCGCCGGTCAGCTTCTGGACCTCTGCCACGGTCAGCTCGTATTCCTCGCGGATGGCGCGGAAGATGTGGTGCAGCTCTTCCGGGACCAGGGTGGAGACGTAGTACCCGGCGATGTCCAGGTCAGTCTTGGCCAGGGTCATTTCCACGTTGGAGAGCACCGACCGGAAGAAGTGCCAGTTCTCCCACATCTCCACCAGCTGCGCGGCGTTGCCTGCCTCGCGGGCAGCCTTGAGGCCGGAGCCGACGCCGAACCAGCCGGGCACAATCTGGCGTGACTGCGTCCAGCCGAATACCCACGGGATGGCGCGCAGCCCGCCAAGCCCTGCGCCGGAGTCCGGACGCTTGGACGGGCGGGAGCCGATGTTCAGCGAGCCCAGCTGCTCCACCGGGGTGGAGGCCATGAAGTAGGCAGGCAGGTCCGGATCATCGATGAGCTTCCGGTACCTCTCGAAAGCGGCGTCGGAGATCATCTCCATGACGTGCCCGTACCGTTCCCGCTGGTCGGCCGAGGTGCGCGGATCGCGGTGCAGGGCCGAACCCTGCAGCACGGCAGCCAGGGACAGTTCCAGGTTTTCGCGGGCAAGTTCGGGCAGCGAGTACTTGTCCGAGATTACCTCGCCCTGCTCGGTGAACTTGATTTCACCTTCCAGGACGCCGTTGGGCTGGGCCAGGATGGCGTCGTAGGTGGGCCCGCCGCCGCGGCCCACGGAGCCGCCGCGGCCGTGGAAGAGGCGTACGCGCACCCCGTGCTTGGCGGCGATGTCGCGCAGCTTCCGCTGGGTCTTGTGGATCTCCCACTGGCTGGTCATCACGCCGGATTCCTTGTTCGAATCCGAGTAGCCCAGCATGACTTCCTGCACGTCGCCGCGGAGGCGCACAAGCTCGCGGTAGGACGGATCGGACAGCAGCTGGTCCACGATTTCGGCCGAGGCCCGCAGCTCCTCCACGGTCTCCAGCAGCGGCGCGAACCCGATCTTCGCGTAGGGCTTCTCGCCAAAGAGGTTTACCAGGCCGGCCTCACGGGCCAGGACCGCGGCGGCAAGCACGTCGTCGGCGCCGCGGGTCATGGAGATGATGTAGGTCTCGATGACGTCCGGGCCGTACGCACGGAGGGCGCGGCGGATCTCACGGAAGACGTCGTACGTGCCGTCGGCGGCGCCGTCGAGCTTGATGGGGTGCCCGGAGAGCGGCCGGCGGGAAGCGAGCTCGGAGCCGAGCACCTCAAGCCGCTGCCCGCGGCTGAGTTCCGCGTACCGCACGCCTGGCCCGCCCAGCCGGTCCATCAGCTGGCCGACGGCGTCATGGTGGTGGTCCGCGTGTTCGCGGATATCCAAGGTGGCCAGGTGGAGTCCGAACGAGGCAATGGCGCGCCGGACCCGGGCCAGCGCTCCGTCGGCAGCCAGCGACGCCGAGTGGTTGCGCAGCGAGAGTTCCACGAGTTCGAGGTCCGCAAGGAGTTCGCCGGTTCCGCTGTAGTCGCGGCCGTGCTCGTGGTTGGAGTTTGCCGCCACGCGCTTGCCCGTGTTGATCAGTTTGGCTTTGACGCACGTGAGCTTCAGCCGGTACGGCTCCTGGGCGTTGAGCTCCAGGACACGCTTGTCCAGGCCGGGGAGTTTCTTCAGGTCGGCGTCGATGGAGTCCAGCAACTCCTGGTCGGCGCCGGCCAGCGAGGTGGAGTTGGAAAGGATGGAGATCAGTTCATCGATCATCCCGATGCTGATGCGGACGGCATGCTGGTTCTGGATCTGCAGGATCTCGCGGGTGACTGCCGCGGTCACGTTAGGGTTGCCGTCCCGGTCACCACCGATCCAGGAGCCGAAGCGGACGGGAGCTTCCTGTGAGGCAAGGGTGACTCCGTGCTCGCCGAGCAGTTCCGAGAGTTCCGTGAGCATCTCCGGCATCGCATCGGTGAGGATGCTGCTCAGGTAGTAGATCGCGTTGCGGGCCTCGTCCACGGGGGTGGGCCGGACCTGGCGGAGTTCGTCGGTCTGCCACATCTGGTCGATGATTTCGGCCAGCTGCCGGTCCTGGCGGCGCCGGGCGGTGGTGCCCTCGGCACTGGGCTGGGCCAGCACGTCAGAGAGCTTGCGGATCTTGTCCAGCACCGAACGGCGGGAGGCTTCGGTGGGATGCGCGGTGAAAATGGGACGGACGTCCAGCCCGTTGACCACTTCCTGCAGGACACCGGAGCCCGCCTGCTCCGCGATGTCCGCTACGGTCTTGGCCAGCCAGCCGTCTTTTTCGGCGCGGGTCCGCAGGCCGCGCACCCGGTGCACCTGTTCCGCCGCGTTGGCGAGGTGGAAGTAGAAGGCAAAGGCACGGACCAGGTCGGTGGCCTGCTCGATGGGCAGGGAGCCCAGGAGTTCTCGGACCTGGGCGACGACGTCGTGCGCGCTCCACGGGCCGGTGGCATCGGCGCCGCCGCGGGCGGCTTCCTTGGATTCCTTGGTGAGGAGGCGGACCTGTTCCACCAGGTCAAGGAGTTCAGGACCGTGCTGGCGGACGAGCGATTCACCCAGCAGGGTGGACACGCGGCGGACGTCTGCCCTCAGTTCGGAGGCAAGATCGGTTTCGGGATTCGTTGCAGTGTGAGCCATGGAAACTATCTTTCGAGGGTTCGGACTTGGCTCGTACACTGCGCTGGATACTGTGAGCCACGTAACTAGCTAAAGATGCTACCCGCAGTGCGGCGCCGTGGGGGAATCCGTCTCAGATAGTGTCGCGCGCCGGGTAACCTACGTGGCGCTTGAGGTGTTCCAGCTCGTTCCGGAGCTGTTCAACGTCCGCCTGGTACGCGGCGAATTCTGCCTTGCGTTGCCGGGCGGCCCTGGCACCGGCCGCCAGGGCAACCAACGCCACGGGCACGGACAAGGCCAGTGCCCAGCCTGCGGAGACAAAGAAGCCCAGTGCCACCGGCAGGGCAGAACGGAAGTCCGCAAACTCGTTCATGCCATCGGTCACACTGCCCAGCATGCCCTCCAGCGGTTCCAGGAACTTCCCCACCATAGGGGTGTCAGAGAGCGGCGGCGGGTTCAGCTTTGCCTGCTGGTCACCTCCCCATCGTCCGTCGCCCAGGTGGTTCAGGACGTAGATCCCCGCCCCCAGGCTCGCGGCCAGGAAGGCCTCGACGGCGGCCAGCGCCGCCAGGTCAAGCCGCCGCCACCACAGCAGGACAGCCAGCCCGGCGGCCGCGGCCGTGATCCACGTCAGGGCCCTGAGCCACTCGGTGCTTACTCCAGCAAGTATGTCCACGGCACCTATTCAACCGCGCGGACCACTTTGATATTGAAATCGGGCGTGCCCAGGGCGGAGTAGAGGCGCAGCCAGAGCGGCAGCAGCATCTCGGCTCCGCGGGCCGTGGTGATGTCACCCAGGTCGATCACATCGCGGTGGCCCAGCTCCTCCAGCAGGCCCTTGACCACCGACTTCGCGCCCGCATCATCTCCTGACAGGAAGACGGAATGGTCGCCGTCCGCGAGCCGGCGCGGGTCCACCATCAGCCCGGCATTCATCGTGTTGAGGGTTTTTACAACCAGGGCGCCGGGGAAGGCCCGCTGGATCCTCTCGGCGAGGCTGTCCGTGTTCACGGGGTTGAGCACGGGCGGCATGCCCTGGGAGAAATCCAGGGGGTTGGAGACGTCCATCAGCACTTTGCCGGAAAGCCTTGCTGCCCCGGCCGAGCCCAGTGCCTCCAGCGTTCCCGCGCCGTTGGTGGCGTTTACCACCAGCTCAGCGGCCTCCGTGGCCTCGGCGAAAGTCGTCAGCGGGATGTGGCGGTTCGCCGCATGCCAT
Source organism: Pseudarthrobacter sp. NPDC092202 (assembly GCF_044755505.1). Taxonomy (NCBI): domain Bacteria; kingdom Bacillati; phylum Actinomycetota; class Actinomycetes; order Micrococcales; family Micrococcaceae; genus Pseudarthrobacter; species Pseudarthrobacter sp. NPDC092202. Next base: position 20,055 of record NZ_JBIVRG010000018.1, on the reverse strand, counting down.
TCGCTGAACGGCGGTGCACCCGTCATGTCCGGCCCGGTCCTGGCGGACGTGGCGCCCGGATCCCTGGTTCCAATTTCCGCAGCATGCCCCACCGCGTTGAACGCACCCGCGAGGGTCCGCCCCACCATGCCTGTGCCAAGCACCGCAATCTTCATGGCTTCCCCCTCTGGAAAGCAGACAGCTTGAAAGTAGTGTGGAAAGCAGGTGCGGGGTCCGCGAAGCAACCTGTCCTGCTGGTTCCGAGGGTACTCCCCGGCCCGGACAAGGCAAGCGCGGAATGAACTCGGGCGTGGAGCGGTTGTAGCCGGGGCAAGCGAACGTTCGAGAGGAACCATGACTACCGTCCCGGCCGCCAAGGTGGAGCGCTGGCAGCGCTTCCGCGACAACCGCAACCAGGCCCTCGCCGCCCGCCACGGCTGGCTCACCCTCACCTCGTTCCAGTGGCTGGAGGACTCTCCCGCCGCCGTCGAACTGGCGCCCGGCCTCTGGTCAACGGATGGCACGACGGCGTCACTCACCGCAGTGCCCGCCGACGGGCTGTCCCTGGTGGAGACAGGCGAAGCTGTAGCCGGGACAATCACGGCGGCCCTCGCCGACGAGGAGTCCCTGATGTGGGTGCAGTTCGGCGGCCCCGTCGGGGACCAGGTGGTGATGGAACTGGCCATGCGCGCCGGGCGCTACGCCATCCGGACCCGGGACTCGGCCTCGCCGGTGCTCACGGAATTCACCGGCGTCCCCACCTACAGATACAAACCGGAGTGGGAAGTGACGGGCCGGTTCGAGCCGTACCCAGAACCCGTGGACGTTCCCATCGCCACCGCCAACCCCCTGGTGGACGGCGTCCACCGGACCGTTGGTGAGGTGGCGTTCCGGGTCCCTGGCAGCGGCCACGAGTTCCGGCTGCAGGCGGAAGAGGAGAAGCTCGGAGCACTGACCGTAACGTTCCATGACGAGACCAACGGGGACACCACGGATGACTGGCGGAAGCTGGCCGTGCCCCGCCCCCGGCCCGACGGTTCCGTGGTCCTGGATTTCAACCGTGCCATCAACTATCCCAGCGCCTTTACCCCCTACGGAACGTGCCCCATGCCCGTTAAGAACAACTCACTGGACGTGAGGGTGGAGGCGGGGGAAAAGCTGCCCGCTTCTGATTGAGCTGCAACCGGTAGGCGGGTCAGGTGATGGCTGAGATGCCCGTGACGGCCCGCCCCGCGATGAGGGTGTTGATCTCGAAAGACCCTTCGTAGGTGTAGATGGCCTCGGCGTCGGAGAAGATCTTGGCCATCCGGTAGTCGGTGACGATGCCGTTGCCGCCCAGGATGGACCGGCCCAGGGCCACCGTCTCCCGCATCCGTGCGCTCACGTACGACTTCGCGAGTGCCACCTGCGGCATGTCCGCGGCGCCGTCATCTTGAAGCCGGGCCAGTCCTGCCATCATCCCCATGCCGGCCACGGCGTTGCCCAGCATGGTCACCAGCTGCTGCTGGATCAGCTGGAACTGTGCCAGCGGCCGGCCGAACTGCCGCCGCTCCACGGCGTACTGCCGGGCGACGTCGAAGGCGGCAAGCTGCTGGCCCACGGCCTGCCAGGCCACCATGATCCGCGAACCCCGCAGCAGCTCCCGGGTGTCCGCGAAACTGCTGATACCCGCGAACCGGTCAGCTTCGGCCACGCGCACGTCCGCCAGGACAACGTCCGCGTTCTGCACCGTCCGCAGCGCGATCTTGTTTTCGATCCGGGTCCGGCTGATTCCCGGCAGGGTGGCGTCCACAATGAACCCGCGCACGGACCCGTCAGCCTCGTCGCGGGCCCATACCAGCATGTAGTCGCAGAACGTCCCGTTGCCGATCCAGCGCTTTGCCCCGTTCAGCAGCCAGGCATCGCCGCCATCGTCCGGCTCGCCGGTGGCCGAGCAGATCCGCCGCGCCCGTGTCTCCATCCCGCCGGCGACGTCCGAACCGTGGTTCGGTTCGGTGAGTGCGAACGCACCGGTGATGCGCAGGCTGGAGGCGTCGGCCAGCAGCCGCCGCTTCTGGTCCTCACTGCCGAAGTCGTACAGCGACTGAACGAACAGATCGTGGTGGACCATGAAAAACGTGGCGATCGAGGTGTCCACGCGCGTCATCTCGGCGATGACCAGGCCGGCGAACAGGTGGCTGTAGCCGCGCTCAGCGGGAGTGCTCAGCTCCAGGGCAGCCAGCTTGGGCAGGATGTGCGCCGGGAATTCGGCCTTGTTCCACCAGTCTCCCGCGTAAGGGGCGATCTCCGCCGCCAGGAATTCCCGCAGCTCGGCCAGCTTGTCCCGTTCCTTCCGGTCCAGCAGAGATTCAAAGTCGAAGAAGTCCGCGGAGGGCAGGTCCGGCATGCTGGCCGGCATTATGTCCGGCCCCGTCATTTCGGTCCCATCCGGATGGCCCCGTCCAGGCGGATGGTCTCCCCGTTCAGCATGGCATTGTCCACGATGTGTGCCACCAGGGCGGCGTACTCGCCCGGTTTGCCCAGGCGCGAGGGATGGGGCACCTGTGCGCCCAGGGAATCCTGGGCGTCCTGCGGCAGTCCTGCCATCATGGGCGTTTCGAAGATGCCGGGGGCGATGGTGACCACCCGCACCAGCGAGCGCGCCAGTTCGCGTGCGATTGGCAGGGTCATGGCCGCCACGGCGCCTTTGGAGGCAGCATAGGCGGGCTGGCCGATCTGCCCCTCAAAGGCGGCAACGGAGGCGGTGTTGACGATCACGCCGCGTTCCGGGCCGCCCAGTTCCGTGACGGCCGGCTCCGTCTCAACCATTGCGGCCGCCGCCAGCCGCAGGACGTTGAAGGTGCCGACCAGGTTCACCTGGATGACGCGGCTGAAGGCCTCAAGAGGAAGCACGCCGTCCCGGCCCAGGACCTTTCCGGGGGTGGCGATCCCGGCGCAGTTCACCACAATCCGCAGCGGTCCCAGACTGGCGGCGGTGCCGACGGCGGCCTGCATTTCGGCTTCATTCGTCACGTCTGCGGGGGAAAAGACGGCGGACCGCCCCGGAGCGCTGCTGGACGCATTGAGCTCTTCTGCCAGCGCTGCCCCGCCGGAGGACGGGAGGTCGACCAGCACCACCGAAGCGCCATCGTGGAACATCCGCCGGGCAGTTGCCGCCCCCAAGCCGGAGGCTCCCCCGGTCACCAGTGCAACAGCGCCTTTGACGTCCATACATCCTCCTTGATGCGGTCCCGCAGCAGCTTGAGGCCGCCCGGTATTAGTTAGTGAATGTTAACTGAAATTCGGAAGGCCTGCACCAACAGCCGTTCCGGACCGGCCTGGAGGCACGCGTTAGGGTGGAATCCATGACCCGCCCGGACCCTGCCCCCGCCCTTCAGGACCCTGCACGCCGGGATGACCGGGCCGACCAGGCCGCACGATCAGTGACGGCCCTCTTCGGCCGTAGGCTGTTTTTCCTGCCGGGCACCCATCTGGGCGCCGTGCAGTGGCCCTCCCCCGCCTGGCGCAAGGACCCCAAGGGAGCCCTGGCCGGCCCGTGGCACTACTGGTGGCAGGCGCACTATGTCGACTGCCTGGTTGATGCCGGACGGCGGGAACTGGACAACGGCGCCACGCCGGCTGCCAGGTTCAACGGCCCCGGGCACCCGAGCGCCGGACGGCTGGCATCCCGCCTGGTCGCCGGAATCCGACTGCGCAACGCCTTTACGTTCGTCAATAACTATTACGACGACATGGCCTGGCTCGCGCTGGCCACCCACCGGCTCGACACCCTCGCCGGGGATGCGCGCAGGCGCGGCCGCCGGCGCAACGCCCGCGTCCGCAAGTCCCTCACCCTGCAGTTCGAGGCCGCCTGCACGGATGACCTGAACGGCGGTGCCTTCTGGAGCAAGAAACGGGATTTCAAGAACACCCCGGCCTCGGCGCCCATAGCACTCCACTTTGCCCGGACCGGCCAGCCGGAGAAGGCCAGGGCCCTGCTGGACTGGCTGGATGCCACCCTTTTCGACCCGGCCCAGGGCCTGTACCTTGACGGCGCCCGGCTTGGCCCGGCCGGGGAAGTGCTGGTGGAACGGGCGGTCTACACCTACAACCAGGGCCCGGTGCTGGGCGCCCTCCTGGAAATGGGAGGGGAAGCGGACCTGGCCAGGGCAGCCGTGGTGGTGGATGCCGTGGACCGGCTGCTCACAGTTCCATTCCCCACAGAGCCAGGGGAGTTCTCTCCCGCAGATACAGGCAGCGCACCATCCACCCCCGCCGCGGCCAGCGTCAGGGGCCGGGTGCTGCGCTGCGAAGGTTCGGGCGACGGCGGCCTGTTCACCGGAATCCTCTGCCGCTACCTTGCCCTCGCCGCCGCCGACGGCAGGCTCCCCGCGGAGACACGCGCCACTGCCGCCGGACTGGTGGCAGGCACGGCGGAGGCTTTCTGGTCCGGGAAGCGCACGGTGCAGGCGGGCGAAGCTGCGGGCAGGCACCACGGCGCCATCGTCTTCTCGCAGCACGCCGCGATATCGGCGGGCGAGACGTACCCGCCCGGGGCCGTCGTCGAACTTTCCACCCAGCTGCAGGCGTGGATGGTCCTGGAGGCTGCGGCCACCCTGCCCGGCAACGCCGGTAATTAGGGCACGCAATAGTTCTGTAATTCTTGTGACTCTCGTCACTTAAAGCGGTTTCTGGTTTGTTGCTTAGGTTTGCCTACCCTACAGTTCCAAGCGTGGGCATCCTTCCCCCAGGCCCACCAGGACCCCGTCCGCCCGACGTTTCCCCAGAAAGCAGTCCCTCCATGAAGATCCGCAACAGCGCCCTGGCCGGCATCGCACTCGCCGCCACCGCAGCACTTGGACTGACCGCCTGCGGCGGCAGCACCACCCCCGCAGCCACAGGCTCCTCCGACGCCTCCGCCGGTGCGGGCAACGGCGAAATCACCGTGTACAACGCCCAGCACGAGAGCCTGACCAAGGAATGGATCGACGGCTTCACTGCCGAGACCGGCATCAAGGTGACCATGCGGCAGGGCTCGGACACCGAGCTTTCCAACCAGATCATCCAGGAAGGCGAGGCGTCCCCGGCTGACGTGTTCCTGACGGAGAACTCCCCGGCCATGACCCAGGTGGAGAACGCCGGCCTGTTTGCGGACGTGGACGAAGCCACCATCGCACAGGTGCCCGAAGAGTTCCGCCCGTCCACCGGCAAGTGGACCGGCATCGCTGCCCGCTCCACCGTCCTGGTGTACGACAAGAACAAGCTGACCGAAGACCAGCTGCCCAAGTCCATGCTGGACCTCGCCAACCCGGAGTGGAAAGGCAAGTGGGCCGCATCCCCGTCCGGCGCGGACTTCCAGGCCATCGTCTCGGCGCTCCTGGAACTCAAGGGCGAGGCCGCCACGGAGGAATGGCTGAAGGGCATGAAGGAGAACTTCAAGGCCTACAAGGGCAACAGCACCGCCATGAAGGCAGTCAACGCCGGCGAAGTTGATGCCGCGCTGATCTACCACTACTACTACTACGGCGACCAGGCCAAGACCGGCGAGAACTCCAACAACGTCACCCCGTACTACTTCAAGAACCAGGATCCGGGTGCGTTCGTGTCCGTTTCCGGCGGCGGCGTGCTGAAGACCTCCAAGAACCAGGAAGCTGCCCAGGAGTTCCTGAAGTACGTCACCGGCAAGAAGGGCCAGGAAATCCTGAAGGACGGCACCTCCTTCGAGTACGCCATCGCCTCCGACGTTCCCGCGAACGAGAAGCTCGTTCCCATCGCAGAGCTGCAGGCGCCCACCGTGGATCCTGCCAAGCTGAACTCCGAGAAGGTCACGGAACTGATGACCTCGGCAGGACTCCTCTGATTTCGTGACACCTGATCTATCGGCTCCCCCACGGGGGAGCACGACGACGGCGGGCCGGGGCAACAGCCCCCGCCCGCCTTTCGGCGTTTCTGCGGTGTCCGCCCTGGCAGTGCTGATAGCCCTGTTTTCGCTGGTCCCGCTGGGCTACGTGGCCTACATGACCGTGGCAACCGGCTGGGACACCGCCGTCGAACTCGTCTTCCGGCCGCGCGTGGCCGAACTGCTGCTGAACACCGTCCTGCTGATGGTTTGCACCGTCCCGCTGTGCCTGGTCCTGGGAGTTGCAGGCGCCTGGCTCGTGGAACGCACAACGCTGCGGGGTGCACGGATCTGGGCGGTACTGCTGGCTGCACCGCTGGCCATCCCGGCGTTCGTCAACAGCTATGCCTGGGTTTCCGCCATTCCTTCCCTTGGCGGCCTGGGCTCCGGCGTCCTGATCGCCACGCTCTCCTACTTCCCGCTGGTCTACATTCCAGCCGCTGCCGCCCTCAGCCGGCTGGACCCCGCCATTGAGCAGTCCGCGGCCGCGCTGGGCCTCGGCGCCTGGCGGACCTTCTTCCGGGTGGTCCTCCCCCAGCTCCGCATCGCCATGACCGGCGGCGCGCTCCTGGTGGCCCTGCACCTGCTGGCCGAGTACGGGGCGTTCGCGATGATCCGCTTCGATACCTTCACCACGGCGATCATGGTCCAGTACCAGTCGACCTTCAACGGTGCGGCCGGAAACATGCTGGCCAGCGTGCTGGTGTTTTTCTGCCTCCTCCTGCTGCTGGCCGAAGTCCGGAGCCGCGGCACTGCACGGTATGCACGCATTGGCCCCGGAGCCCAGGCCAGGGCGCTGCGCCTGCCCCTGCACGTGTACCAGGTTCCGGCGCAGCTGTTCCTGCTCGCGCTCACGGCGCTGGCGTTCGGCCTGCCCCTGTTCTTTGTGCTGCGCTGGGTGGCTTCCGGCGGAACGGCCGCCTGGGCCGGGGACGAATTCCTCCCGGCCCTGCTCACAACGCTCGGCTACGGCCTGGCGGGCGCCCTTGCCACCACCGTGGTGGCGTTCCCCATGGCCTACCTCGCTGTCCGCCATCCCGGCTGGTTCAGCAAGTCGCTGGAGCTCTCCAACTACATCACCAGCTCGCTGCCCGGCATAGTGGTGGGCCTGGCTTTCGTCACGGTGAGCATCCGGGTGGTTCCGGGCATCTACCAGACCGCCGGGGTGCTGGTGGCGGCCTACGTGCTGCTGTTCCTGCCCCGCGCCCTGGTCAACCTCCGGGCCGGCCTGGCACAGGCACCCAAGGAACTGGACGAAGCGGCGCAGGCCCTGGGCAAGCCGCCGCTGGTGTCCTTCATCCGGGTGACATTGCGGCTGACGGCGCCGGCGGCAGCAGGCGGCGCGGCGCTGGTGTTCCTGGCCATCGCCAACGAACTCACCGCCACCTTGCTGCTGTCCCCCAACGGGACGCGCACCCTTGCCACCGAGTTCTGGAGCAAGAGCAGCGAAATCGACTACGCCGGCGCCGCCCCCTATGCGCTGCTGATGATCCTGCTCTCCGCCCCCATGACGTACCTCCTCTTCCAGCAGTCCAAGAAAGTAGCCGGACAGTGACAGAACAAGCCCCATCCAGGTTGCCGGAGCCGCGGGTAGCCCCGTCCGTGGCACCCACCACCAACAGCCACCTGGAAATCACCGATGTCACCAAGAACTTCGGCAACCAGGCCGTCCTGAAGGGCGTGAACCTTTCCGTGGCCAGGGGCGGAACCACAGCCATCGTGGGACCCTCCGGATCGGGCAAGACCACCCTGCTGCGGCTGATTGCCGGTTTTGAGCATCCCGAGACGGGCAGCATCGCACTGAACGGCACCAAGGTGGCGGGCGACGGCGTGTGGGTGCCGGCGCACAAACGGCACATTGGGTACGTGGCACAGGACGGCGCATTGTTCCCGCACCTGAGCGTGGGGCAGAACATCGCGTTCGGACTGGACCAGGACCGCCTGCCGGGCGGCCGGCGGGCAGTGGCGGGACGGATCAGCGAGCTGCTCGAGATGGTGTCCCTGGACTCGGCCATGGCCAAGCGGCGCCCGCACCAGCTGTCCGGCGGCCAGCAGCAGCGGGTTGCCTTGGCGCGGGCCCTGGCGCGCGAGCCGGAACTGATGCTCCTTGATGAACCTTTCTCCGCACTCGACGCGGGGCTCAGGGTGGCTACCCGCCGTGCGGTGGCCAAGGTCCTGAACGAGGCCGGGGTCACCACCATCCTGGTTACCCACGACCAGGCCGAGGCACTGTCCTTCGCGGACCAGGTGGCCGTTATGCGCGGCGGCAAACTCGCCCAGATCGGCAACCCGTTCGTGGTGTACACCCGCCCCGCGGACCGTGCCACGGCGGAATTCCTTGGTGACGCCGTCATCCTGGACGCCTGGCTTGAGGGGTCTTTGGCCACCTGCTCCCTGGGGGCAATCCCCGTCCGCAGGCCGCCGGCGCAGGGCCGGGTGCAGCTGATGCTGAGGCCGGAGCAGATCCGGATTGCGGAGGACGCAGCCATCCGCGGGGTGGTGGTGGACACGGACTACTTCGGCCCGGAAACCACCGTCCGGCTGAAGCTCTCGGTTCCGCCGCAGCTCGCCGCCAGCCGCGACCACCGCTACCCCGGCGGCGGCGAGATCATCACCATCCGGCACTGGAACGCGTCCATCGCCCGGCCGGGCATGGAGCTGTGCCTGCGCGTGGTGGGCGAAGGCGTGGCCTTCCCGCTCGATTCCTGACCAGGCTGGATTCCTGAACAGGCCGGATTCGTGAACAGGCCCGCTTCCTGAACAGCACGGCAGGACGGGAGGTTTCGGTTCAGCGGATGGCAGCAAGCGGCGTGATGGTGCCGCTCCTGACGCTGACGGCAGCGCCTGACGCCGCAAGCCGGACTTCCTTGGCCCCCGCCGGCGGGAAGACCAGCGACGTCAGCGTCCCGCGGCCGCCGTCCACGAACACTTCCACCGACGACCGGTCAACATAGGCGGTCAGCCGAACCGTGTCCCCGCCGGTGTTGCCCTTGACCGAGCTCACCTTCCGGTACTCCTCAGCCGGCCCTCCCGCAGCCTGCGCCACCGCGTCCCCTTCACGGACCACAAAAGCCTGCCCGGAGGTGAAGTCGTAGCCCACAGTGGCGTAGGCCTTGCCGCCGCTTTCCAGGAGGAGGCGCGCTTCACCGCTGCCCGATGCGGGTTTTTCCAGTTCCAGGTCCACCTTGTACGCGCCGCTGTCCGGAACGGGCAGCTCCTGCCCCGCACCTTCCTGGACGGTGCCCGCGGGAATCTGTTCCGGATTGCCCTCCAAGGACTCCAGCGCAGGGGTGGGCGCCGAGACCAAAACCGGACGCCCGCCGTCGGCCACCAGCCGGATGTCACGCACCACCGAAGCTGCCCCGAACCACTCCCCGGTGGGCAGTTCCCGGGCGTACGCCCAGTTGTTCATCCAGCCGATGGCGTGCCGCGAAGCCTTCCGCTGCCCGTCCGTCAGGCGCGGGTCATCCCAGGTGACGGCGGCGTAGAAGTCCGTTCCGCCGTCGAGCCACTGGTGGCCTCCGGCATCCGGCGCAAACGTCTTTCCGTCCCAGCTTCCCGTCCAGTAGGCCAGCCCCGTGGTGCGGCCTTCCCCGGAACCGTTGGCACTGGCGGCCAGCACCCAGGTCCGTTTGGACGGGTCGCCGTCGACGTCCAGCTGGAAGAAGTCCGGGCACTCAAGGATTCCCAGCCCGTCGCGCTCAAAAGCGGAAACGTAGGTCCAGTCCTTGAGGTCCGGGGAGGTGTAGAAGCCGATCTTGTGGCCTTCGGCCAGCAGCATCAGCCACTGGTTGTTGGCGTCGTCCCGGACGATGCGGGGATCACGCCAGTGTTCTTCGCCCGGGTTGTCCATCACCGGATTCTGATCGTAGTTCTGGAAGCTGTAGCCGTTGTCCGTGGAGTAGAACAGTGATTGCCGCTGGACTCCATCGTGCTGCTGGGTGAGGACCGCGACCACGGCTCCCTTTCCGAATCCGGCGGTGCCCTCCGTATCCACCACTGCTGTGCCGGTCTCGATGTCGCCGAGCCCGTTGCGGAACTTCTCAATGGCCACGCCCTCGTTTTTCCAGTTGGCCAGGTCGGTGCTGGTGGCGTGGAACCACTCGGTGCCGTTCCCTTCCGGATAGTCGGCGTTGTACAGGTAGTAGTAGTGCCACCGGCCGTCCAGGAAGAAGGGCTTTTGGGGATCGTTCATCCAGCGCTGGTCCGGGGTGAGGTGGTAGGCCGGGCGGTACTCCCCCGCGGGCGCCTCAAAGCGGTCCGCAGCCGGCTCCGGCCAGGTCCTGTCCACGCCGAGGTCAGCGAGCAGGGCATCGCGCGCCTCAGCGCTGACGCAGTCCGGAAGACGCACCGCTGCAGCATCCTCAACCGTGTCCGCGGCCGCACTGCTTCGCAGGAAGACCTTGCCGTCCACGCGCGCTCCCGCCAGCCAGCCCCCGCCGCATTCAATACTGCGCACATCCTCCGCGCCCTCAGCATCGAGCGTGCCGCTGCGTTCCACCAGCGTGGTGTCGCCGCCTTCCAGCCAGAGCGTCGCGTAGCTGCCGGTGGCGTCCCTGGCTGTATCCTGCGCGGACGCAACGCTGGCCAAAACGCGGCCGGCAACGGCCGCCGGGGCTGTCCGGGCATTGCCGGCGAGCACCAGGGAAACCACCAGGACCAGGGCAGCGGCCAGGGCGGCACCCACCCAGATCAGGGGCCGGCGCCTAAGGGCAGGGGGTACGGGTCCGAAGGTTTTTCGGGGCATGGTTTTCGATCCGTCGCTGAACGCACAAGTGCCGCTCCCCAGCAGGGGAACGGCACCAGCGCAAGTGAACCGTCAATTTTACAGGCATGCCGGGCGGAACCCAACCGGGCACGCATTCCCGGATCTCCTGTGCGGTCAGCCCAGGCCGTCCGGGCGCTGCTTTTGCGGATACAGTGCTTCCCCGCGCGCCAGCATCGCCACGAATTCGGCAATCCTCTTCTCGCGCGTAGCGGGCCGCACGGCGGAGTTGACCCGGTAGATCATCGCGAACCGGTTTGTCCCCGTGAGGACATCGAACATCGCCTGGGCGGCGGGAACCGCGGCGACGGCAGCCGCCAGATCCTCTGGAACTTCGGCCACCGCCTGGCCGCCGTACGCATTGTCCCAGCGGCCGTCGGCTTTCGCCTTGTTCACGGCCGCCCATCCGGCGTCGGTCATCCGGCCTGCCGCGTCCAGACGCGCCACATGGCCCACGTTCCTCGCGGACCACGGGCTCCTGGGCCGGCGGGGCGTCATTCGCTGGAAGGACGTCTGCTCATCACGGCGGCGGGCCTGGCCATCGATCCAGCCGAAGCACAGGGCCTCATCCAGCGCCGCGGCGTAATCCAGTTCCGTGGCGTTTCCGCCCTTCTTGTGCAGCACCAGCCACACCCCCGGGCTGGTGCTGTGGTTGGCCTCCAGCCAGCTGCGCCACGCCGCCGCGTCCGGCAGCAGCAACTCCTCAAGTTCAACGGCCATGACCCTATTCTGCCCCCGCACCTGGGCATCGCTGCAGCCCCTCTCCACAAGTGCCAGCGGCGTGGCATCATGGGCCTAAAAGGTCCTGGCTACCGAGGATTAAGGAAAAACCGATGCTCCGTGTGCGCCCCCTCCATTTCACGTCCAGGATGGATTCCTGGGACCGGCTCCTCACCGCACTGGGCATGGTCCGGACCGAGGACGACGCCGGTTGGCGGGTTTTTGACGCAGGCGCGGGACGCCTGGCCCTCCACGCGGTTCCCGAGGGGGCCGGGGACGGCAGCACAGCCCTGGCGGTGGAGGTGGGAGACCTGGCGGAGTTCGCCCGGCGGACCAACCTGGCTGCAGCGGAAGATGGCACCACACCCGCCGAGCTGGTCACCGCGGACCACGGCGAATCCTGCCGGATCACGGCGCCCGACGGTTTCAGCTTCCTCGCAGACAAAGCCAGCGACGCCGTCCAGCACGCCGACGCCGATCCTGCCCTGGCCGTCGTCGCGGTCTGGTTCACGGAGGATCCCGCGTCCGCCTCCCGCACCCTGCACCAGGTGGGCGCGCGGCCGCGCCCGGTTCCGGACCAGGACGACACCGCCGATTTCATAGCCAAGAACGGCGGCGTCCTGATGGTCCGCCCGGCCTCGGGAACGCCGCGTTCCGGCCTGGGTTTTGAGTACGACGGCAGGCTGGAGCCTTTGCGGGAAAGGCTCCACTCGGCAGGTATCCAGGCCAGCATCACGGAGGAAGCCTTCGCGCGCACCCTCCACGTTGCCAACCCCGATGCCGGGGCCGGGGCCGCTGCGCACGTGCCGGCGACGCTGTGGGTCTCCCAGCGACACGCATGAGGGAATGCACCGACGCATTCCGCCAGCAGCTGAGTCCCACCCGTCACGCGGCGTCCCATGGGGTAGAACTTAACCATGAACGTGCGCACCCCTGACCCGAATCCAGGCTGGCTCTCCGAAGAAGACCTCTTTGAGGCACGCGGGCGGCTGCCCATGGTGTACGTGGAGGCTGTGCCGGTCAGGCTGGACCCGCTGGGCTTCGTCAACGAAGTAGGAACCCTCCTCCAGGCTGACGAGGACGGAACCATGGTCCGCTCGCTGGTCTCGGGCCGCGTCATCTACCGCGAAACCATCCGCGCTGCCCTGCTGCGGCATATGGAAAAGGACCTGGGACCGCTGGCGTTCCCGCAGCTGCCCATCAGCCCGGTCCCCTTCACCGTTGCGGAATACTTCCCGGCGCCGTCCCAGACCGGCTTCACGGACGAGCGGCAACACGCCGTGGCCCTGGCCTACGTCATCCCGGTAACGGGCGAATGCGAGCCCCGCCAGGATGCCCTGGAGCTGACCTGGATGACCCCCGAGGAAGTCCTCAGCCCCGGCGTCCAGATGGAGTTCGTGGGCGGCCGCGGCAGCCTCATCCGCCAGGCGCTGGCCTTCGCCGGCGTTGGCTTCTGACACATACCGCGGAACCTGGGGGTCCCCGATTTTAGGCGCCCGCCTTTGTAGACTGTAGGGCGGACCGCAAGAGAACCTAAGGACTCCCATGACCGAAACACCAGCCGCCAGGCACCATCTTGAACAGCAGGCTGGATCTCTGACCACCGGCACCCACATCGTCCTGCCCGACGGCGAGCGGACGGCGGAAGTCCATCAGGTTGAGCTTGAGCGGGACGACTTCGGAGCGCCCGCGCTGGTGCTCGCCAGCCTTACCGGCGGCGGAACCCTGCGCATCGCCGTGGGCACCACGGTGACCGTGGTGGACGCAAACCCCGACGCCGTCACCCAGCTTCCGCGGGCAGCACGCCCTGGGCAGGACTCAGTGAGGGACTCAGCGCAGGAGGCTGGGCAGGGCTCAGGGCAGGAGCAGCCCAGGCAGCTCCGCGAAGAGCCTGCTGCCGCTGCCCCCGCTCCCGCCGTCGTCGTGCCTCCCCTCCCGCCGGTTCCGCCTGCCTTCAACGGACCCAGCGAAGAGGACCTGGCACTGATTCCCGCCCCGCAGGGGACCCCGGAATCCGTGGTGGAGGCTGCGGCGGAAGCCCACCCTGACGCGATGGGCGTCCTGCTGCTGTCCGACCGGCTGGCGAAGGGCGTCAACTTCAAGTCCGGCAGCTGCCTGAAGGACCTGAGCGATCTCGCCCACGAACTGTTCATCACCCTCAAGGACGCCGAGGGCTCGCTGGCGGTGGCGGACCTCCTCAACGTCCTCCCCTTCGACGGGAACCCCGGCCGCTGGGCATCCGTGGAGGCATCCCTGGCGCTCGCCAGCTACATCTGCCGCCAGAACGGCCAGCCGGAGCGTGCCGAGGTGTACGAGAAGCTGATCCGGACCCCGGAAAACCAGGAAACGGACCCGTTCAAGGCCAGGATGGCTGCCAAGGTACGGCAGCGCTCGCTCAATGAGCCCAACCTGTATGACAAGGAAATCTTCCGCTCCATCGACAACTCCAACCATGACGCCGAGCGCGAATGGCGACTGCTGCGGCTGGAGTCCCTGCTGTTTTTGCGTGCCCACGGCGGCTCCGAAACCATTGGCATGGTCGAGCTGGAGCGGCGCATCAGCAATGAGCTTGAGGCCGTCCGCGCCTGACGCCGGGCCTCACCGGGCGCCGGCGCCTGGTTAGGTAATTTGGCCCCTACCCGGCGCCGGGCCGGAGTTGTACATTCGGGGCTATGACGAACAATCTCAGCGTAGTGATCAACGCCGACGCGCCGCAGGTCTGGACCATGCTGCGTGAACCGTCCAAGGTAGCCCAATGGCATGGCTGGCAGGCAGAGGACCTGGACTCCGAGATCAAGGAGATCTACTTCTCCGGCGATGTCCAGGAGTCGCCTGACCACACCAGCCTTACCGTCCATGGCGGGGACGTCTTTGAGTTGAAGCCCGTGCCCAACGGAACGCAGGTCAGCGTGACCCGGGGTGCGCTGGACCACGATTCCGAGTGGGCTGCCTGGGACGAGGACATCACCCAGGGCTGGCTCACGTTCCTGCAGCAGCTCCGCTTTGCCCTGGAACGCCATCCGCACGGCAAGCGCCACACCCTGTTCCTGCACCTCACGGAGGGGCAGGGCTCTGCGATCGAAAAGCTTGGGCTTTCCGATCTCCCGGCGCCAGGGGAAAACTACCAGGTGAAGCTGGGAACCGGCGGGGAGATCAGCGGGAAGGTCTGGTACAAGACCAGCCACCAGGTGGGGCTCACTGTCCACGACTATGCCGAGCATGGAGAGGGACTCCTTGTGGTGGCCGACCATCCGGCGATCAAGGACGTGCGCGAGGAAGGTGAAGGGTCCCTGGTCATCGTTTCCACCTACGACCTGGGCGCCGCAAGGCTCGAATCGGCGCGCTCCTCCTGGGATGCCTGGCGGGCTGAGAACTACCCCGCGTCCGAACCGGCCAGCTGACAGGGCTGACAGCCTTGGTTGCCGGGCGGTAACGGGCGGTAGCCGGTGAGGTTGCCGGGACGGGGCAGAATGCTGGCACACTTGTACGGTGCCAGCCAACCCTGCCCCTGCTCCCTTCCCTGCCGCCGCCACGGCTGAAACGGCCCTCACTGGAAAGGCCCCGTGGACTGCGGCCGGCGCCGCCACCGACCGGCAGGCGGAATTCTCCTTCCGGGTGGGCACCCGCCTCGGTGAGAGCTGCCCGCCATCCGCTGCCCAGGTTGCCTCCAACGGCGGCCAGTTCCTGGGACGGACCGGCACCATCTCCACGCCGCACGGTGAAATCCAGACCCCGGCGTTCATCGCCGTCGGAACCAAAGCCACCGTCAAGGCGGTGCTGCCCGAGGCCGTAGCGGACCTCGGCGCGCAGGCTGTGCTGGCCAACGCCTACCACCTGTACCTGCAGCCGGGCGCGGACATCCTGGACGAGGCAGGCGGCCTTGGTGCCTTCATGAACTGGTCCGGGCCCACCTTCACGGACTCCGGCGGATTCCAGGTGATGAGCCTGGGCTCGGGTTTCAAGAAGGTCATCGACATGAACACCGTTACTGCCGCGGGCGCGCCCGGCCCGGATGACGCCGTCGCCCCCGGAAAGGAACGCCTCGCCCACATTGACGACGACGGCGTGTGGTTCAAGAGCCACCTCAACGGCGACCGGCACCGGTTCTCCCCCGAAATTTCCATGCAGGTGCAGCACCAGATCGGCGCGGACATCATGTTCGCCTTCGATGAGCTGACCACCCTGCAGAACTCCCGCAGGTACCAGGAGGAGTCGCTGGAGCGCACCCGCCTGTGGGCGCTGCGCTGCCTCGAGGAGCACTTCCGGCTGACGTCGTCCCGGGCGGGCAAGCCGTACCAGGCCCTGTTCGGCGTGATCCAGGGCGCGCAGTACGAGGACCTGCGCCGGAAGGCCTGCCGGGACCTGGGCGCCATGCCGTTCGACGGTTTCGGCATCGGCGGGGCACTCGAGAAGGAGAACCTGGGCACCATCGTCCGCTGGTGCAACGAGGAACTGCCCGAGGACAAGCCGCGCCACCTGCTGGGCATCTCCGAGCCGGACGACATCTTCACGGCCATCGAGAACGGTGCGGACACCTTTGACTGCGTCTCCCCCACGCGGGTGGCTCGAAACTCGGCCTTCTACACGCCGCAGGGACGCTTCAACCTCTCCGGGGCCAAGTACAAGCGCGATTTCGGCCCGCTCCAGGACGGCTGCGACTGCTACGCCTGCACCAACTACTCGCGGGCCTACATCCACCACCTTTTCAAGGCAAAGGAGATGCTTTCCGCCACGCTGATCTCCATCCACAACGAACGGTTCGTGGTGAAGATGGTGGATGATGCCCGCCTGGCCATCGAGGACGGGACCTTCTTCGACTTCAAGGCGGAGACGCTGGGGCAGTACTACTCGTAGCCTGCGGGCGCACGCCCTGGCAAGCGGCGGCACGCCCCCGGAGGACCGCCGTCGTACATTGCTCCGGTATCCTGAGCCGATGCTGATCCAGATCCCTGCCGCTGAAGGCACCGCCCATGCCCTGGTGGCGCGCCCGTCCACGGGCACCGGCCCGTTCCCCGGCGTCATCCTGTACATGGACGCCTTCGGCCTGCGGCCGCGCATCGGGGACATGGCCCAGCGCGTTGCCGACTGGGGCTATGTGGTCCTGGCACCCAACGTCTTCTACCGCGAAGGGACAGCGGCGGAACTGGCGCCGCGCGGGGACATGGCCACGCCGGAGGGCAGGCAGGCTGCCGGCAAGGTGGCCTTTCCCCGGGTGGGGCGCCTCACCACGGACAAGGCGCTGCCGGACATCGATGCCTGGGTGGCGGCCTTGGGAACGCTCGACGGCGTTGCGCCGGGTCCGGTCGGAGCCTTTGGCTATTGCATGGGCGCCAGGCTCGCGGTGCGCACCGCCACGGCACACCCGGAAGTGGTGGCAGCCTGTGGCGGATTCCACGGCGGAGGGCTGGCAACAGACGAGCCGGACAGCCCGCACCTGGGGCTGGGCCGGGCGAAGGCGCGGTTCGTGTTCGGCCACGCCGACCATGACCAAAGCATGCCGCCCGACGCCGTCGCCCGGCTGGGGGCGGCTCTCGACGCGGCGGGCCTTGCGCATAGCAACGAGGTCTACAGCGGCGCGTCCCATGGCTACTCCATGGCTGACACGTCGGCCTTCCACGAGGAGGCGACGGAACGGCACTTCCGGGAGCTGCGGGCCCTGCTCGACGGGACGCTCAAGGGCTGACCCGCCGGCGCGTTCCGGCGGTAGCACGTCGCCCAAATCGCCGGAACAAGGCGAGTTCGCCGGTGCGTTCCGGCGAGCCCGCAGCATTCCGGCGATCCCGCTGCAGGGGGAAGGTACGACGCCGGGCGGCGGCTAAGCGGCGTTCGTCACCGCTGCCGCCGGGACCCCGTAACTGGGTTCCCGCTTCTTCACCCACCGGATCACCAGCGACGTCACCGGGACCAGGATGAACTCCACCAGCGTCTTGTACACAAAGCCCACCACCACGTAGTTCACAAAGGTCGCGGCATCCGTTATTCCGATCACCGAGGCGGCGATGCTGCAGAAGATCAGGGTGTCCACGAACTCGCCGGCCACCGAGGAGCCCATGATGCGGGCCCACAGGGACTTCTCGCCGGAGCGCGCCTTCATCCGCACCATGATCCAGGAGTTGATGGTCTGCCCGGCCAGGAAGGCCAGCAGCGATGCCAGCACAATCTGCGGGACCGGGCCGAGCGCACCCTCCAGTGCGGCCTGCTTGGACGTTCCGAACTCGTCATCGAAGCCGGGAAGGGCAATGATCGCCCAGTAGCAAAGCGATGCGAAGACGGACAGCGCAAAAGTGGTGAGGATGGCTTTACGCGCCACCTTGAAGCCATAGACCTCGCTGATGACGTCTCCCAGGATGTACGCCAGCGGGAAGAGGAAGAAGCCGCCGTCCGTGATAATCGGCCCTATGGCCACGCCCTTGGACGCCCCGATGTTGGACAGGATCAGCACCACGGCCATGACCGCCAGCATGATGCCGAAGTACGGGGAGCCGATTGAGGCGAACCGGGGGCGGTCCGGAACTGGAGGGGTTTGGGGCAGGGCGTGGTGGCCTGAAGCTGGGGTCATTGCGGAGGTCCGTTCGTAGTGGTTCGCTCGGTACCCGAAGGGCGGGAACACCGGCTGTATTAGCACTGTCCCCCAATTCTCCCACTGCTGGAGCGGCCGCTGTGCGGCAGTGCGATGGGCCTCAATCTGAACGTGTTCAAATATGTGGTACTTTTCTTGAACACGTTCAAATTGAGGGAAGTCCATGACCGTAAAGAGCGAGCAGACGCGCCAACTGGTGGCCGACGTCGCACTGCGGATGTTCCGGGAGATCGGCTTCGCCAAGACCACCATGCGGGCCATCGCAGCCGAGGCCGGCATCTCGGTGGGCAATGCCTACTACTACTTCGCATCAAAGGATGACCTGGTCCAGGAGCTGTATCTGCAGGTACAGGCGGAGCATGCGGCCAGGGCTGCCGAAGCGCTCGAGGATGCTACCGACCTCACCGGCCGGCTCAAGGCCACCCTCCACACAGGCCTGGATGCCATGGCCCCCTACCACCGGTTTGGCGGCGACTTCATAGCTACGGCCATCCGCCCCACGTCCCCGGTAAATCCTTTCGCCGCCGGTTCAACGGCGGCCCGCGAGGCGTCGCTGGCCATCTTCCGCGCGGCGGTCGACGCGGCGAAACCTCCCGCACCTAAAAAACTGCGGTCCGATCTTCCGGAGCTGCTGTGGCTTTGCTATATGGCCGTCACCCTCTTCTGGGTTTACGACACCTCCGAAGGACAGCAGCGGACCAGGCGGCTGGTGGATGGCGCCGTCCCGCTGATCACACGGGGGCTCTCACTGGCACGAATGCCGGGCGTGGGCAGGATCCTGGACGACTTCCTGAGCCTGGGCCGCAGCATCCGCGGTTAAACCGAAACAAACACATTGGGGGAAAAATGAGCGGCACCAGGACGGTGGTACTGGCGGGAGCGTCCGGTTTCATTGGCAGGTATTTTCGGACCCGGTTCGAGCAGGACGGCTGGACCGTGCGCACCATTGGCCGCAGAGGAGCCAAGGGTGCACCATCAGCCGCGTGGGGTGACGACGACGTCCGCCTGGCCCGCGCGTTGGACGGCGCGGAACTTCTCGTCAACCTCGCCGGACGCTCAGTCTCCTGCCGCTACAGCGACCGGAACAAAGCCGCCATACTGGAGTCCCGCGTTTCCACCACGGCGGCACTTGGCCGTGCCATCGCACTCTGCCGGCAGCCGCCGTCCACCTGGCTCAACGCGAGCACCGGCACCATCTACCGCAACGCCGTCGACCGCCCGCAGTCGGAAGGCGACGGCGAACTCGGGACAGGATTTTCGGTGGACGTTGCCCGTGCCTGGGAAGCGGAACTCGACGCCGCCGTGGCGCCGGGGACACGCAAGATTCCGCTGCGGATCGCCATCGTCCTGGGCCGCGGCGGCGGGGCGCTGCGGCCGTTCGCGAACCTGGCCCGGCTGGGCCTCGGCGGCCGGATGGGACCAGGCACGCAAAAATTCAGCTGGATCCATGTGGAGGATCTGTACCGGTGCGTCCGTTTCCTGCATGCGCGAAAGGACATCACAGGGCCGGTGAACGTGGCTTCGCCGGATGTGGTGACAAACCGCGAACTGATGCGCATGGTCCGCCGGGCCTACGGGGCACGCTTCGGCATCCCCACTCCTGCCTGGCTCCTGCGGCTCGGTGCCGTACTGATCCGGACAGAGACGGAACTGGTCCTGAAGAGCCGCTGGGTCCAGCCGGAGAAGCTGCTGGACGCGGGCTTCGTCTACAGCCAGCCAGAACTGGGCCGCGCCCTCCAGCAGATCGCCAAAGCCAGGTGAGCCGGCCGCACAGGGTGACTTTCGGCCCCGCCGCCTTCCTCCTCGGCGCCGCCCTTACTGTCTTTGTCTTTGGCCTGCCGTTCGGTCCCCCGGGGTACGTATTCTCAATTGGAGCGGCCCTGCTACTCGGCATGCCGCTGGCCCTTCTGGCGGGGATGCTTCTGCGGACTGTCCGCAACCAATGGATTCACATCCTCGCTATAGGTGGGGCCGGCATCGTCACCGGCATGGTGACGCTTCTCTTCCTCATTGGCACCCGGTGGTATTCGATGTGGGGCTTAGCCTCGATCCACCGATGAGCTTGGGTGACAAGCGGGTGCCGTGACGCAGAAATGCCCCTCTGATCAGGAAGAATAGTGATTGTCTAGACCG
>NZ_JBIVRG010000017.1:0-64894 GCF_044755505.1 Pseudarthrobacter sp. NPDC092202 | reverse complement strand
CGCTCGGCTTCCGCAACCTCGCGAACTACACAGCCAGGAGCCTGCTCGAGGCCGGAGGTTTCAGACCCTCGCTACACCCTTGATTCCGAAGAGCCTCTTTATGTGCTTTATTGCGGTGTTGTTGGATTCCACTCTCGCCGCTGTCGCCCCGGTGACAATGAGGACTTCCCTTTCAACCAGCGGCACACCGTCCGCCAGAGCCGGTTCGTTTCGGGCTGCGCGGCCGCACCACCAGTGCCTGAAGCCGGTCTTTCACGGCGGCCGCGTCGGCAAGAGCGCCGGTGGTCAGCAGGGCCCGGAGCTGTTCCTTGACACTTAACAAGCCATGCGGCCTGCAGCTTCCCGGTGGCGTCATCGGTAGCGAACACGGTGCTGAGCTTATGCCGTGCCCGGTCCGAGAGTGTGTCTCCGCCAAGCAACAGCAGTCGCCGGTTGGCCCAGACCGGGCCGATGGAGCGACCACGCCGGCCATGAACCCGCTGCGTGAGGCGGTGCCGGACTTTGGTGAGCCTGTCGATGCGTAGCTTGCCAGGTGAAAGGCGTCGACCGAGACAGCCGTGCGCGGCAGCCACATCCGCAAAGCCTTGCGGAACGCCGCGGACGGGTCGAGCGCCACGACCTGCACGCCCAGGCGCCACTGAATTGGACGGGCGAACAGCCAGTTCCCGACACCCTCACTGTCGCGGCCGTCAACGATTCCCAGGACCTGGCCGGTGTCCAGATCGACCAAGGTCGTCATCCACGGTTCGTACCGCGTCCAGGCCTTGGTGGCCGGGTCCCGGACGAAGCGCACGGACCGGTAGCGGTGTTCATCCAGGCCGAGCATCCGCGGAGCCAGGGCATCGACATCGGGCAGTGTCAGCGCCGCGGAATCCAAAGCCCGCTGCACCAGCCACCACGAAACGCCAAACGAGGAAGCAGCCTCGGCGGCGGCTCTTCCAGACCCGATCACGGCCGCCACGAGTGCATAGCGGAGCCAGCGGGTGGTCCGCGCCCGGCGCGGGACCTGGGCCGTCTCTTCCGTGAATGTCCGGCGCGGGCACAGGTACTCGTCGCAGAAAAACCTCCGCTTGGCCCGAACCACTTCGACCGGCCCGGCGACAGGAATGTCACGCACACGTTGAGGCCTGCGTGAATGAACGCGGCTGCCTGATCACGCCGCACGAAGGACAACCCGCCTCGGCGGTGGCATCGACACTGGCCCTTCGCTGCCCGAAAGCCAGGATCTCAGTATCGATGACTCGGCAATCGGGCAGGTTGAAAATCACGGTGGCAGCATCTGGGCGTGGGGACGTAGGCTCGATCAAGGCTCGTAGCTCCTGACTTTGATGAATGCGTAGAGAACACCCATCACAGCAGGGCTACGAGCCCTTCAGCTTTCAAGACACGGAACCCGTTTCACCATCAACCACGAAGAGCCCGATTGCCCCTACCAGGCGGCGAGCCCACATGCATTCTCCAGTACGGCGACGGCCAGCGAGGGCCTCACCCACGAGTCCTTCGAGTAGCCGACGATCCTTCCGGAATAGAAATCTTTCACCGCGCAGAGATAGAGCTTTCCGCCGGCAGTCGGGTGCTCCGTAACGTCCGTCAGCCACAGCTCATTCGGCGCCGCGGCGGTGAAATCCCGCTCGACCAGGTCGTCATGAACCGGCGGCTGGGTCTGCGGCTCAGGCCCCGCTTCTTGGAGAACACCGACCAGATGCCGGGGTCCCTGCACAGCCGCTGGACCCTGTTCTCACCCGCCTTGATGCCCTTCTCCGGGAGCTCGTCGGCGATAGACCGGCACCCGAACGCAGGGTCCTCGGCATGGATTTCCAGGGCGGCGTTGACGAAGTGCGCATCGATCCAGTCCCGTTCCGTCACCGGGCTGGCTCTCCACCGGTAATAGCGTTGCTTGCTGAACTCCAACACCCTGCACGTCACCGCCACGGGAACACCGTCGGCGGCAAGATCAGTGACCAGCGGGAAGATCATTTTGGGTTGATGTCCCTGGCCAGATAGGCCGCAGCCCGGCGCGGAACCTCGTTCTCCTGCTCCAACAGGCGGTTCCGCTTCTTCAACTCCCGCATCTCGGCCGACTCCGTCGCTGCCGGGCCGGCCCCGGATTCTTTACGGTCGGCGATGGCAATCCAGCGCTTGAGCGTCGTTACCGAAAGCCCCGAAATCCTTGGCAATCTGCGCGGGTAAAATCTATAACATCCTGGCGGAACTCCGCCCCATAAGCCGTGGGCATGGTCAACGTCCTTCCACGAGCACAAGCTCGCTAGGTCAAGGAGTCAACAAAACCAGGGACAGTCCCGTCCCCTCTTATTCGTTCTCGGTCCGTTCCATGGCTGCTCATGCCGTCCAGGACAAGAGCCCATCTACACAGATACAGCCCACTTCGAGATTCTCCGCAGCCGTGGTGAGCGCCTTGATCTTATCAAATAGCCGCACTGGGGCGCTGATCGATCTTCCGAGGGGACAACCGATGCTTTCCACGCCTAGCAACACGCCAAGACAAAGTCATCAGGGCTGTGGTGAGGATGAAATAAGCCAGGGCTTCAGCAAGTAAGGCGCCCTTTGCGCCAGCTAGCACTGCGCCCACGGGGCCAAGCCCAAAACCTACCAACGTCACTACTATTCTGATTGTTGTCGCCCCCCAGGTGATGCCTTGGACTCGCAGAAAAACAGTGGGGACAACCGAAATGCCTGCAAAAATTCGATTAACAGCACCTGCGAAGAACATTAGCGACATCAACGTCCACGTGGATCCAAACAGCTCGTTCCCCAGATGGCTTGGAACATTGATAAGAACCAGGTAAGTAGCCGCTACGGTAAGAAAAACCAACAGGATTAGGACGAATGACTTAGACCAAAAGGAACGGGCTCTACGAAGGCTACCCTCTCGTAGATCACGAAGAACGACTGTACGAAGAAAATTGATAGCGAGACTCGTCAAACCGAAAATTGAAAGCACCGATCGGTACGCTGCGAGCTCGGCGCCGCTAACAACAAAGTTCAGAATTAATGTTATCGAGTAGCCTAAGGTGGCTCCGAGAATAGCTTCCGACACCAGGGCCGAGTTCAGGCGCCAGTGCGTCCTAAGCCACTCAAAGCATCCCCGAAATCTGGGTATGACGTGAAAGGCTATACAACCGATCACACTGGCCAAAGTGGCTGCCACTCCTAGAGCCACCAACATTCCGGAACTTCCTCGGCCGAGCTGACCTGCGATGTATATAGCCGAACATGTCGCCGCGGCATAGAAGCCATCCGTTGCCAGAAGACCGTAAGTAGAGCCGCGAGCCAACGCAGCGAATCTTATGCCGTCCTGCAAAAGCAACCCGAACTGGGCACAAGCCACAGCAAAGAAGTAATACGAGCTGCTCGGAACTAGTAGACCTACAAAGATGAGAGTTAGTGCAACCGCCGATGATGCAACCACAGATAGGCCCAAAGAAATGTTGACCTCGTCGGCCCCGAAGTCTGCACGTGTAGATCGAACAAGCAGCGTTTCACCACTCACAGCACGCACCAGGCTTTGTATGAGGACTGCCGTGGAAAGTCCCAGAACAAATGACCCTAAGTCATCGGATGACCCGAATTGCGCGGCTAAAATCAGAAACAGGAGGCTTGCAAAGCTGAGGATGCCTTGATCCAAAAATCCTAGGGCGTACTTCAAAAGTTTCAAGACTTGGAATCACCGTTCAGCTTCAGCGGCACAAAGAGGCGCAACATTACCGCCGCATAGACCAAAATAACGGCAGTATTCCAGAACACAGAGCGCCCCCAGAATGCCATCAGCCCAAACGCCAAAAACGGAATTACAGCATGAACCCGACGAAGTATCGATGCTAGTAAAAAAATTCCGACAAACGCGAGGGCAAATACGAGAACACGCGACATTAAGTGGGGGTCGTATGCGTCGGACCAAGGATTGCCGGCAACACCTACGTTTGTAAACTTGCTATCTGCAAAAGCTTCAGCGTAAAGATGCACTGAGAATGGACGCAAAGGCCCGGGGAGAAGCAAAGCCCACTGATGGGCCATTGGAGTGGCACCTAGCCCCTCCACCGTAAATAGCCCAAGAGCTAGGGGAAGATATGAACTGGTCGGGAGTATCCACTCGTTGAAGCCCACCAAATCGTTACTCGACCAGAGAGTGGGCAACCAGGCAAAAGCAGCAATTCCAGTTGCCGCGCCAAGGAGTACCAAAGACCTATTTGACCTAGACTTGATTGCGAAGAGGGCGGCGCATAGGGCTCCGAGCATGAGCACGCTGAAATAGTTGCGGGAACCGGCAACTAGGCTAGGCATCCAGAAAATAGCCAAGGCAATTGCAGCTTGCACTCGATACCGCTGGATGCCGATTGCAGTAAGGAGCAAGATGAGGCCTATCACAAGCGCGAGGACAATGCCGAAGGGTCCATTCCCCACCCAAAACTCGTCACGAAACGTGTGTCGGCCACTACTCAAGACCGCACCCAGGTTCGCAACGAGAAAGGTGGCATCATGAAGTCCAACAATAATAGCAACGGCGAAGACTAGCGCTAAGTTTTTCCCCATGCTCGCAACGCCCTCAAGGCCGAAAGACTGGAAGTTTTGCCATCCAGACGCCGCTGCCCTCTGAAACGCTTGGGCAACTCCTGACAAGAGACTGATACCCAAGGCGAAAAAGAGGGTTAGAGTCTGTTCGTGCGCCACAAATTCGTAACTACTCAACGGCGGGCGAGGAAAGAAGGTAATACCGTTCTGTGCGGCGATGTAAGCGCCCTGAGCGTAAGGGTAATTCAAAAATGCTACCACCGCGACTAGCCGAGCGTTGGGTACCCACAACGCAATAATCACCGTCATTATCGGCGCTATCACCAGAGCTAGTGATGCGGGTTGGGACCACATCCAGAAGGCAGCGAGGACCACAACTAGGCCAATGAGGCCAGCGATCAGGCCCGCGAAAGAACTGTTCTTTGGATAAATCTCGGGACCGCGCGTCAGACGTCCGTCGGAGACGTTCATATGGCTCGACCCAATAGCCCCTCAAGTCGACCAAGCAGAATCTGAGAGTTTCGCTTTATTGCATCGGCCCCCTGAGGTGACTGTACAACTAGACGCGCAAGTGACCTAAATATCAGTTTGGCGCAACTCCACTTTGAGTAGTTTTGTGCAAAAACTCGTCCTGTTCCCCTAGCGTATTTTCTTAGTCGGGTGTTGTTGTGGAGCTGGACTAGCGTGGGGCTGTCCCCCTCAATCAGTTCATAATCAGGTACAAAGGAAATCTTATGACCGGCCGCTAGGCCTCGCAGGAGAAGATCAGTACCTTCCCCCGACTGCCATGGAGATTTTGCCCCCAAACCCAAAGTCTCATCGTAGAGACCCACATCCGACAGAAAACTGGGCGTAAGAAAGTAGCATGCTTCTATAGATGTGCGCCAAACATTGCGTGCGGTGATCTGTTTTTCTTCATCAGGAAATGCAATACGCGTACCTTTAGAAGGGTCCTCGGGTCGTAAACGCCCGCTTCCCGCCGTATTGCCATTGCGCAGGGCTATTTCAATAGCGCGGCCTATACCAGGGGCCATCCAGACATCATCGTCGGGCAGCAAGACCACGTCCCAACCGGGCTCAAGCGCTAGGAGCCCAGCATTACGCGCTTTGGAAAGTCCAGGCTTGGAAGAGACCACTTGAACATGATCCCGCAGACTTCCCCGGTAGCCATTCAGTATACCGACGGCATCCAGGCTATCGCTTTGGTCGACGATCACAATCTGCCGGAAATTCATCTCTTGATTTTCCAGTGACGTCAGCAGACGCAACAGACTATCGTTGGGTTCTAAGCTGGGGATCACTATCGACACGCTGAAGCGTTCCACGTCAGCTAAGTGGAGTTCATTTGACATGCTGGCTCCCCTTCAAATACTGGATTTCATTAGCTGCAGAACTAAATGAGGCCAAGACTCGGCCGCGACTTACTTGAATTCTTTCCATAGCCTCAGCTATGCGGGAGTCATACTCAGCCCGCTTGGAAGGGCTCAGCACTAGTTCACGAACTCGTTCTTCTACCTGTTCAACTGAGAATTTGTGCACATTGAATACGTAATCGCTTAGCCCTAGGTCTTCGAAGGCGCCGAAGCCTTTTCGCTCGTATGCCAGGTGGACCACATAGTGACCTGCGGAAAGTGCCATAAGTGCAGCATGCAACCTCACAGCCACCACTATGCGGGCACTCTTGGGCGCTTCCATGAGTTCGTGAAATGTCAAAATTGTTCGCGGACTCAACGAGGCAACAGCTTCCGAGTCATCGTTGCCGGCTACCGCACTCTGCACGTACCCGTCAAAATCCTGAAGTCTGTGGGCAAGCGCACGAGCGCCCACCGGAACGCTCCCGCGATGTTCTCGTACGCTGACCACAGGTATCAACTCAGCGCCAAACTTCAGCAGGTTACGCTTCATGCCGAGCAGTGCCAGGTCCGACGCTCGACTGACACTTGAAATAGGGAATTCCTGAGCACTTCGGTCATCCCGCACCCAGACCCGATCAAGGCGCGACAATATGGCACGGATCGGACGCCGAAAGCCGAACCGTGCTGGACCCACACTTTGCGGGAGATAGATTGTTTTGGCTGGACTGTATGCCGCTGCGAGAAGTTGAGGACCCATAACCGCCAGCGTCTTGAGACTTTCGATAATTGTCCCGAAACGCAGATACCCCCCGCCGACGCCAGCAACAATCTCATAGTCACGAAACCTCGTAATCAGCAGCTTCAAGTAGCTGATCGAATAGCCACGCAGAGATGGCTTCGATCTGTAAGTTCGAAGGCCTAGGTGAGCGAAGGAGTCCGGGTAGGAGGTGACAATTTCGATATCGGCATCGGCACCGTAAACTTCACGAATTAACTCAAGCGACTCGTCTACCAAGAGTCCATCACCGCGATTTGCGGAACTGTAGCAATGAAGCAAAAGAATACGCTTACCGGTCATTTCATGACTTCCCTATATACGTTGATGTGCTGCTTAACGCTCTCTTCCCACGAGAAGGAGCCGGCCCAAGCTTGGCCGGCAGAAGGTGCACTCCTCATCCACCGTTCGTCATTCAGTGCAGCCTCTATGCCCGCCCCGATTGCCTCATTGTCTGTTCCCTCGAGAATTCTGGCCGGTCCGGCCACTTCTTTGAGTGAACCCCGATCAGTAGTGATTACCGGTGCGCCAGCAGCCATGGCTTCCAAAACGGGGAACCCGAAACCCTCATAGAGACTTGGAAAAACGAAGGCCGCGCACCGCTTCATCAATGCCGCCCGATCAGCGTCGCTTACAAAGCCTATATAACGAGTTCGTCGAGCACGAGAAATAATGTCCATTGACTCTGTGTAATTCCATGCTGGCTTACCGGCAATGACAAGGATCGGAAGTGCGTCATTCTCTTCAACAGCACGTACCAATTGGATCAGGTTTTTGCGCGGCTCAATATTTCCTAGGTAAAGTATGAACTCTTGCGGCAGCATAGATTCAAGCTCAGCAGAGACATTACTACCTGACGAAAACTTGCTGCGGGCGATGCCATGGGGAATGACGGAGATGGCATCGCGACTCACATCAAAAACGTCAGCTATATCATCAGCGCTTGACTGAGAGACTGTTATAACGCGATCGGAGAGTCGGATCGCTGCCCCAACACGAGCCCGCCATATCGATTCCTGAACGCGATTTCTTGCAGTGGAAATCCAGCGGCTTGCAACTCCGTGCACCGTCACCACTGAAGGTGCCCTGGGCTTCAACAAGGGACCGGTGTCAGCGACGAAGTGAATAACAGCCTCAGGCTCTGTAGTGAAGGAGTCTATGGTTTCCATCAACATCGTAAAAGCTGGTCTCGTCGCAGACCTTAGTCGTTCAACCGTTATGTCGTGCTCCGGGAGCCTGTCCGCCAACTCCCGCGCGTAAGTGGTGTTTCCCCCAACATTTTTGTCCAAGATGCGACTCGGCATGAAGACTTTCAAGACGTCACCTCTACGGACGATGAGTACAGATTAAGCCAAGCCCTTTCTTGATCAGCATCAGTTCGAGCCGCAAGTAGGAGCTTGGAACGGTCGAGAAGGGCTTCTTGGAATTCGGGCTGCACCTCAGCCCGCTCCAGCGCATCAACAACATCCTCCGGAGACTCCGCTAAATATGCTCCGGAGCCGATGAGCGCATCAATGGATCGCCCAATGATTGGCAAGCCTCTTGCAGCAGCGTCAAGAATGCTGATGGGGAAGCCTTCATAGGAGGCAGAGTGAACATAGTAGTCTCCGGCATCAAGCTCGGCCAACAATTCGTTACCCTGTTTCCAGCCAGCAACTTCAACGCCGTCGTCCTGGAGAGCCTCCCGCAGGTCATGTTCGCCATCGCCTACCCATCGAAAGATGAACCCCGAGAGAACTGGACTGGACGCTGCCAGTTTTGCTACTTGTCCAAAAAACAGCGGGTCCTTTTGTTCGCATATTCGGCCAACCATTAGGACCCTACGGGCTCCATCCTCGGGAGCGCCGCTCGTCATTTCCTCGTCGACCTGCTCACAGCTTGGGACGTTTGGAACATAGAAGCATGCGGCGGTGGCGTTAAGCTCGAACGTCAGCCTTGCCTCGTGCTCTGATAAAACTACAGTCTTGTCCGAGCGAAAACTGAGCACCTTCTCTGCAGCTCTGTAAATCCATCTCTTGGCTGGACTCAGAGAGGAATCGTCGAACTTGTAGCAATGTGGCTGATAGATAGTTTTGGCTTTCAGTGGTGTAATCCGACCGTAAGCGCCAGCCCAACTCGAATGCAGGTGAACGTAATCAGGGTTGATATCCGCGACGGCACGCCGTACTTCCAGGGTGCGTTTCAACATTCCTTTTGCTCGGAACATCCTGACTTCGCGGGTCGCCCTTGAAACGTCAAGATCGCCGCCATCTAGAAGGATGTAGTGTTCGTGCTCCGGTGTTAGGTCAACAAGCTTGCGTATGGCGCTGCTGACGCCTCCATCGTGACACTCTGTTACGTGCAATATTCTGGCCATGTCCCCCATGAGAGCCCCAGACTCTCGGTCCTTGTGTTGTTCTGCTCATTCGCCCTGAAAGAATCTGAAAATCACGGTCGGGGCGTCATCCGTCGAGCTGCAGCCTTCCCGGACTCTACTTACCGCTCGCAAACTCCTCAGAGCGAACCCTTACTAGGTCGAAGCATGTGTCCTCCCCGAGTCATTCTAGATTGTTTGACATGAGTGGCGGAACCAATCGAAACTGCGATACCTCACGTTGCCAGATACAGCCCTGACAGGTTCGTTTCTCTGGTGCGCTTGTTGTTGTGGTACGCCGATGCACGGTTTGGGGGCTCTTTCTCGTGGGCTAACATTTCATGGGATGCCATCAGTGCGGCTCCGTGATCTGAAAGGGCCGATTTTTTGGGGGACAACGACTGGCGCGCTCGCTACTCTCGACGACTGCGCGCCGTGGACGCATTTGTAGTGATGTGGGCCGTTGCGGGTGCTTACATTGTCAGGTTTGGATTCGAAGGTGATATCACCGCAAGAACTCAAGAATCTGCCTACCTATTCCTGTCAATAGCTCTGGTTGGAAGTTGGTGGCTCATGCTTGGGGCCTGGAACAGCCCGCAGAGCAGAATCCTGGGCTCAGGTTCAGATGAGTACAAGAGAGTAGCCGCCGCCTCGCTCTGGCTCTTCGGGTTTGTCGCCATCTTTTCCTATGTATTGAGGCTTGACACGGCCCGTGGCTTTGTCGGAATCGCTTTGCCCGTCGGCCTGGCGGGATTGCTACTCGGCCGTTGGTTACTTCGACAACACTTGAGCGTTGATCGATGGCGAGGAGAAAGCATGTCCAGGCTCTTATTGTTAGGTGGGCCAAGCGCCGTTGCGCACCTGGCATCTTCGCTTGAGCGCGCCCAAGATGCCGGATACGTGCCAGTGGCTGTTTATACGCCTGGTGGCGTGGGAAAGTCCTCGATCGAACCCGAATCGCAACTTCCCTTGTTGGGCACCAGCCATGACATGCATTCGATTCTCAATGCTATCGACGAGTGCAAGGCTGACGCAGTTGCTGTATCTGCAGGCGTCCAGCTTCACCCGCAAACCATCCGTCACCTGGGTTGGGAACTCGCTGCGAGGAACGTGGGGCTTATTATGGCGCCCGCCCTGACTGACATTGCCGGGCCCCGGATACATACTCAGCAAGTTTCCGGACTACCGCTGATCCACGTCACCACGCCCACCCTGGAGGGAGGCCAAAGGGTGGCAAAAAGACTCTTCGATATCGTTTTTTCTGCAGTCTTTATTACGGTGCTCCTCCCTCTAATGGCTATCTTGGCCTGCATTGTGAAGTTGGATAGCCCTGGTTCCGTTCTTTTTAAACAAGAGCGGATAGGTATAGAGGGACGTTCCTTCCGGATGCTGAAGTTTCGCTCGATGGGAGTTGATGCTGAAGCGCGACTCGCGGGGCTAAAAGACAAGAACGAAGGTTCGGGGGTGTTGTTCAAAATGAAAAACGACCCTCGCATCACCCGATCGGGCCGTGTGCTTCGAAAGTACAGTCTTGACGAGCTCCCTCAGTTGTTCAACATTCTTGGCGGATCAATGAGCGTCGTCGGTCCTCGGCCCCCTTTGCCAGCAGAGGTAGAAAACTACGAACACGATGTAAGACGACGACTCCTAGTTAAGCCCGGCCTAACGGGCCTTTGGCAGGTCAGCGGGCGATCAAATCTCTCATGGCAGGATTCTGTGCGCCTTGACCTCTATTATGTCGAAAATTGGTCATTGGCCGGAGACCTGGTGATCATTTTGAGAACGGTTCGCGCCGTGTTTCGCAGTTCCGGAGCCTACTGAGACGAGCTTTAAAGTCTGGAGCTTTTGACGGGCTTGGAAGACGAACGGTTCAGAGACAAACATGAAAGCCGAAGACGACATATGACAAGTGAAAAGAAAAAGCGAACACGTCGGCGTCTCATTTATTGGGTATTCTTCCCGACGGTGCTTGTTGGCTTGATCGCGGTGGCGCTTACTTGGTTGAGCTTCAAAGGAAGTCTTATCAAAGAGGACTTGCAGGCTGCCAGCAACCTAGTCGGTCAGCTTCAAGAAGACCTCACTAGGGAAAATCTGGCTGCAGCGACAGCAACTTCTGACCTAATGGGCGCACATACTGCCAGTGCCCGCCGTGCTGCGAACGACCCTCTCTGGATATTGGCTTCATCTGTTCCCGGTCTCGGGGTCAACTTCGAAGCCACTACGCAAATCGCCACCTCTGCAGACGACATAGCGCAACTGGGTGTAAGACCGCTCGTATCCGTTTACAGTTCTATGGACTGGGACTCATTGACCCTTGGAGACAGCCCTGATTTGTCTTCCTTCGCAGCAGCCGAGCCTCGAATTACTAGTGCTGCCCATGCAGTCCGCCAATCATCCGAACGGCTGGCAAGAATCGACGAGGAACCTCTGCTCCCTCAGATTGCCTCGCCACTGCGAGAAGCCCGTGCCAAACTTAGTGGCCTGCGGACAGGTCTGGATGTAGCGGAAAGCGTGGTCCAGCTTGCACCTGACATGATGGGGGCACAGGGAGCCAGAAACTATTTGCTCCTGATCCAGAATAACGCGGAATCGCGCGCAACAGGAGGCATCCCGGGTGCCCTGGCCGTGCTTGGCGTCGATAACGGAAAAATCAAGCTTGAAGCGCAAAAGAGTGCGGCCGAGCTGGGCAGCATGTCGCCGGCGATACAGGTGGATCCTATGCAGCAGAGTATTTATTCCACTCGCTTAGGCAAGTACATGCAGGACGTTAACCTGACGCCAGATTTCCCGACCGCAGCAAACACCGCGCAGTCTATGTGGCTAGGCAAGACTGGCCAGCCCTTAGACGGCGTAGTCTCGATAGATCCTGTTGCGCTCAGTTACATATTAGAAGCGACGGGCCCTGTCAGCATCAAACAGCCGGAACAGGCAACTCTTGCGGGAAGTAACCTTCCCGAGCAACTTAGTAGTGGCAATTTTGTTCAAACCGTATTGTCTGACACTTACCGCGAGATTGAAGATCCAAAACTTCAAGATGCCTATTTCGCCCGAGTTGCCGAGCAAATCTTTGCCAGTATTTCGAGCGGAGATGTAGACAGTAAGGTGCTGCTCCAGAGCCTTACCCGGGGCGTTAGCGAAGGGCGTGTGCTCCTTTGGTCTAGGGACGCTAATGAGCAGGCGCTTATAAGCAGATATTCGATAAGTGGCTCGATTAATGGCACAAGTGTCCAACCGGCAGAGTTTGGCGTCTACTTCAATGACGGCACGGGCGCCAAAATGGACTATTACGTCAAGCGAACAGTCCAACTCATCAAGGAATGCCCGCGAGACGGGTATGAAGAGACAACCGTACGAATCACCAGCACGAACACTGCTCCAGGTGATGCAGCAACATCACTACCCCCTTACGTGACCGGAGATGGCAACTTTGGTGTGCCCCCAGGATCCGTGCAAACCAACATCGTGGCGTACGGACCAGCCCAGGCCCACGTAGAGACAGCGAAGCTCGACGGGCAGAAGTCCGAGTTTGCTCCCTACTTCCATGGCAACAGACCGGTCGGGGTGCTTGCCATTCGGCTAGCACCCGGTGAGAGCAAAACCGTCGATTTTACCTTTGGCAAGATTGTTCAGCACACGGAACCTAACGTGGTTGTCACGCCGACTGTTCAAGATGTAAAGGACGTGACGTTGCCCACAGAAAGCGTTGCGTGCGGCTAGAAAAGTGACCCGGGCGTTAACACTATGTAAACCGAGTGGATTGACATTGCTCGCAAACAGGAGCAGATGGTAGCGTCTCTGTTGGGATCATTATCCGTAGTTCCGCGCAGGTCTCGTGTGGAGAGGAAAATTTCCTCACAAACGGGTACACCAAAAACTTATACGTCTCCGGGGGGACACTCATGAAGAAAACACTCGCAGCACTCGCACTCGCTGGCTCTCTCGCCCTTATTGGCTCACCGGCCGTAGCAGCCGAATACCCTGCGCTTCCGCCGCAGGCCGCTGTTTCTGACGGCGTTGTTGGCCCGGGCGAAAGCTTTGTCTTCCGCGGCCAGGGCTTCCTTGCCGGCGAACCGCTCATCATCCGCGTAACGCCCGGCCAGCCGCCGGCAGCAGGTGGTGCCAACATCGCCGGTGGTACGTCCTTCTCCGCCAAGATCCCTGTGTTCCTGGCACCGCAGGAACTCAGCGCAACCGCCGACGCCCAGGGCGCCTTCGCCCTGCCGATCTCCATCAGCGAAGCAGGCACCTACAGCCTGACCGCTGAAGGCACCCAGTCCGGCGTCGTCGTTGGCCCCGTCACGGTCACCGTGGCAGCTTCCCTGGCCAACACCGGTGGCAACGCCGGTGGCGCTCCGCTCGCCAACACGGGTGCAGGCCTTGCCAACACCGGCGCTGACTCCGGCCTGGTCCTGTGGACCCTGGTGGGCGCAGGCGCACTGGCCGCCGGCGCAACCTCGGTAGTGGTTGTTCGCCGCCGTGCCAAGGCTGAGGTAGCTGCATAACAGCACCTCCCAAGTACCACCGAAGAAGGTGGGTGTACTCCGGAAACGGAGAACACCCGCCTTCTTCGTTTAACGTCCCAGCAGCCTGGGCCACCAAACGGGCGGCCGGGCTGTGGTATCAATATGAGCTATGGGGAGACATTGGCGAAAAGCACCACGGCAGTACGACTTCTCTATTCCCCTCCCCAGCACCCAGGTGCTCTCCTACGTTCTTCTGGCGCTGCTGGCGGCTGCCGCCCTGGGTACCGCAGCGCTGGCCCTTCTACGGACCTCCTGAAGGCCCTGTGAAGCAGCTCGAAAACTCCCGGCTCTGGCGGCTGGTCCTCATTGCCATGCTTGTCCCCCTGGCACTCATCGCCTTCTGGCCGAGCCCCGTGGACCAGCCCGTTCAAGGCCAGCTCGCAGCCGTCCTGAAATTCCTCCACCGGCATGGAGTTCCCACGTGGTTCAATTACAAATTTGTGGAAGCGTCCGCTAACGTGGCACTTTTTGTCCCCGTTGGAGCAGTAAGCTCGCTGGCTTTTTCAAGCTGGCCCTGGTGGAAAATCGGCGCATTTGGACTGCTCATTTCCGGGTGCATGGAACTCGGCCAGCTGCTGTTTCTTCACGACCGTTTTCCGAGCCCTGTGGACCTTGTGACAAACACGTCAGGCGCTGTCATCGGTGCCCTCCTGGCCCCTGCAGCCCTTAAACAACTACAGGCCCGCCGCCTTCCGGCAGCGGACCTGTAAGAGGTCTGTAGCGTCGCTTAGTTCACGAAGCCCTTCATCCAGGTCTTCAGGTCCTCGCCGAACTCCACCCGCTCGGACGCCAGGGTGATGACGGCCTTGAGGTAGCTCAGCTTGTCACCGGTGTCGAACCGGCGGCCCTTGAACACCACGCCGTACACGCCGGAGCCTTCGCCCTCGCCGGCAGCAAGGGTCTGCAGCGCATCCGTCAGCTGGATCTCGTTGCCGCGGCCCGGCCCGGTCTCCTCCAGGATGCCGAACACGGCCGGGTGCAGGACATACCGGCCAATCACGGCAAGGTTGGACGGCGCATCCCCCACAGCAGGCTTTTCCACCAGGCTGTTCACCCGGACATAGTCCTCGCCGTCCACCGCGGTGATGTCCGCACAGCCGTAGGCGCTGATCTGGGCCGGATCCACCTCGATCAGGGCGATCACCGAACCGCCGGTCTTCTGCTGCACCTCCATCATGGTGGTCAGCAGGTCCTCGGCCTCGTCAATGAGGTCATCACCCAGCAGCACGGCGAACGGCTCGTTGCCCACGTGCTGGCTGGCGCACAGCACCGCGTGGCCCAGGCCCTTGGCCTCACCCTGGCGCACGTAGTGGATGGGGCCCAGTTCCGAGGCGTACTGCACGGACTCCAGCTTGTCCTTGTCCCCCTTGAGCTCCAACGCCCGCTCCAGGCCCGGCTCGCGGTCAAAGTGGTCCTCCAGGGAGCGCTTGTTCCGCCCCGTGATCATCAGCAGGTCCGTGAGGCCGGACTTCACGGCCTCCTCCACCACATACTGGATAGCCGGCCGGTCTACCACCGGCAGCATTTCCTTCGGCATTGCCTTCGTGGCGGGCAGGAAGCGAGTTCCCAATCCGGCAGCAGGAATGACGGCTTTGGTTATTGCTTTCCCCGTTGTCATAGCTGAACCTTACAAATCAGCGGCAGGCAAAGGCAATTTTCGTCCCGGAAAGTCAGCGCCTGGAACAGCGGGACCTTCAGCCCTAGAAGCCGGCCGCCGTTGGGCGGATCCTCGAAGAAGACCCACCGGTCCACCGCTCCATCCCCGGCCATCCTTCCCCGAGCGACCCCTCCCTGTGCCATGAACTCCCACCGGACTATGCCAGCCCACGGCGCCACCGCCACGGAAGCGCCAGTCCCATCGCGGCGCCGTCGGGCCGTTGGCTGGAAGACAGCCCTCGCGCTGGTGGCCGCCTCCGTCCTGCTCCTGCCGGAGGTGCTGCTGCCCCTTACCACGGGGGTTCCGGCCCTGGCCTGGCTGCCCCTGCTGCTGGTGGCGCTGGCTGCGGTGGCCTGGCTGGTGGTCCGCCGCCGGCAGCCCTACGCCCAGCCGGCCGGCCTGGGGGTCCTGGCGCTCATCGCCGCCGCTGCCGTCCTCGCCTCGCAGGTCTTCACGACGACGGCGCCCATCACCGGCCCGGACGGACAGGCCCTGCCCGGCAGCATCGCGAGCGTCGGAAAAGTGGAGCTGAACGGCAGCGAGCAGTGGATCATGGTCCGGGGCAGCGACACCTCCAACCCCGTGCTGCTCAACCTGGGCATGGGCGGCCCGGGCGGTGGCGGGTTCTTCAATTCCATGGAGTTCCGGCCGCTCGAGGAGCACTTCACCGTGGTGAGCTGGGACGAGCCGGGCACCGGGAAATCCTTCGGCGCCGTGCCCTTCAGCGAGCTGGACAAGGAACGGTACGTGGCTGATGCCGTGGCCCTCACCAACCTGCTCCGGGAACGGTTCGGGCAGCAGAAAGTCTTCATCTACGGGGTGTCCTGGTCCAGCATCATCGGCATCTGGCTGGTCCAGGAACACCCGGAGCTGTACCACGCGTTCGTCAGCAGCGGCCAGATGGTGAACACCACCCAGAACGACCGCATGGGCTACGAGCTGGCCCTGCAGCACCTCGACGAGCAGGGCGACACCGGGCGGGCGGAGGAGCTGCGCCGCAACGGCCCGCCGCCGTACCGCGGGGACAACGTGGTGGCCCCCTATGTCGACTTCCTGAACGTGCTCAACGAAATCATGGACACCCCGCGGTTCACGGTCATCGTGCCCCTCATCCCGTTCTTCGTCCCCGAGTACGGTTACATCGACAAAATAAACCACACCCGGGGGCTGATCGAAACGTTCAACGTGGTGTACCCACAGCTGGAAGGCCTGGACTTTAAGGAACAGGCGGCGGAACTGCGGGTGCCGGTGTACTTCTTCGTCGGCCGGCACGACGTCAACGCCATGTCCTCCCTGGTGGAGGAGTACTACAACGCCCTGACGGCCCCGGACAAGAAGCTGGTCTGGCTTGAGGGCGGGCACGGCCTGGGCAGCGCCGGCAACCAGAACGTCTTCTTCGACGAGATGGTCAACCACATCCGCCCGTTGTCCGGGGCCCGCTGATGACCCCGCCTCCGGCCGGTCCCCTGCCACTCATCAAACGGCATCCCGTGGCCGCCTTCGTGGTCATCGCCGTCACGCTGTCCTGGGCCGCCCAGATCCTGTCCCTCCTGCTGCTGGGCAACATCCTGCCCGGAATCCTCGCCGAACTGCTGATACTGCTGGGCACGGCCATCCTGGTCACGGGCGCCGCGGACGGCCGGCCAGCCCTCCGTGAGCTTTTCCGCCGGGCGTTCCGCTGGCGGGTGGGCGCAGCCTGGTACGTGGTGGCGGTTTTGGCCCTTCCCGCGCTGACGGCCCTCATAGCTGCGCTGACGGGCACCTTCCACGCGCCGGCTGGCGGCTGGGCGCCCCTGGCCGGGAACTACCTGCTGAACACCGTGATCATCGGCGCCCTGCTGGCCAACATCTGGGAGGAGCTCGCCTGGACCGGCGTGGTGCAGCACCGCCTCATGGACCGGCGGGGAGCTGTCATGGCTGCCCTGCTGACCGCCATCCCGTTCGCACTCATCCACCTGCCCTTCGCCTTCGCTGAGAAGGGCTTCGCCGGCACGCCCTGGACCGACGTCGCCGTCTCCTGGGCGGTCCTGTTCCTCTTCGCCCCGTTCTTCCGCCTGCTCATGGGAATCGCGTACTTGAGGACGGGCTACTCCCTGCTGATCGTGGGGCTGCTGCACGCGTCCTTCAACGCCTCAGCATCCTCGAAGCTTGAGGTGTTCGACGGCGAGTGGCAGCAGATTGCCGCGGTCATCGTCCTGCTTGGGATTGTTGCCGCGGCTACCGCGTCCCGCCCGGTCCGCTCCAGCCGGCGCCTGCCTGAAGGAACATATGGACCTTCCTAAATGACTGAATCTTCGGTTCATTTCGGTGTCTGGAACAAGCCGAAAAAGCCCCACCCTCAATGATCGAGGGTGGGGCTTTCCCCTGTTCCTATTCGCAGGCGATGCCGTCGAAGTCCCCGTCCAGTGCGGAGCGGTAGCCCGGCTGCCAGCTGTAGAGGGGCGCTTTCCCTGCAGCACGCACTGCATCGCAGTTCGCATAGTAAACCGGGGCTGGGGCGGGAGCAGGCGCATGTGCCGGCGCAGGTGCGGGTGCGGGTGCGGGTGCGGGTGCGGGCTGGTAGGCGTCGGACGCGTACTCGATGCCAACACTGCCGGAGCGCCACGTGATGCGGCCGCCCTGGTAGTCCTGCGAGTACCCGCCACCGCTGGCACCATACTCATTGGTGGTCGGGTAGCCCAGGCGTCCTCCTTCGGAGCCCTGGCCGACCCACGCTGACCTGATCCCACCGGTCATGACGCGGGCACCCGAAGCAGGAGACCAAACCACCTCTCCGCCTTGGAAGTACTGCTTCGCACCGCCGCCGACAAGGCCGCCGACCTCATCCGAGGTGGGGTAACCCAGTCCGCTGTTAGGCCCGCCAGCGTTGATCCACGTCTGGCCGATACCGCCCTTGATGAACCGGGAGCCCGTTGCAGGCGACCAGACGATCTGCCCGTACTGGAACGCCTGCGTCACGCCTCCGTTGGCGGTGGCGTACTCGTCCGTAGTGGGGTAGCCAAGGCCACTGAGTGGACCTCCTACTTTGTCCCAGGTGGCACCGATACCACCCTTTGTGATGCGAGACCCGGTTGCAGCGTTCCAGGAGATCTTTCCGTACTGGAAACCCTGCATGACGCCGCCCGGCATCGGAGCGTATTCATCCGTTGTGGGATAACCGAGACCGCTGAGCGGGCCGCCTGCGTTGTCCCACGTGACGCCGATGCCGCCCTTCGTGATCCTGGACCCGGTGGCCGGGTTCCACGAGATTTTGCCGAACTGGAAGTTCTGCATCACGCCACCGGCCATCGGCGCGTACTCATCAGAAGTCGGGTAGCCGAGATCGCTGTCCTGGGCGCCGATTGAATGCCATACGGCGTTGATGCCGCCGATGACAGCGTATGCGCCGTACTGCTGGAGGTAAGCGATAGTGCCACGCTCAAAGAGCTGGTAGGCCCCGCCGAACCGCTGGTTGGCGAACTCCTGGGAGGTGGGAGAACCCAGCACCCCCGCTGCTGCTGCATGTTTTGCGGCAATAGCGCCTTGCACTAAGTAGGTTCTATCGGCAGTCGGCTCGGTGGTGCCGGCCTTCTCCGGGTAGTACAACGTGTCATAGCCGCAACTTCCGAGGGAGAGGATCCGCTCGATCCCGTAATATTCGTCTTGATCCACAGCCAGATTCCAGCGGTACTTAACCTTCAGCCAGGAAGTCGCGTACCTGCACCAAACTGATGGGTCCGCCGGCAGCCAGCCGGTGGGGTCATGATCGCTCTTGCTCTGGTTGACGGCCGACGGGACGGCCTCCAGCGATTCGCCGATCACCATGTCATTTGCGAAGGCACGGCGCTGCTCCGGCGTCCAGTATGCAGCGCCCGAGTCCCACGCCTCCGACAGGGCAACAAAGTGGTCGATCTCAATGGCAGAGGCATCATATGCCGTGCCTCCGCCGTACCATCCAGTCCACTGGCCTGCTGTCACTGTGCAGCCTGCACTGACGGTGGCCGGGACCTGCGATTCTGCAATCAGGACTTCTTTGCGTGTGTGGCAGCCATCCCCATCAGCATCAATCCAATGCTCAAACAGGGACCGGTCGTACTGCACCGTTGACTCAGGCAGAACCTTCAGCGAGCCCAAGAGCCCGAAGACCTGGCCGAACGTGGTGCCGGATTCGCTGGCCGCGTTCAGGCTTTCAGCCGAGGCCACCTGGGGTGCTTCCGAACTTTCATGCGGTGCCGGTTCCGCAGGGGCAGTTGCAGGAGCGCTGTGCCCTTCTGTCGGTGCTGGCTGGCTTGCCTCTGCGGGAGTCGCCGCCAGGGTTTCAGCGGGAGCCGTGCCCGTTTCGGCGGGTGGATTTGTTGGTTCCGTAACCTGCTCGTTGGTTACAGTCGTTGGTGCTGCGATGGCCGGTGCAACAGACCCGAAGCTGCATGTTGCGATGGCAAGTGAAGCAGCGGCGGCGAGAAACCGTCTCTGAGATGCCCCCATGTTGATTCTTTTCTCATTCGTGCTGCCACGGCGCATCGACAGGTGAGAGAGCACCATTTGCTGTGGAAGCGACCGGCATATAACTGCCGGAATGAATGCTGAATCGGTGACGAGCCGAGTCCCACGTCACCCATCGGGTTGCCGCTCGCCCCGGCCGGTTTTTGCTTACCGGCTCGGTGCAGCGTGCTTTGAACTGGTTTATCCAGGCTCGCTCACTCTTTCGAAGTTGAATCAAGGTCACCGCAGCTGTAACCGAAGATTGGCTCAAGATCTATGAAGGAAGAGAGGCAGAAAAAATGGAGAAGCCGAGGATTTCGACAGCTCCGTCAACGGGTTTCGGTTTCGACGAGCCCAACCACCCTTGGCGGCAGGCTCACCCAGCGAAACCGGTGAACTTCGGCTCACGTTTTTCCTGGAAAGCCCGGAAGCCCTCGGCATAATCGTCAGTCTTGCAGAGACGGGCCTGCTCGGCGTTCTCCTCCTGCATGGCCTCCCATAGGCCAAGGCGCTGGTCCCGGATGTGCGCCACCAGCTCCTTGCTCGCCACAAACGCACCGGTAGCGCCGGAAGCGACCCGGCCCACGATCCCCCGCGTGATTTCCAACAAGGAATCCCCCGGCATGGCCCGGCTGAACATCCCCTGCGCCACAGCCTCGGCGCCGGAGATCAGGTCCGCCGTGTAGATCAGGTCCAGCGTCCGGTGCATGCCCAGCCGCTCGGTGAAGTACCAGTGCCCGCCGGAGTCCAGCGTGGCCCCCAGCTTGGCGAACGGCGATCCGAACTTCGCGTTCTCCGCCACGTACACCACGTCCGTGGCCAGCAGCAGCCCCAGCCCCACGCCCAGGCACGCCCCGTGCGCCGCGGCAAAGGTGGGCGCCGGGAACTCCACCATCTTCTTCAGCAGCGGCTCCACCAGCCCGCCCAGGTACGCGGCGGCGTCGTCACTCTCCGGCGTCACGTTCTGGATGTCCCGGCCCGCGCAGAAGGCGCGGCCCTCTCCTCTCAGCAGCAGTGCCCGCACCTCACCACGGGAGGCGGCGGCAGCAGCGTCGTCGTACGCCTGTGCTAAATCCTTCAGCGCCTGCTCATCCAGCGAGTTCAGCTTGTGCGGTGCGTCCAGAACGACTTCGGCGACAGCGTTGTTGATGGAGAGGGAAATCATGGGGCTCCTTCGATAAGACCCGGCAAAGACTTAGACGTCGAAGTCGACCGTGACTTCCTTGCTGGTGGGGTGGCTCTGGCAGGTCAGCACATAGCCCTTGTCCAGCTCATCCTGCTCCAGCGCGTAGTTCTCGTCCATGGTCACGCTGCCGGTGACCACCTTGGCCCGGCAGGTGCCGCACACTCCCCCGGCGCACGCGAACGGCACATCCGGGCGGACCCGCAGCGCGGCGTTGAGGATGGACTCGCGGGCATGGGTGGGGCTGGCCACCTCGCCCTGCAGGCCGTCCAGCTTGAACGTGATCTTGTACGTCTCCTTGGACTCGTCCACCAGCACGGGACGGCCAGCGTTGCCCTCCGGTTTGTCCGGCTTCCCGGAGGTGAACAGCTCGAACCGGACGCTCTCCGGCCTCACGCCGCGCTCGGCCAGGGTGTCCCGGCACAGCTGCACCAGCTCGAACGGCCCGCACAGGAACCACTCATCCACATCGTCCGCGTGGATGGCGGTGCCCAGCAGCTGCTGGAGCTTCTCCGAATCAATCCTGCCGGAGAGCAGCGGCGCGATCCGCTGCTCGCGGGAGAGCACGTGGTGGATGGCCAGCCGCTGCGGGTACTTGTCCTTCAGGTCCGCCAGCTCCTCCAGGAACATCACGTCCATGGCGGCCTTGTTGGCATAGATCAGATCGAACCGGCACTCCGGGTTGGCGGCCAGCAGCGTCCGGGCGATCGCGATCACCGGGGTGATGCCGGAACCGGCGGCGATGGCCACGAAGCTCGCTTCCCCCTGGGAGGCGACGTCCCCCGCCAGCTCCTCCGGGTTGTTCATGGAGTTCATCCGGTTCTGCTCCACGGCCTGGCCGTCACGGCCGAACTTGGAGACGAACGCACCCATGGGACTCATCACGTCCAGGGTGTCCCCGGCCTTCAGCTCGGCGTTGGCCCAGGTGGAGAACAGCCCGCCCAGGTCCTTCTTGATGGCCACCCGGATCTCGCTGGTGCCGTCCTCGAAGCTGCGCGGCTCGGCGCAAATGGAGTAGCTGCGGCGGATTTCCTTCGGCTCACCGGACTCGTCCGGCAGCGTGGTGCGCAGCGCCACGTACTGGCCGGGCAGGTAGTCGAACTGGCCGGCGAGCTCCGCGGGCACGTGGAAGGACACCTCGATGGCGTCATCGGTGAGCCGGCGCACCTCCTTCACGGCCAGGGTGTGGAAGGACGGACGACGGCGGCCGGTGGCCTGCGCCTCCTCGGCGGCAGTCTGGCGGACAACAGGCATGGGGCTTCCTTACAGGACTTTGAAGTAGTCGAACGGTTCCTTGCAGTCCTGGCAGACGTACAGCGCCTTGCAGGAGGTGGAGCCGAAGCGGGTGAGCTCTTTGGTGTTCAGGCTGGCGCACTGCGGGCACTTCACGGCCATGGTGAGGCGGATGGGGCCGGCGTGCCGTGCTGCGTGGGATTTGCCCGTGGGCGGGGCGATGCCGTACTCCTGCAGCTTCTGCTTGCCTTGCTCCGTCATCCAGTCCGTGGTCCAGGCCGGGGAGAGCACCAAGTCCACCTCGACGTCCTGGTAGCCCTCCTTGGCGAAGGCGGTTTTGACGTCGTCCCGGATGGCGTCCATGGCCGGGCAGCCCGAGTACGTGGGGGTGATGGTGACCTT
Source organism: Pseudarthrobacter sp. NPDC092202 (assembly GCF_044755505.1). Lineage (NCBI taxonomy): Bacteria > Bacillati > Actinomycetota > Actinomycetes > Micrococcales > Micrococcaceae > Pseudarthrobacter > Pseudarthrobacter sp. NPDC092202. Next base: position 42,422 of record NZ_JBIVRG010000017.1, on the reverse strand, counting down.
TACGTGGTCCCCTGCAACTGCGACGTCCCGAAGGATCCCCAGGTCCGCGATGCTCAGCACGGGAATCTCCGGGTCCACCACGGTGGCGGCGATGTCCCAGGCCTTCTGCCGCGGCGTCTGCGTCCTGGATTCAAAATCGGAGATGTACATCGCTGCCGTCACCACTTCGCTCCGGGGTGCTCGCGGGCCAGGACCTGCATCTCGGCCAGGATGTAGCCCAGGTGTTCGGAGTGCTTGCCCTGCCGGCCGCCGCCGGGGGCTGCGGGAACGTCCGGCACCTCGAGTTCGGCCTCGGTGAGGATTTCGCCGGTGAGCCGGTCAAAGTCCTCCCTGAGCGAGGAAGGCGCGACGGCGATGCCCGCCTCCGCGAGCCGGTCCGTCAGGGCGTCGTCCCGGAAGAGTTCCTCCACGTAGGGCCACATAATGCGGAACCCGTGGATCATCCGCTTACGGGATTCCTCGGTGCCGCCGGCCAGGCGCAGGACCCACTGGGCCGCGTGGTCGCGGTGGTAGTCCACTTCCTTCACGGCCTTGGCGGCGATGGCGGCCAGGGTGGCGTCCTTCGATTCGGTGAGGCGGCTGTAGAGCAGGAACTGGTAGTAGCTCACCACGAACTGGCGGGCGATGGTGGCCGCGAAGTCCCCGTTGGGCTGCTCGAACAGCTGCACGCTGCGGAACTCATGCTCGCGCCGGAAATAGGCGAGGTCGTCCTCGCTCCTAGCCGAACCGTCGTCGTTCACCATGGCGCCGCCGGCGTAGCTGAGGAAGGAGCGGGCGTGGCCCAGTTCGTCCAGGGCGATGTTGCCCAGGGCGATGTCCTCCTCCAGCTCGGGGGCGCGGGAGATCCAGTGGCCCAGGCGCTGGGCGAGGATCAGGGCGTCGTCACCCAGCCTGAGGGCATATTCGGCGACGTCTTCGGTTGGCTTCGCGAGGCCGGTGCGGACCTCCAGCGCGATGTCCTCGGGGCGGAGGGCGTTGCCGGGGGTGATTCTTGTTGCGGAGGCGTTGGCTTCGCTCACAGGTGCTTCACCCCTTCGCTCTTGGTGTAATACGTGGCGTGGCGGTAGTCCTTGCCCTGGGGGGACTCGAAGAACGCGCCCTTGGAATCGGGATCGCTGGCGGCGATGGCGTCCGCGGGGACAACCCAGATGGACACGCCCTCGTTTCGGCGGGTGTAGAGGTCCCGGGCGTTGCGCAGGGCCATGGCGGCGTCCGGTGCATGCAGGGAGCCGGCGTGGACGTGGCTCAGGCCGCGGCTGGACCGGACGAAGACCTCCCAAAGGCCCCAGGCGTGGTCTGTGTGTTCCTGCGGCTTGGGGGATGCCTTGGGGGCTTCGCGGTTGATCTCGGTGGCGGAGCTGGCGGGGGCTTCCGGGTTGCCGTGGGGGCTCATGCTGCGTATTCCTTCGTCGTCATTGACTGTTTCTGTGCATAGGCGGCGGCTGCCTCGCGGACCCAGGCGCCGTCGTCGTGCGCTTCCCTGCGGCGCTCAAGGCGCTGGGAGTTGCAGGGGCCGCGGCCGGCCAGCACCTCGTGGAACTCTTCCCAGTCCAGCGGGCCGTGCTCCCACTTCTTGCTGTCCTCGTTGAAGCGGATCTGGTCATCGGGGAGGGTGAGGCCCAGGACCCGGACCTGCTCCACCATCATGCCCACGAAGCGGCTGCGGAGTTCATCGTTGCTGAAGCGCTTGATGTTCCAGGCCATGGACTGCTTGGAGTTGGGGGAATCGTCATCCGGCGGGCCGAACATCATCAGGGCCGGGGCGTACCAGCGGTTCACGGCGTCCTGGGCCATCTGCTTCTGGGCGGGGGTGCCGTTGGAGAGCTCCAGCAGGATCTCGAAACCCTGGCGCTGGTGGAACGACTCCTCCTTGCAGATGCGGACCATGGCCCGGCCGTAGGGGCCGTAGGAGGCGCGGCACAGCGGGACCTGGTTGCAGATGGCGGCGCCGTCCACCAGCCAGCCGATAGCGCCCATGTCCGCCCAGGTGCGGGCCGGGTAGTTGAAGATGCTGGAGTAGCGGGCCTTCCCGGCGATCAGCGCATCCGTCATCTCGTCCCGGTTCTGGCCCAGGGTCTCGGCGGCGGAGTAGAGGTACAGCCCGTGGCCGGCCTCATCCTGGACCTTGGCCATGAGGATGGCCTTGCGCTTCAGGCTGGGGGCGCGGGAGATCCAGTTGGCTTCCGGCTGCATCCCGATGATCTCAGAGTGGGCATGCTGGGAGATCTGGCGCAGGAGGGTCTTGCGGTAGGCCGCCGGCATCCAGTCCTTGGGCTCGATGCGGGAGTCCTCGGCAATGACGCGGTCAAAGTTGGCCTGGCCGTCCGCCTCTGCCGTTTCGCTGGTTCCAGCCGTTAGCTCGACCGGCACTGACTGCAAGTTCTGGGCTGCCATGGTTGCTCCTATGCAAAGACCGTCTGGGACGTGCGGAATTATTTACCGACCGTTCGTTCAGGATATGCGGAAGCCCGCGGGCCCGTCAAGCGTTGCGCCTCCCCGGCCTTCCCCCTCCCGCCTGCCGGCCCCGCCCCCTGCCCTGCCTCCTTGCCCGCGGGTGGCGCGTGCCGCCGTCGTGCGTTCCTGCTCCCTGCTTCCGTACGGCAGGCCGTGACGCCCGGATTCGTTTTCGACGCGCTCGTTCGCCCGCGCGGCCCACATACGGGGTGCGCCACCTATCCTGCGAGTCGAAAACGGACATGCGCGTCGGGCAGCACTTGTCCACATAGTGGCACCCGCCCCTACCACCGGCGGGCGCGCAGCTGGCAACGTCGGTCCATGCCCGATCTTCCGCCGCTCCTGCTGTCCCGCGACCGCCTCCTGCATGGCCTCACTCCGGACGAGCTCACCAAGCGCGTGAAGGCGGGTGCCCTGGTCCGCATCCGGCACGGCATCTACACCGATGGCGCTGAGTGGCGGAGCCTGAAGCCCTGGGAGCAGTACCGTCTCCGGGTCCAGGCAGCGGCCGAAACGTTCGAGAAGCCCACCGTGTTCGCGCGGCACTCTTCTGCCAGCGTGTGGGGAATATCCACCATTGGCCTGCACCACCCGGTTCAGGCCCTCACTTTCACGAACGACGGCGGCAGGTCGCGTGCCGGAGTCAGCCGGCATTATGCCGCGCGCGCCGGCCTCAACGTGGTCCGTCGTGAAGGCCTGCTGGTCACGGACCGCACCCGCACCGTCCTGGATCTGGCGGCGTACACGCCTTTCGCCGAGGCTGTGGTTCCCGTGGACCATGTGCTTCGGCCGGACAGGGTGCGTCGGTTGCCCGCGGTGACCAAGGCAGAGCTCGAGGCGGGAATCGGATCGAATTATTCTGCTACCGCCGGCCGGAGGATCCGGGCGGTTATTGAGTTCGCCGATCCGGCTTCGGGATCAGCCGGGGAATCATGGAGCCGGGCGCTGATCCATGTGGCCGGCTTCGAAGCTCCGGTCCTCCAGCACGAGATCCGCGACCGCGATGGCCTGGTGGGTTACTCGGACTTCTATTGGAAGCAAGCAAGAGTTGTTGGTGAATTCGACGGCGAGGAGAAGTACGCCAAGCCCGAACACCTCAACGGCCGGACCCCGTCCCAGGCCGTGGTGGCAGAGAAGAATCGCGAAAACCGGATCCGGGCCACAGGATTGAACGTGGTCCGCTGGGACTGGGCCGAGCTCATGGATCCGAGGACGCTGGAACGCAAGCTGGCGGCGGCGGGCGTGCCCCGTCGTCGTACGCGTTCTGCGATTCTCGACGCGCAAGTGCGTATGTGATGCGCACGTTCGCTGGCGCTAGGGGTATTTGAGCGTCGTATCCGGATATGGGTGTCGTAACCGAATATGTGCAGCGAGGGCCCACGGCGCCCACCTCTGCAAGCCGACCGATCTGGGAACGCGGGCACACAACGGGCCGGACTTCTGAAACAGCTGACCAGTAACGCGGCAGTAACGGCTCCTTGCTCTACTTGGCGTTGGGAGGTTGTGCCGTGCCCAGGAAAGCCAAACCGGACAAACGGAACCCCCGGTACAAGCCGGCCAAAACATCCACCGGCGGTGCAGGGGCGGGAAAGACCAAGCGCACAAACAAACCTCCCTGGTACAAACGCACCTCAACGTTCATCATCGCCGCGGGTGCGCTGGCGGCCGCAATCCTGGGTGTGCTGAACCTCTGGGACAGGATCTTCCCGCCGCCGGACGACGACGTGGCCCGCATCGAAGCGATCCACATCATCAAGCGCACACCGCTGACCGGCTTTGCCCCGGAAGGGATCGGCGGGCTCCTGCCCCTGACCGCCGTCCCTGAGGCTGCCTCCGCAGGGCGGACTTACGACGACGCCGGGCTGGCCGGGGCGGTTGTCGCCGAGGCGGAGCCAGCAGCCGTACGGAACGCGGTGGCCACGCCACAATTCACGGGCCTGGAACAGTTCACGATGCGTCCCCTGCCCACCGTGCGGCCGGTTCCGAGGCCCACCTTCCGGACATTCACGCCAACGCCCACGCCGACGCGTACGACGGCGACGCCCAGTCCCACGCCCACCGGCACCTCTACAGGGACGGACAGCCCGACTCCCTCCCCCGGACCGACAATGACAAAGCTGAGGGTTCCCAAGCCGTTGACAGAGGATGTCAGGGACGCCGTCGCGGAACAGAAGGTCCTCGCCATCTACGTCCCCGAGGCTGCCGAGCGCGCCATCCAGTACTTGAGCATCGAGCCGGTGGACGAAAAAGGCCAGACGCTTCCCCCGGCCGAACTGGCCAAGGAGCTGGCGCAGGCGCTGGAGGAGGTGGAGTCGACCACCGGCCCGCAGGGCGAGGATCCGCAGGGCTGGACCGTGGCCGTCAGGGTTGACCTCCAGGGACTCGCGGATGTCCCCCTGCTCCTGACCTGGTCCCTGGACGGCCTGGATGTACCGCTCACCTGGCAGGCCGAAAAACTCGCCTACAGGGTGGTGGGAGGCACCCCTCACGATGCGGGGGTGGCCGAAATCTGGGTGCCGGACCTCAGACGAGCCGGCAGCTACAACGTCAACATCAAACTGTCCTACGAAGATACCGGGATCATCGCCGACTGGCGCCCACTCGCCCTGCCAGACACGGGAGTCACCCAGGGCGGCTGAGTCACGCAGCCGCCGTAACCGGCGTTCAGAGGCGGGCGCCGGGCTTCAGGCGGCAAAGTTCCAGAGCCGTTTCCCGCAGCGTGCTTGGAAGGAAGGGCTTTGTGAGATACGCGGCGGCTCCGGCCGAGAGCCCGGCAAGGACGTCGTCGTCTTCTGCCCTGGCCGTAAGGAACAGCAGCGGTGCAGGGCTCAGCTTCCGCAGCTCAAGGCTAAGGTCCCGTCCATCGATGTCCGGCAGGCCCAGGTCAAGGGTGATCAGGGCCAGGGTGGGACCGGATGCGGCGGCTACTGCTTTGCCCTCGGCCCCTGAGCCGACGGCGAGCACCGTGAACCCGGCACGGCTCAACACGGCGGTAATCAGTCCGCGAACGTCAGGGTCATCTTCAATGACCAGGCAGACGTGTTGTTCTTCCACTAAGCGCCCCCCGGCTCCTTGTAGTTGTGGCCAGTGTACGGCTGACCGGCCGGGACCGGAGATTAAAAGCGGAAACATTTCGTCCCCTTGCCTGGCGGTGAAGAACGCTCAGTATTCGCGGACAACGACGACCGGCCTGTTCTGTATCCGGGTGAGCCTGTCCGCCACCGCGCCCTCCATGCTCCTGCCGAGTTTGGCGAGAACGCCGGGCCGGCCGTTGCCCACCATGACCATGCAGGCACCGGTGCTTTCAGCCAGTCGCGCCAGTGCGGTGCTGACGTCGCCGTGCAGTTCCCGGAAGGACCATGCTGTTCCGTCCGGCCCAAGAAGCCCCGTGATGCGTGAACGTACTTCCTTGGCAGGGTAAAGCGCTTCTTCATTGACAACGGGGTCGAGCGAGAGCGCTGTACGTATCCGTTGAGGCTCCCACTCGGTGAGGACACTGGACGGATCAACATAGGCGCAGACAAGGTGGACGTCCAGCGCAGCAGCCAGCTCTGCAGCTGAGTAGACAAGCCTCGGCGGAACCGGCCACGGGGCCCCGAGAATCAGCGGCCCTTCATAAGCCATACAGAATTCAAGCATGCTTGACGCCCGGCAATGCCACCCCCACAATTTGTCGGATGGACCAGGACCCAGAGGAACCCCTTGTACTGCGCGTGGTTGATCGGCTGGCTGCAAGCTATCCGGAGACCCCCAGGGACTACATCGAGGACATCGTGGCCGCCGAATTCGGCACCCTGGGCCACGCCGGCATCCGCAGCTACCTGCCGATCCTGGTGGAACGCAGCGCCTGGAACCGGCTCCATAGGGAGACCGGCCACCGGCCAGGCTGATCATCCCGCTTCACGGCTGCCGCAGCTGTTCACCATCCGTTCACTCCCGCAGAGTAACTTCAGCCGGTGAATGTTTCTGATCTGACTGAACCGGCCGGGAACCAGGCAGCGTACCTGCCCCAGTTGGCCGGCGCCGGGAAGGCTGCACCGCCGCGCACCCTGGTCCAGGTTTTTGAGGAAACGGCCCGGCAGTTCCCCGACGCTTCGGCCCTCGACGACGGGAGGACCTCCCTCAGCTACGCGGACCTCCACGCCGCGGCAAAGGCGTACGCCCTGCGCCTGCACCGTAACGGGATTGGGGCCGGCGACAAAGTCGGGATCCGCATCCCGTCGGGAACCAACGAACTGTACGTAGCCATCCTCGCCACACTGCTGGTGGGTGCAGCCTACGTTCCGGTCGACGCCGACGACCCCGAAGAGCGGGCGGCCCTGGTCTTCGAAGAAGCCGGGGTGGCGGCGGTCCTCCGCGCCGGTGAGATCATCACCGTTTCCGGCGGGAAGGGTCCCTTCCCGGCGCCCCGGCAGCCCGGGCTCGAGGATGACGCCTGGGTCATTTTCACCTCCGGCTCCACGGGCAAACCCAAGGGTGTGGCGGTGACCCACCGGTCAGCTGCTGCCTTCGTTGACGCCGAAGCGAGGCTGTTCCTTCCGGACAATCCCGTGAACTCCTCGGACCGCGTCCTGGCGGGGCTGTCGGTGGCCTTCGACGCGTCCTGCGAGGAGATGTGGCTGGCCTGGCGGAACGGCGCCTGCCTGGTGCCCGCCCCGCGGTCCCTGGTGCGGACCGGGATGGATCTGGGCCCGTGGCTGATCACGAACGGGATCACCGTGGTCTCCACCGTTCCCACCCTTGCCGGCCTGTGGCCGGCGGAGTCACTGGACGCGGTGAGGCTCCTGATCTTCGGCGGCGAGGCCTGCCCGCCCGAGCTGGCGGCGCGGCTTGCCGTGGACGAACGCGAGGTCTGGAACACCTACGGGCCCACCGAGGCCACCGTCGTCGCTTGCGCGGCACGGATGGACGGTTCCGCCCCGGTCCGGATCGGGCTGCCGCTGGACGGGTGGGACCTCGCTGTGGTGGACTCTGCCGGCGTCCCAGTGGACGAAGGGCAGACCGGGGAACTGATCATCGGCGGTGTTGGCCTGGCCCGCTACCTGGACCCGGCCAAGGACGCGGAAAAGTATGCGCCCATGGACACCCTGGGATGGGACCGCGCGTACCGCAGCGGTGACCTTGTCCGGTACGAGGCTGAAGGCCTGGTTTTTGTGGGCCGGGCCGATGAGCAGGTGAAACTCGGTGGGCGCCGGATCGAACTGGGCGAAATCGACGCCGCGCTGCAGTCCCTGCCCGGCATTCAGGGCGCGGCTGCCGCGGTCCAGACTACCGCTGCGGGAAACCAGATCCTCGTGGGGTACCTGGCGCCGGCGCCGGGGACATCCCCGGATCTGGACGAGTCACGGCGCCTGCTGGCCGCCCAGCTCCCCGCGGCGCTCGTTCCGCTGCTCGCCGTCGTCGAAAGCCTCCCTGTGAAGACCAGCGGGAAGGTGGACCGCCATGCGTTGCCGTGGCCGCTGGCGCAAGCGTCTGCAACGGAAACCGCGGCACTGGACCTGGACCCCCAGTCAGCGTGGATCGTTGAACAGTGGGCGGCCGTCCTGGGGACGCCACCGGACAGCCTGGACGCTGATTTCTTTGCCTACGGCGGCAGCAGCCTGGCCGCCGCGCGGCTGGTCTCCGCCCTCCGGGTGCGCTACCCAACCATCACCGTGGCAGACGTCTACGCCCGCCCGCGGCTTGGCGCACTGATTGAGCTCGCCCGGCTTTCATCGCCCGACGGCGGCATGGCGGCTTCCGAGCAAATGGAACGTTCAGTGCGGCCCACCGCCCGGAAATCGCAGATCTTCCAGATCCTGGCCGGGCTGCCGCTGCACGTGCTGGTGGCCATGCGCTGGCTGACCTACCTGATGGCCGTCAACAATATCCTGGCTGCGTGGGGTGTCCTGACCAATGCCCCCACCGTGTCCTGGTGGTGGGTGCTGGCGTCCTGGCTGGTTTTCGTGAATCCGCTGGGCCGGATGGCCATCTCCGTGGCGGCGGCCCGCCTGCTGCTCCGCGGCGTGGTTCCCGGCAGTTATCCGCGGTCCGGGAAGGTGCACCTGAGGCTGTGGCTGGCAGAACAGATCGCGGACCTGTCCGGAGCTGTGAGCCTGGCCGGTGCCCCCTGGGTTCCGTACTACGCCCGGGCCCTGGGCGCCAAAGTGGGCAAGGATGTTGACCTTCATTCCGTCCCGCCCGTGACCGGCATGCTGAGCCTCGGGGCCGGCTGCTCGATCGAACCCGAGGTGGATCTTTCGGGCTGGTGGATCGACGGCGACCTGGTCCACATTGGACATGTCCGGGTGGGCCCCGGGGCGACTGTGGGTTCCCGGAGCACCCTTATGCCCGGGGCGCGCATCGGCGCCGGAGCAGAAATAGCCCCCGGCTCGGCCGTCCTGGGCAAGGTCAAGGCGAACCAGCGGTTCGCCGGCTCGCCGGCCCAGCGCCTCGGCAAGGCACAGCAGGACTGGCCCGCCCGGCCGCCGTCCGGGCTGAAGTCGGTGCTTGCGTTTGCCGCCTATGCGCTCGCCGCGGCAGCGCTGGCGCTCATCCCCTTCGCCTCCGCCGCACTGGGCGCCCTCCCGGTGATCGCCGCCGTCCAGGGCCAGGACACCCTGTTCTCCTCGTGGCCGGTGCTGCTGTGGGCTGTCCCCGCTGCCGCCGTCGTCTGGTTCCTGTCCAACATGGCCCTGACGGCCGCCGTCGTCCGTCTGCTGGGCCTTGGACTCAGGGAAGGCCACTACCGCGTGCGCAGCTTCACGGGATGGCGAGTGTGGGCCACCGAACGTGTCCTGGACATGGCCCGGGACCTGCTCTTTCCCCTTTACGCAAGCCTGTTCACGCCGGTCTGGCTGCGGCTGCTGGGGGCCAAGGTGGGCCGCAACGTTGAGGCGTCCACCGTACTCCTGCTGCCCTCCATGACCACCGTGGGCGACGGCGCATTCCTGGCCGATGACACCATGATTGCCTCCTACGAACTCGGCGGCGGGTGGATGAGGATCGCTCCGGCGAAGATCGGAAAACGGGCATTCCTGGGGAATTCGGGCATGACCGGGGCAGGCCGCAGCGTGCCCAAGAACTCGCTGGTGGCTGTGCTGTCCGCGACGCCGGCGAAAGCGAAATCGGGGACGTCCTGGCTGGGCAGCCCGCCGGTGCGCCTGCGCCGTGCACGGATGGAGGTTGACCAGAGCCTCACCTATGACCCTCCCCTGCGGCTGAAGATCTACCGCGCCTGCTGGGAACTGTGCCGCGCCGTCCCCGTCATCCTCACCGCGGCTATCGCCGTCGCCCTCCTCGCGGTGCTGGACGGGATAGCCGGCACCGCCGGATATGCCGCCGCCGCCGTGCTCGGGGCGCCCGTGGTGCTGGCGGCCGGGGCTGTTGCCGCGGCAAGCTCGGTAGCGGCCAAGTGGCTTCTGGTGGGGAAGATCGATGCGCGGGAGCACCCCCTGTGGAGTTCGTTCATCTGGCGCAATGAGGTGGTGGACACCTTTATCGAGATGGTCACGGCGCCCTGGTTCGCGCGTGCTGCCGCGGGCACCCCTGCCCTGGTCTGGTGGCTGCGCGGCCTTGGGGCCAAGATTGGCTCCGGTGCCTGGTGCGAAAGCTACTGGTTGCCCGAGGCGGACCTGGTGACGCTGGGCGAGAACTCCACCGTGAACCGCGGCTGCGTCATCCAGACCCACCTCTTCCACGACCGGGTGATGAGCATTGACACCGTTACGCTTGAAGCCGGGGCAACCATGGGCCCGCACGGGGTCATCCTGCCGGCAGCCCGGATTGGTGCCGGGGGTACAGTGGGTCCGGCATCGCTTGTGATGCGTGGCGAAACCGTTCCGGCGGCCAGCTACTGGATCGGGAATCCGGTCAGCCCATGGTCGTCCCCGGCCGCCGCCGTTCCCGCCCGAGAGGCCCAGCCACAGTGACCGCACACCAGGAGCACCTGCCGGCCGGATCGCGGACGGCAGCACCCTCCCGTTCCCTGCCGGACCCCTACACGCCGGGGCACGGATCCGCCGACTATGGGGTGTCCCGCTACGAGCTGTACCTGGACTACCGCGTCTCCACCAACAGGCTCTCCGGCCACGCCGCCATCACAGCGCACGCCCACGTGGAGCTGGCCAACATAACCCTGAACCTGGCCGGGCTGCGGGTGCTGAAAATCCAGCTGGACGGGCAGCGCGTCCAGAGATTCAGCCAGCGGGGACACCAGCTCTTCATCGTCCCCGCCCGTCCGGTGGCCGCCGGCAGCGACTTCAGCCTGGACATTCGGTACGACGGTTCCCCTGGTCCGCTGCGCGGCAACTGGGGCGAAGTGGGCTGGGAAGAGCTCACCGACGGCGTGCTGGTGGCCGGCCAGCCCACCGGCGCACCGTCCTGGTTTCCCTGCAACGACCACCCCAGCCAGAAAGCCAGCTTCGGATACACCATCACCACGGAGGCCAACTACCGGGTGGTCTGCAACGGTGTGCTGGTCTCGCGCCATGCCAAGGCCAGCCGCGAAACCTGGGTCTTTGAACAGGCCGAACCCATGGCCACGTATCTGGCCACGGTGCAGATCGGCCGCTACGAGCTTCTTCCGCTGGCCTTCCAGCCCCCGCTTCCGGCGCACCGCGCCGTCACACAGCACGACGGCGGTGCGCGGCCCGTCCCGCAGTTTGTTGCGGCACCCCGGGCGCTCATGCCCACCGCCACTGCCGCCCTTGGCTGGCAGGGCCAGATGATGGAGACTTTCGAGGCCTGCTTCGGCCCGTATCCCTTCGCCGGTTACACCGTGGTGGTGGCGGACGACGCCCTCGAGATTCCCCTGGAAGCCCAGTCGCTGTCCGTGTTCGGCCCCAACCATCTCACCCAGCAGTGGGAGGACCAGCGGCTTATTGCCCATGAGCTTGCCCATCAGTGGTTTGGAAACTCCCTGACCGCCACCGCGTGGGCTGACATCTGGTTGCACGAGGGGTTCGCCTGTTACGCCGAGTGGATCTGGTCCGAGGCGTCCGGGAACGCCACCGCAGAGCAGCGGGCCGGCAGCGCCTGGCAGCTGCTCGCGTCCCAGGCGCAGGACCTGCTGGTGGGCGACCCCTCACCGGAGCTGATGTTCGATGACCGGGTGTACAAGCGCGGCGCCCTTGCCCTGCATGCCCTGCGGCGTGCCACCGGGGATGTGCTGTTCTTCGGGCTCCTGAGGACGTGGACGCACCGGTACCGTTTTGGCGGCGTCAGCACAGCTGATTTTGTGGAGACTGCCAACCAGGCGTGCGGCGAACTCCCCGGTTTCGATGCCCGCGCCATCCTGGCCCCCTGGCTTTACCAGTCCGCACTCCCCCCGCTCCCGTGACGTCGCGTCAGGGCCTCTCGCTGGCAGCCGTCCGGCTGTCCGATGTGGACCTGGGCCTGGCTCACATCCTGGACGAGGCGGAACTGGCCAGGGCCGCAACCTTCCGCTCCCCCGCCCTGCGGGACACCTTCACGGCCGGCCGGATAGCGCTGCGCCTCCACATCAGCGCACTCACCGGAGACAGCCCCGGGTCACTCACGGCGGACTACTTCTGTCCGACCTGCAGCAACCGCGGCGGCCACGGGATCCCCCAATACCAGGTCCCTTCCCGTACCGGCCGGCTCCGTGCCAGCCTCAGCCGGTCCGCGAACTGGTGCGTGCTGGCCGCCAGCCTGGATGAAGGCCTCGCCGGTATTGGGGTGGATCTTGAGGACGGGTCCGCGGCGGACTTTGACGGTTTCCCGTCACTTGCGCTGACCGCGTCCGAGCGTGGCCAGCTGCAGGAAGTGCCGCCCGCGCTGAAGGCCAAGTTCCAGACCCGGCTTTGGGTCCGCAAGGAAGCAGTCCTCAAAGCACTCGGGACGGGCCTGGCCAAAGCTCCCTCCCTAATTGATGTGTCCGGCCCAATTCCCGCAGGACTAAGCGGGCCTCCCGCCGCCGCCCTGTGGAAGGTTGAAGATCTAAGCCCCGCCGCTCTCGGCCTGCCAGGGGGCTTCGCTGTTGCATTCGCCACCTGGCAACCCCGGGACGTCGTTCCGGGATAGCTGGCCTGATGGTTCTTTACCTCCGCGGTGATGCGTCACGCCAGCTGGACGGTGGGGCGCCAGGGTTGCCCGCCGGTGGGGCGCCTTCAGCTGGCTGCCGGCGGCCCCTGGGAAGGAAGCGCTCCATCCGTGGCTCCACCGCCGGCGGGGGCAGGCGGACAATGTCGATCTCTGACACGTCGATAAGGCGCCTGGAACCGGTCACGGTGTCCAGGATCCAGAACAGGCCACACTGCGGAATCGCCTCCACCACCGGTCCGCGGTGAACCATCCTGCCGTTGCGGTACGCTTCCACGGCATCGCCCGGACGCAGTTCCTTAAATGAGCCGGCAACCGGGCCGTCACCCGTTGTCATGCCTAGTGGCTGTCCCGGGCCATGAGCATCTCGGTCAGCTGGCGCGGCGTGGCGCGGGCGGCCGCGAGGGCCACGATGGCCAACGGCGGGACTGACACGAGGACCATAACAAGGAGCGCGACGGCGGCTTCAACAGCTGGTGCGTCCATTGCGTTATTCCTTCCGCTTGGTTTGGTTGTGATCGGCACGGCTGCCTGGCCGCCCCTTTCGCTGCAAGGACTCCCCCGGCTCCAATGCTGCCGCCGCCAGGTTGACTGCAGGTGTCTTCGGGATGATTTTTGCCCGATGTTTAGGGCTGGCCGAGGTGTGCATCTGCTGCGTTCTGACGGGTCATCGATACATCAGGTAATGAATACATCCAAGGCTGTACTATGCAAACCATGGAGACGCTGACCCATTCCTCTGTCCTGGCCCGCTTCGGGTACGCCCTGTCCGATCCCACCCGGGCCCGGATCCTGCTGGCGCTGCGGGATGCGGCGTCGTACCCCAGCGATTTGGCCGAGCTGATCGGCGTGAGCCGGCAAAGCCTCTCCAACCACCTCGCCTGCCTGCGGGGCTGCGGCCTGGTGGTGGCCGTCCCCGAGGGCCGGCGCATGCGCTATGAGCTGGCCGATCCGCGGCTTGGGCTTGCCCTGACCAACCTCCTAGGCGTGGTCCTGGCCGTCGACCCCGAGCACTGCAGCGTCAGCGCAGAGGAAGGGTGCTGCTGATGGCCGCCCCGCACACCACAAAAACTGCGAACCGCGAGGCCGTCCTGGCCCGCCGGATCCGCCTCTTGGTGGCGGCAACCATCTCCTACAACGTCATCGAGGCGGTTGTGGCCCTCAGCGCGGGAACAATTGCCTCCTCCACGGCCCTGGTCGGGTTCGGCCTGGATTCGGTGATTGAAGTGTCCTCGGCGGCTGCCGTCGCCTGGCAGTTCTCCGGCCGAGACCCGAAGTCGCGCGAAAAGAAGGCACTGCGGCTCATCGCCATAGCCTTTTTCGCCCTTGCCGCCTTCGTCACCGTGGGCGCTGTCCGCTCACTGCTGGGGGCAGGTGAGGCGGAGCATTCAACGGTGGGCATTGTCCTGGCGGCTGTCAGCTTGGCCGTGATGCCGTTCCTGTCCCTGGCCCAGCGCAGGGCGGGCCGCGAGCTCGGCTCACGGTCCGCCGTCGCCGACTCCCGCCAGACCCTCCTGTGCACGTACCTGTCCGGCGTCCTGCTGCTGGGCCTGGTGCTGAACAGCACCCTGGGCTGGTCCTGGGCCGACCCCGTGGCCGCGCTGGTCATTGCGGCCGTGGCCGTCAAGGAGGGCCTGGATGCCTGGAAGGGCGAGGGCTGCTGCGCGCCCACCCCTCCGGTCTCCACGCGTGCAGGTCAGCGAACGACGACGGCGGCACCGGCCTCCGGAGTGGACGCGCCTGCCGCCGGGCTGCTGATCCCGGAGAAGGCGGGCGATGGCGCCGACGCGTGCGGCTGCTGCCAAGACGCCGCAGCGCAGACCGCCTCGCAGACGGCAGCACCCGGCCAGCCGCGCCCGAGCTGAGGGGGCGCTGCCGGCCGGGTGCCCTAATGGCCATCAGGGCTTTAGCCCTGGCGTGCTTTCATGCGGGGATTCTTCTTGTTGATAACGAAGGTCCGGCCGCGGCGGCGGACAATCTGGGCTCCCGGAATTTTTTTCAGGGCGCGCAGTGAGTTGCGTACTTTCATGAACTGCTCCTTTCTGAGGTTTCGGTGGTCTGGTTCAGGCCAAAGGGGTCCGGGAACGAGTCTTCGCTGGCGGCCATTTCCGCCTCGGTCAGTTCGCAGGCGTTGAGCAATTCGGCGATCCCGGCAGCGTCCAGTTCGTCCCCGGTAAAGGCCAGGATGGTGCCGCGGTCACCGTACTCGGGATGCCAGTCTTCCAGGCCAGCGCCCGGCATATTTGGCACAACCGGAAGGGACTTCCGGCTGGCCTGCCAGGGGCCGGTGTTCTCCAGCCAGACCCGCGAACCAATGCGTTGGACGGCGATCCTGCAATCCGGCGCCGACGCCACCCAGAGCCGCCCGCGGAGCCAGCAGCACGCCTCGGCTAGGGCGGCCAGGGCGTGGCGGAAGCGCTCCGGGTGCAGGGGCCGCTCCACCCGGTGCACCCAGGTTGCGAATGGAGTCGAGGATTCGGGGGCTGCCTGCACCGAACCGGGCATGCTGCGCCCGGTGGCCTCCGCGAGGCTGTGGACTCCGGTGCACACGTCGCCGTCGCTCTCGGCCAGCACCGCATACGGCGCCAACTCGCGGATCAGCTGGACCCCCCGGACGTTCATGGAACACAACAAGGGCACCCGGCTGCTCGGCGGCCAGCGCGGCACAGGCTTTCTGGCGGCTAAAAACGTCAAGGGAGCTGACAAGGGTCAAAGACATACCCAAGATACTACATGCGAACCATTCTCATTTACAGGGAAGTCCAGCCGCCTACTCTCGCCCTGATCTAAAAGCCCTGATCTTAAAAAACGGTGCTGGCCAGAAGCAAAATAGTAAGGCTACTGTGTTTTATGGGTCGGCGGCCCGCTGGCCCGCTTTTTTCGACAATGGACCAGGAGCGAAACGATGAGCCACATCACGTCAATGCTGGAAACCTACCCGAAAGACCTGGGCGGCGTGGACCGCCGAAAGCTGGCTGACTGCATCGCAGCGTGCTTCGAGTGCGCACAAACCTGTACAGCCTGCGCGGACGCCTGCCTCAGCGAGGACATGGTGGCCGAGCTGACCAAATGCATCCGGACCAACTTGGACTGCGCCGATATTTGCGCCACAACGGGCACCGTCCTGTCCCGCCACACCGGCTACGACGCGAACATCACCCGCGCCCTCCTGGAGGCATGCCGGACGGCCTGCAAGGCGTGCGGCGACGAGTGTGGGCAGCATGCTGGGATGCACGAACACTGCAGGGTCTGCGCTGAAGCGTGCCGCCGCTGCGAGCAGGCCTGCGCGGAGCTGCTGTCCTCGCTCGCTTAACAACCGGCTCTGGGATGTGAGGAGAAGATTATGGACTCGACGGAAAATATGCGAGGACATCACGACGCCGGGCCTCCCCGACCCGAGCGAAAGCAGGCGGGGCAGGACCACAAAGAACACGGCGGATCAGCCCGGATGTACGTGAAGTTCGGCATCATCCTGCTGGTCAGCCTGGGACTGATGTGGACGCTGTCCATGTCCATGGTGCGGACCATCGACCACTTCTACTACAACCTGAGCAATTTCTGGATGGCTTTGCTTATGGTTTCGGCCATGGCGATTATCATGGTCATCGGCATGTGGTCCATGTTCAAGAACACAAAAGCGAACATTGCGATGCTGGTGGGCTTCGCCCTCCTTTTCGGCGGCGTGTTCGCCCTTGGCCGCACCGAAACTTTCGTGGGCGACGAGGAGTTCCTGAAATCCATGATCCCGCACCATTCCCGGGCCATTTTGGTATGCCAGGAGGCCGACGTTACGGACCCGGAAATCGTGGAACTTTGCGAGCAGATCGTAGAGGCGCAGCGGGAAGAAATCTCCCAGATGCAGTCCATCCTTGACCGGTATGACTCGGACTAGGAGACAAGACAACCGCAGCCGCGTGCCCAGCACCTTCGGCGGGGCGCACCCCTAAATGCGCAGTCCGCCCTCCATGGGAGAGGGCGGACTGCGCATTTAACTAGCGGCGGTTGCGCGGGGGCTGCGCCTGCTGGGCGGCGCGGAGCTGCTTGGCCTTCCGGGCTTTCTGTACCTTGCTGATGATGGTGGGCAGGAAGAACAAGAACAGTCGCTTCATGACTTCGGTCCTTTCGTTGGTGTTCCACGGTCCCGCCCGCCGGATCCTCCAGGCCCTTGTGGGACGCTGTCGGAAACCGGCAGATCGAGATAGTAAGCATGGTTACTAAATAGATCCTAGGCACAGTGGACATCCATTGCGCAAGGCCCCGACCATCCCGGGCCCACAACTTGGGACGGGGCACCCATGGTGAGGGCCGCCGTCGTATGCCCTGCCGCAGCCGGCACAGATACACGTGATGATGGTTAGGATGGCGGCATCCGGAACCGACTAACGTCCAGCCGGTCGATGGCCGGGCAGTCCATCCGGCCGCCGGCCCCGAACCACCAATGGCATTGACCGCAGACCAAAGCAAACCACAGCAAAGGACGATACAATGGCCGACCTCACCGCGCTTGCCCTGATTTGCTCCCTGACCCCCTCCCCGGCGGCGTCCAGCAGCGAGCTCATGGCCCGCCACGTGCTGGATGGGCTGGCCGCCCACGGCGTCAGCGGCACGTCGCTGCGGGTGGTGGACCACAACGTGATGCCCGGCGTCCAGGTGGACATGGGCGACGGCGACGCCTGGCCCGCTATCCGGGACAAGATCCTGGCGGCGGACATCCTGGTGCTCGCCACCCCCATCTGGATGGGGCACCCGAGCAGCATCACCCAGCGGGTCATGGAGCGGCTCGATGCGGACCTCGCCGAAACGGACAACGAAGGCCGGCCCATCATGTACGGGAAAGTGGCCATCGTGGCCGTGGTGGGCAACGAGGATGGCGCCCACAAGACCGTGGCGGACACGCAGCAGGGACTGAACGACGTCGGCTTCACGCTTCCAGCCCAGGGCGCCACGTACTGGGTGGGCGAGGCCATGCAGACCGTGGACTACAAGGACCTGAAGGAAGTGCCGGAGAAGGTTGCCGCCACCACCGCCGGTGCCGCGCGTAACGCCGCGCACGTGGCCCGCTTCCTCCGCACCTCGCAGTACCCCGCCGGGTAGGCAGCCGGCGCCGGCCGTTTGCTGGGGTGGGCGGGTCAGCGGGAGGACAGGAGGAACGGTGCGGCTGCTTCGGCCATCTTCTTGTGCTCGTGGGCGGCACCCGGAACCACCATCAGGCCCCAGTTGAACTCGTCACCCTCCCCGGCCGCATCCCGGGACGCCTGGTAGAAGTTCAGCCCCCGGCTCAATCTGTTGTCCCCCTGGGTATCCGTTTTCCGGTCACGCTGAAGCAGCGTGTCGTCCGGGTCGATGTCGTCGGCACCCAAAAGGATGACCAGGCGCCTGGAGAAGGCCTCCCTTAACTCTTTTGAGGAAAGGGGCGAGTTCTTCAGGCCGTGCGGGTACTCAACGTCCCGGTCCGGCATCGTGTACCAGCCGGCGTTTGCTGCGACCGCAACCCGGACATGGTTTTCTTGGGTGAACTCCATGAAGCGGTGCACGAACTGGCCGCCAGCTGAGTGCCCAAAAAGGGCATAGTCCCTTTCCCCGCTCTTTGTATCCCGGACGACGGCCTCGAAAAGTGCCTCGACCATATTGAAGGTCCATGCCTCCGGCGGATTTATATCCCCGGAGGCATCAAGGATGTTGCCTTGGTTGTAGGAGGAAGATCCGGGGTAATCGTCTTTGGGAAACTCCAGCACCAAAAGCAGGGCATTGTGGTCCTGCACAATGGGCAGCCAGTCTTCCCGGTAGCCCTCCCCGTCGCGGTGGGCCCCGGTCATGACCATCAGGATCTGGGCAGAGGAAGGATCGTCCGGAGCGTCGTACCAGACCCGGATGGGCTGGTTGGCCAGCGGGCCTTTCCACGAAAAGGACAAATCTCCCATGGTGCCTGGCGTAATTAATTTTGTCTGGGTTTCTGTAGCTGAGCCGCCCGGCATATCGTCTCCCTGGTCCGACGCTGTTGGTTCCCGGCGCTGTTCTCCTGCCACCTCGGTGCAGGATGCCAGCACTGCCAGTACTGCCACAAGCCACAGCAACACCCAAGAAACCCTCTTATGCGGCCCTGGCATGGCAGGGGGTTCCGTCATTCCGGCGGCTCAAGGCAGCGGCAAGGCATCCTCGCTACATCGCCCTGGATTTGGAGCGCCGGGTTAATTTCCGACATGACGCCCACCATTTGGGGGGCAGTGCATGCCTGGGTGAGGAACCCGTTGATGCGGTTATCGGTGACAACGCACCTGACTGCCATTTGGGTAGGAGCGCTGGGGCTCAGTTCCAGGCTGAGCATGAGCCCGACTCCCTGCTTTCCAAACGACTCGTAGCGGCCACGCGTACCAAAGACAAAGTTGCCCAGGCCGTAGGCCACCGGGACGTCACCGATAAATTCGATCTTCTCCGCGATGTGGGATCCTGCCCCAACGATCACGTCATATCCGGCGTCAACCAGCACTTGCGCCCAGTACCGCTGCTGCGGTGTTGTGTCGGTGTAGTTGTCACCCCAATGCACGTACCCGATGACCCAATCAGCCCCAGCAGCGCGGGCAAGGTCATACCCGCGCTGCACCGCTTCCGGGCTAAAAACCACAGTGCCGGGGTTGACTTCGTCCGCTTTTGATAACTTGCCGAAGTTCTCACCGATTGCCACCACACCGATCGTCCCTGCTTCGGTCCGAAGCATCAACGGGCGCTCAGCCTCAGCGAGGTTGTTCCCGGCGCCAAAACTGGCCATCCCGGCATTGCGGGCATACCTGATGGTGTCCTGAAGTCCAATGAGCCCCATGTCCATGGAATGGTTGTTGCCCAGGCTGATCGCGTCCACGCCCGCCTTGGATAACGCCCAGGCCGCCTGCGGGGCCACACGGTGCGAAAACGCTTTTCCCGGGATCAAGGGTTGCTCGCTGAAGGTCATAGGGCCTTCTGCGTTGGCGATGACAAAGTCTCCATCAAAGAGAGGCGCCACCCCCGACAAGGCAGCATCGAGTGCAAGAGGGTCCAAGGTTCGGATTTCTCCGTTGCCCAGCATGGTGTCCCCCACGAACTGGACCGACCACTTTCCCTCGGCGTCGTTGCCGGCCCACACTTCAATGGCCTGCACTTCCGGAGCCTGTTTCCCTCCATAGTTGGCTGCAATTGCGCCGGTACCGCCGAGCGAAACAGCCAGGGCCGTCACCATGAGCAGCCTGTCGCGTGTTGTCGGTTTCATCAGGCATCGCTTTCTGCGCCGGAAGCTTGACTGAGTGTTGCTCTGGCCGTGCCGCCTTGGGTTGCCCTGGGCGACGGTGCGGGGAGCGCTGGCAGGTTGCTTTCCAGCCACATGCGGTCCCGGAATTCTTCGCCGGATATCACCTCGGCGATTGTGCCCTTGGACAAAACCACAATCCTGTCCGCCAAAGCGAGTTCCTGGGGATCCTGCGTGGCCAGGAGAACCGTGCCGTCGAATCTCTTGAGCATCGTGGCGAAGGCCTGCTTCGCTGCGGCGTCCAATCCGGTGGTTGGCTCATCGAGGAGCAGGATGGGAGGGTTTCCCATCAGCGCCCTGGCAAGTGCTATGCGTTGCCGCTGGCTCCGCGACAAGTTGAGCCCGCCTTCGGAAACCCAGGTTTGCAGCCCAAAGGGGAGGTCGGCAAGCATGCCGTCCACTCCGGTGGCAGCCAGAACCCGCTCGACGTCTTCTTCTGACGCACTGGGGGCGGCGTACGTAAGGTTCCGCCACAAGGTTCCGCGCATCAGTGGAAGTTCAGGGCCCACGCACCCTATCCACTGAGCCGCAGATCGCAAAGAGGTATTCGCCAGAACCTGCCGGTCAACGATGATGCAGCCTTGGTCAGGGTCAATGGTTCTTGAAACCAGCCCGAGAAGGGATGATTTGCCGCTTCCACCATCTCCTGTCACTGCAACCAGTTCTCCCGGTTTGACCCGCAAATTGACGTCATGGAGGGAACCGTTCACCGTTACCGAGGAAAACTCGATAACGCCGTGCCGGACTTGCAGGGGACCGTGGCCATCGCTGTCCAAGTCCCGGCTGGAACTGCGAAGGTATTCGTTGATCTTGCCGACGGACACCTGGGCACGGTGCCAGTAGTCATGGGCCAGGCCGAGGGTGCGCACTGGGCTGGAAAGCTGCCTGGTGACAACGATGAAGGCAATCACTGTTCCTATGCTTGCTGTTCCCTGCCGGACTTCGAACAGACCCGCGGCCAGGACAGCGCCCAGCGCAAGCAGGGAAAAAGCGGTTGCGACGCCGCGGAGGTAGCCCCGCAGGCGGGCGACCCTGATGAGGGCACGAGTGAGCTCGTCATTTTGATGTGAAAGACGGGCATACTCCCCGGCAGAGCGTCCAAAGACCTGGACAACACGTTGGGCATTGAGCTGCTCGTCCAGGTTGCTCATTACCAGCGAGCGGCGCCGACGCATAACACGGGTTGCCTGGCGCATGCGCTGTCCGGCCACCAGGGACGCCGCTGCTCCGGCGGATATTGCCGCAACGATTGCAAGTGACATCCAGAAGCTGAAGAAGAAGAGCACAGTGAGTGTGCCAACCAGCACCATGGCGGCAATCATTCCGCCGAGTACTCCACGGCTGATCCACATTCTGGTCATCGAGAGGTCACCCAGGAAACGCAGGAGCAGGCCGCCTCGGGCCCTGCCCTGGAACTGCCGCGGAGTCATGCCCTGCAAGTGTTTGTACATCTTCATCCGCAGGTCCCGGACCACGTTGTAGCCTGCGGTCTCGGCCACGTTGAAGCCGAGGGCCCGGAGCCAACCGTGGACCAATGCCACTGCCCCCAGGAGGGCGGCCTGGGCCAGCGCCCAGCGCCACTGCAGGTCCGCAGCTTCCCCAACTGTGGCCGGTGCCAGGTTATCCACGATGCTGCGCAGCAGCAGGATGTAAGCCACCAAAGTGAGGACCTGGGCCAGGCCGATGGCAATGATTTTTGCGAAGGCGGCTGGCGGAATGTGGTACAGCCTATTCTTGCCGGGCACTGGTTTTACCACGCATCCGGGCTGCCAGAGGGGGTGGCTGGTCGAGGGAATCCGAGGAACCCCCGCTTGGGCTCAGCCCACTCAGGCGTAGCGACGAAGGGTCCGATCAAGACATCGCTTGTTGCGCTGGCTGGCTGCACCGTGCCGGCGGCCTCGGTGCCCGCGGTGGCGGCGTTGGCCAGGATATCCGGTACGTGAAGGATCGAGGCGGCAAATTCAGGGTCCGCGAGTTCGTCCCGGGTCACCACAGGGAGTCCCGTAGCTGCCGCCGCTTCCCGCATTGCCAGGGGCGACCGCGTTAGCAAGCCCGTCACAGCCAGGACATCGTGTCCCACCTTCTGCAGGTGGGAGACCCCGGCCACTGCCCCCATGGCGTCCGGAGCAGCGAAAATGACGGCGTCAACATTCGCCCGAAAAACCGCTGACTCCAACAAATGCGAGGTTTCATGCTGGTAGATGCCGTCCGCGATCTCCACAAGGTTCAAGGCCGCGCCTGAATCCGTGAGGTGGTCCACCAGTTCGCCAAATTTAGCCTCCACCACGTTCATGGGCTGCCGGTACGTCGAGGCCAACCCGACGTCCGTGAAATCCAGCATGATGTGGGCGCCGGCATCCAGCATGCACCAGTAGTCGTTGCCGGACCCCGTCCCGGTTGCTTTGGTAGCCCCCACCCAGACGCCCGCTTTGCTGAATCCGTTTACCAGGCAGTGGACAGCTGTTGTCTTACCTGAATTCATCGCTGTTCCAAGGACTGCGATGGTCCGGGGCCGGGGCACCTGCGGGGACACCGGCTGCAGCGAAAAGTCCTGGATATTCAGCGGCCGGCCTTTGGCATCGCCCAGAAGTCCCAGGGGCTCTATTTCCGTCGCCCTCCTAACCGCCGTGCTCCGGCTCAGCACCTCGGAGGCGATTCCCCCCGAAGCAACCAGCTGGGCGTTGGCCAGTGTTGCCGGCACCTGTGATTCAAATTGGTCAGTGGCGTACCTGTCTCCATACGTGACGATAATTTCGTCGTCGTCGTGCAACACCGCCCGGCGTCCGTTCGGCTGCTCAATATGACGGTGATGCCCCAACTGCACGATTCGAGCCAGTACCAGGTCACCGGACCGGGGCCGGACTGCGCCCGAGACCAGGGAGGCTATGGCTTCTGGCACTACTCGACGGGTTGTAAACGCCGCTTTTGCCCTCGCGACCCGCTGCGCGTCGATCGGCTTGACCCACACTCTTCGGTCTGCTCTCATGACTCGCACGGTACGCCCGGAGTAATTGGCGGGGAATGGGGAGGGGGTACCCGAACTTGCGATTAGGTATTACTTGCAAGAAGCAGGAAGAAAAGCCCCTAAAGCAGCTTCACTCACCTATTCCGCTCCCCATGAACGCCCGGAGCTCCCCTGCCATCCGTGCGGACTGCGTGTGGTGCAGGTAGTGCCCGCCCTCAACGGTGACAACCTGATGCCTGCTGACGTTGTCCAGCAGGTTCCGGGCTGATGACACCTTGGTGGCTGTGGAGTCTGAGCTTTCGTCGGCAATGAAGGCCAGGACGGGCAGGTCCCCGGGGTAGGTGACTCCCCTCAAGGCTGCCGCGTTGTTCGCGATCCTTGCTGTTTCGTCCGCCACGGCGGGATTGCCGAAATTCCAGTTGGCCATCAGGCGCATGCGCTGCAGCTCATCCTCTGTGTAGGCGCCACCCTCCGGGTCCAGCAGCCCAGGGGCCAGGAACGTCACGGCCCGCACTATCCCCGTCACGGCCGGGGCACGCTCCCAGCTGATGCCTGGTTCGGGCTCGTCCACGGCCTCCGGCCCGGGTTTCGGTATGGTGGCGTCGATGCCCACCACCGCGGACAGTTCCGAACGGTACCGGTTGGCGTAGTCCAGCATGTAGAAGCCGGCTATCGAGTGCCCTGCCAGGACGTACGGCTGCCTGACCTGGAGCCGGGCCAGGACCTCGTGCAGTTCGCTGCTGATGTTTTCGTTGGTCCGCGGAGGACCTTCCATGTCGCTGTATCCGTACCCAAACCCCTCAACAACAATGACGTCGAAGCCGCCCAGCTCACGGGCCAGCGGCGCAAAGTCGAGCCCAGGAGCGGAGGTGCCCAATCCGCTGAGGAGGACGATCGGCTGCCCCTCTCCCCCGCTTCGCCAGACGTTCAGGGCTCCGCCTTCCACCTGGACGCGCTCGCCGTAGGCAGGGGTGCCGGATTTCTCCGCCCGCTCCAAGGCCGCGTTGACCGCCGTCGACACCAGAAGCAGCCCCAGCACCACCAGCACGGCGATACCAAAACGCCGCAACCGGCGCCGGGGCTTCTTCCGGGAGCGGGGCCTCCGGGGCGCGGCATCCGTGGGATCCCGCTGCCCCGAAGCCCTCCTAGGAAGGACGCGCACAGCTGCCGGGCATCAGGCCGGCTTAGCGAAGGTGGCCGCGCTCATGACCTCGTAGCCCACGAACGCCTCGTCCCCTTCGACCCAGGCGTCGTGGCCGGCCGGAATGGTGTACGCGTGGCCGGGGCTGACCGTGGCCCGCGAACCGTCCGCCATTTCCACGGTCAGTGTCCCGGCGGCGCAGATCCCCACATGGTTCACCTGGCACGTGTCCGTGTTAACCACGGTCTTGACGGTCTCGGACCACCGCCAGCCCGGCTCAAAGGTGAACCTGCCCAGCGTTGTGTCACCGAGGTTCACCACATCCACCTGGGTCTTTGGCGGACGGCGTTTTTCGTCGGGCTGGTCGAATGATTTCGCTTCCAGGGCGTTTACGGTCATTTCGTTCTCCTGACAGGAGGGGTGTGGCAACAATGCATCCGGAGCGCCCAGACAGCTCCGGGTTTCGGTTGACGGGCCTGCGGCGGATCCGCTGCCCGCCAGCCACCGGCACCCAGCGCTATCAGCGTGCGCCCGCGGGTGGGCCGTGTCAATATGCCCTGCCACCGGCCATCGCGGCTAGGCTTCCGGCATGGGACTCATCATCACACTGCTTATCATTTGGCTCGTTCTGTCCATCCTGGGCTTCGTTATCGAGGGGCTGCTGTGGCTGGCCCTGATCGGCCTGGTGCTGTTCGCTGCCACCGCCGTCTGGGGCTGGATGAAGCGGCGGGTCTAGGCCAGGCCCACTCCCTGCTTTGACCGCTCGGGGTGAGGTGCCGCCGTCGTGCGTTCCTCCCCGGTTACTTCCCGGGGCACCCTTGCGGCGCGCCCCGAACGACGGCGTGTCCCGGCCCGGGAGAGCAGTCCGCCCTGACGAACCGGGCAGGAACGCGCGCCCCTGCTCAAGCTGCCCACCTGGGTGAGGTGCCGCCGTCGTGCGTTCCTCCCCAGTTACTTCCCGGGGCACCCTTGCGGCGCGCCGCAGACGACGGCGTGTCCCGGCCTGGGAGGGCAGTCCGCCCTGACGAACCGGGCAGGAACGCGCGCCTGACCCCGGAGGATGTGAGGTCCGTTGCATCTGGCAGGCGCCGCTGTGCTGCGGTGGTACCGTGGCGCCTATGCACCTGAAGGCTTACCAGCGAAGCCCCCACCCCCAGCGCCGGAGGAAAAAACCAAGGGCCGTCCTGGCCGGGTACAGCCGGTCCCTGGCGGAACTCCAGGGGAAGCAGGTGTCCACCCTCCGGCGAATGGCCGGGAAGCTGGTTCCCCGGCACCCGGCGCAGCTGATCGTCCTGGGCTTCGTCCTCGCCATCGCCGCGGGAACAGCGCTCCTGATGCTGCCGGCCGCCACCACAGGCACGCGGCCGGCCACACTGCTGGAAGCACTGTTCACCGCAACGTCCTCAGTCTGCGTCACCGGACTCATCACCGTGGATACCCCGGTGTTCTGGACCGGATTCGGGCATGCGGTCATCCTGGTGCTGATCCAGGTGGGCGGGTTCGGCGTGATGTCCTTCGGCGCGCTCCTGGGCGTGCTGACCGCCCGGCGGCTGGGACTGCGGTCACGGATGCTGGCCGCCACGGAGACCAAAAGCACGGGGTTCGGCGATGTGCGCCGCGTCCTGGTCGGCGTCCTGGTGATCACCGTCATTGTTGAGGCCATCCTGGCGCTGGTGCTGATGCTCCGCTTCCTGCTGGGCTACGGCTACACGCCCGGCGAGGCCCTGTGGCACGGGGTGTTCCACTCAGTGTCCGCCTTCAACAACGCTGGGTTTGCGCTGTACTCGGACAGCCTGATGGGGTTTGTGGGCGATCCATGGGTGTGCCTGCCCATTGCGGGCGCGGTGATCATCGGCAGCCTGGGTTTTCCGGTCCTGTTCGAGCTGCGCCGCCAGTACCGCCGGCCCGTCTACTGGAGCATGCACACCAAAATCGTCCTTGCCGGCAGCGCCGTTCTCCTGGCCGGCGGGACCGTGTTCCTTACGGCCGCAGAGTGGACCAATCCCGCCACGCTGGGCGCCCTGCCACCTGAGGACCGTATCCTGGGCGGGTTCTTCCAGTCCGTGATCACCCGCACCGCCGGTTTCAACAGCGTTGACATCAGCCAGATGCACCCTGTCTCCTGGCTGGGCATGGACATCCTGATGTTCATCGGCGGCGGCCCGGCCGGCACCGCGGGCGGACTGAAAATCACCACCTTCGCCGTGCTGTTCTTCATCCTGGCCACGGAGCTCCGGGGGGACACCGCCGTGAACATCTTCGGCAAGCGCCTCTCCCGGGCCGTGCACCGCCAGGCCATCACCGTGGTGCTGCTGGCCATCGCCCTGGTGACGGCGTCCACCATGTTCCTGATGCTCATCACCGACTTCGGCCAGGAACGCATCCTGTTCGAGGTGGTGTCCGCCTTCGCCACCGTGGGACTGTCCACCGGCATCACGGCCGGGATGCCTCCGGCGGGGCAGGTGGTGCTGATCCTGCTCATGTTCATCGGCCGGCTCGGCCCCGTCACGCTCGGCACGGCGCTGGCCCTGCGGAAGCGCCCCATACTGTACGAAAACCCGAAGGAAAGGCCCCTCATTGGCTAAGGACATCTTCACCCGCAGGGGCGAGCGCGCCGCGCACCCCGATTCCGTGGCCGTTATCGGTCTGGGACGGTTCGGCGGCTCCCTGGCCCTGGAACTCGAAGCACAGGGCACCGAGGTGCTGGGTATCGACAGCAGCGAGGAAATCGTGCAGTCCTACAACGGACGGCTGGCCCATGTGGTCCGTGCGGACTCCACCAAGGAAGAAGTGCTGCGGCAGTTGTCCGTTCACGAGTTCGACCGGGCGGTGGTGGGCATCGGCTCCGACCTGGAGGCGAGCATCCTCACCACCTCCCGGCTGCTTACTTTCAAGCACCCGGAAATCTGGGCCAAGGCCATCAGCGAACCGCATGCGGAAATCCTGGCCCAGCTGGGGGTGCAGCACGTCATCCGGCCCGAGCACGACATGGGCCGCCGCGTGGCACACCTGGTCCGCGGGGCCATCCTGGACTACGTGGAATTCGAGGACGACTTTGTGATGGTCCGGACCCAGCCGCCGTCCGACGCCCGGGACCGGCCGCTGGGGGTGCTGGGCCTGCGGGACAAGTACGGGATCACCATCGTGGCGGTCAAAAGGCCCGGCGGCACCTGGCAGCACACCACCGCCCAGACCGTGCTGTACGACGACGACCAGATCATTGTCCAGGGCCCCAAGAACTTCGCCGAACGGTTCAGCACCCGCCCCTGAACCGTTCAGCCGAAGGCCCTCTGAGCTTGCCTAGTGCCCGGCGCCGAGCTTCCCGCCGAGCCGCTCGCGCATGGTGGTGCTGGCGTCGTTCAGGCCGATAATCTTCACGTCCTTGCCGTGGTGCCGGTACTTTTCGGTGATGGCGTCCAGGGCTGCGATGGTGGAGGCGTCCCAGAGGTGGGAGGCGTGCATGTCGATGACCACATGCTCAGGGTCCAGCGCGTATTCGAACTGGGTGTAGAGATCGTTGGACGAGGCGAAGAACAGCTCGCCGTTCACCGTGTAGGTGGCGGTTTCGTGGCCTTCCACGTTCGTTACGGTGCGTTCCACGGTCACGAAGTGGGCCACCCGGCGGGCGAACATCACCATCGCCACCAGCACGCCGACGCCGACGCCGATGGCCAGGTTGTGCGTGGCCACCGTGACGATGACCGTGGCCACCATCACCACCGTTTCGCTCTTGGGCATCATCTTCAGGGTGCGCGGGTGGATGCTGTGCCAGTCGAACGTGGCCCAGGAAACGAAGATCATCACCGCAACCAGGGCGGCCATGGGGATGACCGAGACCACACCTCCGAGCGCCACCACCAGGATCAGCAGGAAGACGCCGGCCAGGAAGGTGGAGATCCGGGTGCGGGCGCCGGAGGCTTTGACGTTGATCATGGTCTGGCCGATCATGGCGCAGCCGCCCATGCCGCCGGTGAAGCCGGTGACGATGTTGGCAACGCCCTGCCCCCAGGCCTCGCGGCTCTTGTGGGAGCGGGTATCGGTGATGTCATCCACCAGCTTGGCGGTCATGAGCGACTCGAGGAGCCCCACAAACGCCACGGCCAGGCCGAAGGGGAAGATGACCTGGAGAGTTTCCAGGGTGAACGGAACGTTGGGAATGAACAGCGACGGCAGGGATTCCGGCAGGTCGCCTTTGTCACCCACGGTGGGGACGGCGATGGATGCCAGGACGGTGATGAGGGTGAGGACCACGATGGCCACCAGCGGGGCGGGCACCGCGTTGGTGAGTTTCGGCAGCCCGAACACGATCACCAGGGCCAGCGCCGCCAGTGGGTACACGAGCCAGGGGACGCCGAGCAGTTCGGGAACCTGGGACATGAAGATCAGGATGGCCAGGGCGTTCACGAAGCCCACCATCACCGAGCGCGGAATGAAGCGCATCAGCTTCGCCACCCCGGAGAGGCCCAGGATGACCTGGAAGATGCCGCCCAGGATGACGGCGGCAATGAAGTAGTCCACGCCGTGGGACTTCACCAGTGGGGCGATCACCAGGGCGACCGCGCCGGTGGCGGCGGAAATCATGGCCGGCCGGCCGCCCACGAAGGCGATGGTGACGGCCATGGTGAAGGAGGCGAACAGGCCCAGCCGCGGATCCACGCCGGCGATGATCGAGAAGGCGATCGCTTCCGGGATCAGGGCCAGGGCAACAACCAGCCCCGCAAGGACCTCGGTCTTAAGCCTTCGGGGCGACTTGAGGGTTTCCCGGACGGACTGCAGCTGTTCCGGAGTGTAGGCGGGGGCTTCCCCGGCGGTCTTGACGGCCATTGCTGGCTCCGTTCATGGTCAGGAAGACGCATAGAGGCGCCCTCTCTCTTTCGAAGAATGAAGGGGCGCAACCTCGCGCCGGGATGCCGGGAGCCCGCTCAGGCGGCTCACCAACCGCACACAACTCTACCCTAACGTGATGGTAGAGTTGCACGCGGACATTACGGAGGCCCACGCATGACAGCACGAACCGGAACTTCCACCATGCATATCGGCGAGCTGGCGGAGCGGACAGGTTTGTCCCTGCGCACCATCCGCCATTACGACGACGTGGGGCTGCTTCCAGCCACGGCCCGCACCGATGGCGGTTTCAGGGTTTACTCCGAGGACGACTTTGAACGCCTCATGGTGATCAAGCAGATGAAGCCGCTGGGGTTCTCGCTGGAGGAAATGGCGGACATCCTGGAGCTCTTCTCGCAGCAGGACGCGGGGGCCGCTGGTGACAGGCAGGCCAAACTCGCAGCGTACCTGGAGAAGGCAATGGCTGAGCGCGCCAAAATGGCCCGCAACCTGGCCCAGGCCGACGAGCTCATCGCAAGGCTCGGCGGCGGGGACTGACCAAGGTTTCGGCGGGTACGTCCATGGCCGGGCTGCCCTCGGCGCCCCCAATAAGCGCCAAGGACAACCCTGCCGTTGGATCCGGGCCTGTCAGCCCTCGCTGCGATCGAAGCTGAACCCGCAGGCGCACCGGTAAGTGAGCGGGCCGCCGTCGTAATTTTCCTGCCGTGCCCCTGCCGGCGGCCCTGCACTGACCAGGCGCATCGGCTCACCGCAGTGGATATGCGTGGCCAGCATCCGCCGCAGCTGCGGGTCCTCCGCGCGCCTGGCACGGGCCGGTCCCCTGCGCCCGGGGCGGCGAACCGCCGGCGGAATCTGTGAAGGTGCCATGGCTGTCACCCCCGCCTAGTCCAGCGAGGCCAGGAGGTCGGCGCAGGCCTGCTCACAGCGGCGGCAGGCCTCGGCACACACCTCGCAGTGCCGGTGCATGGAGGCGTGCTGGCCGCACTCCTCCGCGCAGGCACGGCAGGCGGTGCGGCACGCTTCGAGCACTGCCCGGGTGATGCCGACGTCGTAGTTACCGTGGCGGGAGAGGATCTTTCCGGTGGCGGCGCAGATGTCTACGCAGTCGAGGTTGGTGCGGATGCACTTGGTGAGCTCGGCGACCATATCCTCGTTCAGGCATGCGTCGGCGCAGGCGGTGCACGTCTGGGCGCAGTCGAAGCACGCCTGGATGCATTCGGCGAGCTTGGCTTTGTCGACGCCCGCCACGTCCTTGGGGTAGGCGTCCAGCATGGACTGTACATAAGTCATTGGTATCTCTTTTCCAGGTTCTTTCAGCAGGTCTTGATGGCGTGGAACGGCGAACCGGTTCTACGTCCTGCTGATGGAAAGGTCCACGACCCTGAGCGCGGGCAATTCAGGCTCCCGCGGCACATCACCGGCGGAATGCAAGGTCCCCCCGGGCAGCCGCTGGATGAGCGACGGCGGGTCCACGGCCCCGGTGCGCACGGGCACCGGTTCGCCGCGGGGGGCCTTGCTCCGCTCGCCTTCCCTCTCCAGCCCTGCAGGCTCTGCGGACGGGCCGGCCTCGTGGATGACATGGACGGAGTGCTGGGCGGTTGCTGCAGGTTCTGCCGGACCGGCCGATGTTTCCGCCTGCGCCGGGACTTCCGCCGCATCCTGTTCGGCTGCTGACTGCACCGGGCCGTGGCCGGGAACCAGGGCGTAACGGCTGCCGGAGGTGTAGGAGGCCGCCCCGGCAATGACCAGGACCAGGAGCAGCCACACGAAAACACTCCGCGGCACCATGAGGCAGCGAAGAAGTCCTTGTGCAAACGAACCTAGGGTGGCCATCACCACTTCCCGTCAGGGGCTTTTTATCAGCCTAGCTTCCCATTCCTGTTCCGTAGATCACATGCGTATAAATTTTGGGCCTTTGCTGGGATCGGGTTTTCTTCCGGCGTCCAGTCCCTATCCCCCGTGGACTGAGTCAGCCAGGTCCATCAGGGTTTTCCGTTCCGGCGTTGAATAGCGGGCCGAGCCGATGGCGTTGCGCATCCGGCCAAGGTGGTCTGCGATCTCCGCCCGGTACCGGCCCTTCCGGTCGCACCACGCAAGCTCCTGGAGGAGCCGGAGGAGGCGGGCTGCGACGGCAGGGTCCGCGGCGCCGTAGTGCCGGGGCTGGTCCATCGCCAGGCTGAGGAGTTCCGGGAGCCCGGGAAGCGAAAGCACCACCCTGACCCGACCGTCGTCGTCCACCATCTGCTCAGGGCCCGGATCCCGCTCCGCCAGCCCGCACAGGAGCGCCGAAAGGTGCCCCACGACGTGCACTGCCGTGGTGGGATCGTTGATGCCTGGGGAGAGAGCCCGTGCCGCAACATCCACGAGTTGCCGGAACCCGAACCCGACGTCCTGGACGTTGGTCCGTTCAAATCCGGTTGCCACGGCGGCGTTGATGTCTCCAGCCAGCTTCTCCCGGGCTTCGGCGCTGAGTGTTGCTCCCGGCGCCACGGGCCAGGCGGTGGCAAAGGGCACGCCCTCCACCAGGGAGCTGCCAGGTTCCCGGTCTAGGCGGATAACGGCACCGGCACTTTCGGCGGCCTCCAGGAGGGCTCTTTCGTCATAGGAGGTCAGGAACCCTGACGAAGCGGCAAGGATGGGAAAACTGCCGGGCGCCGGAAGCGGCTCCGGGCCGCGTGCGGGGCGCTCCTGCGGGAAGACGCGGTCGATGGCCTCCCGGGTTTCCGCGTTGACCCTGCGCAGCATGGTTTCCACCCGGATTTCCCGCGTAAGGTGCGCCAGGAAGAGCACCAGGCCAACCACGCTGGCAATGGCCAGCACAAAGGCGACCGTCACCGAGATCTCGGGGACGAAGGCTGTGTTTCCGTTGCCCTCATCCCGCACGCTGCGCAGGACCGTCAGTGCGAAGGCGAACGCGGCCAGGAACAGGGCCAGCGTTCCGTGGACGAACCGGTCCGAGGTAAAAGTCCGGAGCAGCCGGGGCGAGAACTGGCTGCTGGCCAGCTGGAGGGTTACCACGGTGAGTGAAAAGGTCAGCGAGGTGACAGTGATGAGCGAACCCGAGATGGCTTGCAGGACGGCCCGCGCAGCCTCCGGTCCCCCGCTGAAGAGGAAAACGGTCACACTGTCCGGCAGTTCGCCGTCGACGGCTGAGTCAAGCGCAGGCAACGCCATGCCCAGAAGGACAGCAAGGGCAACAGCCAGCACCGGAAGCGGCCACAGCTGTGTCCGCAGGGCATCGAGCCAGTGCGCACTGCGGGTGTTCATGGGCAACTGATCCCCTGTTCCGTGACATGCGGCCGGCCGGACCGGACCTGTGAAGAGCAAAGGGTGCGGCTCCAGTGGAACCGCACCCTGTGCATGTGGACCGGAAGTCAGTCCTGCTTGAAAGCGTCCTTGACCTTTTCGCCGGCCTGCTTCAGGTCGCCCTTGGCCTGGTCGTTCTGGCCTTCGGCCTTCAGGCGATCGTCGCCGGTTGCTTCGCCCGCGGCTTCCTTACCCTTGCCGCCAAGCTTCTCGGCTGCGTTGCCAATCTTGTCGTCCAAACCCATGGTGTTGCTCCCTACGGTCGGCTCCCGCCGGCGTGCCGCCAGCGGCTTACCTTCCCATCGTAACCACAAATCACTAAGGGTGCTGATCATTGTGGGCGGTGAGCTGCGGCGCGGACCTCCCCGACAGCCCTAGCCGTGGCTGGGTTCGCCTGTGATGCGGTGGTCCGCGTGGTTGATGGTTTCCCGGATCAGCCGCACCAGGTGCCCGTCATGCAGGGAGTAAATGACGTGGCGGCCGTCCTTGCGGGTGTCCACCAGCCCGCTGAGCCGCAGTTTGGCCAAGTGCTGGCTCGCCACGGTCCGCGGCACTCCTACGGCTGCCGTCAGCTCCGTTACGGTTTTGGGGCCCTGCGCCAGTTGCCAGAGCAGGTTCAGGCGCGTGGGTTCAGCCAGCATCCGCAAGGTTGCGGACGCTGCTTCCAACAACTCGGGGCCCGGTGTTACCTGATGGACCAGGGACGGGACGTCAGCGGCGGGGACGGCTTCGCTGCGGGGCTGGCTGGTCACTCTTCTGTTCCTCCCCTGCACGGCCCATGGCTCCCGCGGCCTCATGCCGGGGCCAGGACAGGAATGCTCCTGCACTGCCTATCATCGCAACAATTGTCAGCCCCGCTGCGGCCCAGCCCAAACCGGCCGCGGCTCCCACCCAGCCCGCCAGCGGATAGGCCAGGATGTAGCAGGCGTGCGAGAGCGAGAACTGGGCCGTAAAAACATACGGCCGGGTTTCCTCTGTTGAGGCTTCCCGCAGCAACCTCGACGACGGCGTGAGGATCGTGGAGTTCGCCGCGCCCAGCAGGAACCACAGGAGAAGCAGCAGCCACCACCCGCCAGGAGGCGAGGCCCACATCATGGCAGCGGCACCCGCCATGGCAAAGGGAACGACGGCGGCCCCGCTGAGCATCACCCTTCGGTCACCCAGGCGTTCCAGCACCCGCGGGGCGGACAGGGCCACGGCCATGGACCCCACGCCGAAGCAGGCCAGCGCCACGGCAAGGTCCGCATCCTGCCGCTGCAGCACATCGCGGACATAGACCACGGTGTTCACCAGCACCAGGGCGGTGGGCGCTGCCACCACCAGGTTCAGTGCCAGCAGCGACCGGAGCCGCCGGTTCCGCCAGAAGATCCTGGCACCAAGGGTGGTGCGGTGCCAGAGCGGGGTCTGCGGTGCCTCAGCGGCGGCGGCCACCGGCAGGACGGAGACAGCCACCATGAAGGCCGAGACCAGGAACCCGGCCACGGTGCCAAGGAACACCTTGTTGTAGCTCATGACGGTCAGCAGCAGCGCCGCCAGCGCAGGACTTGCCAGCGCCTCCATGTCATAGGCCAGCCGGGAGAGGGACAACGCCCGCGTATAGTCCCGCTCGTCCGTGAGGATGGTGGGGATCAGCGACTGGAACGCCGGGGTGAACGTGGCGGAGGCGGACTGCAGAAGGAAGATCACCACGTAGATCTGCCAGGCCTCGGTGATGAACGGCAGGGACAGGGCCATCGCCGCGCGCACCAGGTCGGCACCGATCAGGACCGGCTTCTTCGGCCAGCGCGCCACCAGGGCATTGATGACCGGCGCCAGGCCCACATAGGCAAGCATCTTGATGGTCAGTGCCGTTCCCAGCACGGCGCCGGCGTTGCTGCCGGCCAGGTCGTAGGCCAGCAGCCCCAGGGCCACCGTCAGCAGGCCCGTGCCGATCAGCGCCACAACCTGGGCAGCGAAAAGCCTCCGGTACGTTGCGTTCCGCAGAACGGAGATCATCCAGCCCACCCCTTAAGTGCATAGGTGCACGTACATGCACTCATTAGAGTACCCGCTGCTCCGTCAGATCACATAAGGCCAAAATGGCGGAAGGCGCCGCCCCGTGTAGGGGCGGCGCCTTCCCGGCTTGTGGTGCCGTGGCTGCAGCAGGGAGGGTCAGGCGCTGGTGGCGTCCTGGACCTCGCCCACCAGTTCCTCGATGATGTCCTCCAGGAACAGGACGCCGGTGGTGTTGCCGTGCGCATCGAACACCCTGGCAACGTGGGCGCCCGTGCGGCGCATCGCGGCCAGGGCGTCCTCGAGCTCGCTGCCGCTGTAGGCGGAGGCGAGGCGGCGGATCCGCTTCGCCGGCACCCGCTGGGTGAACTTCTCCTGCGTGGTCAGGTCCATGACGTCCTTGAGGTGCAGGTATCCGGAGGGCTCGCCGTCGTCATTGGTGAGGATGTACCGGGAGAACCCGTGCCCGGCCACCGCGCGCTGGATGTCAGCCGGCGTGGCGGACTCCGGCAGGAGAACCATCTCGGAGATGGGAACTTCAACGTCCGCCACGGTCTTGGCCGTGAACTCGAAGGCGGCGCTCAGGGTTCCGGTGGTGTCCGTCAGCATGCCGTCCCGGGTGGACTGCTCCACGATGCTGGCCACCTCATCCAGGGTGTAGGCACTGGTGGCCTCGTCCTTGGGTTCCACCTTGAACAGGCGAAGGATGGAGTTCGCGATGCCGTTCAGCGTCCAGATCACCGGCCTGACCACGCGGGAGACCATCACCAGCGGCGGGGCCAGGATGAGGGCTGCCCGGGTTGGGACGGAGAAGGAGATGTTCTTGGGGACCATCTCCCCCAGCACCACGTGCAGGAAGGTGACCAGCAGGAGCGCCGTAATAAAGGCAATGATGCTGATCGCCTCGTAGGAGAGGGACGTCAGGCCCAGCGGAATTTCCAGCAAATGGTGGATGGCAGGTTCGGAGACGTTCAGGATCACCAGGGAACAGACGGTGATGCCCAGCTGGCTGGTGGCCAGCATCAGCGTGGCATGCTCCATGGCCCACAGGGTAGTCTTGGCGGCCTTGCTGCCGGCCTCGGCTTTCGGCTCGATCTGCGAGCGGCGCGCGGAAATAACGGCAAACTCGGCACCGACGAAGAAGGCGTTGACCACCAGGAGCATCACCAGCCAGATGATGCCGGGAAGGTATTCACTCATGGGTCAGCTCCTGCGTCAGGCCATCGATAATGCGGTCATGGGCGCTCTTCGGCGCGTCCTCCGAAGTGTCGGGGGTGAACCGGATCCGCTCCACGTGCGTACCCAGGACGCGCTCCACCCGGAGCGTGCCGCCGTCGATCCCTACTTCATCGCCCAGCTCTGGGATACGGTCCAGCTGGTCCGTGACAAACCCGGCCAGGGTGTCGTATTCCTCGCCGTCGGGCACGGTGATGCCTGTCCGGTCCAGCAGTTCGTCGGGCCGCAGCGACGCGTCAAAGGTGATGGACCGCCCGGTCCGCACCACGCCGGTGCGTGCGCGGTCGTGTTCGTCTTCAAGCTCGCCGACGATCTCCTCCACCAGGTCCTCCAGCGTCACGATGCCGGCGGTGCCGCCGTGCTCATCGGAGACGATGGCCACCTGCAGCCCCTGCTTCCGCAGCAGGACCAGGAGCGTATCCACGCCCATGGACTCAGGCACCCGGAGCGGCTCGATCATCAGCTCCGAGGCAAGTACACGTGACCGGTCGGCCAGGTCCACCGCGAAGGCCTGCTTCACGTGGAGCACGCCCTGCACGTCGTCGCGGTCCTCGCCGATGACGGGAAAGCGGGAGTAACCGGTGGTGGTTGCCAGTGCCACGATCTCTTCGGCCGTGTCGTCAGCGTTGACTGCCGTCATCCGCACACGGGGAGTCATGACGTCGGCGGCGGAGTGCTCCGAGAACCGGAGTGTCCGGTGCAGCAGAACGGCATGGTCGGCGTCAAGGAGACCTTCGAGGGCTGACCGGCGGACCAGGGAGCTGAGTTCCTCGGCACTGCGGGCGCCGGAGAGTTCTTCCTTCGGCTCGATGCCGAAGGACCGGATGATCTTGTTGGCCGTGTTGTTGAACAGCAGGATCACGGGCTTGAACACGGTGGTGAAGAGAGCCTGGAACGGGACCACGAACTTGGCCGTGGCCAGGGGAAGCGCCAGGGCGAAGTTCTTGGGCACCAGCTCGCCGATCACCATGGAAAAGACAGTGGCGATGAAGATGCCAACAACTGCACCGATACCAGGCACAACAGCTTCGGGGAGGCCGGTCGAGAGCAGGGGGCCACGCAAGAGGGAGCTGATTGCCGGCTCGAACGTGTAACCCGTGAGCAGCGTGGTCAGGGTAATGCCCAGCTGCGCACTCGAGAGGTGCGTCGAGGTGATCTTCAGTGCTTTGATGGTGGGCTTGAGGCGCTTTTCGCCGCGCCCCTGGCGGGCTTCGAGGTCATTGCGGTCCAGGTTGACCAGCGCGAACTCGGAAGCGACAAAGAAACCGGTACCAACCGTCAGGACGAGGCCAATACCGAGCATGATCCATTCATACATTGAGGCGCCCCTCTCCCGTGGTGGCCGGCGAACCGGTCAGAAGGCGGAGGGGCTTGGGCATATGTGAAGGAGGGTCATCCATAATGCATTCCATCCTACGGGCACAGGATGCGTGCGATCGTGCCTGTACGCCCACAGCAGACCGCCCTGCCGCCCCCGCCGGGACGGACAGTTCAGGCGTTCCCTACCGTGCAGTCGACGGCGTCCCGCACCACATCCCTGAGGCCGCCGGTGCGGTGCAGCACCTCGAGCTGCCGCGTTGCGCCGGTGCCGGCCCGCAGCAGGTCATCGACCAGCTTTTCCACCGGCGCCAGGTCCCCGGTGCCCTCCAGTGCTTCGTGGATGTGGATCAGGAGGGAATTGACGACGGCGAGCGCCGGGGCCGGGCGCGACGTGTACGGATCGAGAAGTTCCCCGCGCAGTCCCCAGCGGCCCGCCTTCCACCCCGCCAGCCGCAGCAGCGCTGAAGGCACGCCCAGCGGCTCGATCCCCTCGCGCCATTCCCGGGCGGCAGTGTCCACCAGTGCCCGCGCGAGCCCGGCAAGAAGCACCGTGTTTTCCGGGCGCAGGCACACGTCCGGGACCCGGAATTCCACGGTGGGATAGTGCCGGGAGAGCCGGGCGTCGAAGTAGATCATCCCCTCGTCAAGCGCCACGCCGGTACTAACCATGTCATGCACGAGCTGGTGGTACACCTCGGGTGAACCGAGGATCTCCAGCGGACCGGCGGACGGCCAGCGGTTCCAGACCTGCGAACGGTAGCTCGCATACCCGGTGTCCTCGCCATGCCAGAAGGGCGAGTTGGCGCTCAGCGCGGTCAGCACCGGCAGCCAGATCCGAATCCGGTCCAGGACGGCCACCGCCTCTTCCGCTGATTCCACCGAAACGTGGATGTGGCAGCCGCAGGTGAGCTGTTCCCGTGCGGTGAGCCCATACTCCTCTGCCATGGCAGCGAAGCGGCGCAGTTGGACGGGATGCGGATCGCAGGGCAGCGGCGACGTGCCCAAGGCAGCGGCGCGCACCCCCACATCCCGGGCCGCCCGGTCCGCGATGGCGCGTCCCGCGACAATGTCTGCCTTCAGCGTATCCATGGTGGAATGAGGCGGCGAAACCACCTCGATCATTTCCTGCTGGAACTCGGCCGTGAGCACAGGGCCCTTGCTGGAATCCATAGGACGGACGTACAGGTCCAGGAGCCCGCGGGCCATGGGCACCGCCTCACCCGTGCCCGGATCAACGAGGAGGAGTTCCTCCTCGATCCCGAACGTCCGGACCTGCCGGTCGCCGCTCTCGCTGCGGGCGCTGCCGGTGCCGGTGCCGTCATTGCCGGTGCCGGTGCCGGTGCCGTCATTGCCCAAGCTGGCCATCGCCGTCGTCCTCTGCCCGGCGCGTCTTTGCCCGGTGCGTCTTTGCCCGTTGCGCCTTTGCCACGTCCGGGGTCAGGGTGTGGCCGGGGGCGCGCCCAATAGTTGCTCCGGGAAATGGCGCCACGCCGTCGCCATCCGCTGCACCAGCGGCTGCCTGCGTCCCCGGCCCGTCCATGTCCTCACCGCGGCCTTACCGGCGCGGCTGCGCGGGGTTCGTGGGAACGCCCTGGGACGGCGGGTTAACCGGGGGCCCTGGAGTGCTTGCCGGCTGCTGCCTCACAGGCTGGCCGGTGTTGACCTCCGGTGTGCCCGGATTGAGCGGTCCGCTGGGAACGGCGCCGGCCTGCAGGTCCTGAAGTCTCTTCTCGAGGATCTGCAGGATGGGAAGCCGGTTCCCGTGCGCTTTCTCATACGCAACCAGCCGTGCCACGTCCCCTTCTGCCAGGCCGGAGATCCGCGAGGGCAGAGTTCCCGCCGGCAGGTGGTCGTAGTCCGGCAGCGGAAGATCTCCGTGCTGCGGAACGTCGGCGCTCTGGGGCATTTCGTTCATGGTGGTTGAACTCCTTACCGTAGATCACAGGCTTAGTAAGTACCCTTACTTGTTTTACGGTACGGTGATGCCAGCCGCAGTACAAGATCCGGCTGCCCTGTACTTCCGGCCACAGCCCGGGTACATTCGGAAGTGTGACGGGGGTCATGCCCCGTCCCCTCCCCGGCCCCTCTGCACAGCCGGCGGAGCAGCCGCTGTAGTAAAACGGCGGCAAAGGATGCAGAAGCGGAACGGGCCTAAACCTTGGCAACCTCGCACTTTCAGCAGTTCCTCGACGAAGCAACTGTTCTTGATCCATCCACCGATTCGACCCTTGGGCCCGACTGCCTTTACGGCCTCTACGTCAGCTGGGCAGAGCTTCACGGACTCCAGCCCAAACCGGACCAGGCTTTCCGCGCAGGGATGCAGCGCTGCGGAGTGGACCTGCACGATATCCGACTGCACATGACGGGTCCTGCCGCGGCTGACTACATCCTCCGCAGCTACCCGGCCGTGGCATGATGTCCCGCCAGCCGGGCGGGTGTGGCGCCGGACCGCCAGTCAGCACTGCGCCGTGAACTACTCAGCAGGCGGCGCCAGCAGGCTTCCGCTGGATGATCTGACGCTGGCGGTGGCCCGCATCCGTGGGATCCTCCTGACGGAGGAAAAAGTGGACCGCGCGGTCCACCTCCTGGCCCAGGCCATCAAGGAGTCCATTCCAGGAGCTTCGGGAACCGGGGTTTCCCTCATGGATGCGGGAGGCAGAAGGACCAGCAGCGGCTTCACCGATGCGTTGGTGCAGCAGGCCGATAACGCCCAGTACCGGCTCGGGGAGGGTCCCTGCCTGACAGCCTGGGCCACCGAACAGGTGGTGATAGTGGACGACGTCAGTACAGACGGGCGATGGCCGGCGTGGAGATCCGAAGTCGCGGAGCTCCCCGTCCGCTCGGTCATCAGCGCGCCGCTGCTCCACGGAAAGGAAACCATCGGCGCGTTGAAGATCTATTCTGCCCTGCCAGGGCAGTACGACGACACGACCGGCCGCATCCTGTCCCTGTTCGCAGGGGCGGCAGCCACTTTGCTGGCACACATCCAGGGTACGGAAACGCCGTTGCAGATGAGTGAAAGCCTCAAGGCTGCACTGGCTGGACGGGATGCCGTAAACCGTGCCTGCGGAATTCTGATGGAACGCCAGGGCATCAGCCAGGACAGGGCGATGCAGCAGCTCATTCAAAATGCCCGGGTTGCCGGCGTACCCCTTATCTCGATGAGCGAGCAGCTGATCGGTAAGGTGCCGCCGCCCGAGGGGCGATGAGGGGGAAGTGAGGACAATGGGATTCGATCCTCACGAACCGGAGCAGCGCGGGAAGCTTAACGATGCCCTCCGCGCGGCCGGCATCAGCGTGGGGGAACTCTGGCTGCGGTATTTCAGCATGAGCGGCTCGGCAGGCGAGTATGAGGTGCAGGCCTACGCCCAGGGCCTCATCTCCCTGCCCGTGGCACAGCGCGACCTGCTGGCCATGGCGGCCAACGAACTCATTGACGAAAAGCCGCAGCTCCGCGCGCCCTACGCGGACGAGCTCGACAGTTTCAGCGCTGAAGCCGGAGGGCAGGACACTGCCCAGGGCTGCGACGGCTCCCGTGGCTGGATTCCAGGGAACCATACGGGGAGGGGCTTTTCCAGCCCGGACGGTACGGCCTGACACCCTGCTGGCTGCCCCGGCCCCTAGGCCTGGTGGTAGGGCTCAGGCATCGTAGTGGGTGGTTACTGCTGGATCGTCCGTGACAGAGGCAACCACGCTGGCCGCCACCTCACGCAGCTTGATGTTCCGGCTGCTCGACGCCCTCTTGAGCACGGACATTGCCGCGTCCTGGCTGCAGCGGTTCTGTCCCATGATCACACCCGCCGCAAGGTCAATAACGGTCCGGGAGGACATGGCTGCTATGAGGTCGTCCCGGGAATCAGTCAGCTGGGCGATGCGCAGCGCCAGTCCCAGGGAGGTGCTGGCATCCCGGGCAAATTTCTCCGCAGCACTGATCGCTTCCCCGGAAAAGGCGTGTTTCCGGGTGGAATACAGGTTCAGTGCCGCCCTCGCTTCGCCCCCCTCGAGCATGGAAACTGCCAGGACGGACTCGAGCGGCGATTCGTGCACGGCGGCAATGTAATGCGGCCAGCGGTGTTCACTGCGCACATCCGGAACATGCATTGTGCCGCCCTCCCGGATGGCCGATAGGCAGGGTCCTTCATCAAAGGCGTACTGCACCTCGTCCAGGCTCCGGGCGCTGTCATCGCTGCTGGCCACCGTGGCCGGCTTCTTCCGCCGCAGCACGGTCACTGAACACGAGATGTCCTGGCCGGGTGAGGAAAGGTCCG
The DNA here is from genome assembly GCF_044755505.1 of Pseudarthrobacter sp. NPDC092202. NCBI lineage: Bacteria > Bacillati > Actinomycetota > Actinomycetes > Micrococcales > Micrococcaceae > Pseudarthrobacter > Pseudarthrobacter sp. NPDC092202. The sequence continues at coordinate 1,578 of NZ_JBIVRG010000017.1, read as the reverse complement.
CGGCCGCCGCGACGGCCAGATTATGGAGGAATTCCTCCACGTGGGAACTGCTGAGGACAAGATCATCCAGTGGTACGGCAAGGGGTTGCCTGATTGTTTCGTGAGCCATGGCGTGGCCTCCTCCTCGTAGCCCTGCGCCTGCCGCCCGGCGCCGAAAACGCTAACCTGCACCACAGCAGACTCCTGCGGCTCTTCCAGCGTACTACCGGAAAATGCTGCCGAAACTGCCCTCCCACCGCATGTCCAGCCTTGGTCCGGGAGGGGTATGGACACGTTACCCGTCCCCCCAAAGCCGTTGGGGAACTGATCTGTTCCGACTGCCGAATTTAATCAGCGTGCTTACTATCCTGCGGCAGGACCCGTGCTTTTTCCAGACCCTGGACTACCCCGGTACAAAAGCCAGCCGGCCGCCACCAGGACTACGCTGAGCCCCAGGAAGCCAAGGTCCCAGGCCAGCGGTCCGCCCAGATCGTCCCGGACGTGGTGGATCTGCAGCAACTGGTGGTTGATGAGGCCCTCCACGATGTTGAACACACCCCAGCCGGCCAGGACAAGGCCGGTGTGGAACCGCCAGCTCGCCGAGAGGCGCCCCAGCCTTCGGGCGCGGACGGCCAGGACGGCGGCGGCTGCCACCAGCACCCACATGGCGCCATGGAAGAGGCCGTCAGCCAAGGTGTTAAGCTCCAGCCCTGCCAGCGTTTTGGTGTTCCCGCCGGCGGTGTGGCTGAGCATGTGGTGCCACTGCAGAAGCTGGTGCAGCACGATGCCGTCAACAAAACCGCCCATGCCCATACCGAACAAAAACGCCGGCGCGGCAGCCGGTGACAGCGACCGGCGGGCTGCCCCGGCCGGCGTACTTGGGATTTCCCGTGTCACGCCTGTTCCTCCTTCTGTGCCGTTCGGCTATCGCTTAAGTCCCTACCCGCCGTCGTGCGCGGTAACCACTAAACTCACCAAAGATTCCTTCCGGCGGAACCCTTGCCCCGTCCGCGTGAGGCAGAAGCCTGCGATTCACTTGGTCACAGAAAAAACACCACATTGAAACAATTCAGCAACCTGGCCACGGCATGCTGTCTCTTACGGGGACACAACAGCAGGAGGCGCATCATGGAGGCACAGGGAGTTCTCACCGGCCAGCTTCGGATCGGCGACCAGATCGAGGCATGGCACAACGGCAAACTTTTCCACCGGGGACGGGTGATGGACGTGGTGCCTGCCCTTGAACTGTTCTGGATCCTGGACGCGAGGACCGGCACGCGGAAGCTGCTGGACCCGGAGGCGCTGGAGATCCGGCACGTTGGGGAGCAGGCCACGCCGCTCGCCCCGGCCTAGGAAAAGCAGGCGTACGACGGCGGCCTGCCGGGCTCCCAGCGTTCAGAGCGTTCAGGCCGTCCAGCGTTCAGGCGCGCGCGCCGGCCGTGCATAGAATGAACCCATTGCGGCACCGCTGCGGCAGTACGGGCGCAATCCGCCCGCCACCACCACTAAGCCTCGATCCACCGATGAGTTTGGGGTGTGAGCGGGTGCCGTGACACGGAAATGCCCCTCGGATCAGGGAAAATAGAGCTTGTCTAAGGT
>NZ_JBIVRG010000016.1:0-91040 GCF_044755505.1 Pseudarthrobacter sp. NPDC092202 | reverse complement strand
CCTTAGACAAGCTCTATTTTCCCTGATCCGAGGGGCATTTCCGTGTCACGGCACCCGCTCACACCCCAAACTCATCGGTGGATCGAGGCTTAGTACGACCGGGGGAGACCCAGGACCTTGGTGGCGACAAAGGACTTGATCATGTTGTTGTTTACCGGTGCGACCTGGAACATGCGGGTTTCCCGGAATTTGCGTTCTACGTCGTATTCATCCACGAAGCCATAGCCGCCATGGGTGTCCAGGCATGCGTTTGCTGCAGCCCAGCTCGCTTCTGAGGCGAGGTGTTTTGCCATGTTGGCTTCTGCCCCGCAGGGCTCGCCGGCGTCGAACAGCCGTGCAGCTTCGTATCGCATCATGTCCGCGGCCCTGACCTTCATGTAGGCGTCCGTGATGGGGAATTGCACGCCTTGGTTGGCGCCGATCTGACGACCGAACACGCTTCGGTTGTTAGCGTATTCGACTGCCCGCGTTGTGAACCAGTACCCGTCGCCAATCGCTTCGGAGGCCAGCAGAATGCGCTCTGCATTCCATCCGTCAATGACGTAGCGGAAGCCCTTGCCGACCTCACCTATGACGGCAGACTGCGGTACGCGCATGCCTTTGTAGAAGATCTGGTTGGTGGCGTAATTGAACATAGTGCGGACCTTAACTACTTCCAAGGTCTCCGGCTGTTCGGCACGTACCTGACGCAGGTCCACCAGGAAGAGCGTGAGTCCGTGTGTCCGGTCCTCGTCGCCCTTCTTTGACGTCCGCGCGAGCACGAATGCGAGGTCTGATTCATCGATTCGGCTGGTCCAGCTCTTGTGGCCGGTGATGACGTAGTCGTCCCCGTCCTTGACGGCTGCCGTTTCAATGCTGGTTGTGTCGGAGCCGGCTGCATCTTCTGTAATTGAAAATGCCTGCAAACGAAGGTCGCCGGAAGCGATGGCCGGGAGGTAGGCGTTCTTCTGGTCTTCGCTTCCATGCCGAAGCAGCGCGCCCATGGTGTACATCTGGGCGTGGCAGGCGGCGGAATGGCCGCCGGACTTGTTGATTTCCTCCATGATCACGCTGGCCTCGGTGAGGCCCACGCCCATGCCCCCGTATTCAGTGGGGATCAGCGCGGCCAGGAGCCCTTCTTTGGTCAGTCTGTCGACGAACTCCTGGGGGTAACGGCGGTTGCGATCGGTTTCGCGCCAGTAGGTGTCTGGAAACAGGGCGCAGAGAGTGCGGGTCTTTGCCCTTAGCTCGTCGACAGAAGTTTGGACAGTCACGGGTGCTCCTCGGTTTGTGGCTAGGCGTCGTCGGAAGCCAGTAAACGATCAAAATAAAATATATTCAGACCAAAAATTTGGCGGCCCTTGGGATAACTTCGCGGTGTGCACGGTCGCATCCGGCCTTCGGGCCGGACAGACCAATATATTGAGTCCCCCTCGTCTCCGGGAGACTAGGAGGGCTTATTCGGCGTCCGCGGAACAAAACAGTTGTCCCGTCGACTCTTGGAGACTAATATACGGGATACGGTATCCGCAATGGAAGAGGAACTAACGATGACGTCAGAACTTACGACGGGCCAGACCCGTGTAGTACCGGGATGGACTGGGCGCCTGTTTGAAGATTTTTCAGTCGGCGACATCTACTACCACCCTTTTGGTAAGACGGTCACGGAAGCTGACAACCAAAACTTCACCTTGGTTACGCAGAACGTGGCCAAGACCCACGTGGACCGAAACTTCGCTGCGGGTACGGAGTTTGGCCGGCCTTTGGTTAATTCGACGTTTACTCTCGCGCTCGTGACCGGTCAGTCCACTATTGACCTGTCCATGAACGTCTTCGCGAACATGGGGTGGGATGAAGTGCGGATGCCGAACCCTGTGTATGAGGGCGACACCATCTACTCACGGTCCAAGGTCCTCGCCCTCCGCGAATCCAAATCCCGACCAAACCTTGGCCTTGTCACTGTGGCCACCGAAGGGTTCAACCAGGCCGCCAAAATCGTCATCAGCTACCGGAGGACCTTTATGGTTTACCGCCAGGGACACCTGCCGAGTGTCGAGTCGGCCAGACCCGACGAATCAACATTGCCGGACCACGGAGATTTCCAGTGACCGGTCCACGGGAGGTGGTGTTGGAAACTCAGGGACAGGAACTGGTAGCAGCGGCGGTGACGGCACTGTTCGTCCCCGGTGACCGACCAGAACGTTTCGCCAAGGCGGCAGCCTCGGGCACCGACGTTGTCATCGTTGATCTTGAGGACGCTGTGGCTCCGGAGAACAAGGCGAAGGCGCTGGCAGCGGCTGTCAATTCGCTGACTCGTGGTGAGCTGCGTGCATTGGTCCGGATCAATCCGCTCGGAACTGAGAGCAGCAACGCCGAGATCGTTGCTCTTCTGGGCGTTGCCCAGCAGGCCAGGCATGGCCTGCTGGGGTTCGTTATCCCCAAGGCCGAAGACAGCATGGCCCTAAGAAAGCTCGCCAGTCGTTGCGACATGCTTGATCTGGCAGTCGTACCCCTCGTTGAGAGCGCTGTTGGCATGGTCGGCGCGGCTGAGATCGCCGGCATACCCGGTGTCACCCGATTGTCGTTCGGTGCCATCGACTACGCCCTGGACATCGATGCCGGAAGCGATGACAGGTTTTTGGACCATGCCAGGAGTGCGCTGGTGGTCTCATCACGGGCGGCCGGAATACCGGCGCCTCTGGATTCGCCCGCCATCTTCATCAAAGAGACCGACAAGGTCCAGGCATCGGCAAACCTTGCGCGGGGTTTCGGATTCGGCGGCAAACTGTGCATCCACCCTTCCCAGGTCCCTGTCGTCAGCCAATCCTTCCGCCCGGATCCAGTGGAGGTCCGGTGGGCTGAATCTGTGGTTTCCGCTGGCGGCGGCGCCAGCCAAATTGAGGGCCAAATGATCGACCGCCCTGTCATCGAACGGGCACAGCGCATTCTCGCCCGAGCACGAAAGGAGAAGTGATGGGCCGGCTACCTCTTGAAGGAATCACGGTTGTCTCACTGGAACAGGCCGTCGCCGCCCCGTTTGCAACCCGGCAACTCGCGGATCTTGGGGCCAGGGTCATCAAGATTGAGCGGGACACAGGAGACTTCGCCCGCGGCTATGACAGCAAAGTCAACGGCTTGGCGAGTTACTTTGTGTGGCTGAACCGGGGTAAGGAGAGCATCGTCCTTGATCTTAAATCCGCCCACGGCCTCGAAGCCCTGAAGCAGCTTGTGGCCAAGGCAGATGTTCTGGTGCAGAACCTCGCCCCGGGTGCGGTGGAACGGCTGGGCTTTGGTCCGGACGAAGCCCTGGCACTCAATCCCAGGCTTATCCACGTCTCCGTTTCCGGGTACGGGAAGGGCGGCCCGTATGAGCAAAAGAAGGCGTACGACCTCCTCGTCCAGTGCGAATCGGGGCTGTTGAGCGTTACCGGAACCGACGATTCGCCTGCCAAGGTGGGGGTCTCAATTGCCGACATCTGCGCCGGAATGTACGCCTATTCAGGGGTACTGACGTCCCTGCTGCAAAGGGCTTCAACCGGCAAAGGCGACGTCCTGGAAATTTCGATGCTGGAGGCACTGGGGGAGTGGGTCAGCCAACCCTATTTCTTCGCCGAATACGGCGGGGCTCCGCCCGCGCGGAGTGGGGCCCAGCACGCCAGCATCGCCCCGTACGGGCCATTCGATACCGCCGACGGGACCGTCTTCTTTGGCATCCAAAATGAGCGCGAATGGGAAAAGTTCTGCCGGGAAGTTCTCCAGAAACCAGAACTGGCCGGCGAGTCACGATTCCTGGGCAACGGCGCCAGGGTTCACAACCGCGCCGACCTCCACAGCGAAATCAACGACGTTCTGCGGTCCCTTCCCACTGGTCTGGTCGTTGAACGGCTCGACGCGGCATCCATCGCCAATGCTGAACTGCGCGACATGCACGGGTTCTCCGCCCACCCGCAGCTGTCCGCAAGGAACCGGTGGCGGGATGTGCAATCTTCTGTCGGTGACGTCCGCAGCCTGATCCCGCCGGTCACCTCCAGGGAGGCAGGGTTCTCCATGGGACCAGTGCCTGAGTTGGGGGAGCACACCGAGCAGGTTCTTGCCGAGCTGGGACTGCCGCTTACTGCTGCTGAGCGCTGATTCCCCATTGCCGCCGGGTCCGGAAGGTACCCGGCGGCAATACTTTATTCTTAGCGGAGCATCAGGAGAAGAGGCACCAATGAGTAACCGCAGCAGTGACGACCGTGGCCGCAGGCAGCTCAGTGATGAAGCGGCCGCCTACGTCCGCGGGCTCATCATGTCCGGCGAACTCAGGCCGGGGACAACCGTCAGACCCGAGATGGTCGGACAAGCCCTGAGCATTTCGACCACCCCCGCCCGCGAGGCCCTGCAGGCACTGCGGGTGGAAGGCTTCCTGGACCTGCTCCCGCGCCGGGGCTTCCAGGTCGCACCACTCACCGGACAAGACATACGGGACCTCTTCCACGTCCAGGCACTCATAGCCGGTGAACTGGCAGCGAGGGCTGCAGCCAGCCCCACATACGATGAGCTGGCGGAACTGGAAGCACTTCACCACGAACTGATCGCGGCCGCACGCCGGAATGACCTTGATCTCCTCGAAGAGAAGAACCACGCCTTCCATCGCCAGATCAACACCATGGCCGGCTCCCGGAAGATCCTCTGGGCACTGAGCCTGATCACACGCTACGTGCCCCGGCAGTTTTATTCGTCGATTCCAGGATGGCCGGCGGCAACCGTGACCGACCATGAAGAACTCCTTGAGGGAATACGTTCAAAAGACGCAGCAAAGACACGCGCCTCAATGACGTCCCACATCATCCATTCAGGCGAACTGCTCGCAGCCAACTTCGACAAACGAGTGGTCGCTCCGACGCTCCCGGCAACAGACACCGAAGCAAGCACAGCAATAGCCGGCACGAACCGGCACAGGACTTCGCTGCACGCTGCAAGTTAATAGGGCGCTGCCGCCAGGCGTTCTCCTTTTGCCGATCTATGTAGTCGTGCTTTTGTCCGGCCTCCCGTATAGGAGCACTTTAACGACCTCCAAAAACTGCTCCCGGGAGAAACGGAATGACCGCAGAAAACCTTGTTCGTGTTCCGTATACGGTATACGCTTAGTACAACGCAGCTGATCCTGAAGGAGATGACGTGAAAAAGCTTAAGCGAGCCCCCGCCGGTACCCACTCTTTGCAATGGCGCATTGATCCGGCATTCGATGATTACGTCCGCAACCGCACCGGTGATGGCACCGTCACGCTTTCAGCCGGTGCCACGCGTGATGACGATGGCTACTACCATTTCCCCAGAATCGTCACCTCGGGGGATCACGAGAACCTGCACTTCGGCGGCTCAGTTGAATTCCGCGCCTATTTGGGTGTTCTTTCACTTCGCATCGCCGACCCGAGCCTGCACGTCGCTGGCGGCATGGTCCACATGTACATCGCGGACGACTCCGCCCCCGCAGGGACTCGGCTGGAACTCGCAACGGCAGCTCTTGAGCCAGGGGCCACCGGCAGCATGCTCCTGGACCTTCGCCTGACCGAGCGTGGCGCTGAGCTGTTCCTCGGCAAGTATCCTGCCGGCTCTCCCTTGGCACCGTTGAACATCGTCCTGGGCGCCCCTGCTGCCAGAGCATTTTCCGTCGAAGGAGCCTTCTGATGGATACGCCTCTGTCCATCGCGGTCATCGGAAGCGGGCCTTCCGGTTGCTACCTTGCCCAAAGCCTGCGCCGGTCATTTCCTCAGTCAGAGATCACGATCTACGACCGGCTTGCCTCCCCATTCGGGCTCGTCCGGTACGGCGTCGCCCCCGACCACCAGAGCACCAAATCAATTCAGGCACAGTTTGCCCGGTTGTTTGAACGCGACAATGTCCGCTTCGCAGGCAACATTGAGGTCGGCGCCGACGTCTCCCTGGACGAACTGCGCAGCATCCACCACATCGTCGTGCTGGCTGCAGGCCTTGCCGAGGACCGGGCCGTCGGAGTGCCGGGGGAGGACCTTCCGGAGGTCTACCGGGCAGGCCGCATCACGAGGCTCTTCAACGCCCACCCGCTGGAGCAGACTGAGGTGCCGAAGTTCGGCAACTCCGTGGCAATTATCGGTGGCGGCAACGTGTCCATCGACATCCTGCGGCTGCTGATCAAGCGGCCCGAGGACTTCCTCAACAGTGACATCGACGACGACGTGCTGGCAGCATACATTCAGGCTCCTGTGAGTCACATCGACCTCATCTGCCGGTCTACCGTCACGAACGCTCCTTCTGATCCAGTCATGCTCGCTGAGCTCGGACGCGTAAAGGGCGTGAAATTCTCCTGCGCAGATCCCCTTGCGGTAGCGGAGGACGCTCCGCGTACCGCCGTCGCGAGGGCGAAGGCCATTGAGGAGCTTCTCCAGTTCGACCCGGGAAACGAGACCCGTGTCGAGGTGGTTTTGCACTTTGGGTGGGCCCCGGTGAGCATCAACGGGGACGGGCACGTCCAGAACCTGGAACTGCGATCCGTCAATGATGACTGGCCGAACATACTCCTCAACACAGACTCTGTCGTAACAGCCATTGGTTTCGATTTCGACGCCGGCGACTGGCACGGTCTCGGTGCCCTGAAGGCCAACCTTGAAAGCGGGGTGCTGGATTACGGACTGTACCGCACAGGCTGGATCAAGCGCGGTTCCCGTGGAACGATCGCCGAAAACAGGTCCTGTGCAAAGGCCGTAGCTGAAGAGATCGTCGCTGGCGTCGATTCGCTCCAGCAACAGCCGAAGCCGGGATACGCCGGCCTGCCCGAAGAGGTCCGGGCCAAGGCAGTGGATTATTCGGCGTGGAAGCGCGTGGACGCCGCCGAGACCGATGCCGCCGCTGCCGATCGGTCCCGCCGAAAGATCCCCAGCCATGAACAGATGGTTGCCATCGCACACAACAAACTCGTTCGAACCGCCGCCCCCGGCACCAACTAACTCAGGCATCAAACAGGAGAAAATGATGAAGATCCAAGTTCTTTTCGGGACGGAATCCGGCAATGCAGAGGTTGCGGCTGAAGACCTCGCTGACTCGATCAGGAACGACAGCCAGGAAGTCCACGTGCACGACCTGTCAGCGTTCTCCATCTCTGAATTGCAGCATGACACGATGTACGTATTTCTGTGCTCCACCTACGGTGAAGGGGACCTGCCCAACACGGCGCTGCCGTTCTACGCAGACCTTTCCGTCGTCCGCCCCGACCTGACCGGCGTACGGTACGCCATGTTTGGCCTTGGCGATACGTTCTACACGGAAACCTACGGACAGGGCGCCACGAAGCTCGATGACAAGCTCTCGGAGCTGGGGGCCGAGCGCGTAGGAGAAGTCGGCCGCTACGACGCCTCGTCCTGGGAGCCGGTGGGCGAAGCAGCTGTAGCCTGGTTCGCCGGCGTGCTCGATGAGGTCGCCGCTGCCCGCTAGATGAAATTCCCGTGATGACCCGGATCCGACGAAAGTTGTCGGATCCGGGTCAATGCCGTTTTCAGCCCCGTGATCCACTCGCCGCAACCACAAATACAGGCTCTAGGGCAGCAGGGAGGACACTACCTCTGCCCTCAGGGCATTAACACTGTGGAACGGGTCTTGTGAATCCCCGGCACGGGCTTGGCAGGGCTGTACAGTGGCCCGTTGTCTGGTTCGTCGTAACCCCGGACCGGATTGATCCGGCCACACATAGCAGGCGCCGTACCTTTCACGCCCTTGCCTCAGGACTTGGGGCAGCCCCTTACCAGGTGCACCCGTCAGGGCGGATCTGCCGCGGTGCTGGTCACCATTCACCCTAGGCCTTGGGGGCTGTGGGCAGCCCAGGGGCATTGCGGGACTGCAAGGGCTCCTTTAATGCCCTGGCCTGCGAGTTGCTTTCCCTGGCACCCCACTATTTCGGCGCCCCATCCTGCAGGGTCCCGCTGCCTGGTCGTCCCGCTCGCACCCGCAGGGAAATGAGCCCGCGTTGTTACCGGGATAGCCGCCTTGGGAACGGGTTTCGGAATCCGGGGGGCTTCACGTGCTCTGGTGCGCCTTGTCGTGTGCCGGTACCTGGCGGTGAAGCCTGGGCAGCAGAAAGGTCCCCGGGAGGACTCCCGGGGACCTTTCTGCTGTAGGACCTATTTGATGATGAACGGGTTTGACGTGTCCGGCGCTGTGGAGATCCAGACGGACTTGACCTGGAGGTATTCCTTGATGGCGTCGATTCCACTTTCCCTGCCCAGGCCGCTGCGCTTGTATCCTCCGAAGGGGGACGTGAAGCTGACGGCGCGGTAGGTGTTGACCCACACTGTGCCGGCCTGCAGGCTCTCGGACATACGCACGGCCCTGCCGATGTCGCGTGTCCAGACGCCGGCGGCGAGGCCGTAGTTGATGTCATTGGCGATGGCCAGGGCGTCGTCTTCGTCTTCGAACGGGATGACGGCCAGGACGGGGCCGAAGACTTCTTCCTGCGCGATACGCATCTCGTTGCGGACGTCGGTAAAGATCGTTGGCTGGACGAACTGCCCGCCGGACGCGCCTTCCCCGGTGTAGGCGGTGCCTCCGAGGACGCACTTTGCCCCCTCGCGCTGGGCGATATCGATGTAGTCGAGCACCTTTTCGAACTGCGGCCGGGTCGTCACTGGTCCGACGTGCGTGTCGGGCAGCATGGGGTCCCCGATTTTGGCTTGTTCGGCCAGCGCCACAACCCGCTGGACGAACTCGTCGTGAATGGAGCGTTGGACCAGCAACCGTGAGCCGGCGATGCAGGTCTGGCCGGTTGCGGCGAAGATCCCGGAAATGACACCGGTGGCGGCGGCGTCCAGGTCGGCGTCCTCAAAGACGATGTTCGGGGACTTGCCGCCCAGTTCGAGGGAAACGTGCTTGAACTGGCTCGCGGCGTTCTCGTAGATCTTTTGCCCGGCTGTTTCGGAACCGGTGAAAGCCACCTTGATGATGTCCGGGTGGCTGACGAGCGGGGCGCCGACCTCCTGGCCGAAGCCGGTGACGGTGTTGACGACGCCGGGCGGGAATCCTGCCTGCTCAAAGAGCTTCATGAATTCCAGGGTTGAAGCGGAGGTGAACTCCGAGGGCTTGATGACGACAGTGTTGCCTGCAGCCAGAGCCGCGGGCAGTTTCCATGCCAGCAGGAGCAAAGGAGAGTTCCAGGGCGTGATCATTGCGATCGGCCCGAGTGGCTCCAACCGGGTGTAGTTGAGGATGTTCGGCTTGTCGCTGGGGATGACCGCACCCTCGATTTTGTCCGCCAGGCCACCGTAGTAGCGGTACCAACCGGCCATGTACCGGGCCTGGGCGGACATTTCGGCGTAGAGCTTGCCGTTGTCGCTGACCTCAATCCGGGCAAGGTGTGCGCTGTTGGCCTCGATGATGTCGGCAAGGTCCATGAGAAGCTTGCCACGGTACTGAGGTTTGGTCCTGCCCCAGCTCTTGAAGGCTTCTGTAGCGGCAGCTACCGCCCGGGATACGTCTGCTGGGCCGCCATGGGCGATCTTTGCCCAGACTTCCCCGGTGTACGGGTTGACGGTGTCGAAGTATTCGCCGCCCTCGGGGGGCGTAAAGGTGCCACCGACGTAGTGGTCATAGTGCGTCAGCCCGTCCCGGTCCTCGGGGCGTGTGACCGAATCACTGCTCTGTGCTGTCATCGCTGTTTCATCCTTTGCTGAGCGGAGTGGCCAGCCTGTGGTGTCCGCTGATTCCTGGGGTGGTTCATGAACGGGCCAGTCCCTCCACGACGACGCCGATTCCTTCCTCGAGCAGCTGATCGTCAATCGACAGCGGGGGAAGGAACCGGATGACATTGCCGTAGGTACCGCAGGCGAGGAGGATGACTCCGTTTTCGTGGGCGTGCTTCACGACACGTGCAGTCAGTGCCGGATCCGGGTTCAGGGTTTCCGGATCGACGAGCTCGATGGCGAACATCGCTCCGCGTCCGCGCACCTGGCCGATGCGGGGATCTGTTTCCTGCATGTCGGTGAAGCGGCGGGTGAGGATGGTCCCGATCTGCTGTGCGCGATCGAGCAGGCCGTCCTCCTCGTAGGCTTCCAGGGCCGCGAGGGCTGCGGCGCAGGCGATGGGGTTGCCGCTGTAGGTTCCTCCGAGGCCGCCAACCTGGGCGGCGTCCATCAGTTCAGCCCGTCCCGTAAGTGCCGAAAGGGGCAGTCCGCCGGCGATGCCCTTGGCCATGGTGATGAGGTCCGGGGCGACTCCTTCGTGGTCAACGGCGAACCATTTTCCTGTTCGGGCGAAGCCGGACTGAATCTCGTCGGCGATGAACACAATGCCGTTGCGTTCGGTCCATTCCTTCAGGGTCGACAGGAAGCCTTCTGCGGGAACGATGAAGCCGCCCTCGCCCTGGATCGGCTCGATGATGATGCCTGCCACTGATTCGGCCCCGAGCTCGTTTTCGATCTGTTCAATCGTCTGGCGGGCAGCTTCGGGTCCGCTGAGGCCACCGTCACGGTAAGGGTAGGAGCCGGGAACCCGGTAGATTTCCGGGGCAAACGGGCCGAAACCCTGCTTGTAGGGCGCGCTCTTTGCGGTGAGGGCCATGGCAAGGTTTGTGCGGCCATGGAAGGAGTGCTCGAAGGCCACGATGGCCTGCCGCCCGGTCGCGCGCCGGGCGACCTTGACGGCGTTCTCCACGGCTTCTGAACCTGAGTTGAAGAGGGCGGTGCGCTTGGTGAAGTCCCCTGGCGTGATCTCGTTCAGTTTCTCCGCCACGGCAATGTAGCTTTCGTAGGGCACCACGGTGAAGGCCGTGTGCGTAAATCGATCCAGCTGCTCACGAACCGCGTTAACCACACGGGGATTGGAATTGCCGACGCTGGTGACGGCGATACCTGAGCCCAGGTCAATGAACGAGTTGCCGTCCACGTCCACGAGGGTTCCGCCGCCTGCTGCATCGGCGATGATTGGCAGGGTGTGGCCAACGGACCGGGCGACTGCGGACGCCTTGCGCTCAAGAATTTCGCGCGAGCGGGGGCCCGGGATCTCAGTGACGAGCCTGCGCTCCTGGGTGAGCTCAGGGCCGCCGACAGTGATCTGTGCGGTCATGGGGCCGCCTCCTTCGTGAGTTTGGTCTTCCTGGATGGTTCGTGACACTTTTTCGGTCCGACCCGATAAGAGAAGGGATTTCAAATGAATGAATAAGGTATACGGTATACGCAAATCCGATGTAAGCCAATAGCCGGTAGGCTGGGAAAAACAGAAAGTGGCGGGACACCATGAAGAAGATTGAGTTCGCTCGGGAGACGCTTGCTGATGCCGCGTATGCGCAGATTGCCGAGGGCATCCTGACGCATGATCTGGGTCCCGGCGCCAGGCTGCTGATGGATGATCTTGCGGCACAAATGGGGATCAGCCGGACCCCCGTGCGTGAGGCGTTGCATCGTCTTGAGATGGAGCGGGTAATCGAACCTGGCGGGCGCCGTGGCTACATTGTCCGCAAGCTCACTGACGTTGAGCTGGATAAGCAGTACGCCGCCCGGGGAGCCATTGAGCCGTTCGCTCTTGCCGAAGTTGCACGCCTGGGCGGAGCGGCCGCGCAGTACGTGAGGTCCACGTATGAGGAGCTGGTATCGGCCCCGCAGACCACTGCCATGGAGGTCTTCTTGGTCAATAAAGCTATTCACCGCTGCACTGTGGAGGCTCTGGACAACGAGTACCTTCTGAGCATGTTCGATGTCATCTGGCAGACGGCCATGGCCACGAGCGTGTGGGCGGATATCTTGGAAAGCCGCACTGCTGTTGACTTCCCGGAGATGCACCGCCCCATTGTGGAGGCTGCCGAGTCCGGGGACCCCGAGCTGGCGCGCAAGGTCGCTTTCGAGCACATCCATGCCGGCCGCGGACTGCACGCGAATCCCGGCGAACAGCCCGCCCCCTAGCGGGAACGGGCTGCACCGCACCGCAGGGTTCAGGCGGACATGTCAATCATGACTGCCTTGGACCGCGTGTAGGACAGTACACTCTCGCGGCCGAGTTCACGGCTGTTTCCGGACTTGCTGTAGCCCCCGAAGCTCTGCGCGGGATCGAGCCGGCCGTGCGTATTCACCCACACCGTTCCGGCCTTAAGTGCCTTGCTCATGCGCAGGGCCCTGGCCACGTCACGGGTCCATACCGCTGCCGCGAGGTCGTACGCTGAATCATTCGCGAGCCTGATAGCTTCCTCTTCTGTGCGGAAACGAAGCACCGAAAGTACCGGTCCGAAAACCTCTTCCTGGGCGATCCGCATGTCATTGCGGACGTCAGTGAAGATGGTCGGTTCGACGAAGTATCCTGCCTGGTCCAGGGCCCGTCCTCCAACGCTGAGGTGCGCGCCTTCAGAACGTGCGATATCGATGTACTCCTGGACCGACACGTACTGGTCCTTTGAGACGAGCGGGCCCACCTCTGTGTCCGTGAGGAGCGGGTCACCGATCCGCAGGGCCTTGGTTTCGCGGGCCAGCGCCTCGACGAGCTCGTCGTAGACGTCCTCGTGCACAAACATCCTGGTCGGGGCGACACACACCTGTCCGGCGTTTTCCCACATGGCCTCCGCGGAGCCCTTGGCGGCCGCGTGGATGTCAGCGTCAGGGAAGACGATGTTCGCGCTCTTTCCGCCAAGTTCCACGCTGACCTTCTTCATCTGCCGGCTGCCCGCCTCGAGAATGCGCCGGCCAACGGGCGTGGACCCGGTGAAGGATATTTTTACGACGTCGGGATGGTCAACGATTGCCTGTCCCACCGTGCGTCCGGGCCCGGTGACGACGTTGAGCACTCCCGGGGGCAGGCCCACCTGGCGGGCGAGGTCGGCCAGAAGCAGTGTCGAGTAGCTGCTGACCTCGGCCGGTTTGATGACCATGGTGTTGCCGGCTGCCAGGGCAGGACCGATCTTGTGCGAGGCCATTACGAGCGGGAAGTTCCACGGTGTGATGGCACCGCAGACACCGAGAGGCTCTATCTGGGTCATGCCGAAATAGGGCTGGCGGACGGGGTTGATGGAGCCCTCGAGCTTCGTTGGCCAGCCGCCGTAGTACCGGAAGACGGCCGCCACGCCCCCGACGTCGTCCAGTGCCTGGGATATGGGCTTGCCCATATCCAGTGTTTCCAGTTCAGCAAGCTGCTCACGGTTGGCTTCGACGGCGTCGGCCAGATCGAACAGGTACTGGGCGCGGGTGGCAGGGCTCGCCGTACCCCAGTCACTGGAGGACAGGGCAGCGCTGGCTGCGGCAACGGCGGAGTCGACGTCCTCCGCTGAGCCGGAAGCGATGGAACCAAGAACCTTCTCGGTGGCGGGGTTGATGGACTGGAACGTGGCCCCCGACGTGGCTTCCCGGTCGGTGTCGGTGCCGATGCGAAGTCCCTGGGTCCGTTCGATGAAGGCTTGGGTGGCAAGCGAAATCTCGTGCGAGGTTTCCGAAATCACTGCGTCGTATGTCATGGCTTTCCCTTGTCTGGCATTTAAGTGGGTGGAATCAGGCGGCGTACGTCAGACGGACCGGCAGTTCCTTGATGCCGTGCGTGAGGTTGGAGCGAAGCCGGTGCACGGGGCCGTCAATTTCAATGGTTTCAACCCGATTGGCCAGCTCGCGGAAGACAATCTGAAGCTCCAGGCGCGCCAGGCTGTTGCCCAGGCAGATGTGGGGACCGCCGCCGCCAAAGGCCACGTGCGGGTTCGGTTTGCGCGCAACGTCGAAGGTGTACGGTGCGTCGAAGACGGTTTCGTCCCGGTTCGCGGACGCGTACCAGATGAGGACCTTGTCTCCGGCCTTGATCGGTGTTTCGCCGATCTTGGTGTCAACCAGCGCGGTCCTGCGGAAGTGGTGGATGGGTGTGGCCCACCGGAGCACTTCCTCCACGGCAGTGTTCAACAGGGAAGGGTCTTCCTTGAGGCGGCGGAACTGGTCCGGGTTCTGGGCGAAGGCAAGGAGGCCATGGGACAGGGCCATGCGGGTGGTCTCGTTGCCGGCCACCACCAGGAGGGAGAAGAAGTTATCCAGCTCGCGGGTGGTGAGCTTGCGGCCGTTGATGTTCCCGGTCATGAGCAGCGAAAACACATCATGACCCAGGTTCCCGTCCCTGCGGTCACGCAGGGCATCGGCGTACTTCCAGATGTCCCTTCCTGCCGGGCTGGAGAACGGGTAGCCGCTGTTCTCCTTGACGTTCTCGGGGGAGTCAGCGGTGCGGGGAGCATGGTCAGGGTCCGCTCCGGCAATCATCTCGTCGCCAAGTGCTTTGAGGTAGGCACGGTCCTCGGTCGGGACCCCGAGCAGTTCACCAAGCACGATCATGGGGATGACTGCAGCGACGTCGGCGACCCAGTCGAAGGTGGGCCGGGTGAATGCCTGATCGAGCGTCTTCTCCACCAGCTCCTCGACGAAGCCAACCCATTCCTTGTGAACGGTGCCGGGAGTGAAACGGGCGGAAAGGACGCGCCTCATCGCTGTGTGCAGCGGCGGATCCGTGTCGATCAGGGTCTGCCGCGCCAGCAGGTCCTCGTGTTCGATGTCCTCGCGGGTGGTTCCACCGGTCTCGGACGAGAACTGCTGGAAATTGCGCGTCACGGCAACGACGTCGGCATAACGGGTCACGGACCAGTAGCCCGGGCCGTCTTCTTCCTCGACCCAGCGGACTGGGTCCTCCTGCCTGGCCTGGTCAAAGTACTCGTAGGGCACTCCGTCCTCGAAAGCGAGGTCGGAAAGAGCGTCGTGGGTGTGCACGTGGGTTTGGCTCATAATTCGTCTCCTTGGGTAATGCTGGCCAGTCCGACCACGGCCGCCCATTTAGCGTATACCGTATACGGAATGCTAGTGGTGGTCGTCCCGCTCGGCAACCTTTTGTGATGTTGGGTTTGGGTCCCGGGACTAATCCACGGGGATGTTGGCGATGAATTCTTTGAGGAGCGCCTGTTGGGCAAGGTCGGAGGCGACCGTGTCCTCGGGGTGCCACTGCACTGCGTGGATCCAGAATTCAGCGTCCTGAAGTTCGAGAGCTTCAACGGTGCCGTCTTCAGCCCAGGCGGTGGCTACCAGCCCCTTGCCCAGGTTCCTCACCGCCTGGTGGTGATAGCAGGACACCTGGGGGTTCCGGGCGATCGTTGGCGTCAGGGAACTGGTGGCGTCCAGGGTGATGGTGTGGATCTGATTCATGTGCGGGGTGGGAAGGTGTTGTTCCAGATCGCCGCCCAGGAAGACGTTCAAAACCTGCATGCCTCGGCAAACGGCAAGAGCGGGAACCTTGTTCTCCACGACGTAGCGGGCAACGGCAAGATCAAATGCGTCCTGCAGGTCGTCCCCGGCGTCGGATTCGGCGTGGGCTTCCTGGCCGTAGCGCCAGGCGGACATATCGGCGCCGCCGGGAAGCAGCACAGCGTCGGCGAAAGCCAGCCGCTGCGCGACTTCTTCATAGAGGGCATCTTCCGAAGTTCCGGGTTCTGCGACCGGGAGTATGGTGACCGGCTCGCCGCCGGCGTCGTACACACCCTTAATGAGTGCATGGGCGTTGACCAGTGCCTTGTATCTCAGCGCGGAGGCGCTGTCGGAGAATCTACCGGGTACGGCGATGAGGGGTCTGCGACGTGGTGTCTGCACTTTCCCGTCCATTCAAAATCTGGATGCTTAGCGCACCTGCTAATAGCTGTCTGTTCGGTCCGTCAGCCCTGAAAGCGGGCATCCGGGACCAGGAGTTACGGTGAGTTCAGGAACCAATCCAGCAGCTCCTTGGTGTTGCGTTCTGCGGCGGGCTCGTGCGCGGCCCATTGGCGCCGGAAGTCCTCGATGGAAAGGACGCCCTCCAGCTCGTGGCCGCCGATTCTGATCCATTCCTCCATGAGTTCAGCGTCTACTTCCGGGTGGAACTGCACCCCGATGGACCTCCCGGTACGGAACACCTGCGGGGCGACGTCGGTGGTCGCCAGCACATCAACGTGCCCGGGGAGTTCGACTTTGTCGCTGTGCCAGGAAAACCATGGACCGGCCGGGAGCGGGCAGGCGTAGCCGGGGTCGAAGGTGACGAGGCCGGCCTCCATCCTGTTGGCCCGGACGGTGCGGCCGCCGAGGCTCTCGGCCAGGAGCTGGGCACCAAAGCAGATGCCGAGGTAGGGAATGTCCTGCCGGTGGAGCGTTGATATGTAGTTGATTTCCCGGGCGAGCCAGTCATCGGTGATCTCGTAGATGTGGCTGAAAGAGCCGAAGGCGATGACGGCGTCGAAGTTCCGGGGGTCGGGGAAGTCTGCATTGACAGTCCGGACTCCGTCGGAGTTGACGGTGAACACTTCGTGGGTCTTGATCGTGTGGCCGGCGTCGAGCAGGGCTTGCCCAACGAGGCCGGTGTCGGTGGAGGACGTCTGCTCGTGGGTAATGAGCAGGACTGTCTTCGTCTCTGAAGCCATCGTTGCCATTAGAGGATGTCGTGGTAACGGTTGAACTCCCAGTCGGTGACATGGGCGGCGAAAGCTGCCAGCTCGACCCTTTGCATGGCCGTGTAGGTGTCCACGAAGATCTCACCGAAAGCCGCCTTGGCGAACGGGCTGCCTGAAAAGGTGTTCACGGCCTCACCCAAAGTTGACGCTACCCGCTGGAGCTTGGGATCGACGTGGGGGTCACCCACGGAGATAGGCTGCAGCGGCAAATCATTCTTCAGCCCGTCCAACCCCGCGCGGAGGTAACCCTGGGCGACCAGGTAGGGGTTGGCATCCGCGGCCGCCCAGCGGACCTCCAGTCGTGTTCCGGGACCGGCATCGGTGATGCACCGGACGCCTACCATGCGGTTGTCCAGCCCCCAGCACACCTGGGTGGGGGAGAAGGAGTAGTCCACGATGCGCTTGTAGTCGTTGACCGTGGGAAGTGCGATCGCCTGAAGCTCCAACTGGTGCGCGACCAGCCCGCTCAGGTAACCGCGCATAACATCCGAATGCACCGGGTCTGAGCTGTCCTTCGTCGAAAAGACGTTGACGCCATCACTGTTCCACAGGCTCTGGTGTACGTGAAGTCCGCTGCCGGCGCCGCCGTTGATGGGCTTGGCCATGAACGTTGCGTTGAACCCGTGCTGCCGTGCCACCAGGCGAACGATATGGCGGAAAAGGATGGTGTTGTCCAGCATGGTGATGGCGTCGCCGTACTTCAGGTTGATCTCCACCTGGGACTGGCCGTACTCGATGTTGCTGGCTTCGACAGTAATTCCGGAGGCGGTGAGTGCGGCACGGATCGCCCCGACCACGGGCTCAAGTTCATTTGCCCGGTCCAGCGAGTAGCAGTAGGACTTGTCAGAAATCGGCTTCCAGTCGCTGGTGAAGAGATGGAATTCCAGTTCGGTGGCCAGGTCCACACGGTACCCCAGGGCCTCGAACTCCTTGAGCGTGTCCTTGACCATGCCACGCCCGTCCAGCGGGATCCGCTCGTGGGTCTTGGGATCGCGCATATCGCACATCACCGTCGCCATGCCCGTCGTCCAGCCGGCAACCCGGAAGGATGCAAGGTCAGGGACGGCGTGCATGTCTGGAAACTCGCCACCCTCAGGCGACCAGGGCGTGGGGTGGATGTCGCTGCGCATGTCCCAGGAGAAGGCCACGTTTGCGATGGAAAACCCTGATCCTGACAGGAACTGCTCAAGGGGCAGCATCTTTCCGCGCGGCAGTCCCCACGTATCCGTGAAGACGCACTCAACAGTGTGGATGCCGTTCTCCTGCGCGATCCTCGCGCAGTCCTCCAGGCTTGACGGCGGGGTCAAAACAGTGGGGCTCATGATTTCCTCGGTCTCCTACTAGCCATTGGACTTTCGCTAAGTGTAATGTAAATCACCAGTTAGCGTATCCCGTATACCAAATATGAACGGAAACTCCTGTGAAATCAATAGTCGTCACCGAGCCAAAGTCTCTGCTGGAACTGGTGGACCGGGACTTCCCGGAACCACTCGCGCCCGGAGAGGAAGTGATCCGGGTTCTGGCGTGCGGTGTCTGCCACTCCGACCTGCATGTAGCCGATGGTGATTTCGGCGGACCCTACCCCGTGGTTTTGGGACACGAGGTGGTGGGCGAACACACTGAACTCGGCCGGGTTCTCCTCTACGCGCCGTGGGGATGCGGCCAGCCGGACTGTCGGCAGTGCTCTTCCGGCCTTGAAATGATCTGCCCGAACGGGCGTGAGGCTGGCATCGTCTCGGACGGCGGCTACAGCGAGTACATGCGTGTCCCGAAGCGGGATTACCTCGTTCCCATCGGGGACTTGGATCCGGTGTCCACAGCTCCGCTGGCCTGCGGCGGTCTGACAGCCTTCCGCGCAGTCAAGCGTGTACTGCCACACCTCCAGGGGAAAAAGTCAAGGGCGATTGTCATCGGAGCAGGCGGCCTGGGCCAGTTCGCCATCCAGTTCCTCAAAACCCTGACCAATGCTGAGCTCACCGTTGTCGACACTTCAGCCGAGAAGCTAGGCGCGGCCCGCAGTCTGGGTGCCGACGTCACCTGCGGCGCGGACGAGCTGACCGGTAAATATGACGCAGTTATTGACTTCGTTGGAGCTGACGCGACCATGGCTGCGGCGGCATCAAGCATCGACCGGCAGGGCATCATTGTCGTCGTAGGCCTCTGGGGTGGCCGCATCGAATTCGGGGTAGGAGCCCTGCCGAGTGAAGCAGTTCTCACCACGAGCATCTGGGGAAGCCTGGATGAACTTAAGGAACTGCTGGAATTCGCCCAGCGCCATCCCCTGCAGCACTCCGTCGAGCCCATCCCGTTCGAAAAAGCCCAACACGCACACGACCTCCTTCGAGCCGGCAGCATCAAGGGCCGCGCCGTTCTCGTTATGGACTAGGCCGTCTGCCCCCCACCCGATACATCCTCAATACCCCCAAAAGACACAAGGAAGTGGATTAGCAAATGGCATCACCAGAAGAGACCCTAAAGGTTTCCCCAAAGCACTCAGGGGAGACCGGGGACAACCAGCTACACCGGAACTCCATGGGAGTTCCCGGGATTGTTTTCTTTGTCGTAGCAGCAGCCGCCCCAATCGCAGGCATGACAGGACTCGTCCCAAGCACCATCGTCCTGGGCAACGGAGCAGCCGCTCCCGGAGCGTTCCTCATCGCAGGCATCATGCTGATGTTCTTCGCTGTCGGCTATGCAACGATGAGCCACCACGTAACCCACACCGGAGCATTCTTCGCCTACGTGGGCAGGGGCCTCGGCGCTCCCTGGGGTGTGGCCTCAGCCTTTGTATCCGTCCTGTCCTACTGCCTGGTCCAGGCAGCCATCTACGGATTTCTGGGAGCGACCGTCTCGGCAAAGATGGCAAGCCTCGGACTGGACCTGCCCTGGTGGTTCTGGTGCCTCCTGTGCATCGGCATCGTCCAGATCTTCGGAATCCTAAACGTCGATCTGGGAGCCAAGGTCCTCGGCGTCCTGCTCACGCTCGAGCTGGCCTCGATGATCCTCACCGGCCTTGCTGTCGTGTTCCAGGGCGGGGGACCGGACGGACTGGACTTCGCAGCATCGTTTAGCCCGGTCAGCATCTTCCAAGGCGCACCCGGAATTGCCTTTGCCTTCGCATTCGCCGGCTTCATCGGCTTCGAAGCCACCGCCATCTACGGCGAAGAAAGCCGTGATCCAAAACGAACCGTCCCGCGGGCGACCTATACCGCCGTCATCATCATCACTCTCGTCTTCGCCCTCACCTCCTTCGCCATCATCTCCGGCGCCGGATCCTCCGACATCGTCAACAAAACACTGGAAGTAACCACACTGGAAGGCACGCCGCTGGCCGACCCTGCAGCGCTGCTCTTCTCCGTGGCCGGACAGTACGTCGGACCCTGGTTGCCCGAGGTCATGAGCTGGCTGCTGATCTCAAGCATGTTCGCCGGTGTCCTGGCATTTCACAACTCCGCCACCCGCTACTTCTACGCCATGGGCCGATCAGGGCTACTGCCCGCCAGCCTCGGTGTGACTGGCCGCTTCCAGACCCCCGTTCGGGCGTCTGTACTGCAGACCATCATCGGTGCGGTCACCATTATCGCCTTCGCCCTGGCAGGTCTGGACCCGGTCGTCACCCTCTTCTACTGGTTCGCCATCACCGCCATCCTCGGACTGACCTTCATCCAGGGACTCGTCTGTGTCGCCGTCATCCGCTTCTTCCGGGAAACCCGCGCAGACACCCGAGTCTGGAACACACTGATCGCACCACTCCTGGGACTGGTCTCCATCATCGTCGCCGAGTACCTCCTGCTCTCACGCTTCGGCCTCATCAGCGGCACCGCGGGCGTCGACAGCCCTGCCTGGGAAATGAACGCCACCGGCTGGGTCCTCGCGGCACTGCCCTTCGCAACGTTCCTGATCGCACTGGTCTACGGATACCGCCTGGAACGTAAGAAGAGCGACGACGAGGTCCTCAAAGAGTTCGTTTCCTGACCGCGGAGGGGGCGTGGCGGTACCGCGACCGTCCCGCCTCCTCCCGGTATCGCCAAGAAATGGACAGCGCCCCGCCCCCGCCCAACACCGTCTCCCATGCCTTCCCGACCCAGAATGGAGAAGAATATGATGTCCTTGAAACATAGCAAGCGCCGGAAAGTTGAGGATTGGACCGCCGTCAATGGTGCCCAAGCGGAAATCATTCAATACGGGCAGACGATGGCGGTGGGCACCATCGACGGCGTGACGAAGGACGGCAGGATCGTGTGGGTCCAGGACATCACCGGAAGCCGCAAGTTATACGAACGCTGCGAGTCCTTCGAGGTCTGGGTGCCCCGGGAGGACCTGGGTTTGAACTACAAGGTCAGTGCAGCAGATTTCTGACCAGTGCCCGAGGGCTTCTAGGAGCCAATACCGTCGCGACTCGCCCTGGCCACGACTAACCTGCTGAGCGGACCGTCCAACAACAAGCGGTCAAGTTCCGCGGTCCCGGGAACCTCGCGGTGCAGGAGTTGCAATAGACGCTCATGGCCCCTTCAAATCTGGCCTTACTCGTTTGCCAGCACCGGCAAGAAGTACACGTGCAGGAGCCCAATAATGATCACGTCGGCGAACGTCTCTGTCCCCGAATTGGTATCAGCTCTTGCAGAAGCTGCTTCCAGTAGCGGAGACAGCACGGAAGCCGCAGCTGCCATTGTCGAAGAACTGTGTGCCATTGGCCCGATCGCCGCTGCCGCCATCGATGAATGGCACCCGGTTTCAGGTCAGATGAGACCATTAGATGCTTCCGGATATCCCGAGACGGTTACAGCCCACCTCTCCGGACCAGGTTTCCTGGTCGAAGACCCCGGCTACCAGGAACTAGTCAGCGATGCCACCCGGCATGCCCTGTCCTGGAGCGACGTCGCCAACTACACGGAATCGCGCTCAGTACTTGAGGTGTTTCGCCCTGCAGGGTTCTCGGGAGGCGCAACGGCACGATTAGTTACCCGCGACGGGCGATACACCGGAAATCTGCACCTCAGCACGGCGGGTGACGGCTCCCTACCAACTGGCGTGATAGAAGCAATGCATTGGGCCGCTCCGACGATCGCCAACGCGATTGATCCCTTCAGGACCTGGCGCACTCTCGTAAACACCATGGCAGAGGGAGACCTCGCCGGCGTTATATTGGGACACCAGGTTAGTCCCGTCCCCGGGCTACCTCTGCTGCCGATTGCGGCGGAACCAGGATCGGCCAGGCTCATCGAACAGACCGCCGACGGGGGATCTACTACCGCATGGCTCTGGTACGAACGCGGCCAGTGGTACAGGATCCGAATAACTGCCGTCCGCGGTGGCTGTCTTGTCTGGGGCCGGCCGACAGATGCACCTCATCAACTGACGGCTCGTGAACTGGTGGTGCTTACCCTGCTCGCCCAAGGGCTTTCAAATACGATGATCGCGCGTCGCTTGGGAATCAGTGAGCGGACCACGGCCCACCACGTTGAGCACCTCATGTCTAAACTCGGAACTCCAAACCGGGCAGCGGCTGCGGCCCGGGCAGTGGAAGAGGGGCTCCGCGTACTCGCGCAGCCCCTCCCATCTGCAGGATCCCTTTGAGACGGCGTTAGGCGCCCGGGACTTTCTGAAGCAGTGGCGACAATGCCGTCACCACATCCTTTTGGTGCGGCTGCAGGTCCATGCCCCCGATTTCGGACAGGAAGCCAAGGAATGGGTCTTCGACCTCCGTGCGGATCCCACTGAGTTCTTCAATAACCGCCAGACCACAGAAGGGCACGTAGGCTGCCGAATATCCGCCCTCATGAACAATGAGCAGGCGCCCCTCCGCCGTTTCGGCAGCCACTGACGCCATCATGTGGGTCATCTCCCGGTAAGCCTCCGAGTGCAGCATCTGGCGGCCCAGCGGATCAAGGGCGCTGCTGTCGAAGCCGGAGGCAACGATAATAAATTCCGGCTGAAAGCGGAGCAGCGCGGGCACGACAAGGGACTCGAAGGCGTGGAGGTATCCTCCAGGACCGGTGCCGGGCGGCAAGGGAATGTTGAGGTTGGCCCCCGCGCCGGCACCTTCGCCGATTTCTTCGGCGGAGCCTGATTCGTGAGGATAGTACCGATCCTGATGCAGGGACACGGTCAGCACGTCCGGCGTATCATAAAAGGCCTGCTGAGTGCCGTTGCCGTGGTGAACATCCCAGTCGACGACTGCAATACGTCGAACGCCGAAAACCTCCTGGAGGTGACGGACGGCGATGGCCACGTTGCCAAACATGCAAAACCCACGACCGCGGTCACGTTCGGCATGGTGGCCCGGCGGGCGGATAAGCGCGTAGGCATTCTGGACAGCACCCGTCTGCACCGCCTCGGCAGCGACAATCGCGCCGCCGGCGGCAAGCATGGCGATGTCGTAGCCACCGGGACCAAACGGAACCAGCTCACCGGCGTCACCGCCGCCGGCGTCCGACAACTCCTTCATGCGTTCCACGTACGCACGGTCGTGCACGCGGCAGACTTCCTCAACGGTGGCCGGCCTCGCGTCCTGCCACTCAAGCTCCTTGGACAAACCCGAAGCATCCAGAAGGTTCTTCAACCGGCGCTTGGTCCTGGGGTTCTCAACGTGTTCGTCTGGCTCAATCCACCCCCCAGCTGGAATAAACGCTCCCGCAGAGCGCGTATCCCACCACATGTATTTCTCATCCCACAAAGCACCTGTGACCATGGTTCCTCCTCCTTTAGTACGAGTTCAACACCAGTCAACAGGGGCCGTCATGGACTACCAATAGGCACTTTTGCCCATTGATTCTTCCGGGTTTACGGTAGCCATACCCCGCCCATTGCGACGAGCGAGAGTCCCATGCAGGCCGGTTCTAAACGCTCGACTACTGAGCCGTGGCGACGCCGCATAACCATCCAGACGCTGGCTGCCAGATACAGCAGCGATCCGCCTCCAAGGACCAGGCTGAGAAGACCCGTTGTCCCGTGCCCGGTATGGTTTGCGTCAATTTCAGCTCCTGTGTGGGCGTCCATTGTGATGAGAAGCGGGGCTGCCATAATGAGTCCGATGTTTCGGTGAAGCACCATGCCGTTCAGGCCCTCTTTGTGAGGGGCGTTGGGGACGTGCCTACCGAGGAAGCCGGCCACCAAAGCAGTCAGCAGAAGTATGACCGCCCATCCAGGGGCAGGAACATTCATGATGTGCATCATGGAGTCCGCCATTGCCGCGAGCATGAGTAAAGCAATGACAACGCCGCTGGCCTTGTCCGGGCCCTTGGCCGCGGCGGCGCAGAATGCACCGGCCGCGGCGAGGATCAGGCTGCCCAGGTGAAGGGCCTCGATCATGACTACCCGTGGCACCCGTGGGCGTCGGCAGCAGAGGGGGTGGTGCAATGCCCTGCTGCCTGGTTTGGTGGGACGTTCAGGGACGGATTTTTGCTGAAGAATCCGTAGGGTTTGAGGGTGAATTTGGCGTAATCGGTGGGCATGACCGGCCAGTCCTCGGGTCGGGGGAAGTGGGTGGGCCCGAAGGTGTGCCACAGGACAATGTCCTCTCCGTCCACTGAGCGGTCGGAGGCGGTGAAGGCAGGAAGTCCTCCGCCGCCGGTGCTTTGGTGGACGAAGTCACCGGAGGCGTACCTGTCAGCCGGATCGTACTGGGTGACCCACAGGTGCTTGGTGGCGAAGGCCGCCCGCGCGGCCAGGGATGATCCTGGGTCGGCCATCAACGTCGGCTTGTCATCCGGGTAGAGGACGTAGCCGGTGGGCTGGCCGAGTCGGTTGGTCTTTTCGGTGTTGATGATGTGCCATGCCCGGCCGACGGAGCCGTTGGCGTCGCGGGCTGCTGTGTGTTCGGTGGCAAGGCGGGTGACCGACTTGGTGAACGCTTCGCCTCGGTCATTCGTGTCGCTGAAGGGAAGCCGCACGGCGTCAACTTCATCGACTGCGTTGGCGACGCCGTCAACCATCATGTCCAGGCGGGCGCTGAACAGGTGCTGGTGGTATGGGGCGCCCAGTCCCGGGGCTATTTCGGAGTTGTAGGGGGCGCCGGCCTCGGTATATCCGGAGGTGAACAGGATGCCGGTGAGCTTAGCCTCAAGTTCGATGGTGCCGTCGAGGTACAGGTACCAGTAAAACCCGTAGTCGTAGTTGCCTACTGTGGTGAAGCTGCTGATGACCAGACGCCGTGAGCGGCGGACTTCGCTGGAGCCGGTGAACATGTCGCTGTGCTTCCACAGGGTGCCGAAGTCTTCTTCGTGCATGCAGATTCCGTTTTTGATGGTGTAGGGCGTGCCTGCTTCGTCGGCGAGGACAGCGTCGAAGTACTTGATTTCGCCAACGCAGTCGCAGCCCAGTTCGAGGGAGTTCGTGAAGCGGCCGAAGAGGTATTCGCCGAGGTCGAAGTAGTTTTGCCAGAAACGGATGGGGGAGGGGTCGCCGTAGGGGACGACCATTTCGGCGATCGAGGCACGGTAGATGACGGGCCTGTCTTCGCCGTCGTCGGTGAAGGAGAGATTGCGCAGAATGAGTCCTTCGCGGGCGTCGAAGCCGATGTCGAACTTCCAGTTCGCCCAGCTCACTGATTCCCCTTCGACGGTGAAGCTGGGTCCTTCGGGCTGGGTGATTTCGATGGGTTTGAGTGTGCTCAGCGGCTCGCCTTGCACTGCGGGGTCATCGAAGTTGCCTGATTCGGCCGGGATCGGCAGCGCGCCCGTGTCGATGAGGCGGGTGATCTTACGCTCGATGGTGTCTACGTAGGCGCAGAGACCTTCCAGGGGGTGTGCCCACGGGTGGTCTTCGGGGTAGTCCTGGCGGAAGGCGAGCACGCGGACGATGCGGTGGCCCACCTCTTCTTCGAAGCCGTAGGAGCCTGCGGACAGCGGGATGCACATGACCTTTTCCGGTACCGTTCCGCGATCGGCCAGCGCCTGCACCCAGCGGGCGTCCTCGGCGCAAATCCCGGCGATGGCGTCAAACTCCTCCAGCAGGACCGGCACCTGGCCTTCGGCCGGGTCAATGCTCACCGACGTGATCACCCGGGCCTGGTCAAGGGAGACGATGTTGTCGGTGGAGGCACTGGTGGCCATGTCCAGGAGCATCACGCGTGCGCGCCGGTCAGGGCGGGGACCTGTCCCTTCGTTGTAGGCGAGGACTTCCCGCTTGTGCGGCTCCTCCAGTCCCACGTACGCGAACCTGGACGTGAGAGTGAAGGTCGGTTCCGCTGAGATGATGTCGCGGATTTTGATGAACTCCCCGGCTGTCAGGCTTGACAGCGGGTTGCTGGGAAGGGGCTCGAGATGGCCGGGGTGGTGGACGGAGATGTCAACTGCCGGGAGGGTCATGTGGTGTTTCTTCTTTCTTGCAGTGGTGAATGCGGGAAGCTGTGATGTGTCCGGGTCAGGGACGGGCTTGTGTCTTTCGGTGATGCGTCAGGCGTGCCTGGACGAGCCCGGCGATCAGTGCGACGGCCGTCAGGGACACCAGGGTGGTGCTGGTCGGCCCGAAGATGGGGGTGCCGGTGGGGTCAAGTTCTCCGACGAGCAGCGGGAAGTTCAGGGCCACGATCGCTGCCGTTATTCCCAGGCCCACCAGTCCGAGGAGGGGAGCGATGAGGGTGTGCCAGATGCGGCGGTCGGTGGCGGTCCTGCGGAAGTAGACGATGACGGCGGCCGATGTGAGGGCCATCAGGACCGAAATTGCCAGTGTTGAGACGCCGGCCATCCACGTGAAGACCTCCAGGATGGGGTCCAGACCTGACAGGGCGAACAGGACAACAATGGCCGCGGCGGTGATGGACTGCACCAGTGAGGATGTGGAGGGTGCCAGGTGCCGGGTGTGGATGGTAGCCAGGGAGGCGTGCAGGACGCCGGTGCCGGCCATGGCGTGCTTGTACCGGGTGAGGACGTTGTGGAAGGACAGGGCGGCTGCGAAGAGGCTGGTCAGCAGGAGGACGTTGACCGTTCCCGCGCCGATGGGGCCAAGGTAGTTCAAGGTGGTGGTGATGAGCATTCCGGCCGGGTCTGCGGCGGCAGCCGTGGTGACCTTTGTGGGGCCCCATGCCATGACCAAAGCCCAGGAGACCAGCGCGTACAGCGCTCCGATGCCGATCACGGCGATGTAGGTGGCTTTGGGAATCGTCCGGTCAGGGTTCTTGGCTTCATCGCGGAAAACCACGGTGGATTCGAAGCCGATGAACGCAGCCATGGCGAGCATCAGACCGATACCTGGCGCACCGGAGGCAACGGTGGCAGGTTCAAAGGGTGTGAGGGACAAGCCTTCCGGGCCGCCGGTCAATACGACAGCGGCAACGAGGACCACGACGATCGCGATTTCGGCGATCAACAGGATGCCCAGGACTTTGGCGCTGAGGTCGATGTGGCGGTAGCCGAGCACAGCGACCAGCCCCACCACCACCAGGGTGTAGAGCCACCATGGCATATCGGGCATGCCCAGCGGCGTGAGGGTCAACCGGAGCAGCTCGCCAATGTAGCCGTATACAGCGGCTTGGACCGAGGTATAGGTCAGGAGGGCCAAGTATGCTGCGGCCATGCCCGGCGCCCGGCCCAAGCCGTAATCGACGTATGTGTAAAACGCCCCGGGCCGCGGAACTTGTCGGGTCATTGCCGACAATCCGACGGAGAACAGCACAAGGATCAGCGCCGCAACCAGGTACAGGCTCGGAAATCCTGCTCCGTTGCCCAGAAGGAAGCCCAGCGGTGTGGCCCCGCCAATGACGGTCAAAGGGGCCGCCGCAGCGACGACCATAAAGACGATGGCTCCGGCACCCAGCGAACCAGTGAGTTTGCCTTGCGGAAGGCTGCCGGTGGCGGTGGCCGTCGATGAGGTTGGAGTAGTCATGCCACAACCATGACCGGCGCCCGTTTCCCAGCGAATAAGCGACGGTAAACCCGGGTGGCTTTCCAAATGAGACTCGGTAAAAGTTGGAGGCATCGCAAATGAGACTTCGAAACCAGGCCGCAACACGCCGCCCGTATCCTGTGGGCACACCCCGAACAGGAAATATTGCCTATGAAAGCCCTGCGCTTTGCCCTTAAGAATCCTCCCCATGTTCCAGCAGTGGCAGATCATTCACCGCTGGACGGTCTTGCACGGCGCCGATTGGGGATCGTCGACGCAGTCTCTCAATCCGTCGGTGCCATAGCCCCTACAGCAGGCGTGGCCACGATGCCAGCACTGGTCGCAGCTGCAGCCGGACCCGGGACCGCCCTGTCGGTGCTGCTTGCCACCGCCCTGATTACACTGGTCAGTTCGACCATCAGCCAGTTTGCCCGTCGACTCGCTGTAGCAGGTTCCCTTTACAGCTATGCAGCTCAGGCCTATAAGCCCTTTCCTGCGCTCCTCACCGGAGCTGCACTGCTGATCGGCTACAGTTTTGTGGCTATGTTTGCGATGGCAGGGGCCGGTATCTTTGCAGCCAACTGGGTCTTGCACCTGATCCCGGTCCCCGGGCCCACAGCTGTGTCAGTTGCGGCATGCACTCTTGCAGTGGCCGCCTTCAGCTTTTTCGTGATGCGACAGGGTGTGCGCGTTTCGAGCCGGACGACCCTGGCCGTTGAATGCGCCTCCGTTCTGTTGGTTTTGGTCCTGGTCATGATCTTGTTGGCCAAACAAGGCGTACAGCATGTGAACGTTTTTAATCTGGCAGGTGCGACGCCCTCGGGAATCGCGAGCGGAACCGTCCTGGCGCTGATGGCGTTCGTGGGCTTCGAGAGCGCCACCGTGTTGGGCGCAGAAACACGCTCTCCTCTAAAGACACTTCCAAGAGCACTCCTGTGGACCGTTCTGGCCACAGGGCTCTTCTTCCTGCTGACCACATACACACAGCTGGCCGGATTTGGGTGGCAGGACCAAGCGCTGGCGGCAAGCACAACTCCTTTTGTGGACCTCGCTACCGGGACGGGGATTCCTGGCTTGCTAAGCCTCCTCGACGCCGCGATCACGCTGTCGTTCGTTGCCTGCGCCCTGGCAAGCGTTACTGCACTGTCCAGGGTGTTGTTCACCATGGGCAGGGAAGGCGTCCTTCCTGCATGGTTCGGGGACGTTCACCCCCGATCAGGGACACCGCTGCGCGCGATCACTGTTGTCCTGCCCGTTACTGTGGCTGTTCCCCACTCGTTCCTGCTGGCCGGCTTCACCCCATGGGCCGTCATGAATACCCTCATCACGGCGGCCGCCGCAGGATTTATAACCGCGTACATCTTCCTCTGCCTGGCCCTGCCGCTTTTCCTGCACCGTATCGGCGAAATCACAGCCGTCCCTGTAGTGATAGCCCTGGTTACCGGTTTGATGTTGATATCAGCATTTGCCCTGTTTCTGACACGGACCTTCGAGAATGGCTACGGAGCTGGGGGCGTCGCTTTTCTCCTCGCCATGGCGCTCGTGAGCCTCTTGTTTTTCCTGAGGCGGCGTCCTGTTACTGCGGGCTTACCGGGCCCTGGCGTCTATGACACGCCGACAAAGCGTAATCTCCTCGGCGGGAAGGGAGAGGGCTGAGTGCCGCCCGGCTTCGACAATGTGGATTTACGGGCACGACAACCCAAGGCCGTCCAAAGTGCCTTCGCTGTCCTGGAAGAAGTCGCCCGCTGCGGTCCAGGCGTTACAGGACAACAGGTCGCGCAAAACCTTGCAATGCCAAGAGCCACTGCCTATCGATTACTGAATCTGCTCGTGCAGGACGAATACCTCATCCGAATGCCAGACCTAAGCGGCTTCGCCCTCGGCGGCAAAGTAGCGCTCCTGGCACGGCTTGCAGAGCAGGAGCAACGACCACAGCCGTCGCGTCCAGCACCAGCAACCTCTGCTGACGGTGAAACCAACCGCCGATAAGAAATATTCGGTCAGCCTATGGCGACGCCGGATGGGCCGTGACTGCAGTGCTTGCAGCAATCACTGAATTCAGCCGCCTCATGGACGCCGGGTTGGGGGTCAACTGGAAAAGTCGGCGTCCAGGTCTTCCATGGCCCCAAACCAGTGAGACCCTCCTCCGCCCGTTCACCTGGCATCCCGCGACTTGAAGCAGAAAAGTACTCGTGAACTGCGAA
This sequence comes from Pseudarthrobacter sp. NPDC092202, assembly GCF_044755505.1. Lineage (NCBI taxonomy): Bacteria > Bacillati > Actinomycetota > Actinomycetes > Micrococcales > Micrococcaceae > Pseudarthrobacter > Pseudarthrobacter sp. NPDC092202. Next base: position 61,619 of record NZ_JBIVRG010000016.1, on the reverse strand, counting down.
AATTCGTGCTGTTAACCGGTCGGGCTGCTGGCAATCCACCAAAGCCGCATGAATAGGAGTGCATCAAGCAGCCGCACCCAGTTTCACTCGAGATAGCAGGAATCACGCCCGCGGCAAGTCGCCCTGCTCGATGCGCGGGAGAGGTAGCTGCAAGGCGAACTGTGTCCGTCCCGGCTGCGACGCTACCGTTACCCGTCCGCCGTGGGCTTCCACAATGGATTGGACGATGGACAGGCCCAAGCCGCTAGTGCCCTCGGCCGCGGAGGCTCCGGCTTGGTCTCCCGAGCCTTTCCGGGCCGCGTCTGCGCGGGCAAAGCGTGAAAAGACATGGTCCACGAACTCGGCAGGGATGCCGCCGCCGTCGTCCGTCACCGTCACGATCGCCGCACCCTCGGGCGAGGTGCCGACGCCGGTCACCACGGTGGTGCCGGACGGTGTGTGCTTGCGGGCGTTGGAGAGCAGATTCATCAGCACCTGGCGCAGCTGCGAAACGTCGCCGTTGACTACCACCGGCTCATCGGGCAGCTCAAGGCGCCAGGTGTGTCCCGGGGCCATCACCTTCTCGTCACTGACGCTCTCCACCACAAGCTGCGTCAGGTCCACTTCGCTGAGCTTCAGCGGCTGCCCTTCGTCCAGGCGGGCGAGCAGCAGCAGGTCCTCCACCAGCGCCGTCATCCGCTCGGACTGGCTCTGCACCCTGGCCAGGGACTTCTCGCCATCCGGAGTGAAGTCCTCCGTCATCCTCATCAGCTCGGTGTAGCCGCGGATGGCGGTCAACGGGGTCCGAAGCTCGTGCGACGCGTCCGCCACGAACTGCCGCACCTTGGTCTCGCTCTTCTGCCGCGCCTGCAACGCGCTGGCCACGTTGTCCAGCAGGAGGTTCAGCGCGTAGCCGACGCTGCCCACTTCCGTTCCCGGATTGGAGTTCGACGGCGGCACTCGCACCGCCAGCGCCACCTCACCGGCGTCGAGGGGCAGCTGCGACACCCTGGTGGCCACCTCGGAGAGCTGCTCCAGCGGCTTCATGGTGCGCCGGATCAGCACGGTCCCGGCCAACCCCACCAGCAGCAGGCCGCCCAGCGAGACGAAGACGAAGGTCCATACCAAGGACGTGAGGGTGCTTTCCTTACCGGCGAGGGGAAGCCCAGTCACCAGGACATCCCCAAAATCGGTCTTGACCGCGACTAACCGGTAGTTCCCATTGGAGAGGGCGCGGTCCACCGGCTGCGGGTCAGTGCTGAGCGTGAGCAGGACCTGCTTGTCCCCGGTGGACAGCGGGGTCCGTGTGGTGTCCGGGGCCAGGAATCCGGCGCTGTTCACCTGGCCGTCGACCACGCGGGCGTTCAGGGTGCCCACGCTTTGGCCGCGCGCGTCGAGCGGGTCGCGGCCGTTGAAGCCGCCCATTGGGGGACGGCCGGGATCGTTGGACCGTGCCGCGGCCTGGCCCAGCTGGTCATCGAGTTGCCGCGTCAGGAAGGCGTCCATGGAGGCGTAGCTGACCACGCCGACGGCACCGCAGATGGCGATCAGCAAGACCATGGCCAGGAGGATCAGCCGGGTCCGGAGGTGCCAGGTGGCGGGTTTGAGCCAGCTCCGGCGATGGGACTGCGGAGCTTCGGGGGAGCTCATAGTGCCTACTCCGCCGGCTTGATGACGTAGCCGGCGCCGCGCACGGTGTGGATCATGGGCAGGTGCGCGGCGTCGATCTTCTTGCGGAGGTAGGAGATGTAGAGCTCCACGATGTTGGCCTGGCCGCCGAAATCGTAGTCCCACACCCTGTCCAGAATCTGTGCCTTGCTGATCACCCGCTTGGGGTTCTCCATCAGGTAACGGAGGAGCTCGAACTGGGTGGCCGTGAGCTGGACGTCCTCACCCGCCCGGGTGACCTCCCGGGTATCGACGTTGAGGACAAGGTCGCCCACCACCAGTTCGGCGGTGTCCATGGCGGCAACGCCGGAACGCTGCACCAGGCGGTGGAGCCTGAGGAGGACTTCCTCCATGCTGAACGGCTTGGTGACGTAATCGTCGCCACCGGCGGCCAGGCCCACGATCCGGTCCTGGATGGCGTCCTTGGCGGTAAGGAAGAGCGCAGGCACCTCCGGCGCGAAGGCCCGGATCCTGCCCAGCAGCTCCACGCCGTCGAACCCGGGAAGCATCACGTCCAGCACCAGCACATCCGGGCGGAAGTCTTTTGCAAGCTTCACGGCCTCTGGCCCGTCGGCGGCCACTGCCACCGACCAGCCGGCCATCCGCAGCCCCATGCTCATGAGTTCGGAGAGGCTGGGCTCGTCGTCCACCACCAGGGCGCGGATGGGGGAGCCGTCCGGGTGGGAGAGCGTGGGGAGGTTGTTGGTCATGGAGTGCGAAGTGGCCATGGGACAACTCTCCGATCGTTCGTTTAAGCCGGGCTAGCGTGTTCCTGTGCCCAGGCTGTGAATAGCTTAGCCAGCCGGCGCTTGCGGGGACGTACGGCCTGACATGCAAAAGGTCTCAGAGCGTATGAAGTTAGCGGCGCGGTCCGCCACCGCCGGGGCCCTGGGCTGCGGTGTACTGGCCGGCCGTGACCGTGCCCTGCTTTGTGGCGCCGTCCAACGAGCCTTCGCCGATGCCGGCGCTCACGGTTGCGGTGCCGCCGGTGTAGATGGTGTATTCCTGTCCTTCGGTGATGGCAGCAGAGGAGAACACCAGCGATGCGGTTGCCTTGGTGGTGACGAATGCCGCCACCACCGAGCCTGCGGAGTCGGCAATCTGAACCACGGTACCCGCGGCCACTGATGATCCAAGCGTGACCTGCACACCGGACTGAGTGGAGGATGAGCCCGGTGTAACCGCCATGCCAGCGCTTCCTGCTGCCGCCACGGTTCCGCCGGTAACGGCCAGCTCTCCGTTGACGTCGAGGGCGCCGTTGCCGTTGTTGGTGGGGCCGTTGACGACGACGGTGCCGCCGGAGATGCTGGCGTTGCCGTTGGAGTCCAGGCCGTCGCCCTGGGAGTTGATGGTCAGCAGGCCGCCGCTGACTTCCACGGTGTAATCGCCCGCGGCCATTTCACCGCCGCCCATACCCCCGCCCATCCCGCCTTGGGCAGAGGTGCCTGAGGAGGTGCTGCCGCCTGAGGCGTTCACGCCGTCGTCGTTGGCCGTGACGGTGGCGGTGCCGCCGGTCATGGTGATGTGCTGGGCTTCGAGGCCCTCTTCGGATTCCTTCACCGTGGTGGTGCCGGCTGCGATGGTGAGGGTGTTGAAGGCCTTGATGCCGTCATCACCGGCGCTAACGTTCAGGGTTCCGCCGTTGATCAGGACCCAGCCGCGGCCCTCGTCTTCCTCATTGTCCGACTTGAAGCCGTCGCCTGCTGCGGACACCTGGTAGGAGCCGTCAAGCAGGACTGCGTAGTCCTTGCCCACGATGCCATCGTCCGCTGCGTCCACGGTCACGTTGCCGGCTGCCAGGACCAGGCCGTCCTTGGCGGAAATGCCGTCGTTGTAGTTGCCGTCCACGGCCAGGGAACCGGTACCGGCGATGGTCAGGTCCGCCATCGAGTACAGCGCGGCGTTCGGCGCGTCCGTCGCCTGGTTCGCGTACGTGGAGGCATCGCTGAGGGAGTTGGACGTCCCGTCGTCGAGGTAGAGGATGGCTTCGTTGGCGCTTTGCACTACAAACGGGGAGCCGGTGGTGCTGGTGATGTCCGCGCCGTCGAGGATGATGCGGACCACGTCCTCTTCGCCGGCTGCCACCACGATCTGTCCGTCGGACAGTGAGCCGCTGAGGCGGTAGGTGCCGGCCGCAGTGATGGTGACGGTGCCGCCGTCGACCTTTACGGAGTCTGACGAGCCGGCTGTCACCGTGCTGGCACCATCGGCGAGGGTCACGGCTACTTCGGCGGCGGCGTCCCAGGTGAGGTCGTTGGCGTCGTAGTGGGTGTCGGCGGCCAGGGTGTCAAGGGAGACGGCCTGGGTGGTGCCGGAGGTGGTGGCAGAGGACGTGCCGGTGCCGCTGATGGCTGAGACGCCAGTGGGGGAGGTGGCTGCTGCCGAGCAGCCGGCTAGGCCGATCGTGATGGCGAGGGCCGCGACGGAGAGGTGGGTACGGAGGTTTTTCATGGCGGGTCCTTTGGAAAGTTGTGGGGAAAGAAGAAGAGGGAGAAGGCTAGGCGGAGGGGCGGAGGGACAGGCTGCGGCGCAGGGTCCGGTTCCAGCGGTTGGCGGGAAGGTCGGGACAGAGGGCGGCCATCCCGGTGGCGAATTTGGAGATCCGGGAGGGTCTGACGCCGTGGGCCCAGAGGTGCCGGTCGAGCGGGCCTGCGGTGGATCCCGATTTGGTTTCAAGGATCACGGCGTCATCGAGTACCCAAGGGGAGTGGTCGGGGCGCTGCCAGGTCACGTTGGTGTCGATGGTGGCCCGGCTTCCGGACTCCGGCAGGTACAGGGTGGTTCGGTTGTAGCGGGTTTCCAGCACTGGCCTGAGACGGCCGGAGGGCATGGCACCCACTGAGGCGGTGAGTGTTTCGCGGACGTAGTCCAGGCCCTCGGCGGTGAGCCGGGCGCGGTCTTCAAGGTGGTAAGGAATACGCTCTTTGACCGTTGCTTCGCGGGCGCCTTCGGTTTTAACCTCGAGGAAGCTCATGGCGCTGTCCACGTAGGTCCTGGTGCGGATCTTGTAGCGGCGGCGGCGGCCGCGGGCGGCGAGCAGGTAGCTGTCCAGGTTGGCGGTATCGAAGTAGACGGAGTCGTAGGCGAAGCTGCGGGAGCCATTCATTTCCAGCACCCGGACATCGGCCCGGAACGTGTCCAGCAGTTGGCGGGCGAGCCCTGCGGGAACCACGTACTTGCGGTCCACGCGGGTCTGGAGCGCGGCTTCGCTGTTGAGCTCTTCGAGCCCTACCGGGGGGAGGGAATGAAGGTTGCTGGTGACGTCTGTTCCGGTGGTGCTCATGCGGCGCCTGCCTGGGCCGTGCCGTGTGAGTAGCCGGGAGCCACGGTGCCCGGCTCAACGGATGCGTGTTCCGCCTGGCGGGGCACCGCCGTCGTGACGGCCGGGATGCTGGTGGGAGCGGTGAAGACGGCGGGGGAGTATGCGTACCGGACATCAACGATGGTTTTGTCGTTGACCAGGTCAAGTTCCTGGACGGTGGCGGAGTGGACCTTGCCGTGGAGTACTTCCTCGAGCCGGGCGTAGAGTTCGCCGTCCTCGGCGATGGCGCGGTCCAGGACCACGGTCTGGTGGCGGTGGGCCGGCAGGACGCGGGGGTGGTCTCCAACGAACATCACCAGCAGGATCAGGGCCATCAGCGATCCGGTCAGCCACAAGGGCTCGATGCCCAGGCCCGCGATCAGGCCGAGGGCCAGGGCTGAGAAGTAGTAGGCGACCTCGTGCTGGGCCAGCTCGGTGGAGCGGAGCCTAATGATGGACAGGACGCCGAAGAGCCCGAGTCCCAGGCCGAGTCCTGCGGCTGATCCGGACAGCGCGGTGGCGACAGCCAGGACTCCGACGTTCATGCCTAGGTAGGACACCACCAGGTCGCGGCGGCGGTGGCGGCGGAGGTACAGGGCGAAGGTCAGGAGGCTGATGGCCGCGAGGTCTGCAAGGATAAAAATGACTGAGTTCATGGGATTCTCCGGGATGTTTTTGGTGGGCTGGTCTTTACTTTCCGGGCCCATCCTGTGCAGGTGCTGTGCGGGAACCTAGCCGGATGTATGAGTGCGGACCGGCGCTTCACTGGATGTGTTGCCGGCCGCTTCAGCTGCTGGTTTGCGCGCGAAAAGCCAGCGCTGCTGCACCGCGAAGCTTGCTGCCAGCAGGACAATTTCGGCCAGGACCTTGGCCGGCAGTGCCAGCAGGCCGGCGGCTTCGAGGGCCCAGATCAGGCCGAAGTTCGCGGCCAGCAGCACGGCGGCCAGGCTGAAGTAGCGCAGCCCCGTAGCCGTGGCGCGCTTGTCCCTGCCGTGCTCGAAGACCACATTCCGGTTGACCATAAAGTTCACGCCGGCGCTCACCGCGCGGGCGCCCAGCACTGCCAGGAGCAGGGAATCGACGAGCAGTGTGAGCAGCAGGAACAGCACGGTGTCCAGCAAGAAAGCCGTGAAGGATGAAGCCAGGAACTTTAGCAGCGGCGCGTAGATCCGCACCGAATCTGCCACCGGCCGGAAGTGCGATCCGGAGTTGTGGTCAAGGTAGACAGTGGCGATGTGGACTGACCGGATGGAATAGCCCGCGTGCCTGGCTTCGAGCAGCAGGTTCAACTCGTACTCGTAGCGGTCGCCGCGGACCGACCTCAGCCAGGGGATCATCGTGGCCGGGTAGCCGCGGAGGCCGGTCTGGGTATCGGGGATATGCTCGCCGGTTGCTAGGGTGAAGAGTGCCTTAGTGGCGTTGTTGCCCAGCCGGGATCGCGCAGGGACCTGCCCGGTGAAGGACCGGCTGCCCAGGATCATGGTGGCCCAGGTCCTTGTACCGGCGCGGTTCTGTTCGAGGACTTCCGCCACCCGCAAGATGTCCACCACTGTGTGCTGGCCGTCGCTGTCGGCGCAGACCACGTCATGGTCTGGGAGGTTGTCGGCAATGAAGCCGAAACCTGTTTTGAGGGCAAAGCCTTTGCCGCGGTTGCGCCCATAACTGATGACGTGGCAACCAAGTGCCCTGACGTCGTCGAACACGTCCCGGTATTGCGGGCCGCTGCCATCGTCCACCACCACTATGGGAACATGCGGTTCCGTGGCACGGATGCTGTGGATAAGTGCAGGCAGCTGATGGTCCGGTTCGTAGGCCGGGATCAGGATGATCATGACGTGCCCTGGCCCGCGATGTAGAGGATGTCCGAGGTGCCGCGTTCCTTGTTCTCACCCAGTGGGTTGTTCACCAGCCCGCCGTTGAAGTACATGGTGGACGAGCCGCCGCCGTCGATGTTGTAGGCGGTGGTGGCGCCCAGACCCTGCATGATTTCGGCCAGGCCGGTCATGGTGACGCCGGCGCTGTAACCGGGGCTCCGGCCGTCCACCACCACGAACACCAGGTGGTTTTGGTCGATGATGCCGACGGCGGTGCGCGGCTGTTCGCCCTGGATCGAGTGGTTGCCGAAGTTGGTATCCACCTCAACGTCCTCGATGCCCTCGGCCACCTCGCCGTTGTCCAGGAGGGACGGTCCGAAGGAGAGGGTGTTCCAGACGCCGTCGGCCAGCAGCTGCTCGGCGGTGGTGGTGGTTTCGTCGTACACCTTGACGGTGCCGTCGCGGTAGAAGGCCAGGCCTTGGCGGGCGCCTTCATCCCGGAAGGCCACGCCGTTGCGGATTAAGATGCCGGTCTCGCGGAAGCCGTAGTAGTCCCCGTTGACGGCGAAGACGGCGTTGTTAGCCTCGGCGATCGCCGAGGTGGTTTCGGTGATGTTCTCACCGAAGCTGTCATTGGCGAACGCTGACTGAAGGGTGGTGGCATCATCGAGGACGACGTCGGCAACGTAGTAGGTGACCGTACTGTCGCCACTGCCGGTGACCACTGTGGAAATGGTGATGTTCGAGGATTCGGAGGAGTAGGTGGTGTCCGTGGTGACGGCAGTGGCGGAGGCAGTGTCGTCCGTCGTGCTGGTGGAGGTTCCCGTGGAAGTGCCAGCCTGGCTGGCCTCATAGGCGGAGACATCAGAGATCTCCACGTGCTGGACAACGAAACGGTCCAGAGCCCATGCGGTGGCGCCGCCGGCTGAAAGGGTCAGGGCCACGGCCCCTGCGACGACGGCGTGCCGGAAGCGGCCACCTTTACGAGATTTGGTTTGCTCACGAGTCATGCCTCATTTCTAGGCAGGACACTTAGCAGAGGGATTTGCCGGGCATGTGTGGAACCTGTGAAACGAGCTTGCTGAGGGGATCTGCTGTATAGCGAAACAGGCCGAAACCATATGTGATCCTGCGCTGCAAGGGTGTTGATCATCGCCTCTTTGAATACGACCTGGACGAGTCGCTGTACGACCCACTTCGCAACCGCACGCCGTCCGTGGATGACAGCGACGGCGCTCAGGCAGCGTACGAAGGAACCAGCACGGACACCGCGCCGCACTGCAGGATGCGAAGGCACCTGCACAGTGCGATCTGTTAGATGTGATCCGCAGGGTGTAATCACAAGGAAGTCCCCGGGAACCATTCCCGGGGACTTCCTTGTATTGCGGGCTTTTGGGCGCCGGGTCAACGGCCGGCAATAACCCCGTTCTGCACTGCCTTGGTGACGGCATCGGCCTCAGCCTGGGTCAGTTTGCCATCCGTCACCGCCTGGTCCAGCCGGGTTTTGAGGGCTGCGGCCTTCTCCGCCTGCCGCTCGCTGCGCAGCTCCTCCAGCGCCGCAGTCACTCTGGACTCCTCGATGCCCAGCGACTCGGCAAGCGACGTGGCTAATGCGGCGTCACGGGTGGCGGAGTCCGGTTTAGTGCCTTCCGTCGGCGGCGTGGCAGGTTTGTTGGCTTCCCTGAAGGCTTGGAGCGCTTCCGTGACCTTTGCTTCGTCAACCCCGAGCTTTTCCGCGAGCACGGATGCCTGCGCCACGCCGCGTTCGCCGCCGCGGCCGCCGTGCTTACCCATGCCCTGTTCCGTGCTGCCGTCGGCAGAGGCGCTGCTGCTCGCGCTCGGTAAAGGAGCCGGCGTGGTGGTGGCGGAGGCCATCCCAGCGACTCCAAGTCCGGCACTGAGGGCCAAAGCCGTAGCTGATAGGCCGAGGGTCATTTTCTTTGTGCGTGACATGCGTTTGTCTCCTGAATCCGCCGTCATGGACGGCTGCTGTCGGTTTGTCTCCCTAGAGACTTTTCAAGCATCGGAAAACAGCTTCTGGAGAACCTTTCGGGAACCTTTCATTCAGCTGTGAAAAAAGCTTGCTCAGACTGCAAAGTCGCACGTAAGCAAGAGCATGACCCCGCTGGCCATCACCCGAAGCCCTGAATCTGCTGCCCAAGGGCCCGGGCAATTTCACGGCGGAGGCTGCTGGGATATCCGGCCGCACGTTCTTCAACTAACTTCAGCAGGCTTCACAGAAATGCCCCCTCTGACCGTGCGGAAACGTCAAATACGTCGCGAGGCCGGGAGTTCTCCCACCTGCTTCTACTCCCACGCTGCAAAACGCCGATAACGGATATTCCGTCAACCTGCCACGGCCGGGAACCCTGCTGCTGATGGATATTTTCGGTGTAGCTCAGCATTTAGACAGCGCAGACCTCTGCACCCAAACTGTGGATTGGGCGAACATCAGGCGGCGTCTACTGCCCTATCTCTTGGTAAGCCAGGCCATCGCCTCGTCGATCGACGTGAAGTACCGGGTGGCGCATGAATGATTGTGGCGTGAGCTGTAGAACCTGGCTATGACTTCGTCAACGGGAGAGGCTCCGACGAGTGCCATCCGCGCGAGTGGCCAGGGCTCTGAAAACATCTCCGTGGCACGGCGATCGATCCACTTCATGCTGGCCATTTCGACCAACATTGGAAGGGCGCGACCTGAACTTAACTCGGTAGCGCGTGTCTTCAGAGCCTTCGCGTCGGATTCCGTGACGACCGCTCCGGGTGCCCACCGCACATGCAAGACGTCCTGGCTGGAAAGCGCAGTAGTCACAGTGGAGGGCTCTTGCCCTCTGGATTCCATGACGCCTCCTAAGGGTCGGTGTGCAACGCCCCGGCAGCGTCGCATTCAGGAAGTCAAGAGAGGCTAACAGAAGGACCCATTTCCGGGGAACTGCTGACTCTGGACCGTATCAAGCAAAGGCGGAACGCGGCGTGTCAGGTTGGGGGTGTTCCCTACTTGGACGAGAATCAGATGCTCATTCAGCAAGCAGCCGCCTATAGCCAGCAAGCGCCTACATTATTGACGCGAATCGGTTGACGGTGCTCCCTGTGAACAACAAAGGCTGCCGCCGAGGGAAATGCCGGTATCGGGATCTCCTGGCCACCCTCAAAACCTTTAGGGTTAACGGAACTGCCAGATATTTCCTCGTTGGAGTGACAAGCCCTGAGCCAGGTCTGTGGGTAGGTGTCCTCGGCCCCGGTGTTGTGATGGTTGCTTACCTGCTGTGAACAGCGTGCTGCGCTGCAATGTGCCCGAAGACCAAACCTTGCCCGATGGTGGCGCCCGCGCCCGGATAGCTCTTTCCGAAAGCGTTCGCGGCGGTGTTGCCGATGGCGTACAGCCCGGGGATGGGCTTGGCATCTGAATCGAGGGCACGCCCGGACTCGTCGGCGGTGATACCGCCGCAGGTTCCGAGGTCGCTCAAAACGACTTTCACCGCGAACAGCTTGCGCTGGTTTAGGGGCCGAAGGTTTGGGTTCGGTGTCATTGTCGGGTCACCGTAGTACCTGTCGTAGGCGCTGTTGCCCCGTCCGAAGTCATCGTCAATCCCGAGGGCAGCTGCGTGATTGAAGCGGGTACCTGTTGCTTGCAGCGCTTCCTCGGGTACCGACATGGCGTGAGCCAGGTTCGCCCAGGAAGATCCCCGGACCGCGATTCCGTTGCGGTACCAGGATGCCGGGAGCTTCATGCCCGGGAATACGGTGCCTGCGAGCAGGTAGCTGTTGCGGTACTCCTGATCGAAAATGAGCCACATCTGCCCGACCGGACGTCCTTGTTTCTCCCGCTCGAGGACGCGCTGGCCGAAGGACATGTAGTCCTGGGCTTCGTTCGTGAACCGGCGCCCTGTCGAATCAACCATGAACGAACCGGGAAGGGAGCGCTCGGCCAGAAGCACTGACGGGGCGCCATCTCCGATCGGGGCAATTGCAGGGAACCACCAGGCCTGGTCGAGCAGGGACGTCGTTGCTCCGCAGGACTTCGCGGCAGCGATGGCGTCGCCGGTATTCCCGTCGGCACCCAGGCTCCAGGGGCCCAGCGTTGCCGTTTGTTCCTGTCGGCGCATCTCAAGGTCGTGGTCGAATCCTCCGGCGGCAAGAATGACGCCGTGCCTTGCCTGAACCGTATATTCGTGGCCGCCGGAAGAGACGATCGCGCCGGTAACGCGGCCTTGATTGGTGAGCAGCCGGACCAGGGAAGTTTCGGTCCAGACCGGGATTCCGGCCCTCAGTACGCCGGCGTAGAGGCCAGCGGCCAGCGCCTGTCCGCCCGCAGCGTATTCCCTGCCCAGAATGGCACCACCGATGCCTTGGATCGCGCGGAGGACAGCAAGCTTGAAACCCTTGGTGGGGACTTTGGTCAGCAGGTTAAGCCACTTGTAGTCACCGCCGGTGACGGGCATCGGCAGGGGAGCCTCCATGATGCCCCCGCGGAGTTTGGCCCTGTGCGGACCAAGCCGGCGCAGGTCGAAGGGGCGGCATTCGCAGCTGCGGCCGACCGCAGATCCGCCGGGCTTTTCAGGGTGGTAGTCGGAATAGCCTTTGGCCCAGGTGAACTTCATTGGCGTGGTCCTCTGCAGCATTGCCAACGCTTCGGGGCCGTAGGCAAGGAAGTTGTTCCATCGCTGTGCGGGGGCGTCGTCACCAACAACAGCTGCAAGATAACGGGCGGCAGAGTCGTGGGATGTTTCTGCGCCCTTGGCAGCCAGGACATGGTTTCCCGGGATCCAGAAGGCTCCCCCGGAGCGTGCCGTTGATCCGCCGATGACAGCGGTTTTCTCAATGACGAGCACGGAGCTGCCTGCCTCATGGGCGCTGAGCGCGGCCGCCAGCCCGGTCCCGCTTCCTACCACCAGGATGTCTACTTCTGCCGGTCCGGGTGCGGAGTCTGGGGCTGGCGTTATGCCGGTTGACCTGATCTTCGTAACGGTGTCGTGAGCTGCCATGTTGAAACTCCCTCTAGGACCTTTCACGCCAAGGTAGGGCGTGCTAGTTCGTAACTTGCGGATCACTCATTAGGTATGGGTGAAACTGGATTTCCGGGAAATCGCTTTAGTCAGCCGTACTAAGTGTTACTGCGGTTGTCTCACTGATATCGATCAGTCGCCGGCCCATGCCACCGTCGGTCCAGATCCAGAAGCAGGACTTGTCAGGCATGATCACGTCAATGGTTCCGCTGAGTTTCTCTGGGCCAATTTGCAAGCTCAAGTGGGCGCCGGGTTTGAGGTCCTCCACATTCTGGCTTTCGGGTGAAGGGGCGGCGGGTGTTTGAACGGCTGGGGGTTCTACGATGGTGCCGGGTACGTCAGTGTCATCCTCTTTGTGTTTATGGGATTCGTCCATGCTGCCCTCGTGGGGCTTGGAGTTGACCGAACCCAATGCACGCAGCGCCTGCGCGTGTGGGTCCGGTTGGAAGTCCAGTTCCAGCGCAATGTGCTGCACATGTTCCCTTGTTCTTGGGGCCACAAGGTGGGGGTGATTAAGGACGTTGGAGACTGTAGCGATGGAGACGCCGGCCGCGTTGGCGACATCGCGCATTTTCACGGCTGATTCTCGGAGTGCGGGCTGGGATCTGGGGCACATCGGAGGCTCCGTTATAACAAAGGGATTTGGGTTTGGGCGGAAAAGACTGTTGAGGGTGCCCTGCTCTGTCCTTGGAGCTGACTGCGAGCACCCTCGACGGGCCTTTCAGACTTTGACTGGAACTTGGGTTTCCAGTTGGGCAAGGAACTTGTTCCGCGTGGCCTGGTTTTTGTAGTCAGCAGGTTTTTTGATGCATTCTGGGCACCAGTGACCGGCCGTGAGGATGAGCCGAGGGCTGCCGTGGAAGGTGTGTCCGGCGGCGCATTCCCATGCCAGGGGTGTTGAGAAATTCCCTTGGGTCATGGTCGTGGAGACCAGCCTGCCACCACGGAAGTCTGCTGCATCTTTCATGTCCGCAATGGTCCAATCGGCCCGGTCCTTGAACTCGTCGTAGCCGTGGTTGAGGTACAGGGGTGTCCTGTCTGGCCGAGGCGGCCAGAACGTGGACCAGTCGCCGATGCTTTCCCATTCCTGCTTGGACCCAAAGTAGGCGTTGATCTTAGCGGTGTCGTTGGCTTCGATCCATGCCATGGTGCCCCGCGGCTTTTTGGTCAGTGGCTTCATCACGAGGTGCTTGATCAGCGGAGCAGGGATCTTTCCTGCAAGCCGAACCGCTGCCGGTGCTGCCGCCACGGCCCGGTCCAATGCCGCCTGGAACGTATCTTCCCGGAAGGGTACGAGAGATTCGAGCAGGTCGGAGTCGGTGTACCAGAACCCGTGAAAGTTGCCGGTGGCGAACCAGTTCCGGTCGTACCATTTTCGGGCGTCCTTGACTCCCATGGCCGCGGTCATGCTGGTTTGCAGGTCCCAGTTGGTGAGGCGCCATGATTCGCCGCCGCCGATGTTGTAGATCCCGCCCCAGAACTGCTCGGGTACGCCATCTTCGCAGATATTGGCCAGCAGCCGGGAGGCGTCCTCGACAGAGACCCATTCCAGGACTCCGCCGAAGGGGGTGTGGGTCATGATGGGGTCACGGATTTCCAGGATGCCGGGGTGGAAGATGCCGGTCTGGCGCAGCGAGGCGAAGTTCTTGAGCCCAGAGTCGATCAGCTCGCGCTCTGCGACGACTTTGCTTTGCCCGTATTCGTCGTAGTGGGATACGCGCAGGGGGTCACCGATGCGTCCCCAGTGGTTGGGCGGGTTCCGGTCCCCGCTTTGGGCGACGGTGCCGATGGTCACCAGCCGGACGGCATCGGGATCCGGCTGGCTTTTGACGGCTTTGATGATGTTCCTCGCGCCGCCGACGTTGACTTTGTGAGCCAGCTCGGGGTGGTCGTCGGCAAATGGTGAGACGACGGCGCCGGTGTGCAGGACGTAGTCTGCGCCGGTGACGCAGGAGAGCACGGTGGGGTAGTCCGTAAGGTCGCCGTAGACGACGCTGAGGTTTTCCATGTCTTCGAACTTGCGGATGACCGCGGTGTCCTTCGGTGTGGGAAGGACCAGGGCGAGGACGTCGAACCGGTCACTGCGCTGGGCGAATTCGCGCAGGATGTACTGTCCCCAGTTACCGGTGGCACCGGTCAGGAAGATTTTCTTTTTCCGTCCTTGCATCATCTGACCGGTGTCTCCTTGGTGGCATGGATCAGCTGTTCCAGGGCTTCCGCGGGGATGCTGACGCCGGGGAACTTGGCGAATTGGTTCATCGGCATGGAGTACGCCATTTTCAGTCCGTCCTCCATCCCTTCGGCCACGGCACGCTGCTCCTCGGTCAGAGACGCGGTGATGCCCTGGATGAGCAATGGGCCGGCCACCGGGTGGGTAAACCATTCCTCGACCGTGGACGTGAGGCTCAGCGGGGAGGGGCGTGATGCGTCGCCGTGCAGGCTGATCGCTGTGCGGGCTGTGATATCGCTGGCGCTGCGGCCCAGTTCGATCGCATATTCGCCCGGTGTAACGGCCCAGCGGCTGTCGGTGATGTCGTAGTATGCGAAGGCGCGGCGGTCGAGTTCAAAGGTGATCGTCCGGGACTCGCCCGGTTCGAGCGTGACCTTTTGGAAGGCGCGAAGTTCCCGTACAGGTGTACGGACAGGTCCTTGTGGTGCTGCCACGTAGATTTGGACGACGTCGGCCCCGGCGCGGTCTCCCGCGTTCGTCACGGTCACCTCAACCTTTGCCGTATCGGTGCCAAGCGCAGATGCGCTCAGATCGGAGTAGGTGAAGGTGGTGTAGCTGAGGCCGTGACCGAAGGCATAGCGGGCGGGGACGTCGACGGTTTCGTGGTAGCGGTAGCCAACCAGGACGCCTTCACCGTAGCGGACGTGCCCGGCCTCGCCCGGGAAGTTAATGAACGAGGCGGTGTCGTTGAGCCGGTAAGGGATGGTCTCGGCGAGCCGGCCCGAGGGGTTGGTGCGGCCGGTGAGGACGTCGGCGAGGGCGCCGCCTCCTGCTTGGCCGAGTGCCCATCCCTCGATGATGGCGTCGACGTCGTCGTGCCAGGGCTCCAGGGTTACCACTCCGCCGTTGGACAGGACAACAACCGTGCGGCTGCTGGCGGCAGCGACGGCCTGAATGAGGGCAACGTGGTCCGCGGGCAGGTCGAGGTTGGTGCGGTCAAATCCTTCGGACTCTTCCTTCTCGTCCAAGCCGACGAAGACGATGCTGATGTCGGTGCGCCGGGCCAGGTCGACAGCTTCTTCCCGCAGGAGGGCAGAGGCTTCCGTGCCGGCGTCACCGTAACCTGGGGCGTAGTGCACTCTGTCACCGCCCAGTGCCGTGCGGAGTTCTTCGAGGGGGATGTCGACGAGCGTGGGATTGACGTGGGAGCTTCCGCCGCCCTGATAGCGCGGTTTCTCGGCGAACTCGCCGAGGACTGCAACGTTGACGCCGGGCCCGAGGGGGAGCGTGGTGCTTTCGTTGCGGAGCAGGACGATGGAGTTCGCGGCCGCGCGGCGTGCAAGGGCATGATGGGCTTGGATGTCGATGGCAGCAACATCGGTGTCATCCAGTGCTGTGAGCTGCTGCAGCGCCGCGATCCTCTTGGCACTGGTGTCAAGGTAGCTGGGGTCGAGGCTGCCGTCGTTGACTGCGGCGATGATTTCGGCGGTGGTGGCGCCGTCGGTGCCGGGCATCTCAAGGTCAAGGCCTGCCTTTAGAGCCGCAACCCGGTTACTGACCGCGCCCCAGTCGGAAACAACGGCCCCCCTGAAGCCCCATTCCTTGCGCAGGACGTCGGTGAGGAGCCACGTGTTTTCTGATGCGTATGTGCCGTTGATGCGATTGTAGGAGCACATGACGGTGGTCGGGCTACTGTCCCTGACCACGCGTTCGAAGGCCGGGAAGTAGATTTCGCGCAGGGTTCGCTCGTCGACATCGGAGCTGACGCGCATGCGGTCGGTTTCCTGGTTGTTGGCGGCGAAGTGTTTGACGGATGTACCGATGCCCTGGCTTTGGACGCCACGGACCCAGGCGGCGCCCAGTACGCCGCTGACGAGCGGGTCTTCAGAGAGGTATTCGAAGTTGCGTCCGCACAGCGGAGAGCGCTTGATGTTGACTGCCGGTCCGAGGAGGACGTTCACTCCGAGGGCACGGGCTTCACGGCCCAGCGCCTGGCCGACTTCTTCGGCAAGTTCCGGATCCCAGCTTGACCCCAGTGCGGTTCCGGGAGGGAAGCAAGTAGCGGGCTGGCTGCCGTGGAGGCCCAGATTGTCGGAATCCCCGGTTTGGCGGCGGACTCCGTGGGGGCCGTCGGTCAGAACCATCGAGGGGATTTCGCCGGCGGCGGCCGTGGACCAGAAATCTTTCCCTGACAGAAGTGCTGCCTTCGTTTCCAGGCTGAGGTCCGACACGATTTTCGAGGTTTCTGCCCCTGTGTTCTCGGTGCTGGTGGCAGGTGCGGTCATGCTGGTACCTCGTTCTTCGATGTCAGGACTTTTTCCAGGGCTTCGGCGAGCCCGGCCGGGCTCATGGGAATCATCCCGAGCATGTCCCTGATGCTGATGTTCTTTGCGTCCGGGTTGTTGGCGTCCAGCGGGACCCCGGGGAAGAAGGAGGCGAAGGTTTCCGTGAAGCTGTCCCACAGGTCCTGGTCCTGGGCGAGGACGCCGAAGGTGGTGTCCAGGCTGTATTCAGGGGTCTCGTCGTACTCTGCCGGAAGTTCGTAGCTCCAGTGGTGTTGTCCTGCCCCGACCTCCACTTCCAGGTTTTCCGGGTGCAGCGGAAGGACGACGTTGGCAGTTGTTCCCTCCGGAACAGTGATGTCGAGCGTGACACTGTCGTTGGCAATGCGCCAGGAGACTGCCGCTTCACCTTGAGGTGTGAGGTGTCGTGCCGAGGCGCTGGTGAGGTTCCCGCCGGGTTTGGGGGCGAAGGTGATCCGTTTGTAGCCGGGTTCTGCAGGTGCGAGGCCGGCAACGGTGCGGTGCATCCAGTCCGCGACAGCGCCGAGGGCGTAGTGGTTGAAGGAGGTCATGCCTCCGGGGTTGATGGTGCCGTCGGGGCGCATGGAGTCCCAGCGTTCCCAGATGGTGGTGGCGTCCATGGTCACCGGGTACAGGAATGAGGGGCATTCGGTGTTGAGCAGGAGCTTGTAGGCGTCGTCGAGGTGCCCTGTCTGCATGAGCGCGTCGCATAGGACGGGTGTGCCGACGAATCCAGTGGAGATCGTGTGCTTGGCCTTGGTGACCAGGTTGGCCAGCATTTGCCCCGCGCGTTCCTTTTGTCCCGGGCTTAGGATGTCGAAAGTGATGGCTAGGGCGTAGGCGGTGGCAGAGTTGTTTGCGAGACGTCCGGAAGGGGTGACGTACTCGTCCAGGAAGGCTTGCTTGACCTTCGCGGCAAGGTTGGAAAACCGGGCCTCATCTTCGCTGTTGCCGAGCAGGGCCGCGGTTTTGGCCATCACATCCGTGACGCGGCAGAAGTACGCGGCAGCCACCAGGTGTGATTCTGTTTTACCGCCGGACGGGTTTTCCGGCGGGGCATCGGGGTCGAGCCAGTCCCCGAACTGGAATCCGGTGTCCCATAGACCGTTCGGGCTCAGCAGCCCTTCAACCTGAGTGGTGAAGTCGGCCATCGAAGGGTAGGCGTCGGTGAGGATCTGCTGGTCCCCGTAGGCCTGGTAGAGGGTCCAGGGCAGCAGTACCGCGACGTCGGACCAGACAGCGGTGGTCATTGGGGCTGCGTGGGTCTGGAAGTCCGGGACGACCATGGGGACGTAGCCCTTGTGTTTCTGTTCCAAGGCCAGGTCACGCAGCCAGGACCCGAGAACGCCGCGGACGTCATAGAGGTACGCGGCGGTGGGGCCGAAGACGTTGATGTCTCCGGTCCAGCCCAGGCGTTCGTCCCGTTGCGGGCAATCGGTGGGGAGGCTGACGAAGTTGCCCTTCATGGACCACACAGTGTTGCTGTGCAGCTGGTTCAGCAGGGGATTGGAGGATTCGAACCAGCCCGTGCGCTTCATGTCGGTGTGAATGACGACGGCGGTGAGCTTGTCCGCGGTCAGCTCCCCGGGGTAGCCCTCAATTTCGGCGTAACGGAAGCCGTGGAAGGTGAAGCGCGGTTCCCAAGTCTCTGGCCCGCCACCGCGCAAGGTGTACTTGTCAGTTGCTTTGGCGGTGCGCAGGGGGCGGACGCCCAGCTCCCCGTCCTCCAGGACCTCGGCGTGGCGGAGCGTGACGGTGGTCCCTGCCTCGCCGTCGACGGTCAGCCGGATCCAGCCCACCAGGTTCTGCCCGAAGTCGGCGATGGTCTTCCCCGAGGGGGTAGTGATAAGCCGTTGCACACCGACTTCCTCGATGCGTCGGACCGGCTCCTTTGTCGGGGCCTCCAGTGTGTCCAGATCCCAGTCCATGGTCTCCACCTCAGCCCAGGCAGAGGCGTCGAATCCTGGTTCCGACCAGCCGGCAATTTCTTGGCGGGCGTCGTAGTGTTCGCCGTCGTAGATGCTGTCAAACAGGACGGGCCCGGGCGTGGTGCAGAACTCCTCGTCCGTGGCGATGATCTCGGTGTGGTCCCCGTGGTCGAGCTCGAGCTGCATGAACAGCCCTGGCCGGTCCGCGAAGATGTTCTTGGTGGGTCCCGCGCCCTCCCACCCGAGCCTGCCCCGGGCCCATCCTTCGCCGACCATCGCACCCAAGGTATTGGCACCGTTGTTGATCAGTTCGGTGACGTCATGAGTGCTGTAGTTCAGCCGGTGGCGGTAGGTGGTCCAGCCGGGGGCGAGGATTTCGTCACCGACCCGCTGGCCGTTGAGGTAGGCCTCGACAATCCCCAGTGCCGTCACGTGCAGAGTCGCCCGGCGGACGGGGGAGGAGCTGAAATCGCGGCGGAACAGGGGAGCCGGCTCGGGATTCCCGGACGGGGCATCGGACGTTACTGGGGCTATGAACCTGGCGGTCCAGGGCAGGGAGTGGCTCATGGGAGTCTTTCTGCGGGTTGCTAGCGTACGGACTTGATGCGGAGGACGACCAGTCCGCCGAGCAGGGTGATGCCTGCTGCAATCAGGTAGAGCAGGGTGTAGTTCTTTTCGGCGGCGGTAGCACCGATGGTCAGGAACAGGGGAGCGATCAGGGGGGCCGCGGCCTGAGGGATGGAGGTCGCGAACCCTGTGATTCCCAGGAAGCGTCCTGCGTTGGTCTTCTTCTCGGGCAGCACGTCCAGGAGGAGGGCCTGGTCCACTGCGGAGAATCCGCCGATCCCGATGGAGGTCAGGAAGGATCCGACGATGATGATCGGCAGGTCGTGGGCGAAGGCCATGACGACGATGCCGGCCGCGAAGATCACTGCAGCTGCGAGCACGATCGGCTTCCTCCGGCGGATCTTGTCTGAAAGGAAGCCGCCACCGATGGCACCGAACGTTGTGGCGAGGACGCCGATGCCGCCAACAGAGGCGATAACGCCGGCGATTTCCTGCAGCGAGACGCCGAGCCGGGAGGCCAGAAAGAACGCGGTGAAAGTGGTGTTCAGCGTCAGCCCAAAGTAGAAGAGGAAACGGGCGAGCCAGTTCCAGCTGAAATCCGGGTACTGCTTGGGGTTGTAAAGGTACTTGGAGGCAATCAGCTTGATGCTGAGCTTGTCCTCGAAGACGAGGTTCCTGCTGGATCCTTCCCGCACGAAGAGGACGAACAGTGCGCAAAAGAGGACGCCGGCGATGCCGGGGACAAGGAACAGCAGCAGGTTGTTGGTCATCAGCGACCCTGCGGAGACGACACCGATGACCGGGCCGATCTGGGTGGCGAAGCCCACGAGTCCGGAGACCTTGCCGCGCTGTGATTCCGGAAGGCGGTCAGCCTGTGACGCGTTCAGGCCTGCCAGCGCCTGTCCCCAGCCAAGCTGGGCCAGGATCCAGCCCAGTGTCAGGACAGCAATGTTGTCCGCCGAAGCCATCACTACAAGGGCCAGCACGCCGACGATTGTGCCGCCGATGATGAAGGGGCTGCGCCGGCCCAAGGGGGTGCGGGTCCTGTCGCTGAGGGTTCCCAGGAAAGGAGCTGTGAGCATGACGACCAGGGAACCTGCTCCGAGGATGTACCCGAGGTTCTGTTCCTGGCCGGGAGTGAGCTGGCTGACCTTCACCGAGAGGGAGATGGCCATAGGCGTGATGAATGCGATGAAGACGCCCAACTGCGCGAGGACCATCAGCCAGATGTACTTGGCAGACACCTTTGGCAGGTCGGTGTCCTGCACGGGCACCTCGTGAATGGTTTCTTCGTCGGTATTGCCCATCACACCGGTCACGGGGGAACCGGCGGGAGGGGACACGGGCGGTGTCTCAGGAGAAATCATGGGGACTCCATTGTCGAAAGCACTGGTGTGGAACAAATCACTAGTACGTACTAGCAGGTATGGGTAAAATGCTAGCAAGGCAGGATTGCTTCTGGCAAGACCTGTTTGTAACGATTCAAGGAGTGCGGGTTGACCACATTGACAGGGCGGCGTGTGACGGCTGCGGACGTGGCCCGGGAGGCGGGTGTTTCCCCGGCAACTGTGGGCTTTGTTCTGAATCGGACTAAGGGGCAGACGATTTCTGAAGAGACCCGCAAACGCGTTTTGGCGGCCTCCGAGCGCCTGAACTACCGGCCTCACCAGGCGGCGCGCGCACTGCGGAGCGGGCGGAATAAGATCGTGCTGCTGGTTCTGCCTGATTGGCCGCTTGAGCACAGCCTTCGGACCAACCTGGAGGCCCTGACCCACGCCTTGGCCGCACACGGATACGCCCTGATCACGTACACGCCGCTTGCGGACAGCGCCGCTACGCCGCTTTGGGCAATTCTGGATCCGGCCGTCGTTATCGGCTACGAGCCGTTTTCTGCTGACGAACTGGCGGACATGAAATCGCTGGGCATCCGCAACGTCATTCCTTCACCTGATGGGGAAGTGGCTCCTGCGTCTCCCGATTTTGCGTCGGGACCTCAGCTTCAAGCTGAGTATCTGATAAGTCTCGGTCATGAGAAATTGGGGTTCGCATGCCCTTCCGATCCCAGGCTGAAGGAGTTTGTTCAGGCACGCCTGGAGCTCGTGAACAAGGTCTGCACGGAGGCTGGTCTTCCCCTTCCCTTGGTCCGGCAAGTCGATTATCAGGACGAGTCGGCACCTTTAGCCGTCGCTGCTTGGCGGGAGTCAGGTGTAACTGCTGTGGTCGCCTACAACGATGAAACAGCTGCAGACGTGATTGCCGGGGCTGTCCGCAACCGGATACGTGTCCCTGAGGATCTCTCCGTGATCGGACACGACGACTCCCCCCTGGCAGTCCGCTTCATCCCATCAATCTCCAGCATCTCAGTGGATATGGAACAGCTCGGCCGCTACACGGCTGCTGTTGCCCTGCATTACGTCGAAGGACACCCTTTACCCGACCCGCCGGCAGAAGCTGCAGTGATCGTCCGTAGGGAATCCGTTGCCCCCCGGTAGATTCCTGCCTTTAAGCATTCACGCGAGATTAAGCACCAACCCGTTTCAGCGGTAACCAGGGGTTGGCCCTGCTTGCTTAGCGGCGGCGGCTGTGCTGGTCGAAGGTATCAAAAGCCTACGGATCGGGGCTCTGGTGAGGCGATCACTCCCGGCTGCTTGCCAGATTCCCGGCCGAACCCACCGGTAACTCTCCGCGCTGTGCTGCAGGTCGCTGGTGGTGTGGGTGTTCGTGTCAGCCCTTGACCGCTCCGGCGGTCATGCCGGCAACAATCTGACGGTTGAAAAACAGGTACATGACCAGGGGCGGAATGGTGATGAGCAGAATATTCATGAACAGCAGGTTGTAGCTGGTGGTGAACTGGCTTTGGAAGTTGAATAAAGTCAGCTGGACGGTCGCATTCTGATCCCCCGGGAAGAAGTAGAGAGGGTTCTGAAAGTCATTGAAGACAGCGACCGACTGGACGACGATGACGGTCACTATGACCGAGCGCAGGAGCGGGAAGACGACCCGGAAGAACAGGCGCACGGGTCCACAGCCATCGATGACGGCCGCTTCATCCAACTCGCGGGGGATCGAAGCGATGAACGCACGGAAAATCATGACGCAGAAGGAAATTCCGAACGCAACTTCAATGAGGATGAGACCCGGCATGGTCTTAAACAGGCCAAGACCCTGCAGGACCCAGATTGTCGGGACGACGGCGGGAGGAATGATCAGGCCTGAAAGGATAAGGAAATTCGCGACCGCGTTCCAGCGGCTGCGGCGGCGCTGCAGCACCCACGCGACCATGGCCGAAAGGACTACAAGGATCGAGACGCTGGCCACGGTCAGCACCGTGCTGTTGATAAAGGCCGTGACGAGCATGAAGTTACGGGCGGCGAGGACCTGCTGAAAGTTCTCCACAAACGAGAAATCTGTTGGCCAGCTGAAGTCCAGCTTGGCTGCCTGGCGGCGGTCCTTGACCGCGATGAGAACGATGAAAACCAGCGGCACGATGAAGACTGCCGTGGTGATGGTGATTGCGAGCGTTCCCCACCCGTACCGCTTGAGGGTCCTCACTGCTCGACCTCCTTGCGGTTCAGAAAAATGGATAGGGGCAGGACGATGGCTGTAATGATTAGGAAGAGCACGACATTTCCTGCCGTTGACAGACCGTAGAATCCGGCTTGGTATTGCTTGTAGATCACCGATGCGATGACATCCGAAGCGAACCCGGGCCCTCCTTTTGTCATGGCCCAAATCAGGTCGAAGGAGCGTAGGCCGCCGATGAGGGAGAGGATGATAACGGTCGTCGTCGCGGGACGGGCGAGGGGTACGGTGATGTTCCAGAACGCCTTCCAGGGGCTCGCGCCGTCCATCCTGGCCGCCTCGAAGTATTCCTGAGGTATTGAAACGATGCCGGCAATGTAAATCACGGTAGCGAGGCCTACCCCCTTCCAGACATCCACCAGGCCGACCGAGTAGATGGCCCAGGCGGGATCCGCGAGCCATGAAGGCCCCTGGATGCCGATAGTGGAAAGGGCCTGGTTGATGATGCCGTTGGCAGGGTCCATGAAGACACTAAAAACGATCCCCACGCCGATGCTGCTGAGCAAGACCGGGAAAAACAACACTGAGCGCAGGAAACCCCGGGCAATGATCCTCGAGGTAAGCAGGACACCAAAGACCATACCGAGCCCCACTTTCAGTCCCGAGGTCAGCACCGCATAGATAATCGTGTTCTTCAGACCGGTCAAAAGGGCTGGTTCACGGAAAAACTGGAGGAAGTTTTCCAGGCCGACGAAGGTCGCGTTGAACATGTTCCACCGGGTGAGGCTGAAGAAGAACGAGGCAAACGTCGGCAGGAGGAACAGCACTGCGTAGATTACTGCGGCCGGAAGGTAAAACCAGTACGGATAAGGGCTCTTCTTCCTGGCCCGGGGCATCGGGGCGGCCACACTGGAGTGCCGCGGGGGCGCCACCATCGGTGCGTTCTGTTTGAGGGTCATGGCGTCTCCTGAGCGGGCCCGGGGCAGCACCTGCTGCCCCGGGCCTCCTGTATTTTGTTCAGTTCCAACCGGGCAGGTTCAGCTGCTGAGCCTGCTTTTTGACGTCCTCGTCGTACAAGGCTGCTGCCTTTTCCGCGGTGGACTGCTGCGTGCCGAGTTCAACGGTGATCTGCTCCAGCGAGGGACCCTTGACCGGCGAGAGGAACTCCAGTGCCGGGCTGTTCCTGGAAGGGTCATCGAAAAACGGAAGCATGTCCTTGACTGCTGACGGCGCATCAGCGGGCAGCGTGCAGTCCTTCAGGAGATATGGTCCTGTGACACCCGCGGCCTTCGTTTGGACATCACAACCCTCCTTGCTTGCGATGAAGGCCTGGAATTTCTGGGCTTCTTCGACGTGCTTGGAGGTCTTTGGAACGTACACGGCGGTGGGCATCCATACTGTCAAGGCATTGGTGGACGCGTCGTCGCCGGGAAGCGGAAAGACTCCAATGTCGTCAAGCTTCTCCGGGTTGTTGGCCTTGATGCCGGCCAGCCCCATCGTCAGCATCGGGTACTGGGCGCCCTCGCCGTTGGCCAGCATGTCAAGGCCCTGGGCATAGGTGGCAGAGGCGAAGTCCTTGTTGAACAGCCCCGCCTTTGCGGCCTGTTCCTGGCGCTGGAAGCCTTTGACGGCTGCGGGGTCGGTTGCGAACTTGGCCTTACCGGCGGTGAAATCTGCTGCGAAGCTGGGCTCCGACTTGGCGACGTTGGCGAAGTCGGCCAGCACAAACAGCTGGGACGTCCAGGTGTCCTTGTACGTCTGGATGATCGGGGTGATCCCCGCGTCCTTGATTTTCTCGCTGTTGGACACAAATTCTGTCCAGGTCTTCGGCGCCGTCAGATCGAGCTGTTCGTAGACCTTCTTGTTGTACAGCACACCGCCAGCCATACCGGTGCCGAACGGCACGCCGTACACCTGATCGTTCGCTGTCACCACGGGCTTAAACGAATCCGAAATGTTTGCCGCAAAAGACTGCTCGGTGACAGCAACGAGATTCTGCTCAGGGTTTATCTGCTGAAAGAGTGACCCGGAGTTGTAGGCAAAGACGTCCGCCATGTCCCCCGTGGCAAGCTTGGTCTTAACGAGGTTGTCCCCTTCCGAACCACCCGGGCGGGTCTGAACCTCAACGGCGATGTCGGGGTGGGCGGCGGTAAACTCCTTGGCCAGTTCGTTTGCGGCCGCGACCGTCGCATCGCTGTTTTCCACCAGGAACGAAAGCCTGGTTTGACCGTCCGCGGCGGAGCCGGCCCCGGAACAGCCCGAGAGCAGGAGAGCGGCCGCTGCGGCCACCGCCCCTGCCCCCAGCACGTGGTTCTTAAATTTCTTCAATCCAGCCTCCTGAAATTGTGGCCCTGAACCAGAAACCTATTGGAACGATTCAATATGGGTGTTTTGCATGAAAGTACTTTTTGCGTTGCTTATGGCAAGGCCGAACCCGGCAAGGAGGGGATCGACGTGGACCGTCATGGCATCGCGGCCATGCGGGTGAGGGATGGGTCAGCAGGAGCCGCCGAGGGCGGCACCCTCTTTGTGCCCCACCCAACGTCCAGCCTTTAATTCGTCCACCAGAAGCGCGGCCATTTGTGAGTTGCGCGACTATTACGGACTAGCCGGAGTTGATGCTAGCCCGATGAAGCGGGCAGGCGCAAGACCAGTTGGACCAATTTCACTGGCGGGCTGCTTGCAGCGCCTGACCGCTCTCGGAGCGACCATGAGGTGCAAATACGGCCGGGAAGTCCCCGGGCTGCGATCTGTCGCCAGAACATTTCAGACACCAATGAGGGGGACAGCTGCCCGACACTCCTGGCTTTCGCTGTGTTCATCGTTGAGCTTTCGGTCCCGCCAGCCTAAACAGATCAACCCTGTGCTAGGTCTCAGCAACCGAGTGCTACATCAGCAGCCCTGGTGGAGACCAGAATGGATAGCGGTCCGGACCGAGCCGGACCCCCGAGAGTGAATAGCGAGACCGACGATGACGTCATCAACTCCTCCGTTTCAGTCGCAGCACCGCGGCTTCAACCGCCGAAATTTCCTTACGATGTCTGCCGCTGGGGGAATCATGGCCGGGTCTGCGGCGACGTTCGGCGCGATCCCGGCGTCGGCAAGCCCTAAGGCGAAACTTAGCAATTCCAGCGGTGGCTTCCGTTCGGCTCTGTCAGTGAGCCCGTTCACGCAGTCAATGCTGGCAAAGGGGCTGACTTTCACGGACGGCAGCCTTAGAGCTGGCACGCTCGAAAGCGTACAGCGGATGTTTATGGCCCACGGCGGAAACGAGGTTTTCACGCGGATTGCGACCCGCCGCCAGGCCAATGACGTTGACGCCCAGCACGGCTTCAAAGAAGGTCTTGAGAAAGCCGCCCTGGCCCGCAAGCTTGGGATACCGCTGAACCCCGAATTGGGCCTCTGGGCGGTCTATGGTGACATCTCGCATCAGCCGGGACCGGACTTTTCCGACTATCCCCAAATCTCGCTGCCGGGTCCATGGTCCTCGTTGTCCATCACGGAGATGACAAAGGCGATGCGGGAATACGGCGCCCAGGTGGCAAAGCAAATTCTTGGCAAGGGAGCGGAGGTGAACGTCTGGGACCTCGGCAACGAAGTGGAGTTTGGTGTTGCTGGTGTCGCGGTCAGGAGCTTCACCGAGTCGACAGCGTACTGGTCATACTCCGCCCCCGACGCTGTTGACCCTGAAATCGGCAGAATGACTGCTTATCAGCTCTTCACGATGCCGGATCGAACCGCGTGGCTTCAGCAGCACCTGTGGCCCCATATGGGTGCCATTTTCGCTGCGGTCGCCGCCGGCATCAAGAGCATCGATCCCCACGCCCGGTTCAGCACCCACACCAGCACAGTGGCGCTGCTTTTCCCTGACCTCCTTACACAGTTCTGGCAGTCGATGAACGATGCAGGGTTCGATATCGACGAATTGGGGGTTTCCTACTACCCCACAAGCTCCGGCGGGTCCTTGGCCTCATTCCAGGCCACTGCCACTGCCCTCAAAGAGAAGTACGGCAAGAAGGTGTTCGTCGCGGAATGTGGGTATCCATCGGGCACAATGGAGGCACCGTTCGCCTGGAACTCTCCTCTTCTTGGATATCCGCAGGACCAAGATGGCGAATACCGCTTTTACCGCGACTTAACTGCGTGGGGCGCGAGTACCGGCGTACTATCTGGTGTTCGCCCGTGGGCCCCTGACTATGCCATTGGGGGTTGGCAGCCAATGAACTTCTTTACGCCAGAGGGTAACGTAGCGGCCGCCGAGCCGGCACTGAACGCCATCCGCGATGGCCTCGCATCCCTCATACCGCCCCTGCTGGGAAGCCCGGGCTGAACCATCTAACCCCGCGTATCTTTTGCGGCAGGACACGACCGGCACGTTCAGTCCGGGCCGGCCTCGGGTCGAAACCGCTCGCGGTACGTGGTGGGCGGAACACCAAAGTGGGACCGGAATCGGCGGGCAAAGTAGTTGGGCTCGGACCAGCCCACTTCCCTTCCCACGCGAGAAACTGTGTAGTCCGTGGAGATAAGCAGCCGCGCTGCTGCCTCCGCTCTCCTCTTAGCTAGATAGGCGAGCGGAGGCAGACCAGTCTGGGACTTGAACAGACGCACCGTATGACTCGGCGTCATATGCAGCTTGCAGGCCAAGTCCTTCAGCGTCCAGGAATCATCGAGACTGGCCTCCATCAAGCGGATGCCCTCCACCACCGAAGGATGGGACAGGGACGTGGATAAGGTCTGCCCTTTATCGGTAGCTACCCTCACAAGATCATCGAGAAACAAGATCAGCATTGCCAGGAATTCCGCTCGCCGCCCCGTCGAAGCGCCGCAAAGATGCTCGAGTTCCGTCATGCGTCCAAGCCTTGACTCCAGCTCGTCCCGCAATAGCCCGCCTATGTAGATCTGATTTCCGTAGGAAGGACGGGCACTACCGAATAAAGCGCACGCTGCCGCTGTGTCGCTCACCATCCAGGAAAGAGGGCCGTTCAGCAAGTCGGTACTAACCCCGCAGTTGAACACCTCAAGATCGCGACACGAACTGTAGCCGTGGGCGATGCCGGGCTGCAGGATAAGAACGTCGCCCTCTTGGACGAGTTCTGTCCCTATGGCTGACTCATGGAGAGCGGACCCTCCGGTGACCACGACTACCTCCACAAAGGAATGGCTGTGCATCGGATAGCCGTCCCTATGTTGATGCCTGCGCGCATAGATAGGGGAGGAGCCCAGAAGGTGCACTACCCCGCTGACATCCTTAACATCCGGAAACATCTAGCGGCCCATCCGGCCAGCCAGTGGATCGGAAAATTCAGCCCAAAAGCCGTTTGACTTATTACTCATCGAGACTCCATTGACCCAATCACTAGTACGAACTAGTGATTGATAGTAGTCTTCTCATTCCCTGATGTACAGGTACTTCGGTGGCCGGCCAGCTGCCGCATCCGCGTGCGAGTTTGATTCGGCCGCCAAGTAGCGGAGCCAAAGGGAGCCGATGGCAGGCAATGCGTCATCGCGCAGCGCAGTCGAGCCTACAAGGCTGGCACCAATGATGCCTTCGCGTGTAAATTGCGGCCACTAGAACGTAGTAGTACTTCGGTCACAACCCGGACGCGCTTGATCCACTCGAGTGGGGTCCCGCTCGCGCTCATCTTTTTTAAGGAAAAAACTGTGCATAAGAAAGCTGTTCCTAAGTCCTACACAGAAAGCCTGGAGATTTCGGATGAACTGGTTGAGGGCCGACACGGTTCAATTCCGATTCGGAGGTACACGTTCCCGACGGGACCTGCCCAGGACAGCGACCTGCTCGTATGGTTGCACGGAGGCGCCTTTAGCGGGGGAGGGCTGGATCAACTCGAGTCCCATGCCGTTGCTTGTGCGCTGGCAAAGCAAGGCCGGCCTGTAGTTACCATCGACTACCGCCTTGCACCGCCCTGGAGCTGGATTAGCAAACCAAAACCGGGAGTATTGCCCGGCATCAGGTTTCCCGTACCCCTAGACGACGTGATTGACGCCGCCAACGCGATTCGTAAAGAGTCACCCAACCGGCGTCTCATTCTCGGAGGTGCAAGCGCGGGCGCATGTCTGGCTGCTGCAGCAACACTTCGCTTGAGAGATGAGGGACAGGAACTGCCTGCCCGGCTAATCCTGGCCTACGGTACCTTCCACGCCGACCTGCCCACTTTGCCGCCCGACATAAGAGCCCGCGTCCGGGGACGCCATGGGATAGCGCAATTCAACCCACGTGTAGTTGAACGGATGAACCGAAATTACGCTGGATCCCCTGCAGCGATGTCCGACTTCCACGCATTTCCTGGCGGCGGCGACGTTTCAGAATTTCCCCCAACCCTCATGCTGGACGCTGACCGCGACACGCTCAGGGCATCCGGACAGGCCTTTAGGGATGAGCTAATCACTGCCGGTACCGCACTGAAGTACTGCGTCGTCGTCGACGCACGTCATGGTTTCCTCGACAAACCAGAGACGCGATCATTCGCAGACGGCATCAAGCGTATCCATGCCTGGCTCAGCCACTCGTGGGTACAGGAGCCGGGTACTTAACTTCAGCTGCGGGACTTGGTGTTGCTTTTGTTCCGCCAAACGTTGTTCCTGCCGACGTACATCACCTCATCAGGTCCCTAGAACCACGGGCGGAGCGCAACGCCGGAAATGCCCCTAACCTCGGTCGGAGGGTAGGGGCCGATTACCGGCGTGAGCCATATAAGTTCAGATGGTTTAGGGTTTGTCCTTCTGGCTTAGGATCGGCCAAGCCCATTCCAAGTAGTACCCGTTAGTCGGCTGCGGGTGGGAGGACGATGTCGAAGCGGGTTCGCGCCCAGGTGCGATCTCCGAGGTCCCGCCCGTCAGGGGTCGGCGTGCCCGCTTCCTGCTGGACGAAGTCTTTGATGAGGGATTCCTTGACTCCGAAGACGGTGTCGTACTTGAGCAGTTCGTCGCCGCGGACGAAGATGTGCGTGACCAGTGTTCTCAGGCCTGGTTTAGTGACCATGAAGTGGAGGTGGGATGCGCGCATGGGGGAGCGTCCCACTGCTGACAGCATCTGCCCGACGGGGCCGTCGTGGGGGATGGGGTAGGGGGTTGGGGTCAGTCCCCAGAACCGGTAGTTTCCGTCCTCGTCGGTGTAGAGGTGGGCGCGGCCGGAGACTCGCTGGTCGCTGTACTGCACGTCGTAGAAGCCGTCTTCGTCGGCTTCCCAAACCTCTATCCGGGCGTTGGGGACAGGGTTTCCGTCGGTGTCTTTGACGCTGCCTTCGACCCAGCAGGGTTCGCCGGGCGCTGCGCCGGCGATGTCTCCGCCGTTTTCGATTCGGGGTGCGTCTTCGACGAAGAATGGTCCGAAGACGGTGGCTTCGGTGGCCTCGCCGTAGGCTTCGTTGTTGACGTTGATGGTTTGCATCGATGCTCCAAAGACGTCGGAGAGCAGGATGAATTCCTGCCGGCGGTCGTCGGTGATGTGGCCGACGGCGGTGAGGAATTCGATGGCTTTGTTCCACTCAGCTTCTGTGAGCCTCACATCACGTATGAACGCGTGCAGGTGGGTCACCAGGGACTGCATCAGCTGCTTCAGCCTCGGGTCCTGGCAGTCCTCGAATGAGCGCAGCACGTTGCGTACCAGCTGTTCTTCAACGTTCTGCTGGGCCGCGGAAACGTGCTGGGCGTCGGGGGTGCTTTGAGTTTCGGGGACGCGGGTCTGCTGGATCATGGTCGTTTCCTCGTTGTTGTTTGTGATGTCGAGTATGCCGGCAGGGGCTCAGAGTTGCGATGCCTCGTCGAGCAGCCGCAGGTCGTTGTCGCTCAACTGGATGTGCATCGAGTCGAGCAGCGGTGTGAGCTGATCGGTGGTGCGGGCACTGGCGATGGGGGCTGCAACGCCGTCCTGAGCGGCGAGCCAGGCCAACGCAATGGACGCAGGCTCTGTGGAATGTTCCCCGGCGACGCGCTTAACGGCTTCGATCACCTGCCGACCATGAGGGTTCAGGTACTGTGCCGCGTCGGGGGCGCGTGGGCTCTCGATCTCCTCGTCGTCGTCGTACTTCCCGGTCAGGAAGCCGTGGGCGAGGGAGTAGTAGGGTACGACGGCCAGGCCGTGAGTGCGGGCCAGGGGAAGGATGTCGGCCTCGATGCCGCGTTCGACGAGGTTGTACTGGGGTTCGACGACGACGGGGGTGTGGAACCCTTCACGGGCGGTGATGGTCAGCCATTCGGCGATTCGTTCAGCGGTGTAGTTCGAGATGCCGATCGAGCGGATCTTTCCTTGGTCGATGAGTTCGGACATTACCGCGATGCTCTCGATAAGGGGCGTTGTGGGGTCATCGAAGTGTGCGTAGTAGATGTCGACGGCGTCGAGGTCCAGTCGCGTCAGCGAGGCGTCGATGGCGGCGCGGATCGTTTCGGGCGCCATCCCGGCGAAGTCGGGGTGGTGACTGACCTTGGTGGCGATGATCAGGTCGTCGCGGTCGGATCGGTTGGCCAGCCATTTTCCGATGATGGTTTCGGATTCTCCGCCTGTGTTGCCCTCGGCCCAGAATGAGTACGAGTCGGCGGTGTCCAGGAAGTTGCCGCCGCCTTCGACGTAGCCGTCAAGGATCGCGTGCGACGTCTCGGTGTCAGCGGTCCAGCCGAAGACGTTCGTGCCGAGGGCTAGTGGGGATACGGCAATTCCTGGGGCGATGGTCCGCTTGGCGACCAAGGTCTACCTCCTGGTTGAATCTGCAAAATATGGGCGAATGGGGCGGTTTGGAGTAGGCCCCTCCGGTCGTGAACACACGGTACCGGAGGGGCCTACTGCCGCTTTTTCCTCGAGCGGGGGTCCGCGCCCGGCAAGGAGCGGGGCGTGGACCGTGCTTGAGGGTTAGGCGGTGGGGTTTGCGCTCGGCGGCTTGCCTGCCCATGCCGCGTGCAGGATGCCGCGGACGTCGTCGTAGGTGATGGGGCGTGGGTTTCCGTAGGAGCGGCTGGTTACTTCTTCTGCGATGCGGTCGATGTCTTCTTCCTTCATGCCCAACTCGGCGAGGGACCGGGGCGCGTCGAGTTCCCCGGCGATCTGCCACAGCCTTTCAGCGGGGTCCGCAGCCCCGCCAAGTGCCCTTGACAGGGCAGCGGTCGCGTCCGGGGCTGCCGGCTGGTTGAAGGCAAGGGCGTGGGGGAGGACGACGGTGTGCGTCTGGGCGTGGGGCAGGTTGAGGGTTCCACCGAGTGCGTGGCACAGCTTGTGGTGCAGCGACATAGTGGTGGCACCAAGGCAGGCACCACACAGCCATGACCCGTAGAGGGCATTGCTGCGGGCTTCGGGGTCGGAGCTGTCAGCCACGATGGCGGGCAGCGCTGCGGCAAGGGCCCGGACGCCTTCTTCGGCCATCAGCGAGATGATCGGTGTCGCGTCAGGTGCGTAGAGGGCTTCCACGGCGTGGGCGATGGCGTTGATGCCGCTGGTCACGGACATGGCGGCCGGCAGTGTCATGGTGAGCTCGGGATCGTAGACGACGCTGCGGGGCAGCACCCGGG
This sequence comes from Pseudarthrobacter sp. NPDC092202, assembly GCF_044755505.1. NCBI lineage: Bacteria > Bacillati > Actinomycetota > Actinomycetes > Micrococcales > Micrococcaceae > Pseudarthrobacter > Pseudarthrobacter sp. NPDC092202. The sequence continues at coordinate 29,845 of NZ_JBIVRG010000016.1, read as the reverse complement.
GGTCCTTGCCGGTTTCCTTGCGTCCGTCGGTCGTCAGTCCCCACACGGGTGTCATTTCAGAGCCGGCGTAGGTGGTGGGGACGGCAACGATCGGCAGTCCGTGCTTGAGGGCGATTGCTTTGCCGAGGCCGATTGCTGAACCGCCGCCGACAGCGACGCAGCCGTCGGCACCGACGCGGGTGGCTTCGTCGCTGGCCCGCTGGGCCACCTCGTTGGGCACGTGCATGACAGCTTCCGGAAGAACACCGACGCAGCGCTCACCCAGGGCTTCGGCTACCCGGTTGCCGGTGTCCTCCTGTTCGGGTGAGCAGAGGACCAGGACGCGCTTGAGTCCGATCTGGTCGAGTTCTTCGGGCAGGGTCGAGAGAGAGTTGACGCCGAAGCGCACCCGCATGGGGAGGGCTTCGTATACAAACTGGTGGGTCATCAGATGGGCTCCTTGTGAAGAGTTATTGTCCGCGTGATTGTTCCTATTCACGCGGGGCTTCTTGATGCGGGAAGCGGTTAGCGGGAACCGGCCCGGCGCTTGTTGTAGATGTCGAAGGCGACGGCAAGCATCAGGACCAGGCCCTTGACGACTGACTGCACGGACTGGTCGATGCCCATCAGCTGCATGCCGTTGCTCATGACGGCCATGATGAGGCCGCCGGCCATGGCTCCGACGACTTTGCCGACGCCACCGGTAACGGCCGCGCCGCCGATGAAGGCTGCTGCGATCGCGTCAAGTTCGAACATGTTGCCCGCGCCGGGCTGGGCGCCGTTGGAGCGGGAGGAGAAGACGATACCGGCCACAGCGGAGAGGAAACCCATGTTCACGAAGATCCAGAAGTTGACGGTGCGCACCTTCACGCCCGACAGGGCTGCTGCGACGACGTTGCCGCCGATGGCGTAGACCTGGCGGCCGAAGACGCTGCGCTGCATGATGACGCTGTAGACCAGGATGAGGATGGCCAGCATGATCAGGACAAGCGGCATGCCGCGGGCGATGGCCAGCTGCCAGGCGAAGACCATGACTGCGATGCCGACAACGAGGATTTTGGCGATGAACAGCGGGAATGACGGGACGAGCTGGTTGTAGCTGATCAGGGTCTTGCGGGTCCGGTACTGGTTGGCGGCGTAGCCGATCACGGCGATGGCGAAGATGAGGAGCGTGAAGAGGTCGTACCCCTGGCCTCCAAGGAGGCCGTTGAGGAAGCCGGATGCGATGGTGCCGTAGTCAGCCGGGAAGGGGGAGAGGGATACGTTGTCGAGTACGACCAGGGTCAGGCCGCGGAAGAGGAGCATGCCGGCGAGGGTGACGATGAACGCCGGAATCCCGACGTAGGCGACCCAGTATCCGTGCCAGGCTCCAATAGCGAGGCCGGTGGCGAGGGCTGCGAGGACGCCGACCCACCACGGCTGTCCGTATTGGATGACGACTACCGCCGACACTGCGCCGGTCAAGGCGACTACGGAGCCCACGGAGAGGTCGATGTGCCCGGCGATGATCACGATGACCATGCCGATGGCCAGGATCAGGATGTAGGAGTACTGCAGGACGATGTTGGTGATGTTTCCGGGACCGAGTGAGGCGCCGCCGGTGAGTCCTGCGAACAGCGCCACGATGGCCACAAGGGCGATGTAGATGCCGCTGGTGCGCAGGTTGCGGGTGAACAGCTCGCGGATTTCGCTGGTTCCGGTCTTGACGACCGCTGCTGCGGCCGGCGAGTCTTTCCTTTGGGATCCCCGGGGGGCTGTCACGGTCATGCTGTGAGTTCCTTCTCTTTGGTCATGAGTGTCATGAGGCGTTCCTCGGATGCTTCAGCCGCGGGCAGCTGCCCGGTGATCCGGCCTGCGGAAAGCGCGTAGATGCGGTCGCAGGTGCCGAGCAGTTCGAGCAGGTCGGAGGAGATGACCACGACTGCCTTTCCGGCGTCCACGAAGCTGTTGATAAGGGTGTAGATCTCGTATTTCGCGCCGACATCAATGCCGCGGGTGGGTTCGTCCAGGATCAGTACTTCGGGGTCGGTGAGCAACCACTTCGAGAGGACGACCTTCTGCTGGTTCCCGCCGGAGAGTTTGCCGACAATTGATTTCACGTTGGGGGCTTTGATGTTCATTGATTTCATCGCGAATTCGGCGGCACGGGCTTCTTCGTGGTGGTTGACGAAGCCCCAGCTCGCGAGTTTGCCCAGTGCTGCGGCTGAGATGTTGCGGGCGATGTCATCGATGAGGTTGAGGCCAAAGGCCTTGCGGTCTTCGGTGGCGTAGGCGATCCGTGCTTCGATGGCTGCGGCGACGGAGCGGGTGTGGATCTCCTTGCCGTGCATGAAGATTTTGCCTGAGACGTACTTGCCGTAGGAGCGGCCGAACAGGCTCATCATCAGTTCGGTGCGTCCGGCGCCCATGAGTCCGGCGATGCCGATGACTTCGCCGGCGCGGACTTCAAAGCTCGCGTTATCGACGACCAGGCGGTCCTGGGTGGGGTGCTTGACCGTCCAGTCCTCCACCCGGAGAACGACCTCGCCCGGGTTCGACTCACGGTCGGGGTAGAACGCTTCGAGGTCCCTGCCGACCATCCCGCGGATGATGCGGTCGACGTTCACGTCAGGATCTGCCATGTTCAGGGTTTCCACCGTCTTTCCGTCGCGGATGACGGTGGTGTGGTCGGCAATTGCTTCGATCTCGTTGAGTTTGTGGGAAATGATGATCGAGGTGATGCCGCGGTCACGGAGGGCCCGGACCAGGTCGAGCAGGTGCGCGGAGTCATTGTCGTTAAGCGCGGCGGTCGGCTCGTCGAGGATGAGCAGCTGCACTTCTTTGGACAGGGCTTTGGCGATTTCGACCAGTTGCTGCTTGCCGACGCCAAGCTGCCCGACCGGGGTGGTGGGCTCTTCGCGCAGACCGACGGATGCGAGGAGTTCGGCGGCCTCGGCGTTCGTCTTGTGCCAGTCGATCAGTCCTGATGCTCCTCGGCGCTCGTTGCCCAGGAAGATGTTCTCGGCGATCGACAGGTGCGGCACAAGGGCCAGTTCCTGGTGGATGATCACGATGCCGGCGTGCTCTGAATCCCGGATGCCGGAGAAAGAACACGTCTGCCCCTTGAACAGGATCTCACCCCCGTAGCTGCCGGCGGGGTAGACGCCGGAGAGGACTTTCATGAGGGTGGACTTCCCTGCGCCGTTCTCGCCGCAGATCGCGTGGACCTCACCGCGTTCCACGGCCAGCGAAACGCCGGACAGCGCTTTGACGCCTGGGAAGGTCTTGGTGATGGATTGCATTTCCAGGATGTGGTCGGCCATTGGCCCGCCGTCCTATCGGTCTTGTAGGGGAGAGGGGGAGGGGAGGGGCACTGTGTGGTGCCCCTCCCTGGACGACTACTGAAGGCGGCCGGCTTCGACCTCTGCAGCGGTGTAGTAGCCGGAATCGATCAGCGCGGATTTGATGTTGTCCTTGTAGATCGGCTGGATCGGCACGAGGAACGAGGGGACGACCTTGGATCCGTTGTCGTAGGACTTGGTGTCGTTGACCTCGGGGTCTTTTCCTGCCAGCAGGTCCTGGGACGCCTTTACAGTTTGTGCAGCCAAGGCGCGGGTGTCCTTGAACACGGTGGAGAACTGCACATCATCGTTGACGAACTTCACGGAGGCAACCTCGGCGTCCTGGCCGGTCGTAACAGGCATCGGCTTGGGCTGTGAGGACAGGGTCGGGCCGTAGCCGGCGTTGCCCAGTGAGGTGATGACGCCGCGGGCGACGCTGTCGTTGGGGGTAAGGACACCGTCGAGCTTGGCTGCTCCGCCGCTGTAGCTGGCGGTCAGCAGGTTATCCATGCGCTCCTGCGCCTTTTGCTGTGACCAGTTCTCGGTTGCCACCTGCGAGAGCTTGTTCTGTCCCGACTTGATCAGCAGGGTGCCGTTGTCGATGTATTTCTGCAGGACCGACATGCCGCCGTTGAAGACGAAGGTTGCGTTGTTGTCGTCCAGCGATCCGCCGAACAGTTCGATATTGAACGGTCCCTTGGCGGTGCCTTCGGAGCCGTCCTTGTTCAGGACACCGAGCCCGATGAGAAGCGAGGTGGCCTGCTGGGCGCCGACCTTGAAGTTGTCGAAGGTGACGTAAACGTCGACGTCGGCGCTGTTCCTGACGAACCGGTCGTAGGAGACTATCGGGATGTTCGAGCTTGCCGCCTGCTGCAACTGGGGGGACAGGGCCGTTCCGTCCAGCGGTGCCAGGATCAGCAGATCGGCACCTTGGGTCAGCATCTGGTCTACCTGTTGCTGCTGGGTGGGGATGTCGTTATTGGCGTACTGGAGGTCCACCTGGTAGCCGACCTTTTCCAGCCCTTCCTTGATGGCCTTACCGTCGGTGATCCACCGCTCTTCATCCTGGCTGGGCAGTGAAACTCCGATGCGGGTGTCGGCGGGAGCCTGTGTCCCTCCGCCGGCCCCGTTGCCGCTGCCTGCACCCCCTCCTGCACAACCAGCAAGTACCAGTGACGTGGCTGCTGTTGCAGCGAACATGACAATTTTCTTAAACACCGTTCTCCTCCTTTGGAGAGCCGCGTGACGCTGAAGGCGTCAGTTCTGCGTCGGCATGACCGCCGCGCCTGAAATTTAGATGTGATTGCGAGCACTTGGTGCCGTACAATGGACACCATGTTCGCACAGTACCAGCTATCGACGCTAGTGGTGTTGCAGATTACATTTGCACGCACCACAAGTCGGGCCTTCCGGGGCGCCTTGGGCCGGACGGACGACAATGGCAGAGGTGCTTATGTGCAGCGCGTCTGCGCGACGGTAGTTACGCGGATGCTAGCGACTCCCAGGGGTCAGAAAAGAGGCGGTTGGTGAACACCATTCAGCTGTTGAAAAAAGCCAGCCAGGTGATCGATGAATTGGCGCGGATTGGCCAGTCAACGCCGGCGGAGCTGGCCAAGGTCGTGTCCGAGCCGCGGCCCACCGTGTACCGGATCGTCGCTGCGCTGGAGCAGGAGAAACTCGTCCGGTCAAGCGGTGACGGGAAGCTCGAGCTGGGAACCGGGATACTCAAACTTGGCGACGCGGCGGCCGATGCGCTCGTGGACCGCGCAGAGCTGCGCGAACAGCTGCGCTGGATCCGCGGCCAGCTGGGCATGAGCCCCTACTTCTGCGTCCTGCGCGACAACGGAGCCGTATGCCTGGACCAGATTCAGGGCGCCGACGTCGACCTGCACGACCTGGCCCCCGGACGCACCCTTCCGCTCCACGCGGGGGCTGCATCGCAGGCTCTCCTGGCCTTCAGCGCACCCGAGTTCCGGGAGAGCGTACTGGCCTCGGGCCCCTACCCCGGCATCGCGTCCCGGACACCGCTTACCGGTGAGCAGCTGAGGGAGAGGGTTGAGCAAACCGCCAACCGCGGATGGAGCGTTGAAGACAGCGAGATCATCGAAGGCGTCGCCTCAATCGCCGTCCCCGTCTTCCGGCAGGACGGCAGCCTCCTGGGCGCCATCTCGGTCGCAGGCCTGCGGGCAACAGTCCTCGGCCACGAAGACGCGGCACGGAAAATCCTGAACACCGCCGCCCAGGCCCTCTCCGCCTCCATGTCCCAGGAAGACCCGAACGATACAAAAGAAGCCACCCGACTCGATCCTCCGGAAGGATCCGATCGGGACTCCCCCCGCGCCCCTGCCGTCATCGCCAAAGCATCGGCACTGATGTCCGCCCTGGCAGAAGAACGCATCGCAACCTCGACCCGGTTGACCGAGATGCTCGAAGAACCCGCCAGCTCCATTTACCGGATGCTGGCCACCTTGGCCGAAGCCGGATGGGTGGAACAGATCGGCCATCGAGGCGCATACCGGGTGGGAAGCAAAATGATTGCCCTTTCCGGCGAGCTCACCCGACGCCTGGACATCCGCCGGGCCGCCGCCCCCATCCTGCGCGAAATCCACGCAGCAACAGGGGAAACAACCTTCTTGTGCATCCGCCGCGGAACCCGGGCGGTGTGTATCGAGCGCATTGACGGGATCAGGGTCAACAGCCGGGTCCTGAAACTGGGGGAGTCCCTTCCCCTGCATGTCGGCGCCGCGCCCCGTGCGCTGCTCGCATTCGAAGACCGGGCCTCATGGGACGAATATGCTGCGATCGTCGCCAGCAGCGGCGAGCCATGGCGCGACGTGCGGTCCCGGTCAGAGTTCTATGCCGGACTGGAGCACATCCGGGACCAGGGCTTCGTTATCAGCGACAACAACGTCACCCCGGGCATCGCTGCCATCGGGGCACCCATCTTCGACCACCGCGGCGAAGTTGCGGCTTCCCTGTCCATCAGTGGACTGCGCGAGGGCATCCTGAACCGGCCTGAGGGCGAAGAGCCCATCGTCGATCTCCTCCTGCGGGGAACCAAAGTTTTGTCGGACTACCTCGGCGCGCCGCGCACTGCATCAAAAAAGGACGCAGACGTGTCACAGGTCATAGCTTGACCGACAGCCGCCTCCATGAAATGCTTTGGACAAGCTGTCCACTAGGTGACACTGCATACTGAATTTTATTGATCCGGCCGGGCGTCGCTGCCCGCCCCATCAAACATCCATCAAACGCACCGATCAGGTGCTCAGTCGAAGGAGACAATGCGTTGGAACCGATTGTCGTAGGACTTCTGGGAATCACACACCCGCACGCCTCTGCCCGGGTTCGCGCCCTGCGCGAAATTGAAGGGGTGGAAGTGGTTGCAGCCGCGGACGACGATCCCCGCCTGCAGTACTTCACCGATAAGTACGACATGGAGCCCCGCTCCATTGACGCACTGCTCCAGGACGAGCGCATCAACGCGATCATGGTCCACTCCAAGAGCAAGGACATGGTCCCTCACGCCCTGCGCGCACTGGCCGCCGGCAAGTCCGTTGTCGTCGAAAAGCCGGGCGGGGGAACCGTTGAAGATCTGCTCCAGCTGGCCGAGGCCGAATCCAAGGCCGCCCCCGGGTTGGTGGTGCAGGTCGGCTACAACGTTCGTCTCGCCCAATCCATCGCAGAGGCCAAGGAACTCATCGACACCGGCGTCATTGGTGAGGTAGTTTCCGTCTCCGCCCGTGGTGCTGCCCTCGTCGGTGAACACTTGACCGCGCACCTGAACCAGCCCGCGGACATGGGAGGGGCTCTGTGGATCATCGGATGCCACATGCTTGATTCCCTGGTGCACATGTTCGGCGCACCCGATTCGGTCAACGCCCGTGTCCACAAGTCCGGACGCCTGTCCGACGAGTCGAGCCGGGAAGATTCCGCAGCCGTCCTGCTGAACTACCCTGACAAGTCCGTGACCTTCAGCTTCGACGGGCACGACCACCTTGAGTGGTTCGAAAGCTCCCGTATCTCCGTCTACGGAACCGGCGGCATGCTGGAAATCGGCATCCTGCCCCAGAAGCTGCGCGTCTACGTGGACCAGGACCGCGCCGGTTGGCGCGCCGGCTGGACCGAGTGGACCCAAAGCTACTTCACCCCGCCCTTTGCCCGGACCGAACTGAACAAGTTCTCGGAACTGCCCGAACTGGGAAACATCAGCAACTTCCACCCTGAAATGCGTGGCTGGGTCGACAGCATCCGCACCGGCGCCCCGGTAGTCGCACCGGTCGCCGATGCCCTGGCCGTCGCTCGGATTGTCGACGCCTGCTACCGCTCCGAGAAGGAACAGGGAGCATCCATGGAGGTCGAGACCGCATGACCAGCGAAACCAGCGCAGCCCCGCAGCTGATCGCAACCTGCTGGGTGAGCGCCGGCGATACCGCCCCCGGACGCCCGGACGAGACCAGCCCCATCCCGATCCAGGAGCGCATCAACCTCATTGCCCAGACGGGGTGGTCAGGCATCGGGTTGGTACATCACGATCTGCTGCACGCACGCCGCACCATCGGCTACGCCGAGCTGGGGCGTATGATCCGCGAGGCAGGAATCGGCATCATCGAAGTCGAATTCCTTAACGGCTGGTGGGCCACAGGGGCCGAGCGCGCCGAATCTGACATCCAACGCGCCGAGCTGTTCGAAGCCGCCAAGGCCCTGGGTGCCCGGCACATCAAGGTCGGAGCCGGCATGACGGACAACCCCCTGCCGCTGTCGACGATGGCCAGCGCATTCTCCGACCTGGCAGAGGAAGCCGCTGAATCCGGCATCCGGCTCGCCCTCGAGGCGACACCGTTCTCCCATCTGCGCACGGCGCAGGAAGCGGTCGAGGTCGTGACCCACGCAGACAGTCCCGCCGCGGGCCTGATGATCGACATCTGGCACACCCACAGATCCGGCCTCACCCACGACGACCTCTGGGACGTTGTGCCCATGGACAGGGTCTTCGCCGTAGAAATCGACGACGGTTACAAGGACGTCGTTGGCACCATCTTCGAAGACACCATCAACAACCGCGCCTACTGCGGTCAGGGCGACTTCGACACCCGCACGTTCATCCAGAGAACTCTCGATGCCGGATACAAGGGCCCCTGGGGGGTTGAAATCATTTCCGCCGAACACCGCAGCCTGCCCGTTGCCGAGGGCCTTAAGCGCGCCTACGAAACAGCAATCAACTGCTTCCCCGAAGTCTCCCTCGCACGTTGATCGGCCAAGCTCCGCACCGCCCCCTGCCGTCTCCGGCAACGCGACTAACCCACTTCCCCATTTCCTGAAAGGCCACACCCCATGTCCAACGACAAACGCCTGCGCCTGGCACTCTTCGGCTCGGGCCGCATCGGGCAGGTACACGCCCGCAACATTGCCGCCCACCCGGACATCGATCTCGTCCTGATCGCAGACCCGTTCATCGACGGGGCACGCCGACTGGCCGAAAGCACCGGCGCACGCGCCGTACAGGACCCCGAAGAAGTCTTCGCAGACACCAGCCTCGACGGCGTCATCATCGGCTCGCCCACCAGCACCCACGTGGACCTCATCTCCCGCTCAGTCGCCCACAACCTCGCCGTCCTGTGCGAAAAGCCCATCGACCTCGACATCGACAACGTCCTCGCATGCCGTGAGCAGATCAAGGACACCACCGTCCCGATCATGCTCGGATTCAACCGCCGCTTCGACCCGTCCTTCGCCGCGGTACGCACCCGGGTCGAAGCCGGAGAAATTGGCAAGCTCGAACAACTCACCATCACCAGCCGCGACCCCGAGCCTGCGCCGCGGGACTACCTCGCCGGATCTGGTGGCATCTTCAGGGACATGACCATCCACGATCTGGACATGGCCCGGTCGTTCATACCAGACATCGTCGAAGTGACCGCAGTGGCCTCAAATGTCTTCAGTAAGGAAATTGAAGAGCTCAACGACTTCGACTCCGCTGTCGTAACTTTGCGCGGCAGCAAGGGCGAGCTCATCACCATCACCAACTCCCGCCACTGCGCCTTCGGCTACGACCAGCGACTGGAAGCCTTCGGGGCCGGCGGCATGCTTTCGGCTGCCAACGTCGCACCGACCACTGTGCGCAAATCCGGGGCCACCGGGACAGAAGAAGCAGACGCCTACCTGCCCTTCTTCCTTGAACGCTATCCGCAGGCGTACTACGCAGAGCTGGACGCCTTCGCACACTCCATCCGCACCGGGGCACCTACATCACCAAACTTCGCTGACGGAGTCTCCGCGCTGGTTTTGGCTAACGCCGCAGCGGAATCTGCCATCACCGGCAAAACCGTGAGCGTCATCGACCTATAGCACCGCTGCTGGGGGCGCCTGATACAGACGCCCCCAGCAGAACGCGTGCATCCTTCAGTTCAATCGGCTTCTGGCTGCTCTCTACTGACGGCAAACGCTGCAGTTATGGCAGCCCCAGTTTCAAGGAGATCCATGGCATCGGGTAAGTGGGCATGGAGTGTCAGCGAAGGCGACGTCGTCGCATGGGCTGAAAAACGTCAACATCTGCACGGCACAGTCGTGGAAGCCGCTCCCGAAATCGGCGTCGTATGGATCATCGACAGCGTCTACAGGGAACGACGGATGGTGATGATGCAGGACCTTCTTCCCGCATCCCCCACTGGCCGCGGGTTCGCGGTGCCGTTAGCGCAGTTTCAGACCCGTCACGGGGCAATAGGTCAATGAGGACCAGGGGTCGTTCAACACCTCCCCACGAGAAGCACCACGAGAAAGAAACGAACCCCAGTGAAAGTCTTTAGTTCCCCGGCCGTCAAGAAGGCCCTTGATGAAGTCATTGATGTGTTCCACCAGGAAACGGGAGTTGGAGTTCAAGCTGTGTTCGAGCCCACGAGCCAGCTGCTTCGGCGCATAGAAGCCGGTGAGTCCTTCGACGTGATGGTTGCAGTCAGCAGCTCGTTCAAATCGCTGGGGCCCCTAGTCGATGGCAGCACCCTGACACCTGTTGCGCGCGCGGGCATTGGAGTCGCAGTCAATCACAACGCTCCTTCGCCCGACATATCCACAGCTGAATCCTTTATCAGGACCATCCGCAGCGCCAAGTCTGTTGCCTACTCAGGCACGGGAGCAAGCGGAGCCTACTTCGTGGCCCTCATGGAGAAGCTGGGTATCAGCGAAGAAGTTGGTTCCCATGCCACCGTGGTCCACAAGGGTTACGTTGCCGAAGCTGTCGTAGACGGAAGCGCCGATATAGCCATCCAGCAGCTCAGCGAGCTGCTGTTCGTACCTCAAGCGCACATCGTCGGCCCCCTGCCCGCAGAACTCCAGCACTACACAGAATTCTCCGCAGCCGTCGGCGCAAAAACCCCCACATCAGCCGAAGCAGAATCCTTTGTGTCATTCCTCGCTTCATCAGCAGCGCAAGCCAAGTACCTAGAAACGATGCTCGAACTGCCAACAGCTCCGGCCACATAGGCAAGCCCTTGCCCAGGCAATCAGCACCGGCGCTCATCAACGCAGAGCGAGAGTAACGGACGGCCGGCACTTCATCTTCTCCAGCATGACAACGAAACGAGACAACCCCATGAACCAGGCTTTTGTGTACGACGCCGTGCGCACCCCGTTCGGCAAGTTCGGCTCCGGCCTTGCCGCCGTCCGCCCGGATGACCTGGCCGCGCATGTGATCAGAGAGTCCGTGAAGCGCGCCCCCGGGCTGGATTCGGAGCGGATCGACGAGGTGGTGTTTGGCAACGCCAACGGCGCCGGCGAAGAGAACCGCAACATCGCCCGGATGGGCACGTTGCTGGCCGGGCTTCCGGTGTCCATCCCCGGCACCACAGTCAACCGCCTGTGCGGCTCGTCATTGGATGCGGCCATCATCGCCTCCCGCCAGATCAACGCCGGTGACGCGGACCTGGTGCTGGTGGGCGGGGCGGAATCGATGTCCCGGGCCCCGTGGGTGCTGCCGAAGACGGAGAAGCCCTACCCCGCCGGGGACATGACCCTGGCCTCCACCACGCTGGGCTGGCGGCTGGTGAACAAAGCCATGCCGAAGGAATGGACCATTTCCCTGGGCGAGGCCACCGAACGGCTGCGCGAGAAGTACGGCGTGACCCGGGAGCAGCAGGACCAGTTCGCCGCTGCCTCCCACAACCTGTCCGCCGCGGCGTGGGATGGGGGCTTCTATGACAACCTGGTGGCCCCGGTTCCCGGCACGGACCTGGTGCGGGACGAGGGCATCCGCCCCGGTTCCACGGCGGAGAAGCTCGCCGGGCTGAAGACCGTGTTCCGGACCGAGGACGGGACGGTCACCGCCGGGAACGCGTCGCCGCTGTCCGACGGCGCCTCCGCAGCCTGGGTGGGCTCCGAAGCTGCCGCCGGGCTGCTGGGCCTGCAGCCTCTCGCCCGGATCGCGGGCCGCGGCGCCCACGCGAACGACCCGCAGTACTTCGGCTACGCCCCCGTGGAGGCCGCGAACAAAGCCCTCGCGAAGGCGGGGATCGGCTGGGACCAGGTGGGCGCCGTCGAACTTAACGAAGCCTTCGCCGCGCAGTCCCTGGCCTGCATCAACGCCTGGGGCATCGACCCGACAATTGTGAACCGGCACGGCGGCGCCATCGCCATGGGCCACCCGCTCGGCGCCTCCGGAACCCGCATCCTCGGCACCCTCGCCCGTTCCCTGCAGGCCTCCGGCGAACGCTGGGGTGTCGCGGCGATCTGCATCGGCGTGGGCCAGGGGCTGGCCGTCGTGCTTGAGAACATGACCGCCACCGGCACCAACACAGGAAAGGCCTAAGCCATGCTGAACTTCGTAGATTCGGTCCAGGAGGCCGTGGCCGGGATCAAGGACGGTTCCACCGTGATGATCGGCGGGTTCGGCAATGCCGGGCAGCCGTTCGAACTGATTGACGCGCTGATGGACTGCGGCGCCACGGACCTGACCGTGGTGAACAACAACGCCGGCCAGGGCGACCAGGGCCTGGCGCTGCTGATCAAGGAAGGCCGGGTGCGGAAAATGATCTGTTCCTTCCCGCGCCAGTCCGACTCCTGGCACTTCGACTCCAGGTACAAGGCCGGGGAGATCGAGCTGGAGCTCGTCCCGCAGGGCAACCTGGCCGAACGCATCCGTGCCGCCGGTGCCGGGATCGGCGGGTTCTTTACGCCCACCGGGTACGGCACCATGCTCGCCGAGGGCAAGGAAACCAGGATCATCGACGGCCGCGGCCAGGTGTTTGAGACCCCCATCCACGCCGATGTTGCCCTGATCAAGGCGCTCAAGGCGGACGGCAAGGGCAACCTCGTCTACCGCAAGACCGCCCGCAACTTCGGCCCCATCATGGCCGCCGCCGCGAAGCACACCATCGTCCAGGTGTCCGAGGTTGTCCCCACCGGAAGCCTGGACCCGGAGAACATTGTCACCCCCGGAATTTACGTCAACAGCATTGTCCGCGTAGCCGGCAGCACGGCAGAGAAGGTGGCCTGAAATGAGCACCGCAACGTCCATTCAAACCTCGGAGACGGCCATGGGCCGGGACGACCTGGCCCGCCTGGTGGCCCGCGACATCGCCCCCGGATCCTTTGTGAACCTTGGCATCGGCCAGCCCACCCTGGTGTCCAACTACCTGACGGAAGAGCAGAACATCACGCTCCACACCGAGAACGGAATGCTCGGCATGGGACCGGAGGCCACGGGCGACGAGATCGACGGCGACCTGATCAACGCCGGCAAGATCCCCGTCACCGAGCTCCCCGGGGCGGCGTACTTCCACCATGCCGACTCCTTCGCTATCATGCGCGGCGGGCACCTGGACATCTGCGTGCTGGGAGCCTTCCAGGTTTCCGCTACCGGCGACCTTGCCAACTGGCACACCGGCGCTCCCGGCGCCATTCCCGCCGTCGGCGGTGCCATGGACCTGGCCACCGGCGCCAAGGACGTCTTCGTGATGATGACCCTGCTCACCCGCGAAGGTGCCTCCAAGATCGTTCAAGCCTGCACCTACCCGCTCACCGGCGTCGGCTGCGTCACCCGCGTGTACACCGACAAGGCCGTCTTCCTGACCGGACCCGACGGCGTTACCGTCCGTGAAACCTTCGGCTGCACCCTCGAAGAACTCCAGGAACTGGTCCCCGTCCCACTCAACACCACACCATCTATCGACTGATGTGACAAGGCAGCATGGCAAGTGCTTGATAATCGTCTGCGGACAGATCGGCGTCAACAGCGGGCTGGCTGTCCGGAGTTAGGATGGCCCCACGATTGCCCGCCCTCCCGCATAGGGGTCTTCCAAGGCCTCCGCGACGACGTCGAAAAATTCTCTTGTGAGGTCAGAGAACGTTGTTCTGGCGTACCCGTAGAGCCTGCGCTCAACCCGTGGCTCGAGCGACCTGATAAGCATCTTCACGTCTGCAGGGACGACGTTGCGCGGCACGAGGGTAATACCGAGTCCTGCTGCCGCCATGCGAATGGCCACATCCGTCTGGGCCGTGGAAACACTCCGGCTTGGTGCAATGCCGCTCTTCATAAACTGTGACTCCATGAGGATTGCGAGCCCGTGGTCCTCTTTGAAGGTCACCCATGGTTCGGCCGCCAGGCTGCCCAGTTCCACGGCCCCTTCATGCCCGGCGGCCAGGCGCGGCGGAACCACGAGGACGATCTCCTCCGTTCCCAGTTCCTGAACGTAGGGGAACGCGGCGCGCGGTTCCGGCCCGATGACGAAATCAAGATTTTTGGTGAGTGCCGCCGCCTCAAGCGCTTCGGCGCTCCGGTACTCATCCAGGACGACATCCACGTGTGGCCGTGACTGCGACAGCGCCGCGAGGGCTTGGGGGGCGATGCCAGCGGCGAGGGAGAGAATGGTCCCGAACGTGAGAACGCCCCCTCGTTCGGTCATGGCGGCACGCGTTTGGGTACGGGCCTCCTGCAGAGCGTCCAGGACCTTCCGAGCGTGCCGGTAAAGGACCCGCCCGGTTTGTGTCACGGTAACGCCGCGCGGATGCCGTTCGAACAGGGGGCCTCCGAGCTCCGCCTCTAGCAGGGCGATCTGGGACGACATCGAGGGAGCAGCCACGAAAAGCCGTTCCGCGGCCTCGCGCATTGATCCAGCATCCGCGATGGCCACAAAATACTCAAGCTGTCGGATCCGCACTGACCCTCCTGTAAGTCAAAAACTAACGCTAAAGGCGGAAAGTTGATAGTAGTCATTATGTGTTCAACATCATAGCTTTGAGGGGAACTGGTCAATCGACAGGAGAAGAACAAGTGACACCCCCGAGCACACTTTCCAGCAAGGTCATCGCCACAGATTACGAAGGGTGGACGCCGGAGCTGCGGCAGGAATTCGCGGACAACGCCCACAACACCAACGTTGGAACCCGTCTCTTGTCCCAGACCTCGACGATCAAGGTCTGGCATATCAGGGTTGCCCCGGGGGAACGAGTACCCGCCCACCGCCACGACAAGGACTATTTCTGGACGGCACTCCGGGCCGGACGGTCGAGGCAGCACAGCGAGGACGGCACCACCCGCGAGGCAACCTATGCGGAAGGGGATACCAAGCACTACGAGTTCCCCGGAGACGACTACATGATTCACGACCTGGAGAACACAGGCGACACCGAACTGGAATTCATCACGGTGGAACATCTCTGACGGTTAGCCGTCTGGTGTTGCATCCTTTAGAAAGGCATTGTCAATGACGACACGTCCACACGCCCCGCAGCGCACGGGGAGCTCCAACCTCCGGGTCCTGGGCGCAACAACGGTAGGCACGGCCCTGGAGTGGTTCGACTTTGCGCTCTACGGGGCACTGGCCGGCGTGGTGTTCCCCCACGTCTTCTTCCCTAATTCGACGCCGGCCGTCGCCGTCGTCCAGTCCTTCGCCACCTTCGGCGTCGGTTTCTTGGCCCGCCCCCTCGGAGCGGCCTGGTTCTCAAGAATCGCCGACCGTAGCGGGCGCAAGCGGGCGATGGTCCTGTCGCTGACGATGATGGGCGTCGTTTCCCTCCTAATCGCCTGCTTGCCCGGATACAACACGATCGGTGTGTGGGCACCGGCGCTACTGGTCGCCCTTCGCTTCCTTCAGGGCTTCTGCCTTGGTGGCGAAGCCAGCTCCGCCCAGATCATGGCACTCGAATACGCCGGCAACATGCGTCGCGGTTTCTACGGGGCGATGGTCAACTTCGGCAATCCGGTGGGGCAGGTGCTCGTGGCACTGTTCCTGATCGCAGCCGGGGCAACCATGGGCGATGAAGCATTGCAAAGCTGGGGATGGCGGCTACCGTTCGTCGCCGGCGCCCTCATCGCCGTCGTCGGCTATTTCATTCGACGCAAGGTCGAGGAATCTCCCGTGTTCCTCGAGGCGCGGGAGATTGGAGCCCAATCCGCGACGCCCATCCGTGAGGTATTCCGGTCCCACCGCCCGACCATCATCAAGCTCATTCTGGTCTGGTTGCCGAACACCGCGCTGAGCTACATCGTGAGCACCTATGCGATCTCCTACATCGTGACCAACCTTGGTATGAGCAGCACATTGACCTTTTCCTTGGTACTTGGCCTGAACCTATGCGGCCTGGTCCTGATCCCGCTAGGCGGCTTCATCTCCGACAAGATCGGGCGCAAGAAGCTGCTGTCCTTCAGTATGCCCGCCTCCCTGCTGGGCACAATCGCGCTGTTCCCACTGCTGGACACCAAGTCGGTGCCACTGATGTTCCTAGCAATGCTGCTCTCCCAAGGCGCGCAGTTCATTTCCGTAGGCGCCATGGCAGCCTTCTTCGCCGAACCGTTCCCGACCTCCGTCCGGTACACCGGCCACGCCTCGGTCTACACCATCAACAACCTGATCGCAGGGTCCTCCGCACCCTTCGCCGCCGCACTGCTGCTGAGCACCACCGGAACGACCTGGAGCATCATCGCGGTGGTCGGCACGATGTTCATCATCGCCTTCATCGCCCTCTCCCGGCTGCCCGAGACCCGCTGGGACAACTTTGAAACCAACCACGGCGTCGACATCACGACGCCCGCTACAACGGCAGGAGCCAAATAACGTGGAAGCTGTAGGAAAGACACGGCCGGAGCCGGGCCTCACCAGGTTCGACGCTCAGATGCCCACCCCGGGCCCCGGCCAGGTGCTGATCGAAGTCGAATCCGCCTCCGTCTGCGGCACTGACTACGGACTGGCGGACTGGACAGAGTCTGCTGCCGTGTGGGGCAGCCAGCTTCCGCTGATCATGGGCCACGAGTACTGCGGTCGGATCATCGAGGTGGGCCCCGGCGTGACGACCCGGAGCGTCGGACAGCGCGTGGCCGGCGAATCACACGCTTCCTGCGGGAAATGCACGGCATGCCAGCGAGACGCCCGGCACAACTGCCTCAAGCTCTGGATCCCGGGCGTCTCACACAACGGCGCTTTCGCCTCGCACGTGGCCGTCCCGGAATCGGCCTGTTTCCCCCTCGATGACCGAATCGGTGAGGAAGCGGTCCTATTCGAGTCCGCCGGCGTTGCCATCCACGCTATCCAGCAGGCTGGGGACGTCGCCGGCCGCACCTGCCTCATCACCGGGGCAGGACCGGTAGGACTGTTCCTGGTCAGCGCCCTCAAGGCAATGGGCGCCGGGCAGATTGCGGTCCTGGAGCCGAACCGGCTGCGCCGTGATCGGGCCGGTAGCCTCGGCGCCGCCACCTTCGACGTGCATCAAAATGACGACCTCGTCGCTTTCTGCAAGGAACAGTCCGCGATGAACGGCGCGGACATCGGCTTCGAGGTTTCCGGGGCGGCCTCCGCCTACGGCACCCTATTCGGTGCACTGGGGCTCGAATCGACTCTGGTATCCGTCGGGCACGCCTCGCAGCCGGTCCAAGTCAATATTTCCCGCGACGTCAACCTCCGGGTCCTGAACTGGAAGGGCGTCTACGGGCGGCGCATTTGGAGTTCCTGGGAGCTGCTGCAGGAGCTTGTGCTCGACGGGCGGATGGACCTGGCCAGCTTCCTCGAGGGCGAATTTCACATCTCGGACCTACCGACCAGCCTGGACGAGATCAAATCCCTTCCGGGCAAGGTCCTGGTCCGCCCATGAGTACCGCAACCAAGGTGCAAAAAGTCGTACTAATCCACACCACCCCCGTCGCGGAGGAAATCTTCCGCGACGCGGGGGCGCATTTCCCCACTCTCGAAGTCGAGCACCGCACCGAGACCCCGCTTTTCGACCTTGCAACCAGCACACCCGGGTTAGAGTTCGACCGCTGCGTCCTGGAACTGTGCCGGCGGGTGGACGAGGCGGCAGCCGGCGGGGCGGAGGCAGTCCTAGTAACCTGTTCGACGCTGGGTGCGGCAAGCGACGTGGTGAACGCCATCAGTTCAATTCCGGTGGTCCGCATCGACAGGCCGATGGCCGTCGAAGCGGTCCGCTACGGCGGCTCCATCGGGCTGATCGCCACGCAGGAGTCCAACTTCGCCTCAAGCGTACAGATCCTAAAGGACGCCGCCCGGGAAGCCGGAAAGGAGGGGATCGAGATCAAGAAGGCGCTTCGTACCGAAGCCTTCGACGCGCTGACGAACAACGACCGAGCTTTCCACGACCAGCTTATCGGGGAACTCATCGACGAACTGGCAACCGAGGTCGACGTCGTGGTCCTAGCCCAAGCCTCCATGGCGAGTGCCGCTTCGCGACCAGCGTCCGTGCCGGTGCTGACGAGCCCGGCAGCCGCCCTGAGATCCCTGGGTGAAGCGGTCGACTCCCTGGCGAAGCCCTCGGCGCCTATCACGACGCCGGCCCTCGACCAGCTACGCATCTACACGATCCGCGAGGGGCTGATGGAGATGTGGCTGGAGTACTTCCACCGCGTCATCGTTCCACTCCACGAAGCGGTCGGCATTCCCGTAGCCGGACCATGGCGGAACACGGCGGACGAGAACGAGTTCGTCTGGATCAGGTCCTTCAGCGGAGACCGGCCGGTGGAAGAGCAGGAGAACAGGTTCTTCAATTCCCCAGCTCGCGTAGCCCTGGGGGATGTACGCGAACGCTACGTCGAAGACCTGACCGTCAGAGTGCTCACAAAATCGTGAACACGCACGACCAATCGGGTCGTTATCTCATCCACTTCTACTCGTACCACTCGAAGGCCGATAACGGATATTCGGTCAAGTAGCTATCGGGTAATGCCAGGAAGCAGGCGCCGTGTGAGGGTTCCCCGCACGCCTTGCCGTTAAAGTTTCTCGGAGGTCGCATCGCCCTAAAGCAGCCTTGGCAGGGTTGCGGGGGAGCGCGGGCAACTTGCGGGCGCCGGTCTGGCGTCAGAATAGCGCGAAATTCGGCATTGTTGACGGTGGCTCATGATGTTCTCAGATCCCACCCTGACAGTTGGAGGGGCAGGAAACCGGGCTGCGGTAGCCCGAGAACTATCAAAATAGTCCGATTAATCGGGTCTTGATGAAAGCCGCTTAGCGAAGGGGCGGGCGATGTCACCTCATTGGTTCGTCAGGTGTCTGAGAACCAGACCGGAGCTCTACCAACGGGCAAGTCTTCCCACCTCAGGCGCCCCGACGTCAGGTTGGAGTGTGGTTCAGCCGGGCATACTCGCTGCGGAAAACTTGTCACCACCGGTGTCGTGAGTGCATACCGGTGGCTAATCTGCCTTGCCGCAGCGGGGAAAGGGCAGCCGCTTAAGCTTCTGCGAAAACTTCTTTGGCGATTGCGATCGTTGACATGGCTTTGGGCCAGCCAGCGTAAAAGGCCAGATGGATGATCGTTTCTTTGAGTTCAGTTTCGGTCAGTCCGTTGGCACGCGCCCGGGCGAGGTGCCCGCGGAGCTGGTCGGTGCTGCCACTGGTAATGAGACTCGCGACGGTAATGAGGCTGCGGTCCCGTGCGGTCAGCTCCTCCCGCTCCCAGATGTCGCCGAAGAGGACACCGTCGGTGAGTTCGACAAGTTTAGGGGCGAAATCACCTATGAGTTGCTGGGCGCGGGTCTGGGGTGAATCGGACATGGTGATGGGTTCCTTTCCGGGGATGAAGCTTTGCGAACCAGAGTGCCGGGCAGGCTGCCGGTGTCGTTAGGCTCCTGGCAAGAGCGCGGTACGGCGCAGCCAGGCCTGGACGTCTGCTCCGGCGTCGCGGACTTCCTCCCCTTTCACTGCAAGGCCTTCGCCGATGGTGGCGCCTTGGCAGGAGTTCGCATAGTCCCTGGCCGTTGTGCCGAGCCCGCTCATGGCGTGGGTGGTGACGGGGAGGATGGTTTTGCCGGTGAAGTCGTAGCTGTCGGTGAAGGTGGTCATGATCATTGGTGCCCGGACGTTCCAGATGCCGTTGGCCAGGAGCACGGTGTCGTACTGGTCGATGTTCGCCAGCGGATTGGCGATCGCGGGGCGAGCGTCCTGGTTCTGTTCGCGGACGTTACGGGCCACGGTGGCGTCGTAACTGTCCGGGTAGGGGTCAGCGGCGTCGATGCGGTGGACGTCGCAGGGGATCAAGGCGCTGATCAGGCCGGCGAGGACTTCGGTGTTGCCAACGTCGAGGTTTGTCCGGCCGCCGTAATAGTAGTTTTCGCCGGCGCGGGAAAAGTAAGCCAGCAGGATCCGCCCGCGGGCCTGTCCGGGGCCGGCAGTGTCAGGGGAGGGGCTCGCGTCCGGTGATGGCGCGGTGCCTGTTCCTTCTGGTGTGCAGGCTGTTGCGGCTGCAGTCAGCAGGGCGCCGGTCAGGCCGGCGGCCGCCCCGCGCAGGGCGGCCCTCCGGCTGACGTTCGATAGTTTGTTCCTCATGGGTCCCGGGTTCAGTTGTACCGGCGGGCGCCCAGCCAGCTGACCATGGCGGGGTCGCGGTGGTCGAAGAACAGGCTGGCGCCGGTGTCCAGCGTGGCGATCTGTTTCATCTGTTCGTCGCTGAGGGTGAAGCCGAAGACGTCAAGGTTCTGGGCCATGCGCTCGGGGCGGACCGATTTGGGGATGACGACGACCTCACGCTGGATGAGCCAGCGCAGCACCACCTGGGCGACGGACTTGCCGTAGGCGTCCGCGATGGCGCTGAGCACAGGGTCGGTGAAGAGGTTGTTTTTACCTTCGGCGAACGGCCCCCAGGATTCGATTTGCACGCCGCGGTCGCGCATCAGTTCCTGGTCGGCGGTGCGCTGGTGGAACGGGTGGGTCTCGATCTGGTTTACGGCCGGAACGATTTCGTTGTGCTCGATGAGGTCCACGAGCCGGTCCGGATGGAAGTTCGAGACACCGATGGCCCGGGTGAGGCCTTCCTTATAGAGGTCCTGCATGGCGCGCCACTTGCTGTAGTAGTCCCCGAGCGGCTGGTGGATCAGGTAGAGATCCAGGTAATCCAGACCAAGCCGGGTCAGTGAGTTCTGGAAGGAGAGCTTGCTGTCGTCGTAGACGCTGCCCGCGGGGGCGTGCTGGATCCAGAGCTTGGTGGTGATGAAGAGTTCTTCCCGGGGGATGCCGCTGGCTTTGATGGCAGCACCGACTGCTTCTTCGTTGCCGTAGGACGCTGCCGTGTCCAGGTGGCGGTAGCCGGTGGCCAGGGCCGCTTCGACGGCTGCCTGGGTTTCCTCTTCGGGGATCTGGAAGACACCGAAGCCCAGGATGGGCATTTCGACGTCGTTGTTGAGGGTGACATTTTTCATGACGTTTCCTTCGCATTGTTGGTGGGGGCAAGAGGGTGGGTTCTTGAGTGGGCAGCCTGGAAGTCGTACTCGGCAACGGGTTCGAGCCACGTCGCGGTTTGTCCGTGGTCGTGTTCGACCAGGGCAAGGTGGCACATCAGGCTGTCGCGTGTGGCGCCGTGCCAGTGTTCCTCCCCGGGCGGGGTATGCACTGTGTCCCCGGGCCTCATGAGGATGACGTTCCCGTCACGGGTGGCCACTAATCCCATGCCGTCGGTGCAGTGCAGTGTCTGCCCCAGCGGATGGGAGTGCCAATGGGTTCGGGCTCCGGGAGTGAACCGGACCATGGCGGACACCAGCCGTGAGGGCTCCTCACCGGCGTGCAGGGTGTTCAGGTACACGTCGCCGGTAAATTTCCCGGCGGGCCCCTTGGAGGTAGGGCCGGGAATTGCCAGATGCATGACTGCTCCTTTCTTCGTCGTCAGGTTGTCTGCCCGGGTTAGTGCGGGGCTTGTTGTCGTCGGCGCTGCAGTGCCAGGGACACCGCGACCAGGATGACGAGCACAACGGCGGTGGCGCCGAGGCTGGTGCGCAGGCCGGTAATGAATTCCCCGCTGGCGAGCACGGCGCCGAAGATGGCTACGCCGAGGGAGCCGCCGACCTGCCGGGCGGTGTTGACCACGCCGCTGGCCGTGCCGGCCCGTTCCGCGGGAACGTTATCCAGCACCTGGGCAATGATGGGCGGGACGGTGAAGGAGCCACCGACACCGACCGGGACCATGAGGGCTGCGACGAAAAGGACGGGCGCATCCGCCGGCAGCAGGCACAGTCCGGCGAGGCCGGCGACCATGATCAGCTGGCCCGTGGCGATCATGGCGACATGCCCGTACCTGGTCATGAGACGCGCCACCCAGGGGTTAAGGATCGCCACCAGGGCTGTCATGGGGAGGAACAGCAGTCCGGTTTCCAGGGCAGAGGAGCCGCGTTCCTGCTGGAAGTAGAGGCTTTGAACGAACACGACGCCGTAGAACGCCGCCATCGTGACGACGGCAATGACCAGGGCCATGGAAACGGCGGGGGCCCGGAACAGGTCAAGCGGGATCATCGGGTGCCGGCCCCTTGCCTGGACCACGATGAACGCGGCGACGGACACCACGCCGAGGGCGAACATGACCAGGATTGCCGGGTTTCTATAACCGGCCTCGGCGCCCTCGATGATGCCGTAGGTCAGGGCGGCCAGTGCGGCCACGGCGCTGATCTGCCCGGCCCAGTCGAACGGTGCCGGGCGTCGGGGCGAGGGTGCGACGCGGGACAGCACGGCCAGCGCGGCCGCCCCGACGGGCAGGTTGACGAAGAAGATGAGCCGCCAGTCAATCTGCGTGAGCAGGCCGCCGAGGACTGGACCGGCGGCGGCGGCGACGGAGCCGCCCAATCCCCAGTAGACGATGGCGCGGCCACGGGCCGCGGCGTCGTGGTAGGCCTCCCGGATCAGGGCCAGGGACGCCGGGGTGATCATGGCCGCTCCGATGCCCTGCAGGATTCGTCCGCAGATGAGTGCCGGCAGGGTGGGACTGAACGCACAGGCAGCGGAGGCTACAACGAAGACGACCATGCCCAGCCCATAGGCCCGCCGGGCGCCGGTCCCGTCGGAGAACGTCCCGGCAAAGAGTTGGAGGGCAGAAAACATCAGGGTGTAGCCGGTAACCACCCACTGCAGCCCGGACAGGCCGCCGCCGAGGTCGTTCCGGATTGCCGGGAGTGCGACGTTGACGATCTGGGCGTCCAGGGCCACAACAAAGAAGCCAAGCATCGCAACGGCCAGGGAAGCCCGAGGCCGCGCTGCAACCGCCGGGGTGCTGACGGCAGAGACAGGCATGGTGTCCTTTCAAAGGCAGGAAAGCGGATCTGATTCCATGGAACCAGCCTCTTTCAAGGTGTGGGAGGACCTGTCGTGAGGTGTACTGCCAGTTCCTGTTAGGTTGTGCCGGGCCCGTCGTAGCGTTGAGTTCATGGACAACAGCAAAGACGTCCGCGAGTTCCTGATCAGCCGGAGGTCGCGCATCACCCCGACTCAGGCAGGGTTGCCCTCCTATGGTGGTACGCGGCGGGTAGCTGGACTCAAACGCGAGGAAGTAGCCATGCTCGCCGGCGTCAGCACCGAGTACTACGCACGCCTCGAACGGGGCAACCTCCGGGGAGTATCCGAGTCGGTCCTTGACTCCATTGCGCGTACTCTTCAACTCGATGAGGCCGAACGTGCCCACCTCTTTGACCTGGCCAGAGCAGCAGCCCCGTCAACGGCGCGGGGCACGCGTCGGGTGCGGGCAAGCGTCCGCCCGAGCATTGAACGGATTTTGGCCGGGATGACCGGAACGCCTGCGTATATCCGGAACGCCCGGATGGAGATCGTGGCCGCGAATCCCGTGTGCTTCGCCCTGTACACAAACATCCTCAGCCCGGATGTGCTGCCGCTGAACCTCGCACGGTTCATGTTCCTGGACCCGCGGGCGCAGGACTTTTTCGTCGAATGGGAGACCCTTGCTGACGATTTCACGGCGGCGCTCCGGGCAGAAGTCGGCAGGCATCCTAATGATCGGTATCTCAATGCGCTCATCGGTGACCTCGCTACCGGAAGCAAAGAATTTGCGGTCCGTTGGGCCAGGCACAATGTTCGCTTCCACCGCACGGCACGCAAGACCCTCAACTGTCCTCTGGTGGGTGAAATCGAACTGACCGGTGACGCCTTCGACCTCCCCGGCGAGGACCTGACCCTCATCGCCTACACCGCCGAGCCGGGCAGCCACGCCCAGGAACAACTGGACTTCCTCACAAGCTGGAGCATCACCCAGCAAGCGCCCGGCAGAGTCACCTCCAGCGACACGGCCCCCCGCAACGACCAGCACAGCTGAATAACCCCCACACAGATTCCTACAAACTCCACGTAGCTGGACGGCGAAACCACTGCCGGTCCAAGGAACTTTTGCTGCCAAAAGTAAGACAAACCAACCCAGATAATGAGGACAAAACCTATGCGCAGTGACGACAGCACGCCCACCCGCAACTCGATTGACCTTCGTCGCCGTGGCTTCCTCAAGGGCGGTGCCGCCCTCGCATCCATTCCGCTGGTGGCAGGGCTGGCCGCCTGCACACCGGGCTCAGAAACGCCACAGTCTGCGGGCAGCGCAACCGACGCCCCATCCGGTTCCGGTGCAGTAACGGCAGCAACGACCGCAACTGGCCGCCGGACGCTCGGATCGCTGGAGGTTTCCAGTCTTGGGCTGGGCACCCAGACCATGCCGGGAAACCTGTACGGCCCTGTCAGCAGCCGCGAAGACATGGTTGGTCTGATCCGCACGGCCGCCGAGCAGGGCGTGACCTTCTTCGACACCGCCGAAGCATATGGGCCTTTCGAGTCCGAACGCATCCTCGGTGAGGCCATCGAGCCTGTCCGTGACCGTGTAGTGATCGCGTCAAAGTTCGGCTGGGCCATCGACCCGGCCACCGGAGAACGAACGGGAGGGCTCAACAGCCGCCCCGAGAGCATCCGTCAAGCCGTCGACGGCATGCTGCAGCGCCTCAGGACAGACCGCATCGACCTCATGTACCAGCACAGAGTGGACCCCAACGTCCCGATTGAGGATGTCGCAGGCACTGTGAGGGACCTGATCGCAGAAGGCAAGGTGCTCCATTTCGGTCTTTCGGAGCCCGGACCGGAAACGATCCGCAGGGCCCACGCGGTTCAGCCCCTCACCGCAATACAAAACGAGTACTCCATGCTCTGGCGGGAACCGGAGGAGCAGATCCTGCCACTGTGCGAAGAACTCGGCATCGGGTTTGTGCCGTGGGCGCCCCTGGGCATGGGATTCACCGCCGGAGCCATCACCCCCTCTACCCGGTTCGCGGAAAATGACTTCCGCGTCTTCGTCCCCCGCAACGCGCCCGAAGCACTCGTTGCGAACATGCCGCTGCTGCATCTGCTGCAGGATTGGGCTGTCCGAAAAGGCTCCACCCCGGCTCAGATCTCCCTTGCCTGGCTGATGGCTCAGCGGGAATGGATTGTGCCGATACCCAGCACGACAAGGTTGCCTCACGTGCTGGAGAACCTCGGTGCGGAAGAAGTTCAGTTCAGCAGCGGCGAACTCCAGGAATTGAACAACGCCGTCGCTGACATCACCATCCAGGGCGACCGGCTCCCGGCGCCGGCCCTGGCGATGACCGGAGTCGAAGCACCCGCCAGAACAAGCTGACGCTACATCGAACCGCAGCGGACACCAGAGGGAACCCCGGACCGGTGACGCTGCGGCCGGCTGGGCGGTATGCCTCATATCCTGCCTCACCGCTAAAGGGAAAGAATCCATATGACTCGTAAGTACAAGTTGGTCGTCCTGCTTGCCGTTGCCGCCCTGGCCATGACGGCGCTCACCTTAGTGAACTGGCAGGCCTCTCAGGACCGTGGCCCGCGCAGGCCGGCAGTTTCAGCCCCCGGCGTCACGCCGGACGCCGGGTCGCGGGTAGGCATGTCCGGCCGGGACCGCTGGACGGTGTCGTAGTGATGGTTCGTAGGTTGTTGTTTTGGTCCGCCGCGGTGGTCTTTCCTCTGCCGCTGGTGCTTACTTATTCCTTCCAGTCCTCGGATCCGTGGCGCCTGAAGTATTACATCCTGCTCGGGCTCATTGCCTACACGTGGTGGCTGTTGTCCATCGTGCTCAGCGTCAGGCCACCATGGCTGGACCGGCTCGTGGGACTGCCGGCTATCTATGGGCTGCACGGCATGCTTGGCGTGCTGGCCATTGTCGCGGCATATATCCACAGTGAGAACGGCTACGCACCTAACCGTGTGGCCCGGTTCCTTGGGGACTGGGCGTTCTACGGCGCCGTCACGACCCTGTGCTTTGCGGTGTTCTTCCTGAGCGGGTGGCTGGTCGACAGGTCCATGCTCCTGCTGAAGCTCAAACGCTTCCTGGAGCTCGTCTTCCGTCACCAGCTTTCGGTCTGGATCCACCGGCTCAACCTCGTCATCGTTGCGATGATCTGGCTGCACGCCCATCTGCTCGAACGAGTGAGCCAGCACTTCGTTTTCATGACCCTCTTCGACCTGTACACGGTGACGGCGCTGGGCATCTATGCCTGGAAGAAGTGGATCGCGCCCGAGAACTACCTGCTCGGCACCGTGCAAAGCAATGACGCCCGGGGCGAAACAACCCGCCGCGTATCAATAGCGCTCGATGACGAAGCGGCAAAACTCCAGCCAGGGGACTTCTTCTTCCTCAGCTTCGAGGGCTCCGCAGCCGTCAACCGGGAATGGCACCCCTTCTCCGTGACCGACGACGACCGCAAGACGCTGACCTTCACGATCCGCCAACACGGCAACTTCACCCGCCGGCTCGGCAACCTCGAAACCGGCACCCGCGTACGGCTCGAAGGTCCCTTTGGCCGGTTCGATTCGATCGTCCAGGACCAGGACTCCGATGCCCCGCTGGTCCTGATCGGGATGGGCGCCGGCGTGGCACCCCTGTTGAGCCTTACCGCGGCCCACCACCCAAGCCGGAAGATCCACCTGCTGTGGTCCGTACGGCGCAAAGAAGACATCTACTACCGCGACAAACTTGAGGAGTACCGGGCAGCGTCCGGGGGGCGCCTGCAGGTCTCCACCCGCATCGGGCGCTTCCGCAAGGACGACCTGACCGCCGCACTGCCCGCCGAGGCCGTGGCGAAGGGCGCGTTCTTCATCGTCGGCCCCAACATCGCGGTCCTCTCCACCCAGCGCCTGCTTCGACGGGCCGGCGTAGCCGCACGCCGGATCCATCAGGAACGACTCACGATGTAGACCGCGCCGACCCACCGCTGAAAGGGGAACTGCCAGTACACCTTTCAGCAGTTCCTTTCAGCCGGTTGTGTTTCCTGTTTGGCTCGTAAGGGACGAATGCGAAAACCCGCCACCTTAGCCACGAAAGCGACATGACATGACAGACACAGGACGCCGCGCATTTCTAGGGTTGCTCGGGGCAGCAGCGACCGGAATCGGCATCGCCGCCTGCACCCCCGGAGGAGGGCAAAACAATGGCGGCTCAAATTCTTCAGGATCCGGACCCTCGCTGTCATTGGACGGTCCGCGCACCCTTGTCAGCTACTTTTCGATGCCGGAAACCGATGACCCGAACGCCATGACCGAAGACGAGGAGAACAGCACCCATGTCGTCGATGGCACAGTCCTCGGCAACACGCAGTACGTCGCCCAGCTCATCCAGGCCCGCCTCGGGGCCGAGATCTTCCGCATCCAAACCGCCGAGCCGATGCCGCTCGAACACGACGTGCTCATCGAACAGTCCATTCGGGAACAGGAAGAAAGCGCACGGCCCGAACTCAAAGCGCTCATCCCGGACCTTAGTGCTTTTGACACCGTTTTCATCGGTTACCCGATTTGGAACTACTTACTGCCCTCGCCGGTGGATACCTTCCTTGACCAGCATGATTTCAACGGCAAAAACATCGTGCTGTTCAGCACCCATGGCGGAAACGGGCTGGCAGACACGGTCGAAACCATCACCGAAAGGCTTGCCGGCTCAAGCGTGAACCAGGACGGGTTCACCATTTCAAGGGACGACATGGACCAGGCGGAATCCCAAGTGGGTTCCTGGCTCGACGGCCTCGCCTAGAAGCCCTGCGTTTCGGGCAAAGCGGAGCAGCGGTGGCTAACGCAGCCCCATTCTCGGGGCACTCCACCTCCTGTTTTCGCAGCCGAACTATTTTTGCCGGAGCTTCATGCGAGTAGGGCCACCGAAAACCACGACGGTTCCCTTACGGCCTGAGTAGCGGAACCCCGGCCAAGAGCGGTAGACCGGAGTTCCGTGTCCAAAAAGTACACCCCACTCTTGAAGTTCGCTAGGAATGTCACCGACAACTAAAGCAGCCCAACCAAACAAGGGGCGCCAAGGGCCGATGTCGCCCCGCTGCCAGCAGGCCCAGCCAAAGAGCTGAGGATGGATACTCGGCCAACCTGACGGGGCTCAGAGAAGCTAGCTCCGGTGACCCTGCTCCGTCCACAGTTGGGGTCAATTCGGGTTATCCACGGCTGGAGGCCGGGAGCCGTTGGGGTAGCTCCCATTTCAGCAGTAGCGGTGGATAACCCATGGGAATTGTCCCCAGGTGTGGGCGGCGGCGTGACCGAGCTTCTCAGTGAACTTACGTCTAAGTCTCATTTTTCTGCGACCCGAGCAGAGATGCCCTGCGTCAGGGTGGGATGTACCCCAGCTCGTTGCGGGTGTACGTAATTGCCTGATCAGTGCAACTAGTTGGAAGGCTTCAGGGAAGCAACTATCAGGGACGCGACGCGTTCCGCTTCTGAATATGCACCGTGCGTCCCGGCGGTCTCCGAAGTGTAGTCGCCGGCGAAGTGCAGCGATCCGATCGAACGCTGAAGCTCCGGAAGGGCTTCTGCCCGCTCGGGACTGAGCAACGCGAAGCAGTGTTGCCAGGTTTGGGCGTGGACACCGAGGACCCGGCCGCGAAGCTGGGGTGCCACCGTGTACACGTCCTCCATCCACTGCGCGACGCGCTGCTCGTCGTCAGCGAACCCTGGCAGGTAGCCCGAGGAATTTCCATAGCAGGTGAACTGAACAATGTCCGGGGCGGAGGTCTTGTCCGTCCCGCCCGGGACAGGGTTGATAATGGCGTCGAAAGGCATGCCGACGGTCACGATGAAGGACCAGTCCTTGAACTCAGGGAGTCCTTTGATATCGGCAACAATGTTCAGCGTGGTGCTGCCGGGGCTGGCGACCTTACTAAGCGCAGTCTTCTTCCACTCAGGCAGGTTCCTGGCGACGTCCGGGACCACCGGCGCAGGAACTGCCAGGACCACGTGCTTTGCCGTCAGCTTCGCCTCGCCACCCTCGCCCGTAACCGCCACCTCGTAGACGCCCTCTTCCTCGAGCAGGGTCACATCTGTCACCAGGGTGTTGCGGCGGACGGTGTGTTCGGGGAAGCGTTTCAGGATGGCGCGTGGAATGGCCTGCATTCCTTCCAGGGCGAACAGGCGGTTGTTCTTTTCCCGTGCCAGGTAGCTGGCGAAATAGCGCAGCGCATACTTAGCCGACAGATTGGCAGGATCGCCTACGGCGCCTCCGCGGATAGCGGTGGCAATGATGTTCCGGACTGCCGGCTGCAGGTCGGCGATCCGGTCAGCCACTGTTTCACCGGAAAGTTTGTCGAGCCCGGCAACGGAAGTCCGGTTAGTGACGTAGTCCTGGTACTCGGTGAGCGAGGTGTCGATGAATTTGAGCAGCTCCGTCTTTTCGGACTCTGTGAGATTTAGTCCGGCCACCACGTCCTCGTTGGTTTCGGCCACGACGGTCTTACCGTTGACGTGGATCCCGTACGTCTCGGGGTGGAAGGGCACAGTCTCGATGCCCAGTTCGTTGACAAGTTCTTCTGATTTTGTTCCCTTGTAAACGAACATCGCACCGGAGTTCGCCGACGTTCCGGCCAGTTTGACGGTATGTGACCGGCCGCCGATGTCCTGGCCTGATTCCAGGATGAGGATGTCCAGGCCGGTGTCCTTCAGATAGTATGCAGTCCCGAGTCCTGCGGCGCCGGCTCCGACAATCATCACGTCATGCACTGTGGGCTCCTTGAAATGTCGTTAGTCGGCGTCGTAGGTGTTGGCGATGTAGACATCGCAGGGCGCGCTGTGTGCCACGCTGTTGGCCACGCTGCCCAGGACGCGTCCGATGCCCCGCATTCTGCGGTTGCCCACCACGATGACGCGGGCTTCCTTGCTGATCGCTTCCCTGATGAGAGCGTCCGCTGGCCTCCCGGCAGCTGCGGAGTGGGTGATTTTGATGTTCCCGCCTAAGCCTCGATCCACCGATGAGCTTGGGTGACAAGCGGGTGCCGTGACGCAGAAATGCCCCTCTGATCAGGAAGAATAGTGATTGTCTAGACC